>JANNRA010000044.1:0-35406 GCA_031401035.1 bacterium | reverse complement strand
GAACGCCACAAACTTCGCCGTCCCAGCCGCCGCCAGCACCCGCGTGATCGCCGCCGTCAACGTCGTCTTCCCGTGGTCAATATGCCCAATCGTCCCAATGTTGCAGTGCGGCTTCGTCCGCTCAAACTTCGCCTTCGCCATCGCCTCGTGTCCTTTGGGTCTATGCCTGTTGTCAGAGGGGAATGAGAGCCCAGGAGCGGAATCGAACCGCCGACCTCGTCCTTACCAAGGACGTGCTCTAGCCGACTGAGCTACCTGGGCCTGACTAACCGCGAAAGCTCCGCCCACGTGCGCGCCAAACAGGGAAATAGAGCGGGAAACGGGATTCGAACCCGCGACCCTCAGCTTGGAAGGCTGATGCTCTAACCAACTGAGCTACTCCCGCATCGTTCATGATTGCCTGCACCGTCGTCGTGGACCGAGTGAAGAGAAAGGTGGAGAGGGAAGGATTCGAACCTTCGAAGGCAAACGCCGGCAGATTTACAGTCTGCTCCCTTTGGCCACTCGGGCACCTCTCCCCAGCATGGAGCCGATGGCCAGAATCGAACTGGCAACCTACTGATTACAAGTCAGTCGCTCTACCCTTGAGCTACACCGGCTCACGTAAGCACTCGAAGAAATTTGCTCGGATCCAGAGAACACCCTGCCCCCTGGCGCGAAACCTGCTCCCTACCAGCGTCCGCTATAACGTGTCAAGCCGCTGCAGCCGTCTGCAGACCTCGTACATGGCGATCGCGCCTGCCACCGAGGCATTGAGCGACTCCACCCCCCGGCGTTGCGGAATTGACGCCTGCAGGTCGCAGGTGCCCTCCACCAACGGCCGGAGCCCGGTCTCTCCTCCGAGGACGAGCACCGGCCGGGGGGGCAGATCGATGGCGAATAGACTCCGCCCGCCGCGCGGCGTCAAGGCGATGCTCCAGCAGCCGACCCGTTGAAGGTCGAGAAGGAGACGGTGCAGGTTGGCCACCTGGCAGATTGGGACGTCGACTACTGCCCCGGCGGCAACCTTCTCGACGGCAGCCGTGACTCCCGCCGCTCCGTGCCGGGGAATCACTACTGCGGCCATACCTACCGCCGCTGCTGTACGGATTAGCGCCCCGAGGTTATTGGGATCTTGCACCTGATCAAGGACCAGGAGCGGCCCAGTGTCGTTAGCGACTATCGCCCCGAGATCGGCGTAGCCGAAGACCGGCACCAGCGCAGCCACACCCTGGTGCTCCACCGACCCCGTCAGCCTTTCCAGCGTAGACGCATCCGCCTCCAGCAGCGGAATCCCCGCTACTTCCGCGGCGCTTGCCAGGCGCGGACGACGCCCCCCGAGGGCAGGAACAACACGAACCTCACGTACCGTCTGCGGCTGCGCCACGAGTCGACGTTCGACTGCGTTCACGCCGTAAATCCAGCGCGGTGCATCTTCACGCCGCCGTCCGCGCGCGTTTACATCCCACCGCCCCTTCACTACTGTTGCCTCGCAGTGAAGATCCTGGACAGGTACCTCGTGCGCGAGATGCTCGTGCCGTTCCTGCTCGGCCTGACCATCTTCACGTCCATCCTGCTCATTGTCCGCATTCTCAAGCTGGTCGAGTTGGTCGTGAACCGCGGCGTGCCGCTCGGCCAGATGCTGCGCGTGTTTTCGTACATTCTGCCTGCGTTCCTTGAAGTCACCGTACCCATGGCGCTGCTGCTTGCGATTCTGGTCGCTTTCGGGCGCCTTTCTTCCGACAGCGAGATCGTCGCTCTCCGTGCCGCCGGCGTGAGCCTGTATCGCCTGCTCGTTCCGGTCGGCGTCTTTGCAATCGGCGTCGCGGCGCTTACCCTGTGGCTCTCGCTCACCGCCCGACCATGGGGCAATAGCCATCTACGCACGGGACTGTACGAAATCGTCAAGACTCGGGCCGCAGCCGGTATCAAGGCGAGGGTGTTCAACGACGAGTTCAAGGATCTGGTCATTTATGTCGAACGCATCCAACCCGCCAGCGACCTGCTGGAGGGCATCCTGATCTCCGATACTCGAGACGACTCGATGCAAAACACCGTCTACGCGGAGCGGGGCCGCCTAGTCACCAACGAGGCAGGGAACAGCCTGACCCTGCGCCTCGAACATGGCGGGATCTACAGCACCGATCGTGACGATGGCTACCAGGACACCCGATTCGAGACCTACGACATCACCCTGGACCTGAATGCAGCGCTCGCCCAGCTTCGAAATCGCGACAAGGACGCGAGCGAGATGACGCTCATCGAATTGCGCGCAGCGATCGCCGCCAAGAAGTCGCGTGGCGAGCCTGCCTTCATTGAACTTGTCGAGGCCCAGCGCAAGTTCTCGATTCCCTTTGCCTGCCTGGTCTTTGCCGCGCTCGGCGTTCCACTGGGCATCCAGCCCTCCCGATCAGTCCATTCGCGCGGGTTCTCGCTCAGTCTCGGACTGATTTTCCTGTACTATATGCTGCTCACCTTCGGTCAGAACCTTGGCGAACGCGGCGCCGTACCAGCCATTGTCGCCGTGTGGGTGCCGAATGTCGTCCTCGCGGGCGTGGCGACGGTACTGCTCGCCCGCGCCGCAAGCGAGACCACCCGCGGACGCCCTCCGCTCTGGGACCGGGTAGCAGCGGCGCTGCGGCGTCGGCGCCCTCTCGGCGGCATGCCAACGGTATGACATGGCAGTTTTCCCCCCACCAAGCTCAGTCATCCACCGGTACATCGCGCGGCAGTTCCTTGGGCTGCTACTCCCCATCTTGGTGAGCTTCGTGATGCTCTACATCATCATCGATCTTTTTGACCGCCTCGACATCCTGCTCCGCCATGAGGCGAGTCTCGGTGCCGCAACGCGGTACTTCTTGTTCAAGATTCCGCTGATGCTCACGCAGATCACGCCCCCTGCGGTCATTACGGCCACCCTTCTGACCTTCGGCCTGATGGGACGCCGTAACGAGATCATCGCCCTGCGCGCCGGGGGCGTCAGCCTCGTACAGACAGCGATGCCTCTTCTCGCAATCGCGGCTGCCATCAGCGTCGCTGCCCTGGTGTGGAACGAATCGGTTGTGCCGTACTGCTCTCGCCAGTTCGAGTATGTGAACAACATCGAGATTCGTAAGCGCGCGCTGCGCGGAGTCCTGAGTGAGCGCGCAATCTGGTACCATGGTTCCGACGGGTTCTATCATGTCGACTACGTAGACCGCGCCCAGCAGGCGGTTTTCGATCTCACGATCTATCGCCTCGACGACACCTTCCGCCTGCGTAGCGTCGTCCGTGTCCCCAAAGCGCAGTGGACGGAGGGGCGCTGGCTGGCGCACGACGCGGTTGAAGACCGGATCGACGAAGGCGGGTTCGTAACGGTGCCTGTGCCGCCAGACGGCCTGAAAATCGCCGAGACGCTCGACGACTTCAAGGAGGTGCAACGCGAACCCGAGGAACTGAGTTTCGCCGCCCTTAGCGACCGCATCGACGGGCTCACGCGCAAGGGGATAGACGCATCGCACTACCTCGTCGACCTCTACCTCAAGCTGGCGTTGCCTCTGGCTAGCTTAGTACTCGCCTTGGTCGCCGCACCTATCGCCGGGCGTCTGCAACGGCACGCGAGCATCGCAACCGTCGTCGGCACGGGCACCGCTGTCGGCTTCGGCTACTGGGTGCTGTTGGGACTGGCGACGTCGCTGGGCCAGAGTGGCGCCCTGCCACCGCTCCTCGCCGCCTGGACCGCCAATGCCTTCTATGCCTTGCTCGGCGTAGGGCTACTCTTGTCGAACGATTAGCTCGCCAATCAACGCTTCGAGTACTGAGGTCGCTTACGCGCCTTATGCCGGCCGTACTTCTTGCGCTCAACCTCGCGAGGATCACGCGTGACGAAGCCCGCCTTCTTCAGGGCGGGGCGGAAGTCGGGGTTGACCCCCATCAACGCCCGCGTGATGCCATGCCGAATAGCGGAGGCTTGCGCTGAAACACCACCGCCGGCCACGTTGACTGCGACGTCATACGTCCCCTTGGTGCTGGTGAGCTCGAACGGCTGATTCACGATCATGCGGAGCGTCGGCCGCCCGAAGTACTCATCAAGGCTGCGACGGTTCACAGTGACCTTGCCATCGCCAGGCAGCAGCCGGACGCGCGCCACTGCAGTCTTGCGCCTGCCGGTAGCAGCTTGGCTCGCGGTGCGATCATCCATGATTCAACATCCCCTCAGGCGCGCCGAGCGGCGCCGATCTCGAATGGGGCCGGCTGCTGCGCCACGTGCGGATGCTCGGGCCCGGCATATATTTTTAACTTGGTCGCCAGCTGACGCCCAAGGCGGTTCTTCGGCAGCATCCCGGTCACGGCAAACCGCAGAAGGCGCTCCGGGTGGCCAGCGCGAAGCTTCTCCGCAGTAACGGAACGAATCCCCCCCGGAAAGCCCGTGTGCCGATAGTACACCTTGCTCTTGTCCTTGAGGCCGGTGAGCTTGACCTGCTCCGCATTGACAATCACCACGAAATCGCCGCAATCGACGTGCGGCGTAAACCCAGGATTCAACTTGCCCCGCAGCAGCTTGGCGGCCTCGGACGCAACGCGGCCGAGCACCTGCTCCTTCGCGTCGATCACAAACCACTGTCGGGCGGCCAACGCCTCCTCGCGGGTGAGCATATGTGTCGACTTCATGGGTGACTCCGATGGGTCCAAAAAATGGCGGGGTGGACGGGACTTGAACCCGCGACCTCCGACGTGACAGGCCGGCGTTCTAACCGAACTGAACTACCACCCCGATACTGTGAAAATGCATACTCTCGGAAGTCTGGTGGGCGGTATCCGATTTGAACGGATGACCCCCGGCTTGTAAGGCCGATGCTCTCCCGCTGAGCTAACCGCCCCACAGGAAGCCGAGCCGACCCCTCGCGCCTACTTGCTCCCGTCGTTGATCTCGTCTTTCAGCGTCTTCCCGGGCTTAAACTTCGCCGCCCGCGACGCCGCAATCTCGATGCTCTCTCCGGTCTTTGGATTTCGTCCGGTGCGCGCCTTTCTGGCAGACACCGAGAAGGTTCCAAACCCGGAGATATTGACCTTGTCCCCTTGACGGAGCGCGGTCACCATCTCGTCAAACATCGTGTTCACCGCCCGTTCGGCAGTGGCACGCGGCAGATCTACTTTGCTGGCAACAGATTCGATTAATTCGGCTTTGGTCATTCCGACCCCCGGGTTGGTCGCGGCGTTGAGGGTAACCCCGGCGCTATAACAGCGGCCTCCGGGCTAGTCAACCGATCCGGATCGCGAGGCCGGACCGGTCAGTGGGCGACGACGTCCGGAGTCGGCGTCGCTTCACCGAATGAGGGCGGCTGCACCGGAGCAACCGGGGCCGCCTTTCGGAACAGCGAGTCGGGATCAGCGAGGACGAGCGCCTTCCGCAACACTTGATCAATGTGGTCGACCATGACGAGATTGACCGCCCGCAGCACATTGGCCGGTATGTCTAAAATGTCCTTCTCGTTCTCGGCCGGAATCAACACGGTCTTGATGCCGGCTCGGTGGGCCGCCAGCACCTTCTCTTTAAGTCCCCCGATCGGCAGCACCCGCCCGCGCAGGGTCACTTCGCCGGTCATCGCGAGATCGTGCCGGACCGGAGCCTTGGTCAACGCCGATACGAGCGCCGTCGCCATCGTGATACCGGCCGACGGTCCATCCTTGGGAATAGCGCCCTCAGGGACGTGAATGTGCAGATCGATCTTCTGATAGAAGTCCCGTTCCAGCCCCAGTTCGTCGGCGCGGGACCGGACGTAACTGAGCGCGGCCTGGGCGGACTCCTGCATGACGTTCCCGAGCCGCCCCGTGATAATCAGCTTGCCCTTCCCGGGCATGACGGTGACCTCAGTCGACAGCAGTTCCCCGCCGAGTTCAGTCCACGCTAGTCCGGTGGCCATACCAACCCGGCTGTCCTCCTCGGCCTTGCCGTAGCGGAACTTCGGCGGGCCCAGGAACTTCGCCAGCGCCTTGCCGTTGACGCGCACCCGGGCACCGCGGTCTGTCTTCACGACTTCCACGGCGACCTTGCGACAGATCGAGGCGATTTCTCGCTCAAGATTCCGGACGCCGGCCTCCTTGGTGTAGTGGCGGATCACGCCGAGTAGCGCGTTGTCGGAAATCTCGACGTTCTCGTCCTTCAGACCATTTGCTTCACGCTGCTTGCGCACCAAGTACCGGCTGGCGATGTGCTGCTTCTCGACTTCCGTGTACCCAGCGATGCGAATGATCTCCATGCGGTCCTGCAGGGGACGCGGAATCCCCTCCAGCGTGTTTGCGGTTGTGATGAACATGACCCGTGACAGGTCGTAATCGACGTCGAGATAGTGGTCATTGAAGGTCGAGTTCTGCTCAGGGTCGAGCACTTCGAGCAACGCCGAGGACGGGTCGCCACGGAAGTCCGTAGACATCTTGTCAACCTCGTCGAGCAGGAACACCGGGTTGCTCGACGCCGCCTTCTTCATCGATTGAATGATCTTGCCCGGCAACGCGCCGATGTAGGTACGGCGATGGCCACGGATCTCCGCTTCGTCCCGTACTCCCCCGAGCGAGATGCGCACGAACTTGCGACCGGTCGAGCGGGCAATCGACTTGCCAAGCGAAGTCTTGCCGACTCCCGGCGGACCGACCAAGCACAGGATCGGCCCCTTCATCTGGCCCGCTAGCGACTGGACAGCGAGGTACTCAAGAATACGCTGCTTCACCTTCTCGAGGCCGTAATGGTCCTCTTCGAGAACCTTCTCGGCCTCCGCGATATCCAGCTTGTCGTCGGTATAGTCGCCCCAAGGCAGGGAGATGAGCCAGTCGATGTAGTTCCGGACGACGGTCGCCTCGGCCGACATCGGAGACATCATCTTGAGCTTCTTCATCTCCTTCTCGACCTTCTCTCGGGCCTCGGCCGACATCTTCTTCTGCTTAATCTTTTCCTCGAGCTCCTGGATCTCGTTCTTGAACTCGTCCTTCTCTCCGAGCTCCTTTTGGATCGCCCGCATCTGCTCGTTGAGGTAGTACTCCTTCTGGGTCTTCTCCATCTGCTTCTTGACCCGCGTCCGGATCCGCTTCTCGACCTCGAGAATCTCGATCTCGGACCGCATATTGCCCAGCACACGCTCGAGGCGTTCTGCCGGGTTCTCAATCTCCAACAGCGCCTGCTTGTCCTCGAGCTTGACGCCGAGGTGCGCGACGATGGTGTCGGCGAGTCGCGCCGGATCGTCGATCGATGCGACCGACATGATCATTTCGGGCGGGATCTTCTTGTTGAGCTTCACGTAGTGTTCGAACGTCGAATTGATCGAACGCGTCAGGGCCTCAATCTCGGTGTTCTTGGGGCACACCTCTTCAATCTCTTCCGCCTCGACAAGGAAGTACTCCGACTGGTCGACGTACCGCAGCACGCGGGCCCTCTTCTTGCCTTCGACGAGGACCTTCACCGTGCCATCCGGAAGGCGCAAGAGCTGCACTACCGAGCCGAGCGTGCCAACGCTGTAGATATCCTCCTCGCCAGGGTCGTTGGTCTTTGCTTCGCGCTGTGCCGCGAGGAGGATGAACTTCTGCTTGTTCATCGCTTCTTCAAGCGCCTTGATCGACTTCTGACGCCCGACGAACAGCGGCACCACCATGTGCGGAAAAACGATGATGTCGCGGAGTGGAAGCAGCGGGACGCGCAAAACGTTCCCTCCGGGCCCGTCGTCGCGATCCTTCTTGTCGTTGCGAAAGAGCATGCAGAACCCTCAGGCCGTCTCAGCCGTCTTCTGGTACAGGACGATAGGCTGTTCGCGCTTGGTGATGACTTCCTCCGCGATCAGCACTTCCTTGATGTTGGGCTGGGACGGGATGTCGTACATGACGTCGAGCATCACGTCCTCGAGGATCGCACGCAGGCCGCGCGCCCCGGACTTCCGGCGCAGGGCCTCGCGTGCGATCGCCACCAATGCCCCATCGGTGAACTTGAGGTGCACACCCTCCATCTCGAACAGCTTCTGGTATTGGCGGGTGAGCGCGTTCTTCGGCTCCTTGAGAATCCGCACGAGGTCATGCTCTTGCAACTCGTCCAGCGTCGCGATTACCGGCAGGCGGCCGATGAATTCCGGAATCAGGCCAAACTTCAGTAGATCCTCGGTTTGGACCTCATGCAGGAGGTTGCGCTGCAGGCCCTGCTCGCGGGCGCGGATTTCGACCCCAAAGCCGATACCCTTCATGCCGATGCGGCGACGGATGATATCCTCGAGGCCGACGAAAGCGCCGCCGCATATGAAGAGGATGTTCGACGTGTCCACCTGCAGGAACTCCTGCTGCGGGTGCTTGCGGCCGCCCTTCGGCGGCACACTGGCCGTCGTCCCTTCGATAATCTTGAGCAGCGCCTGCTGAACACCTTCGCCCGACACGTCGCGCGTGATCGACGGGTTGTCGCCTTTGCGCGAGATCTTGTCGATTTCGTCGATGTATACGATTCCGCGCTGCGCCTTTTCGACGTCGTAGTCGGCGTTCTGCAACAAGCTCAGGATAATGTTCTCGACGTCCTCCCCGACGTAGCCGGCCTCAGTCAGGCTGGTTGCGTCGGCAATGGTGAACGGCACCTGGAGGAAGCGCGCCAACGTCTGCGCGAGCAGGGTCTTGCCAGACCCGGTCGGGCCGACCAGCAGGATGTTCGACTTCTGAAGCTCGACGTCGCCGGTGACCAGCTGCGAGTCGATCCGCTTATAATGATTGTGCACCGCGACGGCCAGCACACGTTTGGCGCGCTCTTGACCGATCACGTACTGGTCGAGGACCTTCTTGATCTCGGATGGCTTCGGGACCGCCGAGGTCGAGGTGAGCCCTTCTTCCTGATCGCATTCCTCGGCGATGATGTCGTTGCAGAGGTCAATGCACTCGTCGCAAATGTACACCGTCGGACCGGCGATGAGCTTTCGGACTTCGTCCTGACTCTTGCCGCAGAACGAACAGACCAAGTTGCCGCCCCGATCGTCACCGTGCTTCGCCATACACCACCGCTCACACTTTCTTGATCGACCGGCTGACGATCACCTCGTCCACCAGCCCGTATTCTACCGCCTGCTTGCCGGTCATGAACAGATCGCGATCTGTGTCCTTCTCGATCTTCTTAAGGCTCTGCCCCGTGTGTTTCACAAGCACGTTGTTGAGCTGCTCGCGCAAGCGGAGGATCTCGCGCGCCTGGATGTCGATGTCCACCGCCTGCCCCTGCACGCCACCGAGCGGCTGGTGGATCATGATCCGTGCGTGCGGGAGCGTGTAGCGCTTGCCGCGCGCCCCCGACGCGAGCAACCAGGCCGCCATGCTGGCCGCCTGCCCAAGGCACAGCGTAGAGACCTCGCAGCGAATGTACTGCATCGTGTCGTAAATCGCGAGGCCGGCGGTCACCGACCCCCCCGGCGAATTGATGTAAAAGTGGATGTCGCGCTCCGGATCCTCCGATTCGAGGAAGAGCAGCTGCGCGGTGATCAGGTTGGCGACGTCGTCGTTGATCGGAGAACCGAGGAACACGATGCGGTCCTTCAGGAGGCGCGAGAAGATGTCGAAGGCGCGCTCGCCACGACCAGTCTGCTCGATGACGATGGGAACGAGATTCATTGCGTGGCGATTCTCCCAACCGTAAGCCTAGCCGTTTCCAGACACCCCAGCAACGCCCGATGGCCGTTCCACATTCGTAATTACCGCGCGTTCAACGAGCAGCTCAAGGGCGCGATCCTGCAACAATCGCATGCGCAGACCAGCCCGCGCTCCGGCGTCCTGGTAGAGCGCGCGCACCCGATCCCGCGCCCGCCCGGCGGATTCGGCGAGCCGATCGACATGCGCGTCGAGGGCATCATCGTCGACGGTCAGCTGCTCCTGCTCGGCGACCGCGTCGAGAATCAGCGCGGCCTTGACCTGGTTGCGCGCCTGTTCGCGCAGGTCCCGCTGCAGCTGCGCCCGCACTTCCGCTTCGCGGCTAGCGGGCGGGCGGCGCGGCCCCAGCTCCTCGAGCACCTCCTCGGCCATCACCTCCGCGCGGCGCTCGATCATCGCCGGCGGCACCTCGAATTCATGCGCGCCGACCAGCCGTGTGACCAGCGAGGCGCGCACCGCCGCGTCGGCCTCGCGCTGCATGGCCGCCTCGAGCTGCTCGCGCACGCGCTGACGCAACTCCTCGACGGATGCGAACTCCGCTTGTACAGCGAACGCCTCGTCGAGCGCCGGCACCTCACGCTGCGCCAACGCCGTCGCAGTGGCATGGAACGTAACCGTCTGACCTGCCAATTCGGCGTTCTCGTGATCGGCGGGATAGGAGACCTCGAAGGTCGTCGCTTCGCCGACGCGCACGCCTTCGAGGCGCGCACCGGGACCATCCGCCGGGTCCGGGCCGATCTCGACGAGGCGCTGGTCCCCTTTGCCCACCAATCGACCCGCGACGCGAGCCTCGTAGTCGAGCGTCGCGATATCGCCACGATGGGCCACGAGGCGATCACTGATCGGCCGCAGCGTCGCACGCCGTTCCCGCAGTGTGGTGATGAACCGCTCCACGTCGGCGTCGTCGATCGTCCGCATCGGTCGGTCGGCGGTGAGCCCGGTGTAGTTGGCGACCGTGATGGTCGGACGCACTTCGACCGTCGCCGAGTAACGCAGCGGCGCGCCGGGCGCGGCACTCTCTGTGATGATCTGCGGCGTGCTCACCGGCTGCAGGTTCTGCGTGCGGACTGCGTCTGCGAAGGACTCCTGGACGAGCCGCCCGAACACGTCGGCGCGCACCTGCTCGCCATACAACTGCTCTAGCACGGCACGCGGCGCGCGACCGGGCCGGAAGCCAGGCACACGCGCGCGGCGACGCAGGGCCTCGTAAGCGCGCTCGATTTCGGCGGTTACATCGCCGGCCGGCACCTCGACGGCGAGCCGTCGACGCACGTCGTCGACGGCCTCCATATCCACTTTCGTCATCAGGACCGCTCCATGAGTAACGGGATCACCCCGGCGTTTCAAGAAAACATCGGTGCTGCGGGCGCGGAGCGAGTGCGAGAGGGGGGATTCGAACCCCCACGGGTCGCCCCACTAGATCCTAAGTCTAGCGCGTCTACCAGTTCCGCCACTCTCGCGCGCCCGCGGAAACCTGGCCAAGGGCCCGTGTAGCAGGCGCTGCGACACTGTCGCAATAACGGGTCTCAAACTGGATGCCCAACGATCTTGCCCGGGCGCGGGAATCATCGTAAGTCCGGTTGGTTCGCACGCAGCCGCGTCCCGCGCCGGGCGCGAGGAGGATTGAGCCCCATGACGCACATCAGCGACCTGCTCGGCACCGCAGCCGAGTCGCTGCTCACCCATCACTGTACGACCATCGACCGCAGCCTGCTCAACTTGCCTGGCCCGGACTACGTCGATCGGGTCCTCGCCGCGAGCGATCGCAGCATCCCGGTCCTCCGCAACCTGCAGGCGATCTTCGACCACGGGCGTCTCGGCGGGACGGGCTATCTATCGATTCTGCCGGTCGACCAGGGCATCGAACACAGTGCCGGCGCATCGTTCGCCCCCAATCCTGCCTACTTCGACCCGGAAAACATCGTGCGCCTCGCCATCGCGGGCGGCTGTAACGCGGTGGCAACGACGCTCGGCGTGCTCGGCGCGGTGGCGCGGAAGTACGCACACAAGATCCCATTCCTCATGAAGCTCAACCACAACGAGCTGCTGACATACCCGAACACGTTCGATCAGATCATGTTCGCGCACGTCGAACAGGCCGCGGACATGGGCTGCGCTGCCGTCGGCGCCACGATCTACTTCGGCTCCGAGGAGTCCGCTCGCCAAATCCAGGAGGTCGCGCTGGCATTCCAGCATGCCCATGAGCTCGGCATGGCAACGGTCCTGTGGTGCTACCTGCGCAACAACGCCTTCAATAAAGACGGCGTTGACTACCACGTCGCGGCCGACCTCACGAGCCAGGCCAACCACCTCGGGGTGACGATCGAGGCCGACATCATCAAGCAAAAGGCGGCGGAAACCAACGGCGGGTTCACGGCGCTGAACTTCGGCAAGACCAGCAAGCTGGTGTACGAGAAGCTGACCAGCCCGCACCCGATCGACCTGACCCGCTATCAAGTGGCTGGCTGCTACATGGGCCGCATCGGCCTGATCAACTCCGGCGGTGCGTCAGCGGGCGCCAGCGACTTCGAGGACGCGGCGCGAACCGCGGTCATCAACAAGCGCGCCGGTGGCATGGGGCTGATCTCCGGACGCAAGGCCTTCCAGCGGCCGATGGACGAAGGCGTCAAGCTGCTGAATCTGATTCAGGACATCTATCTCGATCCTGCAATCACCGTCGCCTGAGTGCGACCAGTGTCACGCCAGGCGCGGCCGCTATGCTGACGTCCGTCGCCTTTGTCTTCCCCGGCCAGGGCTCCCAATCCGTCGGCATGGGAGCTGATCTGCGTGCCCGATCCCCGATCGCGCGCGACTTGTTTTCCGAAGCCGACGAGGCGCTTGGCTTCTCGCTTTCCCGCATCGTCCTTGAGGGTCCCGAGGCGACGCTCCGGCAAACCGCGCACACCCAACCGGCCATCCTGCTCGTCAGCATCGCAGCGTATCGCACCCTCGCGCTCGAGCCCGCCGTCGTCGCCGGTCACAGTCTTGGCGAGTACTCGGCCCTGGTTGCGGCCGGCTCGCTGACATTCCGTGACGCCATCCAGCTGGTTCACAAGCGCGGCTGCTATATGCAGGAGGCCGTCCCGGAGGGCGAGGGGGCGATGTTGGTCCTGCTCGGCGCGGACCCGGCCGCCGTCGCCGCCGCCATCGCCGCCGACGGCGGCGCGGTCGACATCGCCAACGACAACGCCCCCGGCCAGATCGTCATTGCCGGCGCCGCCGCGGCAACTCGGCGGGTCGCCGCCGCGGCCGGGGCACGGCAGGCAATCGAGCTGCCCGTGAGCGCCCCATTCCATTGCCGTCTCATGGCGCCCGCCGAGGCCCGCTTGCGTCTCGATCTCGACGCGCTGTCAATCGCCGCCCCTCGGCTGCCAGTTTACTGCAATGTGGATGCGGCGCGCGTCAGCACCGCCGCCGCCGTGCGCGACGCGCTGGCGCGTCAGGTGAGTCGGACGGTCCGCTGGAGTGATCTGGTACGACGCATGATCACCGACGAGCGCCTCACAACCTGTGTCGAAGTCGGCCCAGGTGCGGTGCTGAGCGGCCTGATCCGCCGCATCGACCACAGCGTTCAGCGCCTGCAAGTGGGCGACGCGGCGAGCCTCGACGCGGCGCGAGCCCAGCTCACCGCCTGACGTCGACGCGGCTTGCGCCAAGGCGGCCACCCGTCCAGCCTGACGGCGTGAGTCCCCCGTTCCTCCGCGCGCTGTGCGCGGCCGGCCTGCTGGCCGTGCACAGCGCGGCAGCGACGCCGTGCCCACCGGCGGGCGCCGACCTGACCGTGGCCGTTGCCCCGCCCGTCGGCGCCCGACCTGGCAATGCCGTCGTCTGGGGCACGCTGACAGAGGCATCCTGCGATGATCGGGCGCTCCGCCCGGGCTATCTCGTCGCGGTCGCATGCGACCCCGCGACGCCCA
This sequence comes from bacterium, assembly GCA_031401035.1. Taxonomy (GTDB): domain Bacteria; phylum Desulfobacterota; class Binatia; order HRBIN30; family CADEER01; genus JANNRA01. The sequence goes on along the minus strand of JANNRA010000044.1, from coordinate 21,880 downwards.
GGTCGTGCGTCACGAGTCTCTTCGGCCTGCGTCCGGGACGCTGGACCCACCGCATCTATCTCGACACCGGCGACGCGGCTGGTCAGCTCCAGTCCCGCCCCTCTCTCCTGCTGGCCCGTGAGGCCGGCGTGCAATCGCTGACCTGGCCGATGTTCGCCAGCGTACGCACCGTCGACACGCTGCTCGATGCCCCCGGCTGTGTCGGCTGCCTGCGAGCCGCCCTGGCCAGGGCGAACATCGCGGCGAAACCCGCGCTCGTTCAGTTTGCCCCCGATCTGGCGGGGAGAGTCGTGCTGGCCACCGCCCTCCCGCCGCTGTTCGGCGGGGCGGTGACAGTCGACGGCTTCGACCTCGAAGGCCGCCCGCATACTCGCACAATCGATGCTAACGGACTCAACAACGCGGCGCTGCGCATCACCAGCGCCGGCAATCGCCTCGCCGGCCTGGCTCTCGCCAACGTCGGCGGCGACAGCGACTCCCTGCTGGTCGATGGTCCGGACGCGAACGCGAATCGGCTCGAAGACCTCCTGGTCATCGGGCGAGCGCAGGACATCTGCCAGGTCGGCGGCGAGACCGGCTGCCTGCTCGAGGGCATCTGCCGTGTCCCATCGCCGAGCGCGCCGCGCGGCGTCTGCGGCGACGACGGAATCGCCATCCGCGACTTCGCTGGCGCCGGCGCCGCAAACGTCGTGCGTCGCAGCGAGGTGCGTGGAGCCCGCGACAAGGGAATCAAGGTGTCCGATGGCGGCGTCGCCGTCGTCGAGTACTCGCGCGCGGAGGACAACGCCGATGGTGGCATGCAGGCGACGCTCAGCGGCAGCCTGACGGCGCGCGCGAACGTCGTCACGTCCAACCGGGGCACCCCCACGGCAAGCGGCATCGCCGCCAACGGCGCCCGCCCCGGGACCAGCGACCCCGCTCGGCTCGAGACGCGCGGTAACCTGTGCCTCGACAACGCGCTGCGCGGCATATCGGTGCGCAGCCTGTCGGTGGCGACCCTGCGCGACGATTTCCTCTGCGGCAACGGCACCCCGGGGCGCGCCAACGGCGTCGGCCTCGCTGTACTCGATGCCGCTGGTCGCAGCGCCCGGGTCGACGCGACCGGGCTCGCCATCGTCCACAACGTCGACGGCGGCGCAGTGGTCGGGGATACTTCGCTCGGCGCCTTCGGCACCGCCGCGGCGCCGGGCCGCAATGCCTTCGCCTTCAACGGGGACCTGGCTACCCTGGGCGCATCAAATCTGCGCAACGAAACCGCCGGCCCGCTCGCGGCCGCCGGCAACGCGTGGGAGCATTGCGGCCACACCGTGCCGTGCGACCTCGCCGCGGTCCGCGCTCTCGATGTCTTCCGCGCCGGCGTCGGCTCGACCGTCGCCCTGGCCCCTGCGATGACCACGCCGCAACGTCAGGCACCTCGCATCACCTCGATCGAACCGCCCTTCGCGGCCGCGGGCGACCTGGTGCGCATCTACGGCGAGGGCTTCGACGCGATCGGCGGTTCCGGCCAAGGCTGCGCGGGCATCGCCGCAGCCAACACCTGCCGACCGGTGCGCGGCAACTGCGTCATGATCGAGCGCTCGCCCGCCGAGGTGGTAGCGGCAACGCCGACCATGCTCGTCGTCCGCGCCCCGTTCACCTGTGTCTCGCCGGTCACGGTGGCGGCGCGCACTCGTTGGTCGCGCGGCTTTGGACGCGCCACATTCTGTCGAGCGGCGCCACCCGCCTGAGCCTGCCTGTCGCTGACACTGCCTCAGCCTTCCTTGCGCCCGCGCGCACGCTCGGCTAGCGAGGCGCGCATGATCGCTTGCCTCGACTTGGAGGGAGTCCTCGTCCCAGAGATCTGGATCAACGTCGCCGACGCCACCGGCATCGAGGCGCTGCGCATCACGACGCGCGACGAACCGGATTACGATAAGCTGATGCGCCACCGCATCGCCATCCTCGATCAGCATGGGCTCGGCCTTCCCGATCTGCAGCAGGTGATTCGACGCATGGGACCGCTCGACGGCGCGCGCGAGTTCCTCACCTGGCTGCGTGGCGAGCACCAGGTCTTGATCCTCTCGGACACCTTCTACGAGTTTGCCGCCCCCTTGATGGAGCAGCTCGGCCACCCGACCCTCTTCTGCCACTCGCTGCTGCTCGACGATGAGCAGCGCGTCATCGGCTACCGCCTGCGCATCCAGGACGGCAAGCGGCGCGCCGTGATGGCGCTGAAACTACTCAACTTCGATGTCGTCGCGGCGGGCGATTCGTACAACGACACCTCCATGCTCGCCGAGGCGGATGCCGGCATTTTCTTCCGGCCGCCCGACAATGTCGCCAAGGAGTTCCCGCAGTTCCCGGTCACGCGCACCTATGACGAGCTGCGCGCGGCCATCGAGCGCGGCGCGGCGCGGCGCTGAGGTCAACCAGCGGCGGCAACCGCCGCCAGATCGCGCAGCACGGCATCCACCGCGCCGGGGTCGGTCCCGTGATAGTAGCCGCGGATCTGCCCGGACCCATCGACCAGAACGAACCGGTCGCTGTGCGCGATCAGCTCCCCACCGTCCGCGGCGGCCGCCTCCGGCGAGCGCTCGGCGACGCTGAGCCGGAATCCCCGGCCGATGAGCGCGTGCAAGGCGTCGCGATCACCGGTGAGAAACAGCCAGTCGGCGCCGTCGGCGCCGAACCGCCGCGCATACTCCTGCAGCACGGCCGGCGTATCGTGCACGGGATCGACGCTGAACGAGACGAAGCGCGCCTTGATGCCCGCCTCGCCGGCGCGTCGACGGATCTCCGCCATGCGCGTCGAGAGCGCCGGGCACATCCCCGTGCAGCGCGTGAAAATAAAATCCGCGACCCAGGGAGCGCCGTCGAGGTCGGCCCGTGTCAGCACCCGCCCAGACCGCTCGGTGAGCGAAAATGCGGGCACCTCCCCGAGCACGGGCAGCGTCGCCGCCTGACGCCCTGGCGAGAGATACGCCACGACACCGACCAGGCCCATCACGGCGATCAACCCGCCCCAGATGGCGCGCGCCGCGGCTGGCGACGCAACGCTCGTGCCGCTCATGACGCCATCCCCACAGGGGCGCGTCGCCACCACCAGACGCTGCCGTCGCCGATCGCGAACGGCAGCAGCGACCGCAGGGCGGCGCTGACGAAGTATATGTCCAGTACCCGCCCCTCGCTGGCGCCAAAGCAGGATGGGCACGCCGCGACGCGCTCCGCTCCGGTTGCGGCCCAGAAGACGCGCGCAGCCGTTTTCTGCCACCGACCGGAGCGCACCAGCACCGGTAGACCACGACCTAGAGGAGGGGCAAGACGCTCACCACGAAAAGCCAATGGAGGGGCCCACTTCAATATCCGTCCGTCGCGCGACGCTGTACATCGCTGCGCGCGCCCGCCACGACACGGTGCCCAGTACCAGGACCGCCACCACGACGGGCACTGCGTGCATGCCGATGAGCGCGTACAAGATTCCATCGTAAACCCCCGACGAGAGCCGCAGCCCGAAGCGAACCAACTGCACCCAGTCGCTACCTTGGATGGCGAGGAAGGTCACGCCGAGCCCAAGTATCAGCCCCTGCCAGCGCAGACTCGTGCCATGGCGGCGAGCTGCGCCGCGCCGGGCGCCCACCACATGGTGACACCACGTATCGAGTTTCACCGTCCGCCAGACGACGTCGCTCGCCGCATCGAGGCTGAAGTCCAGCGCCAGCACGAAGGCCACTGCGATCAGCAGCCAGGCCGGTTCGCCACGTGGCTCGCCGCGGGCATACGTGGCAGTGGATGGTTTCGGCGCCGATAGCGGATGACGAACCACGGTAACGCCCCCTGCAGGACGATCGACCAGCCGTACATGCCCCCCGTGGTGGGCTGGCTCAGTGCCCCGCGCGATCGACCGCCATCAACAGGAGCAGCGCCGGCAGGTAGATCAAGGACGCCACCAACAGCCACTTCGCACCTGTTGCCGGGGGGCCGACGGCAAAACCGACGGCGGCGACGAAGAACAGGCCGCCGAGGATCACGGCGGCGACGAAGTACAGCGGGCCCGCCATGCCGAGCAGTGTCGGCATCAGCCCGACAGCGACCAAGGCCGCGGTATAGCTGACCACCGCCCGTTCGGTACGGCGGGTGTGCGGCTCGACGACCGGCAACAGGCGGAAACCCGCGTCCGCATAGTCGTCGGCATACAGGCGCGCAATCGCCAGCGAGTGCGGGATCTGCCACAGAAACAAGATCGCGAAGAGGACCAGCGCGCCGTCGCCGAACTCGCCGCGCGCAGCCACCCAGCCGGTCACCGGCGGCAGCGCCCCCGGGATCGCACCAACCAGCGTCGCCAGCGGCGAGACGCGCTTAAGTGGCGTATAGGCAAACAGGTAGACCGCCGAGGTAACGGCGGTCACGAGGCTGCTGAGCGGGTTCACCGCGATGAGGAGCTCAAGCAGGCCGAGCACGGTCAGCCCCGCCCCGAAGGCCAGCGCCGGCAATGGTTGAAGGCGCCCAGCCGGCAGCGGACGTCTCCGCGTACGCGCCATGCGCGCATCGAGGTCGCGTTCCAGATACTGGTTCAACGCCAAAGCGCCGCCGGCGGCGAGCGCCGTGCCGAGCAGCGTGTGGAGAAGCCTTACAGGATCAATCGCCGCCGGCGCACCGAGGTAGAAGCCGGCGGCAGTGGTCACGGCGACCATCAGCACCAAGCGCGGCTTGGTCAGCGCCAAGTAGTCGGCCAGGGCATGGCCGGATGCCCGGGGGTCAGCACCCGCGGCTGCCTCGACGAGTCGATTCATGAGCGAAACCAGCCGCATCTTGTTCGAGTCGGCGGCGCGGCGCAACCGGGGGGCAGGGCGCAACGATAAACTGACCTGGGCCGCAATGCGATCGGACGAAAGACATCGCCTCCGCCGGTGATGGTGATCGGCTGCACATGCTCGCCGGGCGTCTCGTGCCAGACGTGCAGTTCGTAGTCTCCGGGCGGCACATCGGAGAGGGAAAAATCCCCCCGTGCGTCGCTCACGGCCGAGTACGGGTGGTCCTGAACCACCACCCAGCCGTGCATCCAGGGATGCACGTCGCAGCGAACCTCCCCGAACGGCTTGCCCTGTGTCGCGCCTCGCCGCGAGAGCACCGCCCACGGCGCAGGGGCGGGAGCGCCGAGACTGGACCAATGCGCGTCGCGCCCACGCACCCGCTCCCGCGCTGCTGGTCGAGTCAACGCGAACCGGCGCCAAGGTGCCCGACTTGGGAGGTGGCCGGGCCCAACCCCCGCGCTCAGCCGGTAACGACGCCAACGCCGATGCGGGCCGCCAGCGCCGGCAGCTCCGGGAAGCGCCCACCGCGCTCGACCTGCTTCTCCTTGCCCTTGCCAGCCCGCACCGTGACGCTTTCCAGTTCGGCAAACCGGCTGAGTGCATTGTCGATGATTACCGAGGAGTTTCCTTCCGGCTTGTGCACTTCCCCAAGCAGCAGGCCGGCACGGTAGCGCTTGTGGGTTCGGTCGAGCAGGGCCTTACGCGGCGTCCCCTCCTCCGGCAGCTCGAGCAACGCCTGCGCCACGATCCAGTATGCTTCGCGGAAGCTGTCGAGCAGCACGCCGACGGTCATGACGAATGGGTGCGACGCATCCAGCGCCCCGTCGTCGCCGAGCGCGCCCTCGCCACGCAGGTAGGCGTCCACCCGCTCGAGATTGGCGCCGAGATCCTGCCGCTCCGGCAGCGGAAACTCCCACCGAAACAGGTCGAGCCACCACGCCACGTCATCCTGAAGGGCCGCCCCGTGCAGGCCGCGCCCGAGCGCGTCGAGCGCCAACGCCGGAAGCAGAAAGAAATGGATGGCGTTGTTCTTGTAGAAATCGAGCGCCAGGCGCCGCTCGGGCGGCACGTGGATCACCCCCGCGCCCTCGCCCGCCACCCGTTGCACCAAGCCGCCATTTTCGAGGAACGCGAGATTCTCGCGGAACTCGTTCTCGACGTTGCGCTCCAGCGAGGCGGTGAATCGCGCCCCGCGCGCACGGAGGAAACGCGCCAGTGCTTGGGCGCGCACGACGAACTCCTCCATTCGGCAGGCGGGATTCGGCAGGCCGAGCAGCACGGAGGCGGACACCGACGTAGCACCGGCGACCGTCGCCTCATTGACGTCACGCAGCAAGCGGAAGCCGAGCTTCTGCACGAAGCGGCGCTTCTGCTCGATCACCGCCGGTTCGGTCGGCTGCCGGAAGGCCTCCTTGCGGTCGCCGAGCAGAGCGGCGAGCGAGATCGGCTCGGCGAACGTGATGGACACCGTGCCGTGGCGACGCCGCAGAACGCGCCGCGCCCGCACCAGCGCGCCCAGGGACTCGGGTTCCTTCTCTGCGCCGCCGAGCTCGCGCTGGTACTCGTCCTCCTCGACCACGCGCCCGTAATGGATCGACACCGGCACGAACTGCAGATCGCGCCGCGCCCCCTCGGTAAACGCGTCGACCAGCGCCGCCAGCATGCCGAGTTTGGGGGTGAGAATCTTGCCGGTGCGGCTGCGCCCCCCCTCGATGAAGAACTCCTGCGTGTACCCCTCACGGATGAGGAACTTGAGATAAGAGCGGAAGACGGCCTTGTAGAGCGGGTTGTCCTCGAAGCTGCGGCGGATGAAGTACGCGCCGGCGCCACGAAACAGGGACCCGAGCGGCCAGAACGAGAGATTGATGCCGGCCGCGATGTGCGGAGGGCTGAGGTAGTTGATGTGGAACAGGTACGAAATGATGATGTAGTCGAGGTGACTGCGGTGGCAGGGAACGAGCACGACTGGGTGCTGCTTCATGGTCTCGGCGACGCGCTCGAGCCCGCTGTACTCGAAGCCCTGGAAGAGCTTCGGCCAGATGCGGTTCAACACAAACTCCCAGAAGGAGAAGTAGATGCCGTGGAAGTTCGCCGCCATCTCGCCGAAGTAGCGCTCAGCCTGCCGCCACAGCTGCGACTCGGGCGTGCGCCCACCAGCGGCGAGACCGCGGATGACGCCGCGAACCTCCTCGTCCTGGAGCGCCCGCTGCCGAACCTGGCGCTTCGGCAGCAGCATCGGCCCCCAGACGACGCGCTCCTCTCGATAGAGGAAGATCTGCAACGCGCGGGTCAGCCGGCGCACGACGCGCTCCTCGCCCTCGCGCTGGTACTCGCGCGTGAACTGGCGCACGCCGACCTCGACGCCGACGCTGAGGCTGGTGTCGTTCAAGTTCCACAATAGAGAGATGAGCCGGCGGATCTCGCCCGGCATCTCCTGCAGACTGTACACCACCGTCGCCAGGCGCGACTCCTTCCGGCGCATGCCGCGGCCGCGCAACACCGCCACCGGCACCAGCGATACCTCGGGCCCACTCGAGGCCCAGAGGTGGTGGACGATCTCACGCAGGTAGTCGGGTCCGGTGCGTACGCTGAGGGCACGCTCTCGGCGCGGGCGCGCGCCGACGCCCGGCACCCGGCCGCGCAGAAAGAGCAGCACCGGCCGGCCGGCGGCGACGAGGCGCTGGCAGCGGCTGCGGTCGGCGAAGGCGCGCAGTTCGCGCCCAAAGAGACGCGTCCGCTTCAGCCAGCGCCACACCGCCCGCACCATGTCCGGCAGCGGTCTGGCCCAGAACAGCGGCAGCTCGTTGACAAATTGCGGCGGCGGCAAGCCTTCGCGCTTCAGCACGAAGGTGACCAACAGGTAGTCGATCCACGAGCGCTGGCGCATGACATAGACGATGGGTCCGCGCGCGGCCAAGGTACGAATATGCTCGACGGTGCTCGGCGCGATGCGGATGGCGGCGAACAGCCGCCGGCAGATCCACTCGACGAGGAGGTTGAAACGCGGCTCTGCCCTGACCGGCGGCGCGGCAGAGGGTGGAACGGAATCGTCTGGTCGCAGGGCGGGTTGAGCCATGGCGGACCCTTATCATGCGCCCCACCGAGCGCGGACTCAACTCAACCCAACCGATGCCGGCCAGCACGCGGCAGGGCCGCGACGATCCGGCGTACCTCCTGGGCGCGGGCGCGCGGGCAGACGAGCACGGCATCGGGCGTCTCGACGACCACCACCCCCTCGACCCCGAGCACCGCGACCAGGCGGCTCCCGGCGTGAACGACCGAGTCCCGACAGTCGACCAACAGAGTGGTGCCGCGCCGCGCGTTCCCCTCCGCATCGGTGCCCCAGAGCGACGGCATTGCGTCCCAGCTGCCGACGTCGCTCCAGTCGAAAGTGGCCTCGACCACGGCGATACGCGCGGCGCGCTCCATGATCACGACGTCGACCGGCGCCGGCGCCAGACGCCCGTACGCGCGCCGTGCGGCGACACCGCCGCCCCCGGCGAGCGCCGCGACAACCCGCGCCACCTGCGGGGCGTGCCGCTCGACCTCGGCGAGGAACGCATCCACCCGCCAGGCGAACATGCCGGAGTTCCAGCGCGCGTCGCCGCGCCCCAGCAGGCGCCGCGCCACACGCGCGGCGGGCTTCTCGATGAAGCCCGCCGCACGATATGCCGCCGGACGGGCGCGATCGATCCTCGCGCCGAGCCGGACGTAGCCGTAGCCGGTCTCGGGGTGGGTTGGCGGGATGCCGAAGGTGACCAACCAGCCATCGGCGGCGACGTCGAACGCACGCGCCAGGCAGGCGCGAAAGGCGGTGCGGTCGGCGATGACGTGATCGGCGGTGAGGACGGCCAGCAGGCCCTGCGGATCGCGCCGCGCGACATGCGCAGCCGCCAGTGCCAGGCACGCCGCGGTGCCGCGTGCCGCCGGTTCGCGCAGCAGGTTTTCAGCCGGCAGGGCCGGGAGTTGCCGCCGCACCAGGCCCGCCAGTGCCGGTGGTGCCACCACCAGCACACGCCGCGGCGGCACCGCGCCGCGCAGGCGGGCAACCGTCTCCTGCAACATGGTCCGCGGCCCGTCCAGGCAGAGGAACTGCTTGGGGTGGCGCTGTCGACTCAGCGGCCAGAATCGCGTCCCCGCTCCGCCTGCCATGACGACGGCCCATGGGGCCCGGCGGGAGCGCGTTGGCATGGCGCAGGCGTATCTCCGAAGTGGCGTCGAAAGGCAACCGGCGCCCTCATCCCTGGTGGCCCCGCACCGCCGCCAGCACGCGCGCGACATCATCCGCGTCGTTGTAGAAATGCGGCGCCAACCGGACCCCGCCGAGGCGGCGTCGGCAGACGACACCGGCCGCGGTCAGGGTCGCGTGCAGCGCGTCCGTGTCGCCGAGGACGAATGTCAGAATGCTGGAGGCGGTGCCGCCATCGCGCGGGCTGACGATGCTCGCGCCCAGGGCGCGAAGGCCCTCGGCCAGCAGGTCGGTCAACTCGAGCACGCGCGCTTCGATGGCGCGCGGGCCGATCTCGAGCAGCAGTTCGAGCGAGCTACCGAGAGCGCCGATTCCGAGATGCATCTGCGTACCAGGTTCGAGCTTCGCGGCGTCGCGGCGCAGGTCGAAGTGATACGGCAGGTAGGTGTCCGCATCGTCGACGCTCTTCCAGCCGAGGAGCACCGGCTGCAGCCGGTCGAGGACGCGCGAGGCGACGAACAGCAGCCCGCATCCCTCCGGCGCGAGCAGCCACTTGTGGCCGCCGGCCGCCAGGCAGTCGATGCCGCTCGCCACGACATCGATCGGCAGCGCCCCAAGTGCCTGGATCCCGTCGACGACGAGGAGCACGTCGCGAGCCCGACAGAAGGCGCCGAGCGCCGCGAGATCGGCGCGGAAGCCCGATTGCCAGTCGACGGCGCTGACCGCGACCACGCGGGTGCGTGCGTCGACCCGTGCCGCGATCTCCTCGATGCCGACCCGGACCCCGCGGCGCGCCGCCAAGCGTGTCTCCACCCCGTGTCGCCGCAGGCCGAACCACGGATAGACGTTGGAAGGGTACTCGTCGGCGATCGCGACGACGTTGTCGCCGTCACGCCAGGGTAAGCCTGTGGCGATGAGCGAGAGCCCCGCGGCGGTGTTCTGGACGAAGGCAATCTCCGCCGGGCGCGCCCCGAGCAGCCGCGCCGCGGCTGCTCGCACCGTCTCCACGCGCCCCGTCCAGCCGGCATACGCCGCCGGCGTAACGCGCTCCGCCTCGTCGGCGAAGGCGCGGATCGCCGCCGCCGTTCGCCGCGGCAGGGGGGCCAGGCCGGCGTGGTTCATGTGGACCTGGTCGGCGGTGGAGGGGAACTCGGCGCGCCAGCGCCGCCAATCGATTGTCGTCACGCCCGATAATCCTTTATATGCGCCCCGTGCCTGATCGCCCCGCCGCGGAGGTGCTGCGGCTGATCTGCGACGCCGCCGGCGTCAGGCTCGACCGCTTTGTGGCCGAGCACGCCGCCGGGATCGGCCGGCGGCGGGCGGCCACCATCATCGCCGCGGGCGCGGTATGGGTCAACGATCGGCCGGCGCGCAAGGGTCAGCGTCTGCACGCCGGCGACGTGGTGGAGATCGCCGCCGCCGCGGTCGGCCCTGAGCGCCCAGCGGCAGCGTCGGCGCTGGCGCTTCGCGTTCTCTATGAGGACGAAGCGCTGATCGCGGTCGACAAACCGCCCGGTGTGGCAGCGGTGGCGCTGCGTGCCAGCGACCGCGACACGGTGGCGAACTTCCTCGTCGCCCGCCATGCCGCGATGGCCGGGGCGGGCGGCACGCCGCTCGAAGCCGGCCTCGTTCATCGGCTCGACACCGGCACCTCCGGCGTCCTCCTGGCCGCCCGAACGCCCGCGGCCTGGGGCGCCCTGCGCGAGCAGTTCCGGCGCCGCGCCGTCGAAAAGCGCTACGTCGCGCTGGTCGAAGGCACCCTCGGCACACCTCGCACGCTCCGCGATCCCATCGCCCACCACCCGACGCGAGCCAGCGCCATGCTCGTCTGCGCCGACCCGGGGCGCGCCCGGGCTCTCGCGGCGCGTCCGGCCCTCACCTCGATATGGCCGCTGCAGCAGCGCGGCGAGGAGACCCTGATTGAGATCGCCATCGCCACCGGCGTGCGCCATCAGATCCGTGCCCATCTCGCCGCGGCGGGCCACCCGGTGCGCGGCGATGAAGCGTACGGGGCCGCGCCGGCCGCCCGGCTGATGCTGCACGCCGTCGCACTCGGGTTCCGTCACCCACTCACCGGCGCCGCCGTGCTGATCGAGAGCCCGCTCCCGTCGCTCTGGCGCCGCGGCTGAACGCACCCGCGCGCGGATCAGGCGGCCTTGCCCTTACCTTTCGCCTTGGCGCAGGTGCCGCAGAGGTTGTAGGCGTTGTTGGGGTCTTCCACCAAGCCGTCATCCATGTTGTGGCAGACCTTCTTGCACTCCGCGCAGATGAAGTAGACGCCCTCGATGGTCTTGTTGATCCGCTCGCGGTTGAGGATGCGGCCCTTCAACTTTTCGATGCGGATGCCGAGGAGCATCTCGTACTGCCGCTTGATCTTGCGCCGCCCGGCCTCGTCTTTGGGAAGATCGCTGTCCTCCTGACCCTCAGCGCCCTCATTCGCCTCGAGGACGCTGTAGCTCTTCTTGCCCGAGGCGCTCTTGCCCTTCTTGCCAACGGTTCGAGCCATCGCTCGGTCTCCTGTCGTCGCGCGTGCTGTCACTTCGTGCGGGCCATATAGCCGCAACCCTTGTCGCACACCCAGAAGAACCCCTTCTGGGGCCCAAACCCGGTGAAGTAGGTGACGCGGCTGTCCGATCCGCAACTCGGACAAGCATGTTTCGCCATCACGACGCCCGGATTCTTCTGAGCGGTTTTTGCCTTTTTCTCGGCCATGGTGCGCTTCCTCCTTACGCGCTGATCGCAGCCCTGTCGGTTCGGCAGACTCGGAGGACCGTGGCTGGGATCACTCACATCCACGAGGCCATGCGCATGGAGGCGCACGGCGGGCCGGTGCTGCTCGACGCCCCTGCGATATCGGATGCACCCGAATCAGTCAACGCACGTCCCACCATCGCCGTGGGCGGCCTCGCGTGCTAGGCGGCTGACGCCATGCGATCTGCGCCGCACCGCACTCGTCGCGCCGAGCCTGCCCTGACCTACGGCGAGTTCGTCGACGACGCCCTCTTCCACCCCACCTGGGGCTACTACAGCACCGGTGCGGTTCGCTTCGGCGAGGGCGGACACTACGACACCTACCCGCTCGCCCTGTCGCCCTTTTTCGGCCGCATGGTCGCCGGTCTCGCGTTCCGCACCTGGCGCCGCCTGGGCCGCCCGGAAGGTTTCGAAATCGGCGAGCTCGGCGCCGGCAACGGCCAGCTGTGCCTCGATACGTTGCTGTGGATCGAGGCGCGCGCGGGGCGCGCTGCGACCTGGCGGCGCTTCGCCGCCGCGACGCGCTACCGGATCGTCGAGCGCAGCCAAGCGCTGGCTGTGCGTCAACGCCTGCAGCTCGGGCCGCTGGCCGGTCGCGTGACCTGGGTCGATGCTGACCTGGCACAGCGGCCGCCGCGGCGCCGCTTCGGACCGGCCGGCCTGATCATCGCCAACGAAGTCCTGGACTGCCTGCCGCACGAGAAGCTGCTGGTTGGGTCCGGCGGCGAGCCGCGAGTGGGCGGCGTTGCCGCGACGCTGGCCGGCCGGAACCTGACGCGCGTCGCCCTGGCCCGGGCCATGGGGGCCCCGGCGACGCGGCGGCGGGTGCGCTGGCGCGAGTCGTCGCTGCCGCTGGCCTCGCGGCCGGCCCTGGCTGCGTTCGTGACGCAGTACTATCCGGAGCTGCTCAATGGCCGCCGCGACCGTCCGCCCGTGTTCGTCGCGCCGCGCATGGCGACGCTGCTTGCCAACACCGCTCGCTGCTATGCGCGGGCCGAAGCACTGTGGGTCGATTACGGCAACGCACGCGCCTTCCACCTGCGCGCACCCGAGGCGCGAAAAGCCTTCGCGGGGCCACCGAGATCTGGACGCAGCCTGTTCGATGCACCAGGCGAGGACGACATTACCTTCATGGTCGACTTCACCCTCGCCACGCAGGCGGCGACCTCGGCCGGCTGGCGGGTCATGGCGAGCGGCCCGCAGGGAGACCTGGCGCGGCTCGCCGGCGTGCGCCTCGACGCAGCGACCGAGACGATCATTCGCCACCGCGCCGTGACGTGGATGCTGGCCCTCGCCGGCGTCGGCCCCGAGCGCGACTGGCGGCGTGGCGCCGTCGGCTGGTCGCGCGGGGTTGCACCGACAGGAACGGTGCCTCTGCGCCGCTACGTCGAACGGTCGCTGCGCGAGTTCGCGCGCCAGCGTGGCGCGACGTTCAAACTCCTGCTCCTGCGCCGCTGACGCGGCTCAGGGCAGGATCCGCACGACGAACGACGCCGGCGGCCCAGGGCGGCCGGTATTGTCGCTGACGCGCACCGAGACGACGGTGTCGCCGACGGCGAAGCCGAACGGCTCGGCGATCAGGGCGCAGAACTGCGTCGTGCTGGTCGGTGCCGCGAAGCCGAACTCGCCGTTGTCGAAGACCGTGCAGGCCTCGGCCGCGCGGCGGCCACCAGGCTGACCCGAACCGTCGACGAAGCGGCAGGCGAGGTCGTTGATCGCGTCCGACACCGGTTGCGTCTCAACAAAGTCGGTTGACGCCGGAATCCCGCCGATGAACGGCAGCATGTCGTCGCACACATCGGGACTGCCGTTGCCCAGGGGACGCGAGACGATGATCTCCAGATCCGGCCGCACGGCAGCGTCGTCAGGATTGCTGCGGAAGGCGTTGAGACCGACCGGACGCCGGCTCGGGCCGGGCTTGGCCTCGACCACGAGCGAGAACGAGAACCCGAAGGGCCGTTCGTAGATCGGCCAGCCCTCCGGCGTGCTGCCGTCAGGCTCGACGAGATCGTCGCTGGCGCGCGCCAGGCCGACATAGGTGATGTCGGCGCCGGGACGCGGGGTCACCGTGGGCGGTCGCGTCTGGGACGGGGTCGGCGTGACCGATGGCGTCAGCGTTTCGGTCGGCGTACGGGTGATGGTCGGGGTACGGGTCCCGGTCCGCGTCACCGTGCTGGTGCGCGTCGGCGACGGCGTCGCGCTCGCCGTGAACGTCCGGCTCGCCGCCGGCGTACGGGTGATCGTCGCGGTCGCAGCCGAGGTCCGCGTGACCGTCACCGTCGCGGTCGGCGTCGCCGTGCGCGTGGCGGAGGCAGACCGCGTCGGGCTCGGGGTGCGGGTGATCGTCGCAGTGGCGGTCGCGGGCACCGTCCCGGTGATCGTCGCGGTGGGCGTCGCGCTGCGCGTCCGGGTGTGGGTCACGGTGGCCGTCGCGACCGCGGTGGGCGTCACCGTAGGGGTGCCAGCCGGCGTGCGGGTCTCCGTGCGCGTCGCACTCGGCGTCGCGGGAATGACCGCGGTCGGCGTGCGCGTCGCGGTCAACGTCACCGTCGGCGTACGCGTGACGCTGGCAGTACGCGTCGGCGTCACCGTCGCGGTCGCCGGCTGCGTACCGGTGATCGTCGCCGTGCGCGTCGCGGTGGCCGGCGGAGTCGCCGTACGCGTGCGGGTCGCCGAGGCCGTCGGGGTGACGGTCGGACTGCCGGCCGGCGTGTGGGTCGCCGTCGCTGTGCTCGGGCGCGTCCGGGTGCTGGTGCTCGACGGCGTCGGCGAGGCGCTACGTGTCGCGGTCGGCGACACGAAGCTGGTGGCGGTGACGGTCGGGCTCGGCCCCGGCGTGTGCGTCCGGGTCCGCGTCGCCGTCGCCGTCGGGCTACTGACGGTCGCGGTGGCGGTGCGCGTCGCCGTCGCGGTCCGGGTGGCCGTCGCACTGGGCGAGTCGACGAAGCTGCGGATCGCCGTCGCGGTGCGCGTGGCCGTGGCGGTGCGCGTGACCGTCGCGGTGAGGCTCGGCGTGGCGGTGTGGCTGGCGGTGCGGTTGACCGTGCGGTCCATGGTGGCCGTCGCCGTCGGCGACCGCGTCGCCGTGTGGCTCGGCGATACCGTCGCGCCAATGGTCGGACTGATGATCCGTGTTTCGGTTTCGGTTGGGCGCGGCGACACCGTCGCCGTCGGGCTCGCGGTATGCGAAGCGGTCGCCGTCGGCGGCGCGGTGTCGGTCGCAGTCGGCGTCGGCTCCAGCGTCGACGTCTCGCTGGCGGCAACCGTCGGCGTCGCGCTAGCGGTCGGGCGCGGAGTGACGGTCACCAGCGGCTCGTTACCGACGCGCACGATGATCTGCTGCAGAGCGCCCGGGGCGCCGGCTTCGTCGAGAACCCGGGCGGTGACGATCGTCGCGCCCGGTCGGAAGGCTTCGACCGAGGAGACCGAGAGGCAGAACTGCACCCGGGTGCGCGGATCGACGAAACGCGGCGCCCCAAAGGCATCGATGGTGCAAGCGCGGAAGGGGTTCGACGCTACCTCGACGCGGCAGCCGAGGTCGTTGAGCGCGTTGATCGCGGCGCGGTCGAGGTCGAAGGTCGGCGGCGCAATGGCGGGCACGCCGCCCTCGCCGCAAACCGCCTGGTTGCCGTCACCGAGCGGACGCGCGACCTCCACTTGTAGGTCAGGGGCGGCACCGCCAGGGCGGAAGATCACCTGGCCCACCGGCAGGCCGGATGCCCCGGGGGCCGCTTCAATGACGAGGCGGAACCCGAGTCCGCCAACCGACTGGTAGGTTGGCACCGGCACGTCGCCTGCCGGTTGCGTCGTCGTCCCGTCGGCAGAAGCGATGCCGATGTATGTAATGCGCGGACCGAGGCCCTCGTCCGCACCGCGCAGCAGGCGCCCGAGGGCGGAGAAGTCGGCGGCGCTGACGATACCGTCGCCGTTGGCGTCGGCGCCGCTACAGCTCACGACTGCGCCGCCGTCAACCGCCGCCGTCGCGGCGCCGTCGCCATCCGTCAGTTCGGCGGCGAGCTGTGCCAGATCGGCTTCGGTCACCAAGCCGTTGCAGTCCGCATCTCCAGGCAACGAACTGAGCGCCGCACGCGCGGCGCCGGCGCAACTGGCGAGCGCCACCACGACGAGCAGCCAGCCCCTGACAATCCCACACACCATCCGCCTGCTCACGATCTCTCGACTGTTAGCCCGCCGCCGCAATTAGCGTCAACCGCACTCCCGGCCAACAATCATCACGAATTCGATCATTTGCGGCGCAGGCACCGCGCTCAGGGGGAGCCGGCCTGCGCAGCCGCTGTAGCGCGTGCGGAGCAAAGCGCCACGGCGTCGACGGTGCGACGTTTTCTCGACAGGACAACCGCATAGCACGGCGTCATACGGATCGACGAAATGTCGTCGATCCCCCTGGCATGTGCCGTGCTGAACACCGTCGCAACCCCAGGCGCAACTCGAGGAGGAGGACAAGCCATGATGTCGAGCGACAGAATCAATCAGAACGGACCGACGATTTCCCAGCTCCGTCAGCGTCTCGCGATGACGCAGGAGGAGTTCGCGCACGCGATCGGCGTGACCGTGTCCACCGTCAATCGGTGGGAGAACGGACACATCGAACCGAGCCGGCTGGCGCGCAAGGCCATGCAGGGGCTGGCAACGCAGGCGGCGATTCCGATCGACCTGGAGGCGATGTCGTCGCCCCTGATCGGGCACGTCAGCAAGAGCTTCTGAACCGACACCGCGCCCGGGCGGCATGACGCCGCCCGGGCCGCGGGTTCTCAGTCCTTCTTGCGGTCGAAGACGTAGATCACCCAGTCGCCACTGGGATTGTTTCCCGTCAGATCGGCAGTCGATTCCCAGACGACGAAGCGCCGCTTGCGGATGCGCGGCGTCTGGTTGGTACCGAAGCGCGAACGCGACAGCAGCAGCAGTTCTCCTTTGTAGCGATCGAACTGGAAGATTCGCCGATTCGTCGCGCCGCTGAACGTCAGGTCGGCGGTCGACTCAAAGACGACGAAGCGCTGGCTCAGATTCACGACCGGATTGAGGCTCTCACCGCCCACCGACTGCGTGAGCTGCTCGAACTCGGCACTGCGGCGATACCAGGTGTAGATCTCGCGGTTGCCGTCGGCGTTCTGAGCAGTCAGATTGGTGGCGGTCGAGCTGAACGCGAGCAACGCACCGTTCGCGTCCAGGCTGCCGCTGAAGGACTCTGCTGGTGCCACCGTGTCGGTAATCTGGGCGATCTCGTTGCCCGAGGTCTTGACGCGCACGAGGAACAACTCACGATTCCCGTCGGCGTTGTTGCGGCCCGGCACCTTCGGGTCGTTGTGCAGATCGCCTGTTGAATCGAAGGCGATGCGTCGCCCGTCCGTCGTCGCGGGGCGTCGATTGCTCACCGGCGGCAGCGTGTTGGTGATCTGGATCCACTGTCCGCTGCGCGGCTTGTAGACGAAGATCTCCGTGTTGCCGTCCGGGTTTCCACCGGTTGGGTTCGCATTCGACTCGACGGCGATGGCCTTCCCGTTCAGCGCCGGTGCCGGATTCTCGTACGACTCCCCGGGGGTCCCCGCCGAATACGGCAGCAGAGGCGGTGCGAGCTTCTCGAAGTCCTTCCGGCTCCAGCGCGCGATCTCGCGCGACCCGTCGGGATTGCCGCCGCCAATGCCGTTGTCCGAATCGAAGACGACGCTCTTGGCGAGCCCCGTGAGCCGCGGACCGCGGCTGGCGGTGCCGCTGCCGCCGTCACTGAGCTGCGTGACGATCACGCACTCGCCGTTGAGCACGATCGGGTCGGCGCTCGGATCGCCCGGGCACTCCTTGCGACCGCGGCACGGCGTGCAGTTCATCAGATCGGTGAAGTCACACGGCTGGAGCCCGCCGAGACAGACACCGGGCAGCTTCTTTTTGGGCCGGCGGTTGAGCAGGAAGATCTCCTGGCTCGCGTCGCCATTGCTGTACGCCGTCCGCGCATCGACGTCCATGTCCGCGCTCGACTCAAACACGATGTAGCGCCCGAACGGATCGAGATCCGGGGCCCGGCCCGGGAGCAGTTGCTTGAGCTCGGCGGTCTCCGTGCTGCAGCTGCCGAGCACGCTCGGGAAGCCCTGCGGAAACGGTTTGCAGAGGAATTCGATGAACTCAGTACTCGACCCCGCGCCACGGTTGTCGATGCTGTCGCCGACGCCGGTGAACACGCCGCTCGGCCCGGTCTGCGAATCCCACCAGTTCTGCGTCGCATCGACGGGGCCGGCCCCCGACTCGTTGCCCAGACCCGTCTCGTTGTCGGTGATGTTGTTGTCGTGAATCTCAGTGGCCTCGGCGCCCGGACGAACCGTGATGCCGTCGCCGTCGTTGTCGGCGATCTTGTTCTCGATCACCTGGCTGCCGGCGGCCAAATTGGCGAGAACCAACCCGGCGTTGGTGGAGGCAGAGATCGTGTTCGCGGCGACGGTAACGCTGATGCCGGAGAGCGACACCGCTGCGCCGCTCTGACCGCCACTGCTGACGATGTTGCTGACGACCCCGACCAGCACCGCGGGTACCCCCTCCTGCTGGGCGATGGCGATGTGCGTCGCGTTGGCGCTCATCGCGTTGTCGACGATCTGGGCGCAATCAATGCGCCGCTGCCAACCGATCCCGACGGGACTGTCGGTAATCGTATTGCCTTCGATGGCCAGGTTGGAGCCGCGGCCCGGGCTGGCGCAGCTCGCCTGGCCGAGCGGGCAGATGGTGTTCGCAACGATCGCGGCGCCGGCGTCGGCACGGATCACCAGGTTCTGAATCGCGACGCCGCTGCGCCGCACGTCGAAGGCGGTCGTCGCGGTGTGCACCGTCACCGTACCGGCCGTGACGGCGCGAATACGGACCTGCTTGGTCACCTGCACCGGCTGGGCGTACGCGCCAGGACAGACGGTAATGGTCTCTCCATCGGCGGCCGCGTTCACCGCGGCCTGAATGTCGGGGTGACTCGGCGCGCCGCAGCCGCCGACGAAGCGCTCCGCACCCGGGTAGATCAGGCTACACGCCGTGGACGGCGTACAGTCGGACTCGCAACCGTCGCCGTCGATCATGTTGCCGTCGTCGCAGGTCTCGCCGGGGCCGACGACTCCGTCGCCGCAGAACGGCACCGGCGTATCGGTCGCCGTCGGGGTCGGGGTCGCGGTCGCGGTCGGCGGCACCGTGCCGGTGGGGGTGACGCTCGGCGTCGGGGTCACGGTGAGTGTCGCGATCGGCGTCAGCGTCGGCGTCGCGGTGCAGACGGCCCCGCTACAACCGAGGCCCGGATCGCATACCTGGCAGGCGTCGCAGGTAATGGCAGCATTGACACACCCGCCAGCACTGGCGTTCGGATTGCCCGGATCGCAGGTGTCGGTCGTGCAGACGGTGCCGTCGTTGCAGTCCACGTTGGTCTGGCACTGGTTGACGGTGAGCGTCACCGAGCACTGGGCCTGGAGGTTGGCGCTGTCAGTGGCGGTGAAGGTCACCACCTGCGTCGTGCCGGCGTCGCCGCCGTCGGTGGTCCAGGCGAAGGCACTGCTGACCGGATTCGCGGTCGTCGGCAGCGTCGGCGTCATCGTCGCGCCGGCCGGTAGACCGACACCGTTCAGCGTCACGGTCTGGCCGAAATCCACGTCCGAAGCCTGCACGGTGAACGACACGGTGTCGCCGGGGTTGACGTTGATGACACTGCCGCAGGCGGGCGTCGGCGGATCGTCGAAGACTGGCGGCACGCCGGCCTGCTGCACCAGCTGGATGAGGAAATCGACCGCGATCTTGCTCTTGACGACGTTGCCGCCATCGCGGTCCTCGATCGTCACCTGGGTCGAGTAGTAGGTGTTGCCAGCGCCGCCAAGGCTGGCGCCGGTGGTGTTCCAGGTGTACACGCCGCCGCTGCTGACGACCGCCGCGTTCGGTGCGTCGGGCGGGCCCGGCTGGTCGAAGCCGCTCGCCGAGCCGCTCGCCTCGGTGGCAGTGGAGAAGCGGAAGGTCACGGTGTCGTTGTCAGGGTCGGCGCCGGGGATCTGGAACACGCAGACGCCATTGCGTGGGCACAGCACGATCGGCGGCATGGTGCTGACCGGCGGCCGGTTGGCACCACCCGGCGTGACGCGGGTCTCGATGCGGTAGTTCCCGTCGGGGTTGTTGATGTGCTGATTGCCGCCGGGGTTGTTCGACACCCGGCAGCAGTCCTGGATAAAGGCCGTGCGCGCGGTGGCGTCGGGATAGCTCTTGGCGATGGTGGTATCGAGGTTCGGCAGACTGACGGGGTCGAGCGCGGTGGCGAACAGCCAATCGTTGGCCGGGTCGATCGAGGTTACGACATAGAGCAGGGCGCCGAGCGGTGAGCCGACCGTGGCCCCTTCGCCGGGATTGAAGACGGTGCCGCCGAGCGACTCGACGATGACGTCGCCGACATCCGGAAAGGTGTCGGCACCGCTGCACGGCTTGGTGCCGAGCACCGGCGCGACAACGTCCGTGACGTCGCGGCAGCGGCCGTTGGCGGTGGTGTAGGCGCTGCGTCGCCAAGCCCCGGTGACGGTAAACTCGACTGAGTTGCCGCTCGTCGGCGCCCAGGTGATCAGCGCGGCGCGCTCGTGCGTCGCCCGCGCCGCGGTCGGCGCCACGCTCACTGCGGCGAGCAGCGCGACGGTCATCCCGATCGCGGTGCGGATCAATCCTGTCCGCCCTCCAGTGGCGCTCCGTTCGTTCATCTCAGCTTCCCCCACCAGAACGCTTCCCAGTTCCTGCAAACCAGTCCATGTCCCGGCCCCCCGAAGACTCCTAGCTGGCGCCACCGACCCGAAAACCTGCGATCTGATGTCGATTAACGCACCGATGTTTCAACTGCATACGCTGTGTAGTTGAGAGCAACGTACCGACCCCTTCGCAGCAATGTCAAGGTAGATATTTCGGGATGTTGCGTGGCAATCGACGCTTGCGCGGTCGAGCCGGTACCGGCCGTGTGGCTGCCGCGCACGCAGTCGCCATCCAGACCGTACGACGCGCCAACGCGCTGCATCAGACGGCGTGGCGCCCAGGTCGGCATGGCCCCTGATCCGTGCATCTAGCCCCCGTCGGTGCAGACCGTGAGGAGTCTCGTGAGACCCGATCCCGGCGCACCCGATCCCGTCCCGGCCCCACGGCTCGGCGACTGCGTCGCGTGCTCCATTTGATTGCGTGCTGCACCTGCACGACTAGCGAGGCGCCGCAGCCTTTGTCAACTGATAAATCCGGCCACATCGCATGCCTCGCAATAGGCCTAAACTATTGAATCGACTCGGCTTTTTGGAATGCCGCGGCGCACCAAGCAGAGCATACGCCATGCCGCCGGCGGGACTCAGATGCCGGAGCCCTTCTCCTCGTAGCCGACGTGGATACCGCACTCGCGCTGATCTTCGTTTTCCCACCACCAGCGGCCGGCGCGCTCGTCCTCGCCGGGCTGGATAGAGCGCGTGCAGGGAACACAGCCGACGCTCGGATAGCCCTGGTCGTGCAACCGGTTGATGGGGACGTGGAACTGCTCGACGTAGGCGAGCACCTGCGCACGCGTCCAGGTGACCAGCGGGTTGAGCTTGACGCGGCCGCCGTGCACCGCGTCGATCTCGATGGCGCGCACGTCGGCGCGGGTCACCGACTGTTCCGGGCGCAAGCCGGCGATCCAGGCATCGAGCCCGTCCAGCGCGCGCGCCAGCGGCTCGACCTTGCGCACGCCGCAGCACTTCTTGCGTAGGTCGCTCGAGTCATAGAACAGGTTGAGGCCGTGCTCGCGGACCATGGATTGGACCGCTTCGGGGCGCGGAAAGAAGACCTCGACCTGGATGTCGTAGCGGGTTCGCACGCGGTCCATGAGATCGTAGGTCTCCTGGTGCAGGCGCCCGGTATCGATGGTGAAGACGCGCGCCCACTGCGGCGCCAGCTTGTGCATCATGTCGAGCAGCACCATGCCCTCCGGCGAGCCGAAGCTGGCGGACAGGGCGATACGCGGCGCGAAGGTGTCGATCCCCCAGCGCAAGATGTCCTCCGGTGCGGCGGCGTCGAAGCGACGCGACTGCACCGTGTCGATCACCGCACGGTCGATGGCGACATTCATGACTGTCGAGCCCTAGCGCAACCCCGGCGCCGGTGCCATCCGCCGGCTCACTCGCGCCGCCCC
>JANNRA010000043.1:0-14426 GCA_031401035.1 bacterium | reverse complement strand
CACCAATCATCTCAATTGGTCTTATCGTAGGGTGTATCGCTGGTATCATCTACTCGCAACGTGACCCAGCCACTGCCCCGAGCCGGCGGCGGACTCGATTACGGATTCAACGCCGCCAGCGCGTCGAGGCTGACGCGCGGTGTGCCGACTCGGAATCCGGCGAGCGTGTGCATCACCGCGCGCGGGTCGAAGCGGCTGCCGTCGAGGAAGAGGTCGCTGCCCATGACGATCGGGCCGCTCGACGTCGTCAGCGTCCACGGGCCGGCATGGCCGCCCTCATCCTTGAAGTCCTCGTCCGGCGTCGCCAGGCCGAGCTCGCGTGCCGCCTCGCGATAGAGGTCCGGGCGATACACGGCCGCCGCCGCGGCGCGCACATCGACGGCGGCGTCGAGCTGCCCCCAGCGCAGCATTTGCACCAGCAGCCAGACGCCGTGCGAGGTCCACGGGAAGTTGGCCGCGTAGCGGTGGAAGACGTGGAAGTCGGGCAGCGCCGCCAGCGCGCCGGCGGCGTCGAGGCGCAGGACGCCGGCGAGCGAGCCGGCGAGCAGCGCGGCTGGGGCGCCGACATAGCGCTCGTCGGCGAGCAGGGCCGCCAGTTCCTCGCGGTGCGTCGGATCGTCGGTCCACGCCGCTGCCTCGAGCAGGGCGCGCAGCAGGGCGCGATGGCGCTCGGGCTGGCCCTCGGCAAAGTCGCGGCGCACTGCCAGCACCTTCTCCGGACTGTTGTGCCACAGGTCATACGAGGTGATGGCGATGCGGCCGAGACCGCGCGCGGCGGCGACCGAGTTCCACGGCTCGCCGACGCAGAAGCCGTCGATGGTGCCGGTGGCGAGGGCGTCGACAGCGCGCGGCGGCGGTACCACGGACAGGCGGACGTCGATGTCGGGATCGATGCCGGCCGAGGCGAGCCAGTAGCGCAGCTCGTAGTTGTGCGGGGCGAACGGGTAGACCATCGCCAGGCGCAGCGGTGGCCGGCGCCGGTCGGCGTCGATGACGGCGCGCAGCGCCTGCGCGGTGGTGGCGCGCCGCGCCGCGGCGAGGGGATCGGCGGCAACCATGCGCGCCCACAGCGCCTGCGACACCGTGATGGCGTTGCCGTTCAGACCGAGGCTGAAGGCGGTCAGGGTCGGCGCGGCGACCGGATCGATGCCCACCGCCGCTGCCAACGGCATGCCGGCGAGGAGCTGGGCGCCGTCGAGCGCCTCGGCGGCGAGCTTGTCGCGCAGCGTCGCCCACGACGCCTCGCGGCACAGCACGACGTCGAGCCCGTGGCGGCGGAAGAAGCCGCGCCCCTCGGCGACCGCCAGCACGGCGCAGTCGGAGAGCGGCATGAAGCCGAGGCGAATGGGCGTCACAGCACCTCCGCGGCGGAGACCAGCTCGCGCGCCACCGTCGCCAGGCGCGCCTTGCGGTCCATCGCCATCTTGCGCAGCAATTTGAAGGCGTCGTCCTCGGCGAGTCCACGGCGCTTCATCAGAATGCCCTTGGCGCGCTCGATGACCTTGCGGTCCTCCAGGTCTGCGCGCGCACTCTGCAGCTCCTGGCGCAGGGCCTGAAACTCGGTGAAGCGGGCGATGGCGACCTCGAGCACCGGGCGGACGCGCTCGGCGCTCATGCCGCCGACGACATAGGCGCTGACGCCGGCCTGCACGGCGGCACGGATCGAGGCGCTGTCGCTGCGGTCGACGAACATGACGATCGGCCGCGGCTCGTGCCGGCCGAGCTGTGCCATGTCCTCCAACGTGTCGCGATCCGGACACTCCATGTCGATGACGATCACGTCGGGCTGCGCATCGTGCACCTTCGCCTGCAGGTCGGCGCGGCCGATCAATGTCGCTACCACTGTGCACCCTGCATCGCGCAGGCTCGCCTCGAGCAGCGCCGCCCGGGCGGCGTTCTCATCGACGATCATGACGCGCAGAGGGGTTGGCACGGGCACACGTATCCGGGGCGAGTTGCACAGCAAGCCCGGTGCCACGCCAGGCGGCGTTCTGCGGCGCTGAGTCTGCGCCGGCGGCCCCGACGCTGCTGACTCATCGCTAGGCAGCGCAGCGCGCTCGCGGTCACTCGATCGGCGTGGTCGGGTCGATCAACAACCAACAACCGGCGGCGAGCAGGTAGCAGACGGCGATCGACAGCAGCGACGGGGTCCAGCTGCCGGTGCGCTCGAGCGTCACCCCCACCACCAGCGGGCTCAGCGCCCCGCCGAGGTTGCCGAACATGTTCATCGCGCCGGTGACCACGCCGGCGTGGCCGCCGCCGATCTCCAGGCACACCGCCCAGGCCGGACTGACGCCGAGCGCCGCCAGCCCGGCGGCGGCGGCGAGGCACAGCGCCGCGCCGACGCCGCTGTCGCTGCCGATGGCGGCGACAATGGCGACGGCGGCGAGCGGCAGGCCAATCAGTCCCGGCGCGCGCCGCCCGGCGCGCACCCCCCAGCGCCGCGACAGGACGTCGCTCGCCCAGCCCCCCACCAGGACGCCGACGGCGATACTGAGTAGCGGCAGGGCGGCGAGCCAGCCGACCTGGTGCAGGTCGAAGCCGCGCGCGCGCAGCAGGTAGGTCGGTAGCCAGGTGAGGTAGAAGTACCAGCCGTAGATCGCGAAGGCGTACATGGCACAGAGCGCCAGCATGTTTGGGGCACGCACCAGGCGGCGCCAGGGCACGCCGCCATGCGGCAACGGCGGGGCGCTGTCGATGATCGCCAGCT
This sequence comes from bacterium, assembly GCA_031401035.1. Taxonomy (GTDB): domain Bacteria; phylum Desulfobacterota; class Binatia; order HRBIN30; family CADEER01; genus JANNRA01. The sequence goes on along the minus strand of JANNRA010000043.1, from coordinate 11,716 downwards.
CGGCCGCGTTGACCGCTGGGTGGCGGTGCGGATCGTCGCGGAACCACCACACCCAGGCCGCCGCCCAGGCGAGGCCGACGACGCCGAAGACCATGAAGGTGTGGCGCCAGTGCATCCACTCCAGCAGCGCCACCACCAGCGGCTGCGTCAGCGCGCCGCCGAGCGCGCCGGCCATCAGCGTCAGGCCGAAGGCGCGGCCGCGTTCGCGCACCGGCAGCCAGCGCGCATAGGCGCGCGCCATGCTCGGAAAGGCGCCAGCCTCGCCGACGCCGAACAGGAAGCGCACGGCGACCAGCGTGCCGAAGCCGGTCACCAGGCCGGTGGCGGCGGTCATCGCCGACCACCAGACGACGATGCGGGTCAGCATCAGGCGGGCGCCGAAGCGGTCGGCGAGCCAGCCGCTCGGCACCTCGAACAGCGCGTAGGCGAGGGTGAAGGCGCTGAAGACGTAGCCCATGTGCAGGTCGCTGATGCCGAGATCGGCCTTCATCGCCGGCGCCGCCATCGAGATGCAGACGCGATCCAGATAGGCGATCGCGGTCAGCACCAGGGTGAAGGCCAGCACCGTGTGCCGGGCGCGCGACGGAGGCATCGCGCGTCAGTACCGACAATCGCACGCAATGTGGAGGGCGGAGACTCGACACTTTCCCGGCCCGGGCGGGCGCGAGATTGAAGGCGTCGTCTGACGACGCTCGTTGCGCGGGGAAGGGAGCGGATATAGGGCCGCGCATCGTGAAGGATCGCCGCTGCGTATCGCCGCGACCGGCCCGGCCTCGGGCGCGCATCTCCGCTCTGCTGGCGGTGGCGGCCTTATGTGGAGGGTGCGCGCCGCACCGCTTGCATGACGGCCCGCCGCGCCCTCCGGCCGAGATCGCCGTGGTCCGGTCGGTGAGATCACCCGTCGGTGGGGGATGCTTCGTGCGGTCTGCCGACGACAAGAAGGTCATCGGCATTCTGGCCGAAGCCTTCGAGGCGTTCCCGGTGCTCGAACTGCCTCCGGGCGAACACGTTCTCTCGGTCGGAATGCAGAATCGCGGTGCGATCGTCACGACGCGGAGCGTGGAAGATTGCATCATCTCGCTGTCGGCGACGGCGGGGCACACCTATGAGATTCATTGCGAGATCGGTCGGAAGAATTGGATGGCCTGGTTGATCGACACGAACGACGGCTCCTCGGCCGTTCCGTGCCGCTTTCCCGATTCCCCACCGGCCGTCCCCCCCTGTGGCGATGGTTTCCTCAGCCTTCCTGACGAGCAATGCGACGATGGCAACACGGCGAGCGGAGACGGTTGCTCCGAGTCCTGCAGGATCGAGGGGCCCGGACCGGCCGACGTAGCGGTTTGCGCGTGCCCCGGAGGACAGAAGGGCGATGGCGTGTTGGTGCACTACGCTGAGCCGATCGGTCAGATGTTCATCCCACGAGCATCGTTGCTCTCGGGAGTTGCCGTGTACGCAACATACCGCCGTCCGGCCCCCTTGGAGCTGCGACTGCACAGCGGCTCCATCACTGGACCGATCGTCGCCATCTCGACCTCTGGCCGTGACGTCGGCTGGGTTCGCCTGTTCACATTAAAAGATCCCGTCGGCGTCACTCCCGGCGCCAGCTACGTGATCGAATTGAGAGAGCCAGACGACAACGCCCTTTGGGCAGACGCGACTGGTTGCGCGGGTTCGGCGCCCGCCTTCCAGTTTGGCGAGCCTGCCGGCGTCACGGAGGGGACGTCCTTCCTCTTCATGACCTTTGGGGGAAACTAGGAGAGCGGAAGCGGAGGGAGCGGCGGCACGACCGCGCGCACCACGCGTCGAGCTGACGGTGGCGGCTGCCCGCGCTTGCATCCGAGCCCGCGGCTGTGCGTCCTATGGCGAGGTGAGGGGGGCCTGATTCCGTGCAGCACGCATCGCGATTCGCCGCTGCGCCGGCGTGGAACCGGCGCGACTTCCTGCGCGCCGCCGGCCTCGTCTCGGCCGGCCTGGCCCTGCCGTCCGGGCTCGCCGCCTGTGGCAACGGCAGCGGCGGCGGGCAGGCAGCACTGCCGCTCACGGTCGACCCGGCGACGCCGTGGTGGCTGCAGAACGGCTACGAGCCGGTCTTCGACGAACGCACATCGGCGGACCTGCGCGTGCGCGGCCGCATCCCGTCGTCGCTCAGCGGTCTGTACGTGCGCAACGGCTCCAACCCGCAGAACAGCGACTCGCAGCACTGGTTCTTCGGCGACGGCATGCTGCACGGCGTCCGCTTCGAGCGCGGCCGCGCCGTCTGGTACGGCAACCGCTACGTCCGCACGCCGCTGTACGAGAAGGGCGTCGCCTTCAACGACCCCGATCTGCCGCCGTTCGGCGGCAACAACCAGAGCAACGTCAGTTGCGTCCACCACGCCGGCCGGCTGCTCACCTCGGGGGAGATCGGCTTCCCGTACCTGATCGATCCCGCCGACCTGTCGACCATCGGCGTCCACGACTTCGCCGGCGCGCTGAAGACCTCGTTCACGGCGCATCCGAAGATCGACCCGGCCAGCGGCGACCTGCACTTCTTCGGCTACGGCTTCCTGCCGCCGTACCTGACCTACGGCGTCGCCGACGCCAGCGGGCATGTCGTCCACACGCAGGAGATTCCGGTCGCCGCGACGACCATGATCCACTCCTTCGCCATTACCGAGCGGGACGTCATCTTCTGGGAGCTGCCGGTGGTATTCAGCCTCGCGGCGGCAATCGCCGGGGCCGACAATCCGTTTTCCTGGACGCCGTCCTACGGCGCCCGCCTCGGCGTCCTGCCGCTCGGCGGTAGCGCCGACGACCTGCGCTGGGTGGAGATCGAGAACTGCTACGTCTTCCACGAGGTCAACGCCTACCGCGACGGCGACGAGATCGTCATCGACGTCTGCCGCCACGACCGCATGTTCGACGACAGCGACCTCAGCGACTCGGCGCTGCGCCTGCACCGCTGGCGCATCGGCACCGCCGGCGCGCAGCTCACCTGCCGCGATGCGATCGTCGAGGACCTGGAGCTCGAGCTGCCGAGCCACGACCGGCGCTTCTCCGGCCGCCCGCACCGCTACGGCTGGTTCGTCACCACGCGCCACCATCCCGACACCGTCGACCTCGCCGGCGTCGCGCTGCTCGACTACCGCAGCGGCGCGCTGCGCACCTGGGATCCCGGCCCGGCCCGCCATGCCAACGAGGCCTTCTTCGTCCCCGAGGGACCCGGCGAGGGCGAGGGTTGGCTGCTGAGCCTGGTCTACAACCGCGCCGAGCAGGCGAGCGATCTCTGCATCCTCGACGCCCTGCGCCCCGACAAAGGCCCGGTGGCCGAGATCCGCCTGCCGCGGCGCGTGCCACACGGCTTCCACGCGACGTGGATCCCGTCGTGAGCACGGCGCCGCCATCCGCGCGCCCCGATGCGCACGCCGGCCGCCTTGCCATTGGGGCCGACCCATGCGCGTCACTGCGACGGAGGAAATCACGATGATCGGATACGTCACCATCGGCAGCAGCGACCTCGACCGCGCCTGCGGGTTCTACGACCAACTGCTCGGCGTCGTCGGCGCCCGTCAGCTCATGGGCATGGAGCGCATCAAGTTCTACGGCACCGGCCCCGGGACGCCGATGCTCGCCGTCTGCGCGCCGTACGACGGCAAGCCGCACCAGCCGGGCAACGGCAACATGGTCGCCATCCCAGGCGGCTCGCGCGAGGGCGTCGACAAGCTGTACGCGAAGGCGATGGCGCTCGGCGCCACCGACGAGGGGGCACCCGGCGAGCGTATGCCCATCTTCTACGGCGCCTACGTCCGCGACCTCGACGGCAACAAGCTCTGCTTCTTCGACATGAAGGTCGGCTGAGCCGGCGCTTCGGGGCGGGGCGGGTCCAACGACTCGCTCCGCCCGGCGTAGGGTAGCGGAATGCTCGACACCTTGATTCGCAATGGCACGGTGGTGGACGGAACCGGCGCCGCCGGCGTTCGCGCCGACGTCGGCGTGCTCGACGGCCGCATCGTCTCGCTCGGGCGCACGAGCGAGCCGGCGGCACGCACGATCGATGCCGACGGCCTGGTCGTCGCGCCGGGGTTCATCGACCCGCACACGCACTACGACGCGCAGTTGTTCTGGGATCCGTGCGCCAGTCCCTCGAACCTGCACGGCGTCACCACCGTCATCGGCGGCAACTGCGGCTTCACGCTCGCCCCGCTCGGCGCCGACGATGCCGACTACGTGCGCCGGCTGATGTCCAAGGTCGAGGGCATGCCGCTGACGGCGCTGGAGACCGGCATCGACTGGACCTGGTCGACGTTCGCCGAGTACCTCGAACGGCTCGACGGCCATATCGGCGTCAACGCCGGCTTCCTCGTCGGCCACTGCGCCCTGCGCCGCACCGTCATGGGCGAAGGAGCGGTCGGCGGGCCGGCGACCCTCGAGCAGACGCTGGCCATGGTGCGCCTGCTCGACCAGTCCCTGGCCGCCGGCGGCCTCGGCTTCTCGTCGTCGCAGGCCTTCACGCACGTCGACGGCGACAACAGCCCGGTGCCGTCGCGATTCGCGACGCGCGAGGAGACGCTGGCCCTGGCGGCGGCCGTGCGGCGTCATCCCGGCACGACGCTGGAGTTCATCATCGACGGCTGCCTGAACCAGTTTCAGGACAGCGAGATCGGCCTGATGATCGCCATGTCGCTGGCCGCCAACCGGCCGCTCAACTGGAACGTCATGCAGGTCAGCGCGCTGCAGCGCGCCCGCTACGAGCATCAGCTCTCCGCCGGGACGCGCGCGAAGGCCGCCGGGGCGAAGATCGTCGCACTGACCATGCCGACGCTGGTCGGCCTGAAGATGAGCTTTCTCGAATACTGCGCCCTGAACTCGATCCCCGAGTGGGGGCCGATCCTGGCCCTGCCGGTGCCCGAGCGCATCCGCGCCCTGCAGGACCCCGCCGTGCGCGAGCGCATGCGCGAAGGTGGCCGGCGTCCGGAGGCGGGCGTCTTCGGCGGCCTGGCCAAGGGCGAGCGCTTCCAGATCGGTGAGACGTTCGCGCCGGCCAACCGCGCCTTCGCCGGGCGCACCGTGGCGGAGATCGCGGCGGAGATCGGTCGCACGCCGTTCGACACGCTGTTCGACATCGTCGTCGCCGACGAGCTGCGGACCGCCCTGTGGCCGCTGCCGACCGACGACGACGTCGACTCGTGGAAGCTGCGCGTCGAGGTGTGGCGCGACGAACGGGCGATGATCGGCGGCTCCGACGCCGGCGCCCACCTCGATCGCATGTGCGGATCCGGCTACCCCACCGGCCTGCTCGGCGAGGTGGTGCGCGAGCGCCAACTCCTGCCGCTCGAGGAGGCCGTGCATATGCTGACCGGGGCGCCAGCCGCGCTCTTCGGGTTGCACGACCGCGGCCGTGTCGCGCCCGGCATGTGCGCCGATCTGGTCCTCTTCGACCGGGACCGCGTCGGCACCGGCCCGATCCACACCCGCGCCGACCTGCCCGGCGGCTCCGAGCGGATGTTCGCCGCCGCGACCGGCGTCGCGCGCGTGCTGGTCAACGGCCGCGACATCGTCGTCGACGGCAACGCGACCGGGGATCTGCCCGGCCGCGTGCTGCGCTCGGGGCGCGACACGCAGACGGTGAGCGTCCCCGGCGGGTGAAGCCTGGGCTACCCGTAGCCAGAGGCGCGGCCGGCGCACCGTGTATTGAACGCCCCGGACCGAGCCTCTCACCGACTGGCAGTCAACGTTCGCCAGGTGGTTCGTCGGCGGCAAGATCAACGTCTCGCACAACTGCCTGGACCGCCACCTCGGCACCGCGCGATCGTATGAACGACGCGCAGGCGAAGGTCGTGATCACCGGAGACGGCGCGCGACACGACGACGCTGGAAGACCTGAGCCTGCTTGCGCGCCCGCGGGAGTCGGACGAGTAGCGTCTGTCGCTTGGTAGGCGCAGGTGCATGCGGTAGGTCGGCAACGGAGGTTTCAACATGGCCAGCACACTCGAGGTGACAGCGCTCTCCGGCTCGCTGGGGGCGGAGATCCGTGGAATCGACCTCGCGAAGGCCGGACCGGCCGACGCCGACGCGATTCTCGCGCAGATCGCCGACCACCTGGTGCTGTTCTTCCCGGACCAGCACCTGACTCCCGACGCGCACATCGCGTTCGGCCGGCTGTTCGGGAAGCTCGAGGGCCATCCGAACCTGGCGTACGACAAGGAGCGTCCCGAGTTCTTCGAGCTGCGCGCCGAGAGCGGCGCGGGTGCCGTCGCCGACGAGTGGCACAGCGACCTGACCTGCCAGGCGGAGCCTTCGGTGTACGCGATCCTGCACATGCGAACGTGTCCGCCCCTGGGCGGCGACACGCTGTGGGCCAGCATGTACAGGGCCTACGAGGAGCTCTCGCAGCCGCTCAAGGACCTGTGCGAAGGGCTGTCGGCCCTGCACGACGCGAGCCCGCACTACCACCCCGAGCGCAAGGCAATCCATCCAGTCGTCCGCGTCCACCCCGTCACCGGCCGCAAGTCGCTGTTCGTGAATGAGCACTTCACGCGCCGCATCGTCGAGCTGAGCCACGAGGAGAGCGACCTGCTGCTCGGCTACCTCGTGCGCCACGCGACCCGCGATCGCTTCAGCGTGCGCTACCGCTGGACCGAGGGCACGATCGCGATGTGGGACAACCGCTGCACGCAGCACCACGTCCTCAACGACTTCGAGGGCGAGCGCGTCATCCAGCGCGTGACGGTGATGGGCGACCGCCCCGAGCCTGCGGCGCCGCCCCGCTACGCGCCGTTCCACGACAAGTTCACCGCGGGCAGCTGGCGCGATCAGCCGCTGTGGGCGTTCCTGCGCGAGCGGTAGCCCGGCGCCAGCGGCGCGCGGTGCCGTGGACCTCGAGTCCGACTGCCCGCGTGGCAGTCGCGAGCTCCGTGTCGTCGGTCGCGAGGCACAGATCGTCAATGCGCGCGCGCAGCCGACAGCCCGGGCGCGCGATCCGGCCCCGGCCGCAGGGCAAGCCCGTCGGTTCGCTATGCGGTGCACCCCGCCAGGGCGTTGCGCACCGCGGCGAGCAGCTCGTCGATCGTGATGCGGCCGTCGCGGTCGACGTCGCCGGCATTGCAGCCATCGGCAGGCGTCCCGCCCAGCGCCACGCCGAGCATCCCGACCAGTTCGTCGATTGCGACGCGGCGGTTGCCGTCGCAGTCGCCGACACAGAACTGCCCGTCGGAGCGGCTGACTTCGGCGGCTTACAGCTGCCACGCCGCGGGCGCGGACAGCGCCCGGTCGAACACCCGCAGCTCGTCGACCGTGCCGTTGAAGCCGGTGGCGGCGACGCCGCGGGGAGCGATGCCGAGGCCGAAGACGCCGTCGGCGTCCCACTCGTCGTCGGCCTGCTCGGTCGTGATGTGGGCGCCGTCGATGTAGAGGCTGATGCTGCGCGTGCCGCGGTCGACGACGCCGATGACGTGCTGCCAGGCGCCGACCGGCGGTCCCAGGCCGCTGTCGCCATACGAAGAGTTGGCCCGTCGACCGCACTCGTTGGACAGGCATCCCGTCTGGTCCGGCACGTCGAACGTCCACCGCCAGGGCGGGTAGGTTCCAGGAGCGGGCGGAAACTGTACCAGCGCCGGGCCGAGGTCCGCCCGTTCGTCGCCGTTGCGCAGCCCCAACTGGAATCCCGCCACCCGGTCACCCGCCTGGCTGATCGCCGCGGCGGTCTGTTTCTCGTCCCAGTGCCGCAGCCAGGCGGCGACGGTGAAGCTGCCAGTGGTGTCGATCACCGGCCCGACGGCCGCCGCCTGCTGGCCGGCACCGCGCAGATCGAGGGCGCGCCCGCGGACGCCGTCGACCGCGGCGGCGCCCCCGGCCAGGATCAGGTCGTTGCCCGCGCCGCTCAGGTCGGCGACGCGGTCGCCCGCCGCCTCGTCGAAGCTCCAGTAGCCGATCATGCCGGCGGCAACCGCGCCGGCCTGTGGCTCGGTGGCGGCGGGGTCGCGCGACGCCTCGAGCAGCTGCCGGTTGAGTTCGCGCACCAGGTCGGCGCCGCACTTGTCGACGCGGCGGTCGTACGTGTGGAGGCCGGCGAGTTCCTGTTCGATGTCGTAGAGTTCGACGTAGACTGCCGCCGACAGGCCGGGCCAACGCATCTGCTGTTGCAGGGCGTCCCACTGCCGCCGCAGCAATCCCTCGTTGGCCTCCGGGCTCGGATCGGGGCGGCTACTGGGTTGGCCGGGGGCCCACTCGTGCTCCGGATTGCGCCCTTCGCAGGTGCCGAATTCGGTGCTCACCGACGCGCGCTGCGCGTCCGGCGCGGGCGCGTACGGACCCGAGTAGAGGTGCGCGTCGATCAGGTTGGTCGCCATCGGCGCGATCGCCTGGCAGCAGTTGGCGCTGCCGCTGTTGCCGCTGTTGCCGCTGACCAGGCGCGAGGGGTCGCGCTGCTTGACCGCGGCGACGACGCGCTCGACGTCGAACTGGCCCCAGCCCTCGTTGAACGGCACCCACGCGACGATCGAGGGATGCGACCGCAGCCCGTCGATCATCGCCCCCAGCTCGGTCTCGAACTGGGCGCGGTCCTCGCCGTCGCTCAGCAGGTAGATGGGCATGTTGGGCATGTCCTGCCAGACCAGGACGCCCAGCCGGTCGGCCCAGTAGTACCAGCGCTGCGGCTCCACCTTGACGTGCTTGCGGACCATGTTGAAGCCCAGACGCCGGGCGAGTTCGAGGTCGAAGCGCAGCGCCTCGTCCGTCGGCGCGCTGTAGAGACCGTCCGGCCAGTAGCCCTGGTCGAGCACGCCCGACTGGAAGACGAAGCTGCCGTTGAGCACCATGCGCGTGACGCCGCCGACGCGCGCCAGGCCGATCGAGCGCATCCCGAAGTAGCTCGTGACCCGGTCGATGGTCTCGCCGTCGCGGCGCAGTTCGACGTCGAGGTCGTAGAGGAAGGGATCGTCGGGCGACCAGAGTCGGGGATCCGGTACCGGAAGGGCGATCTCCGTTCCCGCAGCGCCGGAAGCGCTGCCGACGATGACCTCGCCCCGGCGGGCGCGCAGGACGATCGTGTCGCCGCCGGCGTCACCGTCGATGTGGGTGGTGACCAGCAGCCGTTCGCCCGGCAGATCCGCCGTCTGATCCAGCCGGGCGATCGACGCCGCCGGCACCGGCTCCAACCAGACTGGCTTCCAGATGCCGGTCGATTGCGAGAACAGGACCGCAAGAGAAATGGGAAACTGCTTGCCGATCGGTTGTCTCCGGTCGATGCCGGGGTCGACGACGCGGACGACGAGCTCGTTGACGCCGTCGCGCCGGACGGCCTCGGTCACGTCGAAGTGGAAGGCATCGTAGCTGCCGCTGTGCTCCCCGAGCTCGAGTCCGTTGACGTAGACGCTTGCCCGGTGCGTCACCGCGCCGAAGTACAGGAGGATGCGGCGGTCCGCCCACTCGTCCGGCAGCTCGAAGGTGCGCCGGTACCAGCTCTGCGGCTGCGCGCGCATAATGCCGGACAGCGCCGACTGCACCGGGAAGGGCACCAGGATCCGTTCCGGGAGGTCGCCAGCGCCCGGCAGCGCGATCTCCCTTCCGTGTGAGACGCGCGAACGGCGTCACCAGACCCGGCACTAGACCCACGAAAGCCGTATCAGTCAGACGCGGGCCGACAAGACCGTCGCGGACCTTCCCCCCAAACCCCGCCGCGTGGCGGTGCGGCGATGCCCGCGGCGCAGCATCGCCAACACATCCTGTGGCCGCGGCTGCCACAAGACGCCCTGGAACTGACCGCGACCGGCGCGGTGCTGCTGCACATGGTGGCGCCTCTGGCGCGACGGCACGCGCCCTCGGCTTCGCACCGAGCGAGTGCTCGAGCAGCTCGCCGCCAAGAATCGCGTCGCCATGAGCCCACGCCGGCGCGCCGCAACGTGAATCCGAGCCGGTCGGCACGGCCATGGACTCGCTGGCGTGACTCAGCAACGCCGCCAGCGGCACGATCGCCGGCACGATCGCCAGGATGGAGAGCTGTCCGATAAGGGATGTTCCGCCAACTACATTTTGGCGCCCGCTTCATCCCTTCCCAGCCTCCCTACTACCCAAGCCTCTTTTGCTCGAACTAATCTCGAAGGTGACGGTCGTCGAGTTTGATGAGGAGCTGGCAAAGTAGACATGGGACGAGAAGGGACAGAGCGAAGCATGTTGGGGACCCCGATCGGCCGTCTGCGCGTCGTCGCGTTCGTCGAGGGATGCTCCTACTTGCTTCTTCTCGGCGTTGCGATGCCGCTCAAGTACTTCGCGGGCCTTCCCATGGCCGTGAAGATCGTGGGGTCGATCCACGGCGGTCTGTTCGTCCTGTTCTGCGTAGCGCTCTTGCAGGTGATGGTCGCTACGCGCTGGTCGATGCTGCGCGCGGGCGTTGTGTTCGCATCGTCTCTCGTTCCCTGTGGCACCTTCTTGATCGACGGGCGCCTGAGGCGGGAGGACGAGGCGCTACGCGTCGCGACAAGTTCAACGTGATCGTTTCATGGACACGCTGACACATGGACTGCTCGGCGCAGCGATGGGGGCGATCCCCTTGCCGCGATGGCTCGTCGCTCCCGATGAATCGCCGCGGGCGTCGCACGCGGCCGTGCTGGTGGGGATTCTCGCGGCGGAGCTCCCGGACATCGACTATCTGCTTCCGGCAGGTGACGCCGTCCTGCGCACGCTCCAGGCTCACCGGGGGCTGACCCACGCGCTGATTGCGGTGCCGGTGGTGGCACTCGTCGCGGCGGAGTTGGCGAAGCTCGTGTTTCGACAGGCCCGGCTGGGGCCCCTTTACGTGCGTGCGCTCATCGCAGTGCCGCTGGCGCACCTGCTGCCCGATCTGTGGACGGGCTGGGGGACGCGACTGCTTCTGCCGTTCTCGGACCAGCGGTTCGCGCTCGACTGGACGATGGTGGTCGATCCGTTCTTCACCCTCCCGCTCGCGATCGCCGCGGGGTGGGGGCTGTGGCGTCGCGCCCGGTGGCGGCGTGCGCTGTTGCTGGGCATGGCGGTTTCCGGAATCTACCTGGGCCTGCGGATCGCCACCGCGCAGCACCTCGCGGGCGTCGTGCGTGCAGCCTATCCTCGAGCGACACGCGTTCATGTCTTTCCAGCGCTGCTCGCGGTCGGACGATGGCGCTACGTGGCCCGCTTCGAGGGAGAGTACGCGGCAGGATCGATCGCACTCGGGCGCGCACCCGAGGAGCAGGCGCGCGTTCCGCCCTTGCCCACGGGCCCCGTGCCCGACGCGCTGGCGACGGTTCCCACGGTGCGCGAAGCGCTCGCCTGGGCCCGCTTCCCCGTGGTGCGCGTTGGAGCTGTTGATGCTTCTGGGCACCGCATCGAAATCGCCGATCTCCGCTACCACCTGCGCGGGGAGCCAACGCTTGCCTTCGTCATGACCATCGCCGGCGATGGTACCGTGGCCGATGCTCGCCTCGACCGCGGCGGCAGCGTTGGCGAGCTCCTCCGTCGCTGGCGCCAAGGCGCAGAAGAGCGTTGAGCGAGGTGAAGCTCTCGGGCCGATAGCCCGGACAAGCTGGAGTTGTTGACGGAACGCCCCGTATCGGACCCCCGCGGACCGTTCGCCGCGGGCCGCTTGTGCGTGCCCCCACAGCGACGTCGATAGGGCGGACTGCGGGGCCCGGTCAAGGGCGCCAAACGGGCGCCAAACGGGCGTCAAACAGCTGGATCGAAGACCGCGAGCGGCACGCCCGTCGAGATCACCTGCATCGCCATC
>JANNRA010000042.1:0-27362 GCA_031401035.1 bacterium | reverse complement strand
CGGACACTTCCACGGCGGAAGTGTCCGTTTCGCCCCAACGTCCCCCTCCCCCGTAGCGCGGCGCGCCGCGTTGTGCTGGGAGGGGTTTCGGCAGGAGGGAGTTCCCATGAGCGAGCGGGTACGGGTCACCATCGAAGCCGGGGTTGCCGACGTGCGGCTGAACCGGCCGGAGAAGCTCAACGCCCTAGACCGGGCGATGTTCGAGGCGCTGGCGGAGACCGGCGCGGCGCTGGCCGCCGACCGCGCCGTGCGCGCCGTCGTCTTGTCGGGCGCCGGGCGCGGCTTCTGCGCCGGCCTCGACTTCGCCAGCTTCATGGCCATGGCCGGCGCCAGCGACGATCCGGGCGCGTCATTGATGGCGCGGCGCGGCGACGGCCCGGCCAACGGCGCCCAGCACGCCGCCTGGGTGTGGACCGAGCTGCCGGTGCCGGTCATCGCCGCGCTGCACGGCGTCGCCTTCGGCGGCGGCCTGCAGATCGCCCTCGGCGCCGACATTCGCATCGCCGCGCCCGACGCGCAGCTGTCGGTGATGGAGATCAAGTGGGGCCTGATCCCCGACATGAGCGGCACGCAGACGCTGCGCCATCTGGTGCGGCTCGACGTCGCCAAGGAGCTGACTTTCACCGGCCGCGTCATCGACGGCCGCGAGGCGGCGGCGCTGGGCCTGGTGACGCGCGTCGCCGACGATCCGCACGCTGCCGCGACGGCGATGGCGCGCGAGATCGCCGGCAAGTCGCCCGACGCGATCCGCGCCGGCAAGCGCCTGCTCGGCGAGGCGCCGCTGCTCGGCGTCGCCGACGGCCTGTACCTCGAGGAGCGCCTGCAGCGCAGCCTGCTCGGCACGCCGAACCAGCTCGAGGCGGTGGCGTCGAACATGCAGAAGCGCCCCAGCCAGTTCCGCGATCCGGTCTGACGCGCCGGGCACCTTGCAGGGCGGCAGTCCCTCAGCCATACGACACGAAATGTCCACCCGCTGGCGCGTGTTGCTGATCGGCGCTGCTGCCGTCGTCGCCCTGGTCGGGTTGGTCGCGGTGGTGAACACCCTGCGTTCGCTGCGCGCCGTCGACGACCTGCTCGCCAACCCCGGCGCGGCCGCCGAGTCGGTGATCGACGAGATGCTCGCCGCGGTGCCGTCCGACCCGCAACTGCGTGCCGACGACCCGCTCATCACCAGCCGCCAGATCCTGGTCACCGAGAACATCAACGAGCGCACCGCCAAGGATGTCGTTGCGCGCCTCCTCTATATGAACGCCATCGATCCGAAGCGCCCGATCGACCTCTACCTGTCGACGCAGGGCGGCTGGGTCGACAGCGCCTTCACGATCATCGACGCCATGCAGCTCATCGACGCGCCGGTGAACACCTGGGCCATCGGCGGCTGCTACTCCTCCGGCGCCCTCATCCTCGCCGCCGGCACCGGCCGCCGCTACGCGACCCCCAACTCCGTCCTGATGATCCACGCCAGCCTGGACGAGGAGGTCAAGACCTCCTTTTCCTACGAGCGCCTCGCCCTGCAGCGCTACGAGCGCATCTGGCGCCGCCGCGCCGCCCTGCCCGACGACTGGTTCCCGATGGTCGGCGGCGAGGAGTACTACCTGTCGCCGCAGGAAGCGCTCGATTTCAAACTCATCGACGAGATCCGCCCGGTCCGTAACCGCACGGCGGCGGCGGACCGCTCCACCCGACAATGAAGACCAGGATCCACACGGAGCAACGCAGCAACGGAGGGTTTCGACCTCCGTTGCTCCGTTGCTCCGTGTGAGCCTTTGTCTTGCGGAGGACAGTGATGCTGCTCGATCGTTTCAAGCTCGATGGAAAGGTCGCCATCGTCACCGGCGCCGGGCGCGGCATCGGCGCCGGCTGCGCGCTGGCCTTCGCCGAACTCGGCGCGCACGTGGTGTGCGCGGCGCGCACGCGCGAGCAGGTCGAGGCGACGGCGGAACAGGCACGCCGCTTCGGCGTCCGCGCGCTGCCGGTGGTCTGCGACGTCATGCGGCGCGCCGATCTCGAGGCGCTGGTCGAAGCGACCGTGCGCGAGTTCGGCCGCGTCGACATCCTCGTCAACAACGCCGGCGGCTCGCCGCCGATGGAGGCGCTGCACACCAGCGAGGCGATGTTCGAGGAGGCGCTGCGTTTCAACGTCACCTCCGCCTTCGTGCTCACCCGTCTGACGGTGCCGAAGATGCTCGCCACCGCCGGCGGCGGCAGCATCGTCAACATCTCCTCCGCCGCCGGCCGCCTGGTGATGTCGGGCTTTGTCGCCTACGGCACAGCCAAGGCGGCGCTGTCGTTCATGACCCGCGAGCTCGGCCGCGAGTTCGCCCCCAAGGTGCGCGTCAACGCCATCGCCGTCGGTGCCGTCGAGACCTCGGCCCTGGCGCCGTTTCTCGACGACGAGCTGCGCGGCAAGATGGAGGCGCTGACGCCGATGCGCCGCATCGGCCGCGTCGAGGACATCGCCATCGCCGCCCTTTATCTCGCCTCGCCGGCCTCGAGCTGGGTCACCGGCAAGATCTTCGAGGTCGACGGCGGCACGGAGGCGAGCAACTGGCCGTTCGAATCATCGGGGATCTGACCCCGCCACACGCAGAGGAGAAGCCCATGCCCACCGTCTACGGAGTCAACGCCTCGCCGTTCGTGCGCAAAGTACGCGTCGTCCTGGCCGAGAAGCACGTCGCCTACGACCTCGAGCCGATCATGGTCGGACCGATGATGCCGGCCGAGTTCCGCACGATGAGCCCGCTCGGCAAGATCCCCGCCTACAAAGACGACGCCGGGCGCGTCCTCGCCGATTCGTCGGTCATCTCCGCCTACATCGAGCGCACCCACCCGTCGCCGGCGCTCTACCCGGCCGATGCCTACGACTACGCGCGCGCGCTGTGGTTCGAGGAGTGGGCCGACGGCGGCCTGGTGGCGGTCAGCGGCGCCAAGATCTTCTTCCCCAAAGTCGTCGCGCCGCGCTTCTTCGGCCGTCCGTGCGACGAGGCGGCGGTGCAGAAGGCGATCGACGAGGACCTGCCGCCGCTCTTCGACTACCTCGAGAGCCAGCTCGGCAGCGGCCCGTTCCTGGTCGGCGGCGCGCTGTCGATCGGCGACATCGGCGTGCTCAGCCAGTTCGTCAATCTGCGCCATGCCGGCGTCGGCGTCGATGCCGCGCGCTGGCCGAAGCTCGCCGCCTATGTCGCCGCCGGACACGCGCGGCCGTCGTTCAAGGCGCTGATCGACGAGGAGTCGGCGCAGTTCAGCTGATGACGACGCCCGGCGGGCGGGCGGCGCGCGTCCTCGGGCTGATGGATCCGGTCGACCCGTCAGCCCAGGACGCCATCGCCCGCGCCTTCCAGCTCTTCCTGCTCTTTCACGTCGCGGTCCGCACCCTGCTGTGGGCCGAGCGCGGCGACGACTGGCTCGCCGGCCGCTGGCTGATGGCGGCCGTCCTCGCCGCCTGCGCCGTCGTCGCCTGGCGCGACGCGGCGCGCGCCCGCGCCGCCGCATCGCTTGCCTTCGCCGTCCTGACCATCAAGCTCGGCGCCTCCTTCCCCGGCACCTCGAACCACTTCTTCATCGAGTACCTCTGCGTCGGCCTGCTGGTCCTCTGCGACCCGCGCGACGCCGGCGAGCGCCGCCTGCTGCTGGCCGCGGCGCGCTGGCTGGCGCTGCTCGTGTTCTTCTACTCGGGCCTGCAGAAGGTGCTGCACGGGACCTACTTCGACGCCCAGTTCCTCGGCTTCTCGATCAGCAGCAAGCCGAGCTTCGCCGCCCTGTTCGGCTGGCTGGTGCCGGACGCCGAGATGGAACGCCTGCGCGCGCTGCGCGCCATCGGCCCCGGCGCCGGGCCGTACGCGATCCAGGCGCCGCTGGCGGTCCTGGTGTCGAACGCGACCTACCTGTTCGAGCTGCTGGCGCCGCTCTTCCTGATCGCCCGCCGCACCCGCCTGCCGGCGGCCCTGGTGACCCTGGCCTTCGTCGTCGCCATCGAGGTCGGCGCCCGCGAGCTGATGTTCGGCGCCCTGTTCCTCAACCTCATCCTGCTGTTCCTCGACCGGCCGTGGAATCGCACCCTGCTGCCGCTGTGGGCGGCGCTGTTCGCCGTCCTCATCGCCTCGCGCAGCGGCCTCCTGCCGCGCTTTTTCTTCAACTAAAGGAAAGGATCTCACACGGAGAAACGGAGGCACGGAGGGCGCGGTGTCGAGCGCAGTTGCGGACTCTCCGTGCCTCCGTGTGAAAAATCTTCTCTCCGAGCAGGACTGACATGACTCTCGCCGCCAAACAGCGCCTGGTCGTCGCCGCGCTCGGCGTGCTCGCCGCCTGGCCGCTCGCGCATCGCGCCCTGGTGGCGCGCTACGGCCTCGATCCCTGGCGCTTCTTCGGCTGGGCCATGTACTGCACGCCGAAGCTGCCGGTGCTGGTCGAGATCCGCGAGCGCCGCGACGGCGCCGTGCAGGAGGTCGCCCTGCGCGACCTGCCGCGCGACGCGCGCCGCGCCGCCAACAAGCTCAAGAAGCGCCGCGCCCTGTGGGGCACGCTCGCGTCGCCCGACCGGCTCGGCGCCGCCCTGGCCGCCAGCCGTCCCGGCGCTGCCGACTTCGAGGTCACCGTCGAGCGCTGGTTCCTCGATCCCGCCACGGCGCGCATCGCCGCCCGGCGCGATGTCTACGACTACCCGCAACCGTGAGTCTGCGCGAAGTGCCGGCCAGCCTTGTCTTCGATTGTGCTTACGGCGCAGTGCAAGAACCATTCGGCTATCTTCGATGGGCTGAGGGCGTGGTCGAAGACGGCTCGCGATCCGTCCACCAGTCTCCGCCACTGCGCGGGCTCGGTCTTCGCGGCCAGCCGAAGCATTTCGGCCGGGTCATCTACAAACAGAATGTTCTCCCCGTGCACGAATCGGCTCCCCCATGGAAGCAGGAGATCCTCGAGACCTCGGTCGCTGAAAATGCCCGTGCCGATCGCGCACAGCTCGACGACCTTCCTGTCGATGGAGTTACCCTCTCCGCACAGAGTCAGCGCCCAGGCGTTGGAGGCGATGCTCTGGTGCCACGGTGCGGCGTCGACCTCTGGCGGCATCGCCATCCCCATTTCCAGGAGCGCCGCCTCGAATCGCCACCGGTTCGGAAAGCGGTCTGGGGTGGAGAAGCCGTCCCCTGTCCGGAAGTGTCCGCGATTAAAGTAGACGCGTTGTTCCTGGCTTGTCTCGTCTTTCAATCGACGCAGCCGTGGAAGGTCCGTCAGGAAACTCTCCGGGTCGGCCCTTGACCAGCCAATCGAAAGGGGGAATCCAGCGGGAAAGACCCGCTGGGCGAATCGTCTGTTCGCCTTTCGATTCGGATGCCAACGCATGGCCATCAGGCCGTCGACCGGGTCCATCGATTCCGGGCCGTAGTCCGAATAGTTCACGCCCAGAACGCAGCGAGCGCCGCCACTGAATCTCCAGGTTGTTCTGAACGTATGGGATCCATCGAAGGGCTCTGGGACCTCGGGGGACACCACCGGACGCCCGAGGAGGCTGAGGGCCCTGACCAGCCCGGCGGCGTAAGTATCCCAGTAGCGAGGCCGATCTCGGAGAGGATGCTCGGGGGACAAATCATCCCTGGATCGAGGGCTGACGATGGCCTCAAGCTCGGGAGTCATACGGCCCTCCTGTAGCAGGCGCGGCGGAGCCGCGCCCTCCATGTCAGGAGCCTGTCAGGCTTTCCACCACTCATCCGCCCCCATTTTATTCGACATTGGGGGTCTGGTTGGCGATCGTCTCGCGACTACTTACAAGGGGGGTCTGCGCCATGTCGAGAGCAAGATCGATCGTCATTGCCGTTGTGACAGTAGCGTTCTCGTGGGGAGGCTTGGCCCACGCGCTGGTGCTGGCCGACAAGAGTCCGGAACAGAAGCACCGCAAGGATGTCGCCAAGCAGAGTGCAAAGCTGGCGAAGTGCCTGACGAAGGTGTGGGAGACCTGTGAAAAGAAGGGCGCCGACCCAACCGTCGCGGAATGCGATGTCACGGCCGGGACCGTGGACGGCGGTGTCGATCCGAACGCTGCGGCCAACTTTGCCCCCAGCATCGCCAAGTGTATCTCCAAGCTCGACTTCATGAACAAGGCGCCGGACGGCGCCAGCGCATTATCAGCATACCAGGCGTTCGGCTGTCCGGGCGACGCGAACCCCGCGCCGGGTATGCAACCGTTCACCGACATGGACGCTTACGAGCTTGGCGTGATCGAGGCCCTGAAAGTCGCGGTCGACCAATTTGCGCTGCTCCCGCCGGTGACCGGATGCGATCCGATGGATGGCAAGTGTTTCTTCGCCGAGGTCAAGCGGCTCAACCAGCTGACCCAAGGCATCGGCAAGTGTCAGGAGAAATGCGAGAGCGACTACAAGGACAAGGCGGGCAACGGTGGTCCGGTCGACAGCTTCGACCCTTGCAGCGCGGGTGGTCGGTGCACGGACGATCAAGCACCCTGCTTCAGCGACGCCAACTGCAGCCCGGCAACCTGCAACTACACGTTCAGCAACCTGGCCTTCAGACAAGGTTGCGCCGACAAGGTCTTTGGAAAGGCAATCGCGAAGAGCCCCTGGCCGCCCCTTATGCAGTCTGCGGTGCTGTCCGTCGTCCTCGGTCAACTGAATTCGGCTAACGTGGGTAGCGGCGGAAATGGCACCGCTACCCTGCCGTCCGCTCCGACACGATTGACAGCCGGGTTGGCGTTCGTGCATGGGAAGTGTGCGTGTACGGGATGCGTCGCGGTCGAGAGCGACCGGGCGGGGAACCGCGGTGTGGATGAGGTGACCGATGTGGGGACGAAGTCTGGCCGTCGGAGTGTTCGTCCTGGCAATTGCCCGCGGCGGTGTGGGGGTAGCGCAGACGCTGCCAACCTATCCTACGACGACGATGCCGAGCTCCACGGAGTGGTACCCTGACCGCTATCCGCCGAGCGTCTTCTCGAATGCCGGATCGTCGGACGGGCGGCAGAACGTCCTGCGACTCGGCCTGTCCGCTGCCGATAGCGAGATCTCACGGGTCGGATTTGCCGGCCCATTCTACAACACCCAGGGACGAAAGATTCTGGTCGGCGATCTCACCGCCACCACGTCCTGGATTGGCAGCCTCTACATTCCGTCGAGCTGGCAGACCCCGAGCACCATGGACGGCAGCCTCAATCGGCGCAGCGAGCTGTGGGCCACCATGTTTCCAGCCAGTGGCGGCGACACGTGCGCGGCAGCCAGTTGCAATCTGTTCCCGATCATCGGTTTCTCGAACGGCCCGCAGCCCCCCGATAGCAACAATGCTCCGGGCACTATGCCGCGCTATCGCATCTGGGACAGCAACAACGGCGGATTCAACGATCTGGGGACCCCCGTCGTCTACGACGCCTGGACCGATTTCTGCGTCACCTTCACCGGCAGTGAGATCGAGTACCGCATCGGGAACACGCTCGTGTACACAGCCACCGATCTCGTCTCCGACCTGCTGTTCGGCCCCGTCACGAAGCTCAACAACGTAATGATGCAGGCCTACAACTATGGTTACGCATACGACGCCCTCTGGAGTGACCTCGCGGCGGGCTCTGGGTCCTGCCAGGACTTGGAAGCGTTGTTCGATCCCCCGACGCCGACCGTGACCGCGACCGCGACGGCGACCGCGACGGCAACGGCCACGGCGACCGACACGGCGACCGCCACCATGACACCCGTGCCGCGGGGCGATACCTGCGTCGACGCAGCGCAATGCGCCGCCGGGCTCTACTGCAGCGACAACGTGTGTTGTGACACCGCGTGCGCCGGCCCGGGACAGAGCTGCAACGTGCCTGGCCAGGCGGGCAGCTGCGTGACCGCGCCGGCCGGAGCGCCCGCGGCGTCGAGCCGTGCGCTCCTCGTGATGCTCGCGGCGCTCATCCTCACTGCCTACCTCACCCTGCGCACGCACCGGCGGGCCTAAGTTCGCCCTGGAGAGACAATCGGCCGCGTTGGGTCTGCGGGCCGGGAACACCGGGGCGCGCGGCGCCGACGAGGCGCGGATGGGGCGCAGTCAAGCGGGGCTGGGCGGTACCCGTGGCTCCTGTCGCCGCCCGATCGCCTGGGCGACACGGACACAGCCACCGCACGTTGCTCGACGGCACCCCCCGCACCGCAGGGCGCGCGCTACTGGGCGGCGAGGGCGCTGATGGCCCCGACACCATCCTGTCGCACCAGCACCGAGGCGCGGAAGAGCTGTCGCGAGCCCTGGACGACGAACTTGCAGTAGCGCGCCAGCAGGTCGGCGGAGGCGCGCGCGACGTCCTCCTGACCGGGGCCGAGGGTGGTCTCGACCGTTTCGACGACATCCCCGGCGCGGTTGATCACTTCGATCTTCACTTTGCGTGGCTTGAGACTGACGTTGACGAGGTAGCAGTCGAAGACGTTGCTGCCGGCAGCCACCAGGGGCGGCGAGAAGAGGGTGTCGCCGGCGGCCGGGCGAAAGGACATGGCGGTCGCCGCCAGGGCGGCGAACAACAGGATGCGGGTACGCATGAGACTCTCCTTTTCGGCTGCGGGGCGAGTGCGCCGATGTCGGTCGGATGCACAGGCCACATGGTCGTTACCGAAGCAGCATTGGGCGACCGGCGATCTGATCGTCGAGCATCCCGGGCTCGGCGCCGCCTGTGCGGCGGCGCAATCGGTGATCCTCCGCCGCGCCCGCGACCCGGCGCGGGCCACGAGCACGAGCCCTGCGATGAGCAGCATGCAGAAACCCGTCGCTCCGCCGCCGCGGTTACCCACCTGACAGCCGTCTCCGTCGGCGCCGGCGCTGCCGGAATCGACGCTCAGCGTGCCGACCGTCGCGAAGGGTTGCTCGTCGCCGTTGTCGCCGCTGGCGGCGGCCTCGATCCGGAATCGGCGCCCACGCGTGCTGTCGGCCAGGCTGACGGCAGACGTCAGATCGACGCTCGGTCCGCTCGCGCCGCTGCCGCGCACGACACTGCTCGCCGGGTGGAAGGTCGACGCGCCGGTGTCGACCGGGTCACCCACGCCCGGCGCGAAACTGCCGCTGCACGAGGCCGCCTCGCAGAGGCTGAAATGATCCTCGCCCTCGGTGAAGCGGCCCCAGAACGCCGCGCCGGTGTCGTCGATCAGGCGCAGATCGACGCTGTCCAGGTCGCGCCAGCGCGCCGGGTGGTCCCACCGCAACGTCAGCGGGACCGTCTCGCCGGCGGCGACCACTCCGTTGCCCGCGACCAACTCCGCGATGCCGACCGGCGAATCGTCGTCCACAATCGTGCCGGTGGCCTGTCCCAGCCCGATCGCCGCGTTGGTTGGGTTGCCGATGTTGAAGGTGAACGTCTCGTTGCCTTGTTGCCGAGCGTCGCCGAGGACGGGAATCGACGCCGTGACCTGGTTCACTCCCGCGGGCAGCGTGACGGTGATGTTCCTCGCCGTGTAGTCGGCGCCGTCCGTCGCGCTGCCGTTGACCGTCGCCAGGCGGACGGTGATCGGCACGATGTGCAGCCGGTCGGCGTCGATGGTGAAGAGCATCGACGCCGTGCCGCGGTCGCCCTCGACGACCGACGCGTCGCGAACGCTCACCACGGGGAGCACCGGCGTCGCGGTGGGGGTTGGGGCCGCGGTGGGGGTGGGCGTTCCGACCAGGCCCGCTGCAATCGAGAGGAAACCGCCGCCTCGGGGAGCGAGACGGATCACGCCTCCGACGAGATCGACACGATAGCCGAACCCTGCTTCACACATCACGCCGTTGCCGATGAGACCGGCAACGATCGATTGACAGCGCGTGGTCCAGCGCAAGCGCACTTCATGATGGTTCTGGGCAGGCGTGCCGTTGACGGTGAGTTCCCTGACCGCGTTGACCGGCGTCGTGCCGCTCTGGGTGGTGGGCCCGCGCGCCGTCGCCGAGGCGATGACGAGATTGAGTCCGGCGAGATCGGTGACCGAAATGTCGCTCATCGACGCGAAGGCCTGGCCGTTGTTGCCCTCGACGAAGCCGTCGTTGGTGGTCACCAGCTCGCCGTCCAGGACGACGCGAACGAGGACCGAGTACGGGCCCGTGGGCGCCGGCCACCGCCAGGATCCGGGTGGGGAGCGCCAGGCGGAGGGCCAGGAGTCGACGACGGGAACGATGCGGTGCGGTCATGGATGTATCCTTGCTTTCTCGGTTGCGCGGTCGTGTCGCTACACCGCCTGCGGTGTCGTCGTGTGCGTCCTGAGCGTGTCTCTCGATACGGGTGACGGAGGGCACCCTACGGCGCGGCGCGGCGGCGAGTCATGAAGGAGTTGTAAAGATTCGGTAATTTCACGCCGCCGGGCGAATCGCCTGCATCAGCGGCGCATCGCGACACAACGCCAGGTAGTGGACCTGGGGGGGATCCGGCGACCCGCTGAACGGGGCGCGCCTGCAAGATTCTGCGCGGCTCTGGTCAAGGGCCGCAATCCCCTGCGGGGTCGCGCAGGCACAGCGGCCGGGTTCAGCACCGAGCGCAACCAATTCCCGCGCTCCCTCGCTATGGCACCGCCCCTGCACACTCCACGATCGAACTTCAACCCTTTGACCGGAGGAGGACAGAGCCATGGTGATCACCCGCAGAAGCAGGTCCCTCGTTGTCGCAGCCGCCGCCGCGCTGCTCGTCGCGGGCACACGGGAGCCGTGTCGCGCCGCCGAGATCCCATTCAAGATCGCCAAGATCTATTGGGAGTACAACGCCTCGGCCAACGATCTCGGTGTGCACGTCTCGCTCGACGCCGAGGATTGGACACGACTCAAGATCTTCAAGCCGAACAAGCGCGTGATCTTCGAGGTCGAGGGCCGCGGGGCCTACAGCGAGCTCGGCATGACCGAGCTGTTCTTCGAGGGAGCCGAACCGTCGCTCGACGGGTTCCCGCTCGCGGGACTGCTGTCCCGCTTCCCCGAGGGCGAGTACGAGATCAGAGGCCGCACGGTCGAGGGCGACGAGCTGGAGAGCGAGGTGATGTTCTCGCACGCCATCCCCGCCGGGCCGGCAGTCTCGGCCGACGTCGGCCCGGGCGATTCCCTGGTCATCAGTTGGACCCCAGTCACCGCTCCGCCACCTGGGTTCCCTGACCGGCCGATCAACATCGTCGGCTACCAGGTCATCGTCGGACTGTTCCTGGTGACCGTGCCCGCCACCACGACCAGCGTCACCGTCCCGCCCGAGTTCGTTGCGTCCCTGGCCGCAGGGGTGCAGCCGTACGAAGTGCTGGCCATCGAGGCCAGCGCCAACCAGACCCTCACCGAGGGTACCTTCGTGCTGCCGTAGCGCGCCGATCGCGAGGTGACGGGCGAGAGCGTGGGCGGCGATCCTCGAACGCGGGCGTCGCCCACGCTCAGATGGGCCCTACGGCGACGTCGACGCGGCGCCCGCTTCTTCCTCGACCCTCTCTCTGCGGGAGAGGGTCAGGGTGCGGGAGTCGCCGGAGCAGCGCTCGCCAATCAACCGCGACCGGCCACCAGTGCACCGCCGGCGAACAGCCCGCATGCGCTGCGCATCGCGGCGGGAGTGGTCCCATGCGTCGGACGGGAGGTGGCGATGGACGACCGCCCGCGGGGCGTCTAGGTGATGCCGTCCGGCGCGTCCGCGCCCGAGTACGGAGGTTCGATGCAACTCTATTCCGGCCCGCTCAGTCTGTTCACCGCCAAAGTGCGCATCGCGCTCGACGAGAAGGCGATTGCCTGCGAACTCATCTCGGTGCCGTTCAGCAGCGCCGGCTACCTGCCGAAGCACCCGGAGGTGATGCGCCTGAATCCGAAGGCGCAGGTGCCGGTCTTGGTCGACGGCGCCGTGGCGCTCTACGACTCGACCCTCATCTTCGAATACCTTGAGGAGCGCTATCCCGCGCCGCCGCTCTACCCGCGCGATATCGCCGGCCGGGTGCGCTGTCGCCAGCTCGAGGCGGCCGCCGACGAGATCCTCTTTCCGTCGGTGCGGGAGCTGATCCAGGAGGTGTTTTACAAGCCCGATGCCGCTCAGCGCGACGCGCCGCGCATCGCCGCCGCGCAGGCGGCGATCGCCGCGCACTATGCGCGGCTGGACGCCGAGCTCGCCGGACGCGAGTTCCTCTGCGGACCGTTCAGCGTCGCCGATATCGGCTACTTCATGACCATGCTGTTCGCCGGCTCACTCGGCGCGCCGCCGGCGGAGGCGCACGCCAACGTGGTCGCCTGGGCGGCCCGCGTCGGCGCCCGCCCGGCGGTGCGCCGCGAGGTCGAGGGCATCACCGCCGCGGCGCGCAGCGTCTGATCCGCAAGCGAGACTGAAGGCGCCAGTGGTCGCGACGCGCCCGCATCAGCTGCGCATTGTCGCGTAACGCCAGGTATGGGACGCGTGGTGTGGGGATTCGGCGACCCGCTGGACGGGGCGCGCCTCGGGCACGAGCGGCGCGCTCAATCGGACGATGGGCCGGCCGCGTCGTTGAGGTCGGCGCCCAAGCCTGGGAGCCGGTGCTCGTTCTGGGCGAGGCAGTCGTGCAGTTCGACCACGTCGATGTCCTCGGGTCCGACGCCGACCTGCTCGGACACTCTGGTGGCGGCGGCGCGGGTCATGTCGACGCCGACGACGGAAGATCCCCTTCGCCGCCTCGCCCCAGGGGTCGGGGACACCGGTCGTGAGCACCAGCCGCAACCCGAGCATCCCCCGCGTCTCGCCGACATCGAAGAACTTCCCCATGGCCCTCGACGTTCCCGTGCACACCGAGCGCGCGCAAGCGATCGTTGTGGTACGTCAAGCTGAGCGAGGAGGAAGACTGGCATGTCCGCTGAGATGGAGCCCGAGCGGCCCACCCCCGGTCCGGAGCTCGACGTGGTCGTGGTGGGGGCCGGCTTCGCCGGCCTCTACATGCTGCACCGACTACGCGGCCTGGGATTCTCGGCGAAGGTGATCGAGAGCGCCGACGACGTCGGCGGCACATGGTACTGGAACCGCTACCCAGGCGCGCGCTGCGACATCGAGAGCATCGACTATTCGTACAGCTTCGATCCCGAGCTCGAGCGCGAGTGGCAGTGGTCGGAGCGCTACGCGACGCAGCCCGAGATCCTGCGCTACCTCGGCAACGTCGCCGACCGGCACGACCTGCGACGCGACATCGAGTTCTCGACCCGCGTCGAGGCCGCGCGCTGGGACGACGACGCGTCGCGCTGGCGGATTCGCACGAGCCGTGGCGACGAGATCCACGCCCGTTTCTACGTGATGGCCACCGGGTGCCTGTCGCTGCCAAAGACCCCCGACGTCCCGGGCTACGGGCGCTTCGCGGGCGAGACGTACTACACCGGCCGCTGGCCGCACCAGGGTGTCGACTTCTCCGGCAAGCGCGTGGCGGTCATCGGCACGGGGTCGTCCGCGGTCCAGTCGATCCCGATCATCGCCCGGCAGGCGGCCGAGCTCACGGTCTTCCAGCGCACGCCGAACTTCTCGCGACCGGCCTTCAACGGGCCGGTGGCCGCCGCCAAGAAGGCGGCGTTCGACACCGACCCGGCCGCATACCGCGCAGCGGCCAGAATGTCCGGCGCCGGCGTGCCCCTCGAGCCGAGCCTGGTGCGCGCGTTCCAGGTGTCCGAGGCGGAGCGCCTGGCAACGTACGAGCAGGCCTACGCGTCCGGCGAGCTGCTGGCCTTCGGCGCGGCCTTCGCAGACATCCTCTCGAACCCCGAGGCCAACGCGACTGTGTGCGACTTCCTGCGTGGCAAGATTCGCTCGATCGTGCACGATCCCGAGACGGCGGAGGCGCTGAGCCCGAAGGACCACTTCTACAACACCAAGCGGCCGTGCATCGACACCGGCTACTACGAGACCTTCAACCTGCCGCACGTCCTCCTGGTCGACCTGCGCAAGGACCCCATCGCGAGCATCACCGAGCAGGGCATCGACACCGCGACCCGGTCCTTCGCGTTCGACGTCATCGTGTTCGCCACCGGCTTCGACGCGATGACCGGCGCGATCGTCGCCGTCGACATCGCGGGGCGGGACGGCCGCACGCTCGCCGACAAGTGGGCCGAGGGCCCCAGAACCTATCTTGGCTTGACGACGACCGGCTTCCCGAACTTCTTCACCATCACCGGACCCGGGAGCCCCTCGGTGCTGTCGAACATGGCGGTATCGATCGAGCAGCACGTCGACTGGGTGGGCACGTGCCTCGCCCACATGCGGGCGCAGCGGCTAGACGTGATCGAGCCGACGCCGGTGGCCGAGGCGGCCTGGGTGCAGCACGTCAGCGACGGCGCCGACATCACCCTCTTCCCGCGCGCGAACTCCTGGTACATGGGGGCGAAC
The DNA here is from genome assembly GCA_031401035.1 of bacterium. Lineage (GTDB taxonomy): Bacteria > Desulfobacterota > Binatia > HRBIN30 > CADEER01 > JANNRA01. The sequence goes on along the minus strand of JANNRA010000042.1, from coordinate 13,099 downwards.
GTTCCCGGCAAGCCGCGCGTGTTCCTGCCCTACATCGGCGGCGTCGATCGCTACCGCACGACCTGCGACGAGGTGGTACGCCGCGACTACCTCGGCTTCGCCTTCGAGGGCCCCGCCGGAGCGCGCTGCAACGACGGCGTCGTCCGCCCGCTGCAACCGGACGTCGCAATGCTGCTCGATCTCCTCGCCGAGATGGGCGCGCCCGCGATCGAGACCCTGTCGGTCGCGGACGCGCGCGACTTCGTCGTGGCGTCGGCAGCCGTGCGGCCGCCCGGTCCCGAGGTCGGCGAGATCGTCGACGGCGAGCTGCCCGGCGCGGCCGGCGCGCTCGCGTACCGTCTCTACCGGCCCGCGAGCCCGGGCCCGCACGGAATCGTCGCCTACTTCCACGGTGGCGGCTGGGTGCTCGGCGGCGCCGACTCCGACGACCCGTTCTGCCGCGACCTCTGCGTCCGGTCCGGCGCCATCGTCGTGTCGGTCGACTACCGCCATGCCCCCGAGGCCCGCTTCCCCGCCGCAGTCGACGACGGCTTCGCCGCCGTCCGCTGGATCGCGGCCAACGCAGCGACACTCCGTGGCGTGCCCGGCAAGCTCGCGGTGTGCGGCTGGAGCGCCGGCGGCAACGTCGCCGCGGTCGTCTGCCAGCTCGCCCGTGATGCCGGCGGCCCCGCGATCGCCGGTCAGGTACTGCTGACCCCGGCGACCGACCCCGACTTCACGCGCGCGTCGTACGCGGAGAACGGCGAGGGCTACGTGCTCACCACGGCCCTGGTGCGCTGGTTCTGGGACCACTACGCCGATCCGGCCGATCGGCAGACTCCCAAGGCGTCACCGCTGCGCGCGAAGACCCTGGCCGGCCTGCCGCCCGCACTGATCGTGACGTGCGAGTTCGACCCGCTCCGCGACGAGGGCGCGGCCTACGCCGCAGCGCTGGCGGCAGCCGGCGTCGACGCCCGCCACCTGCCCTGTCGCGGCCAGATCCACACCTCGATCCCGTTCGTGGACGTGATCCTGTCGGGCGTCGGCGCACGGGAGGAGATGGCCGCCGCACTGCGCCACTTCCTCGCCGGCTGACGGTCGAGGAGATCGAGCTGCTCGCGCTCCTGGAACTCCGTCCGCAGCGCCTCGTAGTCCGCGCGCGTCACGCGCCGGTACGCGGTGTCACCGCGGCGCCGGAAGTAGACCGGGGAGTCGTCGCCGCGCCGGTTCAGATCGAAGTGCAGCTTCTTCAGGTTGCGCACCAGGATCTTCTCGGTCTGCGTGTACTCGAACTCGGCGACCACGCGGACGAAATCCGGAAACCACTTGCGGTCCATGCCGCCACCGCTGATCTGGCTCTCGCAGTAGTCGAAGAACTGCTTGGGGTCGAAGCTCGCGCCGGGCGGATAGTTATCATGTGCGCGCTGCACCCTCTCAGGCGTGTGACTCCACTCCGCCGTGCGGGTCACAGTAGCCTTCATGCGGCCAACGTAAGGAGCTGAGTAAGGCGGGTCAACCCGACCGAGTCGGCCCGGAACGGATCGATTTCAGCGAGACTCCGTCCGTCAGGCAGCCAACGACATTCTCGCTCGCACCGTACAGCGCGACTATCGAGGAGCCGGATCGTCCGCCACCGGCCGTGAGCGCGCTCCCAGCTCCTGCGCCAGCCGTACGGCGTGTCCCGGCGCGCCGATCTCTTCCTAGCCTGGCTGCGCCTGGCGCAGTAGGTGCGAGCGCGCCGCGGCGGTACCCAGGCGCGGCGGCCAGCGCTTCACCGGCCGGCTCGAGGTGATGCGCCAGCAGCGGCGCGCGCTCGTCGAGATGCTCGGAGTATTGCCGCTCAATGGCGCGTGCCACTGCACCGTCTACCTGGCGGCGCGCTCCTTGAGCTGGCTGCCGAGCGCGACCTCCTGCGTCAACGGATGCTTAAAGGTGTACTCGGCAACGTGGAGCAACCGCTTCTCGCGCTCCGGCAACCGATCGATGCGCGCCGCCAACACCGCCTGCACGGTGGCCGGCACCTCGAGCCGCTCGATCGGCGTCACCCGTGCCGCCATGGCGCGCTTCGACGCGGAGCGCACGGAAGCGGCGAAGCGCGCCATCTGGGCGAGCGGCTGCAAGAGCTGGTAGCTTGAGGCCGACGAGCTCCCGACCACGTGGCCGTGGACCTACGACCGCGTTCGCGCCGAGATGCGCGCACCGCGGCTTGCCGATTAGGAGTTGCGATGAAGATCAATGCCAGTCTGATCGCCGACCTCGGGTCGATCCCGAGCCGGATTACGGAGATCGAAGCCCTCGGCTACGACGGCGCCTTCAGCGCGGAGATCAGCACCGATCCCTTTCTTCCGTTACTGTTGGCGGCAGAGCACAGCGAGCGGGTCGGGTTGATGACCGCCGTCAGTGTCGCCTTCGCGCGCAGCCCGATGACGGTGGCCAACGTGGCGCACGACTTGAACCAGTATTCGGGCGGCCGCTTCACATTGGGCCTGGGATCGCAGATCCGGCCGCACGTCACCAAGCGCTTCAGCATGCCCTGGTCGCAACCGGCGGCGCGGATGCGCGAGTTCGTGATGGCCCTACGGGCGATCTGGAGCTCGTGGCTCGACGGCGAGAGGCTCGATTTCCGCGGCGAGTTCTACCAGCACACCTTGATGACCCCGATGTTCGTGCCCGCCCAGCGCGCCTTCCCCGCGCCCAAGGTGATGGTCGCCGGGGTCGGGCCGCTGATGACCGAAGTGGCCGGCGAGGTCGCCGACGGGTTCGTCGCCCATGGCTTCACGACCGAGAAGTATCTCCGCGAGGTGACCGTGCCGGCGCTCGCACGCGGTCTCGCGAAAGCCGGCCGGTCGCGAGCCGACTTCGACGTCAGCGCGCCGATCATCGTGGTCTCCGGCATGGATGGCGGGGCCTTCGAGGCGAGTCGGCAGTTCGTGAAGCTGCAACTCGCTTTCTACGGGTCGACCCCGGCCTACAAGCCCGTCTTGGAGCGGCACGGCTGGGGCGAGCTGCAGCCCGAGTTGCATCGGCTGTCGAAGCAGGGCGCGTGGCAGGGAATGGGCGAGCTGATCAGCGACGAGATGCTCGAGAGCTTCGCCGTCGTCTGCGAAAATCCCGAGCAGATCGCTCCCCGCCTCGCGCAGCGCTACGGCGACGTGATCGACACCTGGCAATGCACGGTGGACCTGCCCGATCGCGAGGTGCAGTCCGCGCTGCTACGCCGTCTTCAACATCCGTAGGGCGGGAAGCCCGAGATGGGTGACTTCGAGATGAGCCCGCCGTCGACGACGATGGCGGCGCCCGTCACAGCCGACGACTCGTCGCTCGCCAAGCAGAGAGCCACGTTGGCTATCTCCTCGGGGCGGATGAGCCGCCCGATGGCGTGCTCAGCTTCGATGGCGGCGCGCGACTTGGGCACGACCGACAAGAGGAGCGCGCCCATCGGGGTGTCGACGACCCCGGGGCAGATGCAGTTCGAGCGGATGTGCTTCCGCCCATACTCGATCGCGACCGTGCGCGAGAGGTTGATCATGCCGGCCTTCGCCGTGTTGTAGGGCGCCGCCATGATCTCGGCGACGATGCCTTCGACCGAGGCGGTGTTGACGATCGAGCCGCCGCCACGCGCCAGCATGGCGGGAATCGCCGCCTTCATCCCGTAGAAGACGCCGGTCAACATGATCTGGATGCTGCGGTCCCAGATCGCCGGCTCGATCTCGTGGACGTAGCCGCCTCCGGTCCACGCGGCGTTGTTGTGCATCACGTCGAGACCGCCGAAGCGCTCGACCGCGAAGGCGACCGCGGCTTTCACCTCGGCGAGGGACGCGACGTCGGTGTGGTGAAAGGCGGCCGCGTCGCCGGGCTCGCGGGCAAACGCGGCGCCGGCCTCGTCGTTCACGTCGGCGACGACGACGCGTGCGCCCTCGTTCACGAAGCGTCGGCAGGTGGCCTCGCCGATGCCGGAGGCGCCGCCGGTGACGATGGCGACCTTGCCGTCGAGCCGTCCCATGCTCACGTCTCGTAGGCGCGCCGCAGCGCGGCCGACGCGTCGGCGATCGCAGTCTTCGCCGTGTCCATGATCGCGCTCATGCCGAAGAAGCCGTGGATCATGCCGTCGTAGCGGCGCAGCAATCGTCGGCCGCGGCCGGGAAGCGGCGGCGCCGCCATCGACGCGATCTGGTCGAGAAAGGCTTTCGCCTAGGGATCGAGCGGCATGCTCGGACGATAGGAAGTTGGCGCGGCGGGCGTCAACTCAGCGCGAACCCTTCGCAGCCCCTGGCGACGACTTCGACGCGACAGAGGCCCCGGCTCCGCAGGTGGCTGATGCAGTCGGCGATCCAGTCGACGTGCTGCTCGATGCGGGAACCATGTTGCTGAGGACGCAAGGACTGCCGGGGCCGCCGCCGGCCTCGAAGACGCGCAGGCGGAGCCCGAGCCGGCGTCGCCGGTGCAGCATGGAGAGACCGGCGGCACCGGCCCCCACGACGATGGCGTCGAAGTCGTGCTGAGCCTGGCTGCTCACTCGATTCTGTGGATTACCGCGGGGCAATCCGGCTACGAACGCCACACTCTCGAGAAGGAGGAAAGGATGCCACTCAGTGACTTCGGGTCCCATGATCCGGATTTCTCCGCCGAACAGGTGGCGGAGTGCGGGCGCATCGTTGACGGCTTGCGTGCCATCAACACGAAGATCGTTCGGTTGAGCGGCTCGGTCGCGGAGCTCGCCGCCGCCGCAGACGCCATCGCGGCGCTCTCGGCCTCGCTCGACGGGGTCACGCAGCGCCGCGCGATGGAGACCTTTCGTTATCGGTTCGACCGCGAGGAGCCCAACAACGTGATGCCCTTCAATCCGGCGACCGGCGCGTTCAACCCCTTGGCGCCGAACCTCGCGATGAGACTGGAGGGCGAGAAGCTGGTCGCGGAGGTCACCTTTCCCGGCAACTACGAGAGCGCGCCGGACACCGTACAGGGCGGCATGGTCGCCGCCTGCTTCGATCAGGTGCTGGCGTTCGCCGTCATGGCCCACGGCAAGACCGGGCCGACGATCTCGCTGACGGTCAACTTCGTGAAACGCACGCCCATCAACCAGCCGCTGCGATTCGAAGGCTGGGTCGAGACGGTCGACGGCGAGAGGTTCTCGGTGCGGGGGAGCTGCTTTCACGGCGCGGTGAAAGTGAGCGAGGCCGCGGCGCTGATCCTGGGGAAGGTGCCGCTTCCGGTGGTGGCCGGGGCGGAGAAGGCAAACGCATGACGCACCCCCGTATCGAGATGCTGTCCCAGGAAGAGTCCCTGCGGGTGGCGGAGGAGCTCGGCCTGCACGCGCCGATCGCGCGCCTGAACATCTTTCGCACGCTGTTCCACCGGCCTAGAACCGCCAAGGCCATCTCCGACCTCCTGCTCTCGCTCTTGTTCGACTCGGCGATCGGCGACCGCCGCCGCGAGCTGATCATCATGCGGATCGGCTGGATGACGGGCTCGGAATACGAGTGGACGCAACACTGGCCGCTCGCTCAGGGGATGTTCGGATGCACCGCCGAGGAGTTGCTGGCAGTCCGCGATTGGCATGGGGTGGCGTGCTTCGACGCGGTCGACCGTGCCGTGCTGACGGCGACCGACGAGCTTCTCGACACCGGCGATCTCTGCGACGAGACCTGGCGTGCCTGCTTCGAGGGACTGGGACGTGATGCGGCGATCGACATGGTCGCCGCGATTGCCACGTGGCTGCTCGTCTCGAAGCTCGCCCGTGGTCTGCGGGTGCCGCTGGAGGACGGTGTCGCGGGCTGGCCGCCGGATGGCAAGGTTCCACCGTCCTCTTCACGCACTCGCAACAAGGCATAGACAGCTACCTGAATCCGATCTGATCGGTCGATGAGCCTGGGAAGTGCGCGCTAAGCGACGCCTGGCTCAGTCGGGCACATCCGGATGCCGGCGCAACTCGCGCCGCACCATCGATGCCCACAGGAACGGCAACCCAGCGCCGTCGATCATCGCGCCGACACGGTTGGCGACGGCCTCGGCCATAGGCTCACCGCCGCCGAGCGGATAGCCCGCATTGGCTGCGCCTCGCGACGGAACGCCAGGTATCGGACGTGGCGTGTGGGGAGCCGGCGGCCCGCTGGACGGGGCGCGCCTCGGGCACGAGCGGCGGCAGCGGGCATGGCGGGGCGCGTCGGCCGCGAGCACGGGCGTCGCAGGCTCGCGCACGACACACCCGTGCGGTGTCGCTGGCGCCCGCGGCGGGTGGAGCAGGCGGCGCGCTCAAGCGGACGATGGGCCGGCCGCGTCGTTGAGGTCGGCGCCCAAGCCTGGAAGCCCGTCGGGCACGTGTGCCGGCGCCGGTTCGTCCGGCCGCGGGGGGTCTGGCGTCGAGGCCATGGGCGGCGCGTCGCGGCCGGCGCGGGACCTCGCGAGGCCGCGCTGCACCGTCACCGGTGAGGCGTTGGGGAGCCGCCAACATTGTTGGGTGGGGTTGCGGTGAGAGAGGTGCGGTGTCCTGGACTGCGGACTGGCCGCGTGGCGCGCCGCCGGCGGGTCTGGAGACCCGCCCCACGAATGCGACAAGCCTCTCGATGGCGCCTCGAGTTGCGCGTCTGATCGTCCGGGGGGCCGGTGAGCTGCCAGGTCATAGGCGCCTCCGCGCGGGAGGAGCACCAGGTGGCCAGTGCGCCTACCCGGGCAGCGCGGCATAGCCGCGCCCTCCACGTCTGCGCTACACAAGTCGCATGCAGCACCCCGCCGACCTCGTCGATCTCGACCGTTACCCGATCCTCGACCTGGCCGGCGCGCCGATGCGCGAGGTGCTCGAATGGGCGCGCGCCGATTTGCGCGAGCGCGGCGCCTGCGAGGCCTCCACGTTCCTCTCCGCCGCCGGCCTCGCGGCGGTGCGCGCCGACGCACAGGCGCTGGCGCCGACGGCCTATCGCGGCGAGGGCTACGGCACCGCCTATCTCGAGGTGCCCGACTTCACGCTGCCCGAGGAGCATCCGCGCCGCTGGCTCGGCCGCGCCGCGGTCGGCGTCGTCGCCTACGACATGTTCCCGCCCGCCTCGCCGCTGCGCCGCCTCTACGAGTGGGAGCCGTTCATGCGCTTCATCGAGGCGGTGCTCGAGCGCGGCGCACTGTACCGCTATGCCGATCCGCTCGGGGCGCTGAACCTGGCGGTGATGGGCGACGGGGACGAGCTGCAGTGGCATTTCGACCAGACCGACTTCGTCGTCTCGCTGGCCATCCAGGACTGTGAGCGCGGCGGCGACTTCGAGGTCGCGCCGCGCATCCGCAACGCCGCCGACGAACGCTACGCGGCCGTCGACCGCGTCCTGCGAGGTGCGCGCCGGGACGTCGTCCGCCTGCCGATGACCCCCGGAACGCTGCTCATCTTCGAGGGCCGCCACTCCGTCCACCGCGTCAGCCGCATCGAGGGCGCAACCGACCGCCTCGTCGGCCTGCTCGCCTACGACACCGAGCCCGGCACGCGCAGCACCGAGCTGCTGCAGTTGGCCAGGTACGGCCGCACGGCGGCATGATGGACCGCCGGCTGACGATCGCGATGCATGGAGGGCGCCCCCCCGTGGGCGCCTGTTGCACCAGGTCGCATAACCCCCTTCCAACAGGCGCCCTCGGGGGAGCGCCCTCCATGGGGCCGGGACGTGGCGGATGCTGGGGCGAACGGCCAGGGCCCGCCCGGCAAGGGCTGGGCTGAGGCGATGCCGACCGCCACCCGCAGCGAATCCGACGCGCTCGGAATGATGACGCTCCCCGCCGCGGCGCTGTATGGCATCCAGACGGCGCGCGCCCTCGAGAACCTCGCCTTCTCGCGCCATCGTCTGGCGACGTACCCTGGCTACGTCGACGCCCTGGCGGCGGTGAAACGCGCCGCGGCACGCGCCAACCGCGCCGCCGGCATCCTCGACGCCGCCCGCGCCGCCGCCATCGACGCCGCTGGCGCCGCGCTGCGCGATGGCGCGCACGCCGACCAGTTCCCGGTCGACGTCCTCGGCGGCGGCGGCTCGATCGGCGTCAACATGAACGTCAACGAGGTGCTGGCGAACCTCGCCAGCGAACGCCTCGGCGGCGCGCGCGGCGCCTCCGATCCGGTCCACCCGCTGCGCCACGTCAACGCCTCGCAGTCCACCGCCGACGTCTGCCACAGCGCCGCGCGCCTCGCCGTGCGCGCCGCTGCGACACCCTGCCTGGCGGTACTCGACGCCTGCGTGCACACGCTCGCGGCGCGCGCCGATGCATTCGCGTCGGTGCCGACGCTGGCCCGCACCTGCCTGCAGGACGCGCTGCCGACCACCGCCGACGTGCTGCTGCGCGGCCACGCCGTCGCCCTCGCGGCGCGCGCCGCCGCGCTGCGCGGCGCGCTGGCGCCGCTCGACGCCATCGTTCTCGGCGCCACGGTCATCGGCGACGGCCAGGGCGCCCCGCCGGCCTATCGCGCCCGTGTCGTGCCCGTCCTCGCCGAGCTCGTCGGCCGGCCGCTGACGCCGCACCCGCACCCGGCCGCGGCATTGCAGCACGGCGACGACCTGGCCGAGGTCGCGGCGCAGCTCGGCCTGCTCGCCGCGACGCTGCTCAAGCTGGCGCAGGATCTGCGCCTGCTCGCCTCCGGCCCACGCGGCGGCTTCGGCGAGCTGCGCCTGCCGCACGTCCAGGCCGGCTCGAGCTTCTTCAGCGGCAAGGCGAACCCGGTGGTCGCCGAGTCGGTCATGCAGTGCGCCATGCAGGTGCTCGGCGGCGTGCGCGCCGTGCAGGCGGCGCACGCCCGCGCCGAGCTGCACCTGCAGGTCTTCGACGCCGTCGCGCTGGTCAACACCCTCGAGGCCCTGGGCATGCTCGCCGCCGTCCTCGAGCGCCTCGAGGTGCGCTGCCTGCGCGGCCTGGCGGTCGACGAGGCGCGCTGCCGCGAGCTGGCGTCATGAAGGGAAAGAGATTCACACGGAGGCACGGAGGAACGGAGCTGGCGCGGCTGGCTCCGTGTCTCCGTGCCTCCGCGTGAAGAGCTTGGAGAGCGATCGATGGAGCCACACAGACTGGACCACGTGCGCGGCTGGCTGGCGCAGCCGAAGCGCCTCTGGATCGGCGGCGCCTTCGTCGCGGCGGGTGGCGACGCGCTGCACGAGAACGTCAACCCGGCGACCGGCGAGCCGCTGGCGGCGGTGCGGGCGGCGTCGGCGGCGGACGTCGACGCCGCGGTCGGCGCGGCGCGCGCGGCGTTCCCCGGCTGGCGCGACGCGCCGCGGCGGGTGCGGGCGCAGGCGCTGCGGCGCTGCGGCGAGATCGTGCGGCGGCATCGCGCCGAGTTGGCGACGCTGATCGCCCTCGAGAACGGCAAGCTCTACCGCGAGGCGTACGAGGACGACCTGCCGGATACCGCCGACGTGTTCGACTACTACGCCGGCTGGACCGACAAGCTGCACGGCGAGACCTGCCCGGTCGAAGGGGCGTTCCTCAACTACACCCTGCGCGAGCCGCTCGGCGTCTGTGCGCTGATCGCGCCGTGGAACTACCCGCTGCTGCTGGCGGCGTGGAAGCTGGCGCCGGCGCTGGCGATGGGCAACGCGGCGGTGCTCAAGCCGTCGCCGTACACGCCGTTCTCGCTGCTGCGCTTCGCCGAGCTGCTCGCCGCCGAGGCCGACCTGCCGGCCGGGCTGGTCAACGTCGTCTGCGGCGACGCGCCGGTCGGCGAGGCGCTGGCGCAACATGCCGGCGTCGACGGCCTGTCATTCACCGGCAGCACCGCGGTCGGCAAGCGCGTCCTCGCCGGCGCCGCCGCGTCGAACCTCAAGCGCGTCGCCCTCGAGCTCGGCGGCAAGTCGCCCAACCTCGTCTTCGCCGACGTCCCCGACCTCGACTTCTGCATCGACCGCTCCTTCAAGCTCATGTTCGCGCAGAAGGGCGAGAAGTGCTCGGAGCCGACGCGCTTTCTCATCCAGCGGCCGCTCTACGAGCGCTTCGTCGCGCGCCTGGCGGCGCTGGCCGACGCCGTCGTCTGCGGCGACCCCTTCGACCCCGCCAGCCAGCAGGGCGCACAGTGCAACCGGCCGCAGTTCGACAAGGTCCTCGCCGCCATCGGCGAGGCGCGCGCCGCCGGCGCCCGCCTGCGCGCCGGCGGCGGCGCCGACACGCGCGGCGCCAACGCGCGCGGCCTGTTCGTCCGCCCGACGATCTTCGACGAGGTGACGCCGGCGATGCGCCTGGCGCGCGAGGAGGTCTTCGGCCCGGTGCTCGCCGTGCTGCCGTTCGACGACGAGGACGAGGCGGTGGCGATCGCCAACGACTCGGACTACGGCCTCGCCGCCGGCCTGTGGACGGCCGACGTGACGCGCGCCCATCGTGTCGCCGCGCGCCTCGACGCCGGCATGGTCTTCGTCAACCGCTACGGTTGCTACGACTTCGCCAGCCCCTTCGGCGGCGTGAAGCAGAGCGGCTGGGGCCGCGAGATGGCCGTCCACTCGCTGGACTCGTTTACCCGTCTGAAGTCGGTGTGGGTGGCGTTGTGACGCACGGGGAATCGACCATGGACGACGCAAGCATCGTCGGCGTCGGCGCGGCGGGGTGTGTCCTCGCCGAGCGGCTGACGGCCTCGGGTCGTCTGGGCGCGTTGCTGATCGCGGGCGGGCGACAGCCCACATTCGCTGCGAATCGCGACGTAACGCCGGGCTTCCCCGCGCGCGGAACATCCTTGCCTTCGAGGTCACGAGGGCAGTATCTACGATCGATGACGGGAATGGGCCCGTCCATCCGGGACATGTCCGGACACAGGAGGCACGCGATGCGGCGTAGGATCGGAACTCTCGCCCTCTTCTCGACTCTGATCGTCTGCGGCGGGCCGGCGGGTGCGGACGACACCGGCCTGGTCGGTTCGCTCGTGGCCCTGGATGTCAACACGGGCTTGGCGGACCTCTATCTCCAGTACCATGGGCGGATGTTCGTCAAGAACTCCGATGGTATCCTCGATGAGTATCGCTGGGGCGGAGTGTCGTGTGGAACCAGAATCCTCACGGAGGCACACGTCGCGGAGCTGCAGCGTGCGCTCAACACCAAGAACATGACGATCGAGCCCCGCACCCAGGTCGGCCAGGGTGATGCGAAGTGCCTCGTCGGCTTCACCTTGGTGGAAAAGAAGAACCTCAAACTCTTTCCCTAGTGGGCGGATCTGGAGTTGCGTTCGGCCATGCACGATCTGGTCATTCGCAAGGGCACCCTCGTCGATGGCACCGGCCGGGAACGCTTCGAGGGCGACATCGCGATCGACGACGGCGTCGTCAGCGCCGTCGGCACGGTCGGCGGGCGCGGCAGGCGCGAGATCGACGCCGCGCACCACCTCGTCACGCCGGGGTGGGTGGACGTGCACACGCACTACGACGGCCAGGTCACCTGGGATCCGATCCTGGCGCCGTCGAGCTGGCACGGCGTCACGACGCTGGTGATGGGCAACTGCGGCGTCGGCTTCGCGCCGCGCCGGCCGGGCGAGGAGAACTTCCTCATCGAGCTGATGGAGGGGGTCGAGGACATCCCCGGCACCGCCCTGCACGAGGGCATCGACTGGCGCTGGGAGACGTTCCCCGAGTACCTCGATGCGCTCGCCGCTATGCCGCGCGTGCTCGACGTCGCGGCGCAGGTGCCGCACTGCGCCCTGCGCGCCTACGTGCTCGGCGACCGCGCGCATGACGACCACGTCGACGCCGAGGCCATCGCCGCCATGGCGCGCCTGACCGAGGAGGCGATGCGCGCCGGCGCCGTCGGCTTCACCACCTCGCGCACCATCCTGCACGCCTCGAAGCACGGCCTGGTGCCGGGCACGCACTCGACGGCGGCGGAGTTGCTGGCCCTCGGCGGCGCGCTCGGCGCCGCCGGCCACGGCGTCTTCGAGATGGTCGCCGACCTGCAGGGCCAGGAGCCCGATCTGTCCTGGATGATCGACTTCTGCCGCCGCACCGGCCGCACCATCACCTTCGCCCTGGCGCAGACGCCGATGCAGCCCGACGCCTGGCGCGAGACGCTGGCGCGCGTCGAGCAGCTCGCCGGCGAGGGCCTCTCGCTGGCGCCGCAGGTGCCGTGCCGGCCGACCGGCATGCTCTACGGCCTGCAGAGCACGCTGCACCCGTTCATCGGCCACCCGACCTACGCGGCCGAGCTGGCCGCCTTGCCGCTCGCCGAGCGCGTCGCCCGCCTGCGCCAGCCGGAGATGCGGGCGCGCCTGCTGGGCGAGGAGTCGGCCATGCCGCACCCGATCGCGCGCATGTTGATCAGCAACTGGCCGTCGATCTTCCCGCTCGGCGATCCGCCCGACTACGAGCCGGCGGCCGAGACCAGCGCCTATGCCGTCGCCGCGCGCCAGGGGCGGCGGCCGGAGCAGGTCGTCTACGACTGGCTGCTCGAGCGCGACGGGCGCCAGTTCCTCTTCGCGCCGCTGGCCAATTACGTCGACGCCAACTTCGACGCCCTGCGCGAGATGATGCTGCACCCGCGCAGCGTCCTCGGCCTCTCCGACGGCGGCGCCCACTGCGGCCTGATCTGCGACGCCAGCATGCCGACCTACCTGCTCACCCACTGGGCGCGCGACCGCCAGCGCGGCGAACGCATTCCCCTCGAACAGGTGGTGCGCCTGCAGACCGGCAACACCGCCGCGGTGTACGGGTTCGCCGACCGCGGCACGCTGACGGTGGGCAAGAAGGCCGACCTCAACGTCATCGACCACGACGCCCTGCGCCTGCACGCGCCGGAGATGATCTTCGACCTGCCCGCCGGCGGACGCCGCCTCACCCAGCGCGTCGACGGCTACCGCTACACCGTCGTCGCCGGCACCGTGACCTTCGAGAACGGCGAACCGACCGGCGCCCGCCCCGGCGGCCTGCTGCGCGGCCACGCCTGAGCCGCCCGCGGCGAGTTCGGGTTCGCCTCACTTCGACTGGCGCCGCCCGTCGGCGCCCTTGCACCCCCTCCCGCAGCCCTGCGCCGCCGTCAGCCATTGGAGTCGAGCGCGCGCGGGCGCTGCAGGGCGTGGATGAGGCGTGCGGCGGTCGTGAATACCCCGACGCCATCGAGCAGCGGATTGAGCCAACCGGTGGTGACGCAGTAGGCGCGGGCGTGACTGGCGGCGTGATGCTGCGCGTGACGCGCC
>JANNRA010000041.1:0-48253 GCA_031401035.1 bacterium | reverse complement strand
CGCCCCCCCGTGGGCGCCTGTTGCATGGGGCGCCGGCGACACGAAGCAACAGGCGCCCACGGGGGGGCGCCCTCCAAACGCGACATCGGCCGGTCGAGTCGCGCCGGTCGCCACGGCGGCGGCTACTTGAAGTCCTCGGTGAAGAGGACCTGCTGGACGTAGACGAAGCGCGGCGTCAGCGGCGGCAGGTTGGCGGCGTTGTTGTAGCCGGGGTCGAAGTTCCAGAAGCGATTGGGCGGATTGTAGATGTTGCAGGTGCCGCCGGTGCCGCACCACAGCCCGTCGACGTGCTCGGGCTCGCCGAGCGAGACGAACGAGCCCTGGTAGTTGAGGCTGGTACCAGTCCAGTTCTCGTGGAAGCGCGGATAGTTCTCCAGGCCGCCGTTGTACTGGGCGTTGCCGGGATAGCCGTCCGGCGTCGTGTCGACGCCGCCCAGGAAGGCGGCGTTGACCCAGGTGCTCTGCGCGCTGCGGGCGGCGGCGCCGAGCGCGGCGACGCTCTGCCCGTCGCGGCACTGGGTGCCGTTGCAGGCGGCCTGCGGCTGCCAATAGCCCTGCGAGAGGATGTTGATGCTGTCGCCGATCAGCGACGCCGGCTGGCGCGGTGCGCCCGCCGGCACCGCGGCGGTGCCGCGGTTGAAGTTGCCGACGACGTACATCGCCTGGTCGCTGGCGACGGTGACGCCGGTCGGATCGGGCGAGACGTTGATGCCGCCCGGCAGCGGCACGTCGGCGGTGCCGAAGACGCGCACGCCGTAGTTGTTGCTGGCGCCGCCCGACTCCGGCCCGACGACGGTGGCGAAGATGACGATGCCGCCCTCATCGGTGTCGCCGTCGAGCTGGAACGGGTTGAGGTTCTGCGCGTTCCACAAGATGAGGTCGCGGACGTTGATATTGAGCAGGATCATCCAGCGGTCCTCGCGCTGGTTGTAGAAGCCGCCACGGCGGTAATCGAGGTCGAAAGCACCGAGGGCCGGACCCATCACCTCGTTGTAAGCGCCGGAGCCACCCGGGCGGCCCGGCAGCACCGGCGTGTACGAGGTGACGGTGGCGTTGGCGCAGGCGGGCGTGGCGTCGGAGCAGCCGCTGCCGGCGGCAAACGGCACGTCGGTGTAGAAGATCGGCATCGTGCCGGGGAACGAGCTCGGCCCCTGGCCGGCGACGAGGCCGGCGTTCCAGGCGGCGTCGGCCATGAAGGCGTGCAGGGCGGCGGTCTTCACCGCGTCCGTCGCGCCAGCGGCGTCGATGACGTCGATCACCGCCAGGCCGACCGGCCCGGCGGGCAGGCCGCCGGCCTGGTCGAGGTGCAGGACGATGCGCAGGTCGGCCTTGTTCCAGTACACACCGGGATCGCTGTCGCCGCCGGCGCTGAGGGCTGCGGGCGGCTTGATGATGTCGGGCTCGGGAATGGCGATGTTGCCGATGTCGCCGATCATCGAGCCCCTCCACTGGGCCAGCTCGGCGACCGGCACCAGGCGGGTGCTGCCGCCGCTGCAGGGCAGGAGGCGCGGGTCGAGGTCGCCGAACGGCGCCACGACGTCCTTGAGCATGTCGACATTGACGGTGCCGGTGCAGCTGTTCTGATCCTTGCGGCCGCGGTGGATGCCGGCGCCGGCCGACACCTGGACGGTGAACACCTGCTGCGCGGCGTTGTCGGCGATGGTCAGGGTGTTGACCGCGTTGAGGAACAACTTGCCGTTGGTATGGAGGCGGCCGTTCAGCACCATGTTCGGGCCGGGCAGGACCTCGAGATCGTTCTTGTAGAAGGCGACGAACTGGAACAGCGGAATGTAGCCGACCAGGAACTCCGCCCCGACCGAGGCCTCGACGTCGCCGTTCGCGTCGACCGCTGCCGAGTTGACGATGTAGCGGTACTGCAGGGCGTTGAGGCCGGCGAACACCTCGCCGGAGGGAATGACGATGTTCTGCGGATTCCCCGCCCGCTCCGACAGCTTGTAGGTCACGTCGCGCTCGCCGAGCGAATAGTGCCGCTCCGCAAAGTCATCGCCCTCGGGCACGTTGTAGTCGAGGAAGATGTTGCGGTACTCGCCCATGCCCTGATTGAGCCCGGACTCGGCGGCGTAGAATCCGGTCACGCCGCTGGCGAAGGCGCCGCGCAGACGGGTGTCCGAGCCGACCTGCACCGCCAGCACCACCGCCAGCGACATCAGCAGCGCGGTCAGGACGATCACGCCGATCAACGCCATGCCGCGGTCGTCTTCTCGTCGACGCATGGCTCCTCCCCCGGGTTGTGGTGCGTTACGGTGGCAGCAGGTTGCGCGGCTTGATGCCCATGCTGAGCGTGCGGCGGTAGTAGTTGCCGCTCTCGTCGGGCAGCTCCGAGCGCGCCGTCAGGCTGAGCAGCACCTGCTCGACGACCGACCACTCGTCGTTGTCGGCGGGGATGGCGACGTTGTCGCAGGGCGGGCAGTTGCGCCGCAGCTGGTACTCGATGTCGAGCTTCTCGATACCGACCGCGAAGGACTGCGCCGGCTGGCTGCCGACCTGCAGCATCAACTCCGGCTGCGGGCCGCGCGGGCCGTTCCACCAGGCGATCCAGAAGCGCCGCTCGTCGATCGCATAGACGCCACTGGTCGCTGGGTAGTCTTGGCTCAGCGTCGTACTCTTCGTCAGTTCCGTCGCCGACGGCACGGCCGCGATGTTGAAGTACTCGCCGGAACCATTCGGAGCCCGGATGTACGCGCGCATACCGGCTTCGAACCCTTCGGTACTGAACACCGGCACGGAACCGCCGCTGGCGGGCACCACCGCCGGGTCTGGAACCGTCGAGCGGATGCACGACAGATCGGGCCGGGTCAGGCCGGTGCGCGTCGTGATGTCGTCCTCGTCGCCGTTGTCGACGCCCTCGAGGGAGATGAAGTCGCCGGTGACCGGCAGGCAGGCGCCGCCGAGGCGCAGGTCGCGGACGATCATGTCCAGCGCGGCGCGCGCCGCCTGCGTGGTCTCGATCTCGCGCGTCTGCATGCGCATGTGCTGCTGGCTGGCGTGAAACATGCCGGACGTCGCGACGACGGCGAGCCCCATGAGCATGATGCCCATGAGCAGCTCGACGGCGGTGAAGCCGGCGTCAGAAGCGGCGGACTTCGGTGTAAACCGTCGACACGGAGACATTCTTCGGTCCTGTCGGGTCGTTCCAACTCACGTCGACCTCGATCGTCTTGAGGCCGTTGGAGGGGGTGTCGTCATCGACATCGGTGGCGACGGTGTACTGGACGCCGTTGAACGCCACTGTCCTGGTGCTGGCAAGCATGTCGTTGAAGCGCAGCGCGCGCGTCGCCTCGAGCTGTTCGGCCGCCAGCGAGTAGGCCTTGGTCTGCAGATGATTATTGGAGGCGTGGCGGATCTGCGTGACGAGGAACTGCCCCATCGTCGCCGCCGTCATGGCGAACAGGCTCAGCGCGACCAGCGTCTCGATCAACGAGAAACCGCCCGTGCCGCGCCGCCGAAGCTCAGTACTCTTCATACACCTGTCCCGACGGCCAGACCGAGATCATGTGCCAGCCGTAGTACTTGTCATCCCAGAGCAGCTGCCAGAGCGCGTAGGTCGACGAGATCATCATGCCGCGCGTATTGAACTCGTGCTTCTGGGGCCAAAACCAGACCGTCGAGATGTTGGCCGGTAGCGTCACGTCCCTGACCACCTCGTCGACCGCCCAGCTGCCGTTGACCTGTTGTTTCATGCGCTGGATCTCGTAGCGCCCGCTGGTCACCCATTCGACGGCGAAGTGGTCGCCGCTGGTAATGGCGCGCGTGCGCGCCCAGCGGTAGTCGGCGATCACCTGCTTGGTCGTCGTCTGGATATCCTGCCGGCGCGTGTCGAGATGCGGCAGGCCGATCGCCGCCAGCAGCCCGAAGATGGCCACCCCGACGAGCAACTCGATCAGCGAGTACCCACCCTGATCGCCCATACGCTGTGCGGACTGACCTGCCATCGCGACTCGACTCCCTGCCTGTTGACACGCGGTGTCCCGAGTCGCAGCAAAGCGCGGACCAGATCGAATGCGACGCGTGGAACCCACGCCAGTCGCAGCGCGGCGGCACTCCACCCGCCTTGCGATCGGCGAGAAAGTAACAGCCGTCGCGGATTCACTCGTCGCGGCCGCTCAGATAGTCGCCGAGCCGGCCGCGACTGTGCTGGTCGTCATGGCAGTAGACGCAGAGGTTCTCCCAGTTGCTGCCGTCGGCGGGATTGTAGTCGTGATTGCCGTCGCGGTGATGCACGGTCAGCAAATGCAACGTCTCCGGCTCGAACTCGCGCGCGCACTTGGCGCAGATCCAGCCGTGCAGGGCGAGCGAGCGTTGGCGATACCCCTGCGCCCGCTCCTCTGCCTTGGCGCGCGCCTCGCGCACCAGCGCCGCGGCGTCACCGGGTGGACGCGGCTGTCGCCGTTTCGACGGTCGGAAGGAACGCGGCATCGGCGACAAGGCTAGCGCGATCGCAAGGAATCGCAATCACGCCAGGGGGGTGGCATCGAACGGACGGCGTGCCGGCGCGGCTGCCGCGGCGCCGCCGAGAGGGGCTACACCGTTCCCGTCGAGCCCAGGTAGCGGCGCGGGTTCTCGATCAGCATGGCGTCGATCTTCGTCTGTGGCACGCCCGCCTCGCGTAGGGCGGGGACGATCCGCTGCAGCACGTGGCGGGGATCCCAGTGCGGGGCGAGGGCCGCGGCGGCGAACGGCAGCGGGCGGCCGCGCCAGCACCAGACGGTGTCATGCGACAGCACCAGCTGGCGCTCGAAACCGACGCCGAGCAGGCCGATCAGCGCGGCGAGGCGCAGCCGATCGGGGTGCAGCAGTTCGAGACCGAAGCGGTCGAAGCCGAGGATGGCGCCCTGGTCGAGCAGGTCGGTGTGGTAGCGCAGGTCGGCGCTGCCGCAGGAGTGGCCGATGACGACGCGCCCCGGGTCGACCCCTTCGCCGGTGAGAATGGCGAGTTGCTCGCGTCCCATCGTGCCCTCGTCGGTGTGGGTGGTGATCGGCGCGCCGGTCGCCTTGTGGGCGCGCGCCGCCGCGGTGATGACGGCACGCTCGTAGGCGGTGACCTGATGCGGGCCGGTCGCGACCTTTATGACGCCGGGGCGGATGCCGGTGGCGCCGACGCCCTGGCTGAGCTCACGTACGAAGCTCTCGGTCATCTCGGCGACGGTGTCGGTGAAGCCGCCGCGGAACTTGTAGTACGGGGCGGCCCCCGACTCCTCCTTAGTAGAGGCCGGTGGCGCAGATCACCGCCACGCCGGAGGCCTGCGACACCTCCGCGGCGAACTCGACGTCGCGTCCGAGGTCGATCGGACAGGGGTCGACCAGGGCGCTGACGCCGAGCGCCTTGAGCTCCAACATGCGATCGACGCACAGCCGCTTCGCCTCGGCGCGGTCCCAGGCCGGCGCCGCGACGTCGGACTCCCAGCCCGGCCAGCCGATGATGAGGTGCTCGTGCATCAGCGTGATGCCGAGCGTGGCGGCGTCGCGCGCGCCGGTGACGGTCTGAATGATCGACATGCCTGCTCCTCCGCTCGGCTCAGGCGCCGAGCAACGCCGCGAGTTCCGCCTCGTCGAGCACGGCGACGCCGAGCGTCGCCGCCTTGGCGAGCTTGGATCCGGCCTCGGCGCCGGCGACGAGATAGTCGGTCTTCTTGCTCAGGCTGCCGGTGACGCGGCCGCCGGCCGACTCGATGCGGGCGACGATCTCCTCGCGCGGCGCCGACAGCGTGCCGGTGATCACCAACGCCTTGCCATGCAGCGGCCCACCGCGGCGTCGCGGCGCCGCCGGCCGCGCCGCGACGCCGGCGGCACGCAGGCGCGCCAGGGTGGCCTGGTTCTGCGGCTCGAGGAAGAAGGCGCGGATCGCCCGCCCGGTCTCCGGCCCGATGTCGCGCACCGCGGTCAGCGCCTCCTCGTCGGCCGCGGCCAGTGCCGCCAGCGAGCCGAACCGCTCGGCGAGCAGTTGGGCGGTGCGCTCGCCGACGTTCGGGATGCCGAGCCCGTTGACCAGGCGATCGAGCGGCGGCGTGCGCGTCGCGGCGATCGCCGCCACCAGGTTGGCGGCCGACTTCGCGCCCATGCGGTCGAGGCCGGCGAGCTGATCGGCGGTGAGCCGATAGAGATCGGCGAAATCCTCCACCAGGCCGCCGTCGACGAGCTGGGCGACGAGCTTCTCGCCCAGGCCGTCGATGTCGAGCGCCTGCTTCGACGCAAAGTGGCGCAGCACCTCGCGCCGCTGCGCCGGGCAGCGTCGGCCGATACAGCGATAGGCGGCGGCGCCCTCCTCGCGGACGACGGCGCTGCCGCATACCGGGCAGGCCGCCGGCATCCGGAAGCGGCGCTCGCGGCCGCCGCGCTGCTCGGTGAGGACGCGCACCACCGACGGGATGACGTCGCCGGCGCGCTCGATGAGGACCATGTCGCCGATGCGCACGTCCTTGCGCTCCAGCTCGTCCATGTTGTGCAGCGTCGCGTTGGCAATAGTAACGCCGCCGACGGCGACCGGCTCGAGTTCGGCGACCGGCGTCAGGACGCCGGTGCGTCCGACCGAGGCGACGATGTCGCGCACCCGCGTCTCGCCCTGCTGCGCCTTGAACTTGAAAGCGATGGCCCAGCGCGGCGAGCGTGCGACCTCGCCCAGGCGCCGCTGCAGGGCCAGGGCGTCGACCTTGGCGACGACGCCGTCCACCTCCACCTCGAGCGTCGCGCGGCGGGCGCCGATCTCGCCGTGGTAGGCCACCACCGCGTCCGCCCCGGCGACGCGGCGGTTGAGCGCGCTGGTGCGCAGACCCCAGCCGCGCAGCAGGGCGAGAAAGTCCCAGTGCGTCTCGCAGCCGAGCCCCTCGAGCGCGCCGGCGCTATGGAACAGGACATCGAGCGGGCGGCGCGCCGTGGCGGCCGGATCGATCTGACGCAGGGAGCCGGCGGCGGCATTGCGCGGGTTGGCGAATGGCGGCTCGCCGGCGGCGACGCGCTCGACATTGAGGGCGGCGAAGCGGTGGCGCGGGAACACCACCTCGCCGCGCACCTCGAGACGCGGCGGCGGCGCCGGGATGCCGCGCCCCTGGTGCAGGCGCAGCGGCAGCGAGCGGATGGTGCGCACGTTGGCGGTGACGTCCTCGCCAGTGACGCCGTCGCCGCGCGTCGAGGCCACCGCCAGCTCGCCGTCGACGTACACCACCTCGACCGCCAACCCGTCGAGCTTGGGCTCGACGACGTAGTCGACCGCCGCGTCGGTGCGCAGCAGCTTGCGCACCCGCTCGTCGAAGCCGCGCAACTCCGGCTCGGACATGGCGTTGTCCAGCGACAGCATCGGCACGCCATGGCGCACCGGCGCGAAGCGCGCCGCCGGCGCGGCGCCGACCCGCTGCGTCGGCGAGGCGGGGCCGCGCAGCGCCGGGTGGCGCGTCTCGAGCGCGACCAGCCGACGGAACAGCGCATCGTACTCGGCGTCCGACACCGTCGGCGCGTCATCGACGTAGTAGCGCGCGTTGTGCGCCTCGATCTGGCGCCGCAGACGCTCGACCTCGCGAACGATGGCAGGGGATGGCGCCGCGCTCTTCATCGCTGGTCCGACGGTGTTAGCGCGGGCGCGCCGGGGTGCCAACCGGCAATGGGTGCTTGACCAGCGGCGGGGTCGCGACGTATAGCCGCGCCGGCGGGTATGTGGAGGGGTGAATCAGGAACCCGCGCCCTCGGGATGTTGTTTGTCTTGATGGTGGCGGTGCCGGTGGGTGCGAACACGCGCTCGCAACAACTCTACGCCAAGGCGCTGATCCCCTTCGCCGGGCAGCGCTGGGCGGCCGCGCAGGCGCTGCTCGACCAGGCCGTGGCGGCCGATCCGGATGACGCGCTGGCGGCCTACTACCATGGCCTGACCCTGGCGCGGCTCGGCAACCAGGCCGCCGCGATCACCGAATTGGAGCGCGCCCTGTCGGTGCGGCCCGATCTCAAGCCGGCGCTGCTCGACCTCGGTATCCTCTACTTCGACACCGGCCAGTATCCGTCCGCCGAACAGTGGCTGCAGCGCGCGTACCAGCAGCCCGAGTCACGCTTTCCGGCCGCCTTCTACCTGGGCATGACCAAGCTGCGCATGGGTGACGCCGCTGCCGCGGCGCCGCTGTTCGAAGAAGCCGGCAAGGATCCCGCCCTACGCGGCGCGGCGCAGTACTACCAGGCGCTGGCGCTGCTGCGCAGCGGCGAGACGAGTGCGGCACGCACGCTGCTGACCCAGGTCGAGGCAGGCCCGCCCGAGGCCGAGACCACCGTCATTGCGGGCCAGACCCTGGCCGGCGGGCCCGCCGGCGGCGCGCCGGGTGACGGCAAGGCGTGGTCGGTACATGCCAACGCCGGCTTCGGCTACGACAGCAACGTCGGCCTGGTGCCGAGCAGCTCGGCGGCCCAGCAGGGACTCGACACCGACGGCGAGATGGACGGCTTCTTCGCCGTCGGGGCCGGCGCCCAGTACCGCATGTTCGAGAACGCCGACGGCTACGGCGACATCGGCTACAATTTCTACCAGAGCGTCCACTTCAGCACGTCGCGCTTCGACCTGCAGAGCAACCGCATCGACATGACCCTGGCGACGCAGCCTCTTTATGATGGCCTGGTCCAGTTCGGCATCGCCGGGCTCTACGACTTCTACCTGCTGGACTACGCCAGCTTCTACCAGGGCGGGCGCGGCACGCCATTCGTCAACCTGTTCACCGGCGACGTCGCGGCGACGCAAGTCTACTACTCGTTTGGCGGCCAGGACTTCCTCGACAAGACCTTCGACCCCTTTCGCGACTCGTACATCAATGCTGCCGGCATTCGACAGTACTTCCTGCTCGGCGCCGCCGACCGCACGTTGAGCATCGGCTACCGCTGGGACGACTACGATCCGCTGTCGCGCGACGGCACCGACTTCGCGTACATGGACAATATGTTCGACGCGCAGCTCGACTTCGGCATCTTCGACGTCGCGCAGGGCCAGATCGGCTACCTGTTCAACCTGCAGGACTACGAGCACCCGAACAGCCGCACCGGTTACAGCAAACGCCGGCACGACAAGCAGAGCCAGTTCGTCGTGCAGTTCTCGCACGGCTTCGCCGAGTGGATCTCGGCCGACGTCGCTTATCTCGGCGTCCTCAACGACTCCAACATCGCCGATTTCGAATACAACCGAAACATCATACAGGCCAACGTATGGCTCCAGTTCTGATCCGTCGCATGCGCGACGGCGGCATGGTGCTCGGCGCCGCCGTTCTTACCGCCGCACTGACGCTCGCCGTCGACCCGGCCGCGGCGGCGGATCGGGCGGCGCGCAAGCCGGCCGAGATCGTCGCCACCGTCGCCAGCGCCGGCGGCACGATCGAGGTACAACGCGGCCGCGAGTGGCTACCGGCACTGATCGGCAACCCGGTCTTCGACGGCGAGACCGTGCGTAGCGGCGCCGACGGCACGGCGACGCTGGTGTTCGCCGACGACGCCGTGCTGCGACTGGCGCCGGCGACGACCCTGACCATCGACGAATACGCCGCCCGAACACGGCGCGCGCTGTTGACTCTCAGCGGTGGCGCCGTCGAGGCGATCGTCAGCGGCTTCGGCAGTGCCGGCGGGCGCTTCGAGATCGCGACGCCGTCGGCCATCGCACGCGTCCAGGGGACGCAATTCGTCGTGCGCCACGACGCGACCGCAGGCGCGACCGAGGTCGGCGGGCTGGAGGGTGTCGTTGCCGTCCAGGGGCGTACCGGGCTCATCGGCCCGGCCGTCAGCGTTGGCGCGAATCAGATGAGTCGCGTCGAGGCCGGCAAATTTCCCAGCCCGATCAAGAGTATGGATGCCGCGCAGCGCGGCGCGATGCTGGCTGGACTGGAGGCGTTCGGCACCGGCGCGCGCGACGGGCTCGATGTCGACAACGCCCTGCTCGACGGCAGCGCCGTCGCCCCCAGCGACCGTCCGCAGGTCGCCGCCGCGGCGGCGGGCAGCTATGTGAAGCCGAGCATCCCCGACGAGCCGTTGATCGACCGGCTGTCGCCGGACGTGCGCGCCAACACGCAGTCGCTGCCCGTCTACGAAGCCGTTCCGCCGAACGAAGTCCCGCCGCAACCCTGAGAGCGCCACAGCGTCTGCCACAGCCGGCGGACGGGCCAGGGTTTGGCAGGTGCACCAGGCGTCAAATAATCAACGACGACGCTCCGATTCGCGCTGTTCGTCGTGCGTTCGGGCCGTGCGCCCGTTTGCTGGGCGCACGGGAGGTGCGCGCCGGCGACCGCGCCGCGCTTGGTACGCCTCGTGCTCAATCGCTGACTGGACAGCGACGCCAGACAGCGAAAGAGGCCGAGATGGAGCATGTGACGGAAGCGGATCAGAAGGAAGTCATTCTGCTGGTCGATGACGAGCAGGACCACCTCGTGATCACGCGGCGGTTTCTCGAGAGCCAGGGCTACGATTGCATTTGTGTCGACCGCGGTTGGGACGCGCTGCGCGTGCTGCAGGAGCGGTCGGTCGACCTCATCCTGCTCGACCTCCACATGCCCGGCATGGACGGCTACTGCCTGGCCGAGAACATCCTGGCGCGCGAACACCTGCGCAACATCCCCATCGTCGCCTTCAGCTGCTACGACCTGACGCGCTTCAAGCAGCGCGCGATGCGTTCCGGCATGGCCGACTTCATCCCCAAGCCGGTCGACCGCGCCCGCCTGCTCGCCACGGTGCGCGACCAGTTGAAGCTGAAACAACGCCTGTCGAAGATGAGCGCCGTCGAGACCGGTCTGGCGGGCTGAGGACGGCTTGCGCCCCGCAGGGGGCGCCGTTAGTCTGTCGCGACCAGTCGAAAGGAGACAGGCGCGTGGGTAACGTTGTGGAAGTCAGCGACCAGAGTTTCGAGCAGGAAGTCATCAATTCGGAAACGCCGGTACTGATCGATTTCTGGGCGCCGTGGTGCGGACCGTGCAAGGCGATCGCGCCGGTGGTCGAGGAACTTGCGGGCAGCTACGCCGGCAAGCTCAAGGTCGTCAAGATGAACGTCGACGACAACCCCCAGACCCCGTCGCGCTATGGCGTGCGCGGCATCCCCAACCTGATCCTCTTCAAGGGCGGCGAGGTGGCCGAGCAGATTGTCGGGGCGGTGCCGCGGGCGCAGTTGGTGCGCGCCATCGACGAAGCGTTGGCCTGACCCTGGCGTTGAGCTGACGATGGAGGGGCGGCGGGGGCCGCGCCCTGCGTCGGTTCGCAGCGAACCCCGCGACGCGTCAGAACGTGTGGCGGCGCATGCTGATGTTCATCAGCAGCCCGACCGAAATCATCAGGGCCAGCATCGACGAGCCGCCGTAGCTGAGAAACGGCAATGTGATGCCGACCACCGGCAGGGCGCCGCTGGTCATGCCGATGTTGATCGCCGCCTGCCAGAAAATCGTTCCGGTCAGGCCGGCGGCGAGCAGCGCCCCGAGATTGTCGCGCGCCCGGCTGGCGATGTAGGCGCCGCGCAGCACCAGCGCCAGGTACAGCACCAGCAGGGCGGCGCCGCCGATGAAGCCCCATTCCTCGGAGTAGACGGAGAAGATGAAGTCCGTGTGCTGCTCGGGGAGGAACTTCAACTGATTCTGCGTGCCGTGCAGGTAGCCCTTGCCGTGCACCTGCCCGGAGCCGATGGCGATCTGTGACTGCAGCGCGTGGTAGCCGGTGCCGAGGCGGTCGGCCTGCGGATTGAAGAAGTTGTCGAGCCGCTTCTGCTGGTAGGGCTTGAGGTGGGCGTAGCCGAAGGGCAGCAGCGGGCCGATCACCATCGCGGCGATGAGCAGCAGACGCGTCGGCAGGCCGGCGACGAGCAGGACCGTGAACGCCCCCATGCTGATCGCGATGGCCGTGCCGAGGTCCGGCTGGCGCAGCGTCAGCAGCGCCGGGACGGCGATCAGCACCAGCGGACCGAGCAGGCGGCGCAGCGGCAGGCGGGCCTCGCCAGCCCAGCGGTGCAGAACGTGCGCCAGCACCAGCACGACGCCCACCTTCATGAACTCCGACGGCTGCACCGTCACCGGGCCGATGCCGATCCAGCGCCGCGCGCCGCCGCCGCTGACGCCGACGACCAACACCAGCACCAGCGACGCCAGCAGCAGCAGATAGATCGGGTAGGCGTAGCGGTTGACCGTGCGGTAGTCGATGCTCACCGCCACCAGCATGGCGACCAGGCCGACCCCGGCCCAGGTCGCCTGGCGCACCACGTAGCGGCTGACGAACTGGCCGTCGTGGAAGGTGGCGCTGAGGATGGTCAGCAGGCCGACGCCGGTGACCAGCAGCGCCAGGACGAGCATCGGCCACTCGATGTGCGCCAGCAAGCGGCGGTCAATTCTGAGCAAGGCGCACCGCCTCCCGTTCCTGCTGCAGGCGGAAGAACGCCTCGAGCACTTCCTTGGTGATCGGCGCCGCCACCGCCCCGCCGCCGCCGTCGGCGTGCTCGATCAGGGTGGCGATGGCGATGGTCGGCTCCTCCGCCGGCGCGAAGGCGACGAACCAGGCGTGGTCGCGTTGGTTCCACTTCATCTGATGCGCCTTCAGCCGCGTCTTGCCGATGGTCACCACCTGCGAGGTACCGGTCTTACCGCCGACCAGAATATCGCGCAGCCGCGCCTTGCTGCCGGTGCCGCGCGCGACGGTGTCGACCAGGGCGTCCTGCACCTGCTTGAGCGCGGTCTCGCGCACCGGCAGGCGCGAGGCCAAGTGCGGCGCGATCTCTCGCACCAGCGACCCGTCGAGCGCCTCGATTCGCTGCACCAGGCGTGGCGTGTACCGCATGCCGGTGGCGATGGTCGCCACCGCCTGCGCCATCTGCAGCGGCGTCGCCATGACGGCTCCCTGGCCGATGGCCACCGAGAGCGTCTCGCCCTTGTGCCAGGGCTGGCCGAAGCGGCGCTTCTTCCAGTCGGTGTCCGGCATCAGACCGCCGCGTTCGCTGCCGACGTCGATGCCGGTCGGCGCGCCGAGGCCGAACTCGCGCGCGTAGCGGGCGATGGTGTCGATGCCGAGGCGCGCGCCGAGCTGGTAGAAGAACACGTCGCACGACCCGACCAGCGCGTCGTGCACGTTCACCGAGCCGTGCCCGCCGTGCTTCCAGCACCGGAAGGTGTGGTTGCCGTAGCGCAGATGCCCGGGGCAGCGGATGCGCGTGAAGGGGTTGATGATGCCTTCCTCGAGCGCCGCGGCGGCGACGATGATCTTGAAGGTCGAGCCCGGTGGATACTGCCCCTGCGTCGCGCGCCCGGTGAGCGGATGCCGTGGGTTCCCCATCAGTTCCTTCCACAGCGCCGGCTTGATGCCGCCGGTGAAGGCGTTGGGATCGTAGGAGGGCTCGCTGACCATCGCCAGTACGTCGCCGTTGCGCGGGTCGAGTGCCACGATCGCGCCAACGCGATCGCCCATGGCGTGTTCGGCGGCGCGCTGCAGCTCGAGATCGATCGACAGCACCAACGTGTGCCCCGGCGTCGACTCCTGCTCATCGAGAATGCGCAACTGGCGACCGAGCGCGTCGACCTCGACCTGCTGGCCGCCGTCGACGCCGCGCAGGTCCTCCTCCCACCCCTTCTCGAGCCCGGCCTTACCGATCAGGTCGCCGGGTCGGTAGTGCTCGTCGCGCACCAGTTCCTCGGGCGTCACCTCGCCGACGTAGCCGAGGACGTGCGCCAGCGTCGGGCCATGCGGGTAGGTGCGGCTCGGCGTCACGCGCAGGCTGACGCCCGACAGCTCGAGTTGGTGTGTCTCGATCGCCGCCACCTCGTCATAGCTGAGGCCGCGCTTGACGACGATCTCCTGGAAGGCCGGACGACCCGCGGCGCGGTCCAGGACCGCCTGAGTTTCGGCGGCGCTCTGGTCGAGGAACTGGGCCAGCGTCTCGACCACGGTGGGCAGGTCCGGCGCGTCCTCGGGGACCAGGACGGCGTCGAACGACGCCTGGCTGTCGATCACCACGCCGCCGCGGCGGTCGACGACGCGACCGCGCGTCGCCGGGTCACGGCGCAGGCGGATGCGGTTGTTCTCCGACAACGCCGCCATCTGCTCGCCACGCAGCACCTGCAGCGTCCACAACCGCGCCCCGAGCCCGAGCACCACCAGCACCGCGAAGGTCGAGCCCAGCGCGATGCGCCGACGCACCGCGGGAGAGACCTCGTGGACGCCGAACATGCTCAGGCCGCCTCGGGCTCATCCGGCAGGCGGGCCCCGGCGAGCAGCGCGAACACCGGCGGGGCGATGGCGGCGGCCAGCGCCGCATTGACCAGCACCTGGCCGAGCGTCGCGCCCCAGGCTCCGTCGAAGGCGCCGAAGGCGGCCGAGACGCCGAGCACGGCGAAAGCCTTGACCCAGGAGGCGAGGAACACCAGCACCACCTTCGACAACACGTTGTCCACCCACAGGCGGCGGCACGTCAGATACACGAGCACGTAGACCAACACCATGGCGAAGGCGTTGAGGCCGGCGGCGCCGCCCGAGACGGCGTCCTGGACGTAGCCGAGCAGGAAGGCCCCGAAGACGCCGCCGACGGTGTGGCGGTGCAGCCCGAGGAACACGCACACCACCAGCAGGACGTCGGGCGCCAATTGCAGACGGGCGGGCAGCGCGTGGACCAACGTCGTCTGCAGCAGCACGCCGAAGCCCGCGACGACCGCAATGACGGCCGCCGTGCGCATCACGCCGGCGGTCCCCCCGCCGGCATTGCCGCCGGCGTTGCCGCCGGCAACGATTCCTCCGGTGCGCTCACCGCGCCCTCGATCGGTTGCGCCGCCGGATCGACCAGCAGCACCTCCTCGAGACGGTCGAGCGCAACACTCGGCTGGATCACCGCCGCCTGCAGGAGGCCGCGGTGACGCCGGCCGACTTCGACGACCTCGCCGACCACCAGCCCCTTGGGGAAGATGCCGTCGAGGCCGGAGGTGAGGACGCGATCACCGACCTGGACGTCGGCGTCGCGGTGCAGGTAGTTCATGTAGCAGGCGCCGTCGTCGGCACCGCCCTGCACGACGCCGCGGGCGCGGCTGCGCTGCACCATGGCGTCGATGCCGCTGTTGTGATCGGTGAGCAGGACGATGCGCGAGACCGTCGCGCTGACCTCGACGACGCGACCGACGACGCCCTGCGGCGTCACCGCCGCCATGCCGCGGCGGACGTCGTCACGGGCGCCGCGGTCGACGGTAAGCATCATCGACAGCGGCCCTGGATCGCGGGCGATGACGCGCGCGCCATAGGCGTTGCCCTGTAGGCGGGCACGCAGGCTGAGGAGGTCGGCGAGACGGCGGTTCTCGTTCTCGAGTTCCGCGACGCGCAACAGCTCGCCCTCGAGGGCGACCACGCGCGCCTGCAGCGCCTCGTTGTCACGGCCGGAATCGACCACGTCGACGTAGTTGGACCACAGATGCCCGGCGCTGCGCCCGAACCACGAGAAGACGACCTGGAACGGCGCCAGCGCGTCGAGCAGCAGGCGCCCGACCGGGTCGCGCGAGGGCTGCTGCCGTATGGTGATCGAGACGAGCAGCAGAGAGCAGACGAGCAGGCTGGCGGCGCTGAGTAGGAGGCGGTTGCGGCGCAGGAACTCCATGGCACCGGAGTCACTGGATCGTGACGTCCTTCAACAGCGTCAGCTCGTCCAGCACCTTGCCCGCGCCCATCACCACCGCCGTCAGCGGATCGTCAGCGAGATGGACCGGCAGCCCGGTCTCCTCGCGCAGCAGCACGTCGAGGTTGCGCAGCAGGGCGCCGCCGCCGGCCAGCGTGATGCCCTTGTCGACGATGTCCGAGGCGAGTTCCGGCGGCGTGCGCTCGAGGCCGATGCGCACCGCGTCGACGATCTGGCTGATCGGCTCGAGCAGCGAGTCGCGGATCTCCTCGTCGGACACTTCGACCGTCTTCGGCACGCCCGCGACCAGGTCGCGGCCCTTGATCTCCATCGTCTGGATCTCGTTGCCGGGGTACGCCGACCCGATGCTGAGCTTGATCAGCTCGGCGGTGCGCTCGCCGACGAGGAGATTGTACTTGCGCTTGATGTACTGAACGATCGCCTCGTCCATCTTGTCGCCGCCGACGCGCACCGACTTCGAAAAGACGATGCCCTTCAGCGAGATCACCGCCACCTCGGTGGTGCCACCGCC
This sequence comes from bacterium, assembly GCA_031401035.1. Taxonomy (GTDB): domain Bacteria; phylum Desulfobacterota; class Binatia; order HRBIN30; family CADEER01; genus JANNRA01. Next base: position 32,138 of record JANNRA010000041.1, on the reverse strand, counting down.
GATGTCGACGATCATGTTGCCGGTCGGTTCGGTGACCGGCAGGCCGGCGCCGATGGCCGCCGCCATGGGCTCCTCCATCAGGTAGACCTCGCGCGCCCCCGCCGACTCGGCCGATTCCTTGACGGCGCGCTTCTCGACCTCGGTCACCCCGAAGGGGACGCAGATGACGATGCGCGGCCGCACCAGGGTGCGGCGGTTGTGAATCTTGTGGATGAAGTAGCGCAGCATCGCCTCGGTGATGTCGAAATCGGCGATGACGCCGTCCTTCAACGGCCGGATGGCGACGATCGAACCCGGCGTGCGGCCGAGCATCTTCTTCGCTTCGGCGCCCACCGCCAAGACACGCCGGCCGCCGCGGGCGTCTTTCTGCACCGCCACGACCGAGGGCTCGTTGCAGACGATGCCCTCGCCCTTGACGTAGATCAGCGTATTCGCGGTTCCCAAATCGATCGCGAGATCGTTGGAAAACATGCCCAGCAGGAAATTCAGCACCATCCGCCGCCAGCCTCGGTATGCCTGGGTCGTGAGAAGAGAACGCAGGTCGTTGAGCCGCTCGGGGCTAACAGAATTCTCGCCGGCGAGCAAGGTTAGGGTGAGCACAAGTTGCTTTTGAAACGGCCCTTCTTTATCGTCTGGGGCTTCGCAAGGAGAGCCGCACCGTGCTGGATGCAATGCGCAAGCAGGCCGATTCGATCCTGCTCAAGGGCCTATTCGTCATCATCGTCCTGGTTTTCATCTTCTGGGGCGTCGGCACCGTCGGCACCGACCGTATGGAGGTCGCGGCCAAGGTGAACGACGAAATCATCACCCGCCGCCAGTTCGACCGCGCCTACCAGAACCTGGCCAATCTGTATCGCGACGTCGGTGGGCCGAGCGGTGGACCGCCAGCGGAGTTCCTGCGCACCCAGGCTATGACCCAGCTCATCTCCAATGAGCTGATGCTCCAGGAGGCGGCCAATCTCGGCCTCGAGGTGGATGAGACCGAGCTGCGCGACTCCATCGCGGCCATGCCGAACTTTCAGAACAACGGCCGCTTCGACAAGGACGCGTATGTCGAGATCCTCCGGCAAAATGGCATGAAACCTAGCGATTTCGAAGATCTGCAGCGCGAGCAGTTGCTCAGCCAGAAGCTCCAGACGATCGTCGCGCGGGGCGTGCAGGTGAGCCCGCTGGAGGTCAAGGACCGCTTCCGGCACGACAACGAACGGGTCAGCCTGCAGTTCGTGCGCGTGCCGGCCGCCGCCTTTGTCGCCCAGGTGGAAGTGTCGGACGAGGAGCGCAAGCAATTCTACGACGCCAACCAGGAGAGCTTCCGCGAGCCCGAGCGGGTGCGCGCCGTCGTCGTCGAGTTCAGCCCAGCGACCTTCGCCGCGGCGGTGACCCCGAGCGATGCCGAGGTGCTGGCTGCCTACGAAGGCAACCTGGCGCAGTACCAGAAGCCGGAGGAGGTGCGGGCGCGGCATATTCTGATCAAAGTGGCGCCCGACGCCAGCGAGGCCGATAAAGCGAAGGCCCGCAAGCGGCTCGAAGCCGTGCTGGTCAAAGCCGAGGCGGGTGACAATTTCGCCGCCCTGGCGAAGGCACACTCCGAGGATTCCAGCGCCGCCAGTGGCGGCGATCTGGGGAGCTTCGGCCGCGGCGTCATGACGCCGCCCTTTGAGGTCGCCGCCTTCGCGCTGGCGCCGGGCGCGGTGAGCGAAATTATTGAAACACCCTTCGGCCTGCACATCATCAAGGTCGAGGAGAAAACGGCGGCACGGCAGGAACCGATCGAGGCGGTGCGGGCGTCGATCGTCGAGTCGCTGAAGACCCAGCAGGCGCGCGCTGCGGCGCTGAAGGCCGTGGAGACGGCGCACGAGCGGGTCCTCGACGGCGAACCGCTCGAGAAGGTCGCCGCGGATCTGAGCCTGACGGTGCAGACGCCGCCGCCATTCGGCGCCGGCGAGCCGGTCGGGACGCTCGGGCCGCGCCCGGAGCTGGCCAAGGAGGCGTTCGCCACCGACGCCGGCGAGGTGGCGGAGATCGTCACCGACTCTAGCGGTTACAGCATCGTCAAGGTGGTCGAGCGTCTGCCGACGGTGGTGCCGCCGCTCGAGCAGGTGCGCGGCAAAGTTGACACGGAGGTGCGCGCCACGAAGGCCGCTGCGCTCGCCCGCACGCGCGCCGAGGGGCTGCTGACGACGCTGAAGGAGAAGCAGGACCTCGTCGCGCTCGCCAAGCAGGAGGGGCTGACGGTCGAGGAGAGCCCGCAGATCGGGCGTGCCGGCGCGTATGTGCCCAACCTGGGCAACGCGGCGGCGCTCAAGGACGCGGCCTTTGCCCTCACCAGCGAGGCACCGGTGGCGCAAGTCGTATTCGACGTCAACGGCGACGCGGTGGTGGCTGTGCTTGCCGAGCGGATGCCCGCCGACGAGTCGCGTTTCGCCACCGAGCAGGCGGCGCTGACCGAGCGTCTGCAGGCACAGGCCGAGGCCGCCGCGGTGCGCGTCTTCCTCGAGCAGCTCAAGAGCCAGGCGCAGATCGAGTACGGCCAGGGCTTCATCGCCGCCGGCGGCGGCACGCCGCTGTCCTGATTCGGCGACCGGGGGCAGCGGTGAATCGCGACGGGCTGGGCCTCGGCCTGTGCGCCGACTGCCGCCACGCGCGCCGGCTCGAAAGTAAGCGCGGGTCGGTCTTCTTGCTGTGCGGGCGCGCCGCCGGCGACCCGCGCTTCAGCCGCTACCCGCCCCTGCCCGTCCTGCGCTGCCCGGGCCACGTCCCGGGGCCGCCGCCGCCCGCCGACGCCTAGCCGCGCGCCGTGACCGATCGCTCCGCCGCCGCGGCCCTGCTGGCGCAGCATCCGCTGCGCGCCATCATCACGCTGGCGACGCCGACGACGGCGGTGATGCTGTTCGCGGCGCTGTCGAACATCCTGCACGTCTACTTCGTCAGCCGCCTGGGCGAAGACTCGATCGCGGCCGTGTCGCTGGTGTTCCCGATCACCATGATCCTGATCACCGTGGTGTCGGGCGGGCTCGGTACCGGCGTCGCCTCGAGCATCGCCCGCGCCCTCGGCGGCGGGCGCGGCGACGACGCGCGCGCCCTCGCCGAGCACGCCATCGCCATCACGCTCGGCCTGGCGGTCGGCGGCACGATCGCCTCGGAACTGGGCGCGCACGCCCTCTTCCGCGCCATGGGCGGCGCGGGGGCGGTGCTCGAGTAAGCGGTCCTGTTCGCGCGCGTGTTGTTCGGCGGGCTGCTGGTCAGCTTCACCGTCGGCACCTTCGACGCCATCTTGCGCGGCGCCGGCAACGTGCGCGTGCCGGCCCTGTGCTCGACCCTGTCGCTGCTGCTGCAGATCGCCTTGACGCCGTTGTTCATGTTCACCTTCGACCTCGGCCTCGTCGGCGCGCCGCTGGCGACGCTGGCCGGCCAGACCATCGGCTTGATCCCGCGCTCGCGCTTCATCTTCGGCGCCCGCAGCCCGGTGCGGCCGCGCCTGCTGCCGCGTGACCTGCGCGCACGCCACTTCGCCGAGATCCTGCGCGTCGGCGTGCCCGCCTCGCTGTCGGCGGCGCTGACGTACGTCGGCCTCGTCGTCCTCACCGGCACGGTGGCCCGCTTCGGCACCGCCCACCTCGCCGCGTACGGCCTCGGGTCGCGCCTCGACTTTCTGCTCTTTTCGCTCGGTTTCGGTGTTGCCGCCGGCGCCATGACGCTGGTCGGCATGGCCACCGGCGCCGGCCGGCGCGATCTCATCCCCGGCTACGTCGGCCAGGCCTGCCTGGTTGCCGCCGCGGTCGTCGTCCTGCCGGCGGTCCTGGTCACCTGGCGACCGGCGTTGTGGATCGGCCTCTTCTCCACCGCGCCGGAGGTCGAACGCATCGGCACCGCATACTTCCACCGCATGGGCCCGACCTACCTCTTCGTCGTCGCCAGCATGATCATCGGCTCGGCCTTCCAGGCCTTCGGCCGCGCCATTGTTCCCCTGGCCGTCACCGTGGCTCGCGTCGCCCTGGTGGTCGGCGGCGGGCTCGCCGCCGTGCACTACGGCGGCGCCAGCGCCGAGACGCTCTTCACCATCATCGCCAGCGGCAACGTCGCATCATGCCTGGTACTGATGTGGCTCTTCCGCCGCGCCGTGTCTGATGCGGCGCGGCCGTAGTCGCGCCCGCCACGCAGCCGCGGGTAGCGGCGTGGGCTCAGAACAACACGTCCCAGGCCTCGTTGAGCGACTGCACGCCGCGTAGCTCGACGCCGCGCACGGTGGGCAGCTGCTTACGCGAGCTCTCCGGCAGGATGCAGCGCTTGAAACCGAGCTTGCCACCCTCGCGCACGCGCGCCTCGGCCTGGCTGATGGCGCGCACCTCGCCGGCCAGTCCGACCTCGCCGACGATCAGGGTGTGCGGGTCGATCGGTTTGTCCAGGAAGCTCGAGGCGATGGCGACCAGTGCGCCGAGGTCGGCCGCCGGTTCGTCGAGGCGCACGCCGCCGGCGATGTTGAGGAAGATGTCCTGGCCGGCGAGCTGGAGACCCATCTTCTTCTCGAGGATCGCCACCAGCAGCGCGACGCGGTTGTGGTCCATGCCCAGCGTCGTGCGCCGCGCCGTGCCGAACGAGCTCGACGAGACCAGCGCCTGCAGCTCGACCAGGATCGGGCGCGTGCCCTCGATGCTGGCGATGACCACCGAGCCCGGCACGTCGACCGGCCGTTCGGCGAGAAACAGCGCCGACGGGTTCTCGACCGCCTGCAGGCCCTGCTCCTTCATCTCGAAGACGCCGATCTCGTTGGTCGAACCGAAGCGATTTTTGACGGCGCGCAGGATGCGGAAGGAGTGGCCGCGATCGCCCTCGAAGTAGAGCACCGTGTCGACCATGTGCTCGAGCACGCGCGGCCCGGCAAACGAGCCGTCCTTGGTGACGTGCCCGACCAGTACGCAGGCCAGCGCGTTGCGCTTGGCGAACTGCACCAACTGCGCGGCGCTCTCGCGCACCTGGCCAATGCTGCCCGGCGCCGAAGCGAGCGATTCGGTGAACATGGTCTGGATCGAGTCCACCGCCAGCACCAGCGGCCGCACCGTCCGCGCCTGCTCGATCACCGCGTCGACCTGCGTCTCGGCGAGTACCAGCAGGGACGGCTCGGTGACGCCGAGACGGTCGGCGCGCATCTTCACCTGCTGCGGCGACTCCTCACCGGTGACATAGAGCGCCGTGCCCTGGCGGGCGAGGTGGCCGAGCGCCTGCAACACCAGGGTCGACTTGCCGATGCCGGGATCGCCGCCGATGAGGATCACCGAGCCCGGCACCACGCCCCCGCCGAGCACCCGGTCGAGCTCGCCGATGCCGCTCGTGCTGCGCTGCTCGTTGGCCGTCGCCAGCTGGGTGATCGGCTGCGGCTGCGGCTTCGCCCCGCCGCCGCCGCGGCCGCCCGACTTGCCCTCCGCCTCGACGCGCTCCTCGACCAGCGTGTTCCACTCGCCGCAGTCCGGGCAGCGACCCAGCCAGCGCGACGCCTGCGCGCCACACCCCTGACAGACAAATACCGAGCGCGCCTTGGCCATGCCGCGTACCGATAGCGCGTCGCGCGTCCGGGCTCCACATGGACGGCGCAGCGACCGCCGCGCCAGATACGGCGTGTCACCCGGCGCACTCTTGAAAAGGCGGAGCCGAACGCGCTCGCGTGGACGGACGTCCTGGCCGGTGCGCAGGCAGACGGCGACCTCGTCGTGTGTGATGTCGTCGCGGCAGAGTTCTTCGCGTTGCTGATGGACCGCGCGAAATTCGATCGAACTTTCGCCGGACTTGGTAGCCCGTTCAGCCCGACCAGATCGCCGCCATCTATCGGGGGTACTTGAGCCGCTATTTTCCTCGCTTGAACGTGCTCCGACCGCGCTGAGCATCACGCGCCTCGACGCCGCCCGCGAGGTCCGCCGGACGGGCGCGCCGGCGTGCTCCTGCACGGCGCCTGACCGACGCGGAGAGTTCGTCGGCAGCAGGCCCTCCCGGCACCAACCCACCCCCGCCTCGTCTCAGACCCACCGGGCAGCCGACGTGATACCGGCGGGATCTCGGGGGCGCATTGCGCTATGCTGGCGACCATGGATCCCCGGGCGAAGCGTATGGGCGTGACGAGCCGTATCCTCCGCGCCGGCTCGGGCGACGCCGAGGCCGCCGACGACCAGTCGACGCCCGCCGAGCGGATCGCTGCGGTGTGGGAGATCACGCTGCAATGCCTGCAGTGGCGTCAGGAGCAGTCGAGTGAGCCGCGACTTCAGAGATCTGTTAGCCGAGTTCAACGTCCTCGGGGTTGAGTATCTGGTCGTCGGAGCCCACGCCCTGGCGGCGCATGGGCATGTGCGTGCGACCAAGGACCTCGACATCTGGGTGCGCGCCGAACCGGTCAATGCCAAGCGCATCATCGCCGCGCTGCAGGCCTTCGGCGCCCCGCTGCACGATCTGAGCGAGGCGGATCTTTCGCAGCCCGGTGTCGTCTTCCAGATCGGCGTGCCGCCGCTGCGCATCGACATCCTGACCGCCATCGACGGCGTGACTTTCGAGGACGCCTGGCCCGCCCGCCTGCAGACATCGTTCGCAGACCTGACGGTCTCGGTGCTGTCGAAAGAGCACACCATCCAGAACAAACGCGCCGCGGGACGGACGCAGGACTTGGCCGACGTCGAGCGGCTGGAAGGAACAGACCGCGCCCGCAAGCGCTAGCCGGCAGAGCGTGCGCGGCGAGGACGCCGTCCTCATCGCCGTCCGCGACCGGTGCACGGCGGCGCGGCCGCGGACGGCAGCGGGCGCGGCGTCAGGACGCGCGGCGGCGGCGTGCGCGCGCCACCAGCGAGCACGACGAGGTTGCCGGCGGCAAGGGCGCGGCGCACGAAGCGCGGCCCGAGCACACGGTGGAATCCCGCCGTGAGTGTGTATTGCCGACGCGCGATCGGCGTTGGGCGCAGGCCGAGCGCACGCTGCGCGAGCAGCCGTTGGCGGCCGAGGAACTCGACGTGGTTGCCGAGGCGGACGAAGACCAGACCGTCATCGGCGGCGGCGCGGACGAGGGCGCGGTAGCGACGGCCGAAGTGGTCGCTCCACAGGTGCGGCGCGGCCCAGCGGGCGCGCGGCGCCCAGCCGACGTCGCGAAACAATGCAGCCAGCCAGGGATGAGCGTCCCATTGTCGCCGCCAGGCGCGCCAGGCGGCGCCGTGGCGCAGGTACCCGGCGTACGAGGCCAGCGTCGCCGGCAACTGCGCGGCGGTCAGGGCGCCGTGCGCGGCAGACACCCGACGTGGCACCGGTAGCGGCGGCGGAAAGAGATCGATCGCGTGTGCCGCGCCGCCGAAGGCGCGCCACACGCGTTGGCGTTCGAAGCGGCGCAGGCGCCGGTCGAGGGCGTGCAACGTGCGCCGGCGTGAGACGCGGTGCGTCGCCCAGGTGTGCCAGCCGACGAAATCGACGCCGGCGGACACCGGGCACGGTAGCGGCAGCGGACCGCGCAGCTCGAGGCGCAGCCGGTCGCGCGCGAAGGTCGCGATCGCGTCGCGCCAGGCCGAACTCGTTGCCGCGGTCGAACAGGCTCTTGCGCGCCGGCACCGGATAGCGGCGGCTGCCCGGCGGCGCGGCGCGGCGGCGGATAGAGCGGAAGCGGTAGTCGGTGGTCGGGTCGTGCTCGAGCAGCGTGCGCGTCAACCACTGCGCCTCCGGATGGTCGGTGTGGTGCAGGAGCACCGCCAGCAACGTCGGCTTGTGGATCGAGGGGAAGAAGCCGGCGATGTCGAGCTTGATCGCCCATGCCGGGCGGCGCCGATTGGCGGTGACCGAGCGCAGGAAGCGCGTCAGCCGGTCGCTCGCCGCCAGCACGCCGCGCCCGCGCCGGCAGGCGAACGAGTCGTGGATGAAACGCGGCTCGAAGGCGCGCTCCTGATGATGCACCAGCAGATGGTGCACAATGCGGTCGCGAAAGTCGGCGGCGAACACCTCGCGCGGCTTCGGGCCGTCGGTGACGAAGCAGATCGACTGCCCCGGCCGATAGCTGTGATCGCGCAGCTCGGACGGCAGGCGCAGCAGGTTGGCCTCGGCATCGAGTTCGAAGGCCTGCTCGTTGAGCGTGTTGCCCTTGCCGCGCCGGCACTCGCGATAGTGACGCCAGAGTGCCGCGAACGAATAGAAGTCGCGGCGGGGGACGCGTGCCCCCCGCCGCTCGGGCCCGCGATCACGATCCGCCGCGAACAGCACGCGCACGGAGCAATGCGCTCTTAGGAAAGTACACGGGGCCGCCGTTGACGTCGAAGCTCACTCTCCACGTGTTGGCCGGACTCGGCTCGTAGGTAGTGGAAGACCAGTAGCTGGATGGCTGGCCGCAGTTGCAGGTCAGCACAGTGCAGCCTCCCGGGCAGGCCGTCAGAAATCCCGGGACGTACGCCGGATACGTGCTCGAATCGTACAGGCTGAACAGCTCGTTCTTGTTCGGCAGGCGCCAATCGGTATAGCCCGCGAAGGCTATGCCGTTCAGGCTGCCGATCTTGACGAAGGCGTTGGCCCAGGGATCGCTCTGCGGACTGTGGATGCCGGCGTCGTTGCTCTCTTTCTCCCACATCAGGCCGGTCTTGTTGTCGGTGATCGTGCCGTCGCCGATGTCGGTGAAGGTGTGCGCGACCGCGCTGCACCCGTACTGAAACTCTCCGTCCTGGCCGGTGCCTGCGCAGCCGATCGGGGTGCCGCTCTGGTCCCAGCAGCCGGTCTGGCCGGTCTCTTCCGGTGCGTTGTCGGTCTGCGACTCGCAGGCGGCGAGATCGGTGGTGCAGGTGCTCAGATCGCCGCTGCACGTGCTCAGGGCGGCGGGGCAGTTGGGCAGCGTGCCGCCGCTCAGGCCGAGCCCGAGATCGGCGTTGCACTGGGTTGCGTAGGACTGGATCACCGCCAGGTCGCCGTTCGACGGACCCTGGCCGGCGGCTGTCGTCTCCAGCTGCGGCCACTTGCCGCCCAGCTTCACCGCCTTGGCGTCCGGCTCCACGCCTCCCCCCGTGAGATGCGCCACCGGCAGTGCCTCCGTCATGCCCCAAGCGGAGCGGATTTGCCGAGGGCCATACGTAGTGGCGGCATCCGAGGCGAGAACCCTGCTGATCAGAGCAGCGCGGCATCACCATGGACGCGCAGAGCGACATCGGTTGCGCGCGGCCCAGGCCCGGAGCCGGTGTTTCCGAGTGACGTGGCGCCGCTTCGTCCGGCCGCGGGGGGGGTGACTTCGGCGCGCGGCGGTCGCGGCCCTTTCGAGCCCGTTGAGTGGCTGCCGCGAGCATGCCATTTGGGTCGCCTGGGGCGGCGTTCGCCAAGACCAACAGCGCTCGACACCGCACAGATGACAACGCGATCCGTGGTGCCCTCCCGCCGGACCTCGAGCTACGCGTGCGGCGTTGCGTCCCTGTGCCTGGTCGCCGCGTGTACCTTTCGCGCCTACGACGGCCCGTCTCTGTCGCCGTCCGAGCGTGCAACCATCGAGGCGACCAGCCATACCTTCGAGCAGGTGCGGATCACGTCGATCGATGGCAGGCACTTTCCGGCATTGGCGAATCGGGCCGAAGTACGACCGGGATTCCACTACGTCGCGGTGACCTACCAGGCACAGTACGGTTACGTGGGCTATCGCGGCGAGCGCGACTGCGTGATCGAGTTTGCCGCCGAGGCGGAGCGCACCTACCTGATCGACTACGCGCGACGGGGCAATCAATGGGCGGCGTGGTTGATCGACACGACGACGGGCGAACGCATCGCCGAGTGTTCCTGGGTCGCCGCACCCATCCGCTCGTGGACGCCTGCACCGACAGCTACGCCGAAGCTCGTCGACTCCTGATCGGAGCCGCAGCGTAGGCTCGCTCCCCGCCGAGGACAGGACCACAAGGGGTGAGAGCCACGACGCCATCCATCCCCCTCTCCCGGCGGCCCACCCCGGATCGCTTGGCTGGCGCAACCGCTACTCCCCCGCGCACCGGGAAGGTGGTCGTTCCGTCGAACAGTCGCGCGAAGCTGTTGTCGTTGACTTCAACGCCCCGGCCCCCATCGCGCTGCAATCTTCTCACGGAGGGGCGCAGATACGGCATCGAATGCTTCACGTCGCGCTTGCGCTCGCGGCGCTGCTGGCGACGGTCGTGCCGCTGTGCGCCGTAGGCGGCGCCCGATCGACGGGTGGCAGGACGCGCGCGTCGCCCGATACGCCTTCGGCATTGCACCGACACGAGCTACGAGAGTACTCAGGTCACGCCGCTGAAATGGAATCCGCGTGCGGTGGCTCGATCGCGTCACCGCACGGTCATTGCGCGAATCGCGTCACCCCAGCCTTGCGCGCCGCCTTGTTCAGATCGGCATCCAGGGACGCAAGCGGCAGCGCACCGCGCAGTGCCAGCTCCAGGTACGACGCGTCGTACGCCGAGAGCCGATAGCGCCGCGCCAGATGCAGCGTGTCCCCCAACGCACTGGTGAAGGTCGCGTGGTCTGCATGCAGCGGCGATCTCGAGAGCATGGCGAGAAATGCCTCGCTCTGCGCCTCCGTGATCAGCCGCCGGGCTTCTCCGCGCGAGAGCACATTCGCCACTTCGAGCGCCCAGGTCACGGGGACTTCCGCGCGAGCGTCGGGGTTCTTCAAGAACTCGAGAACTCCCCTGGCATACGCGCGGTCCGACGGTCTCGCATCGCCGAACAGCCAGGACATGGTGACGGACGCATCGAGGACGAAGGTCATTCGCGCCCCTCCTCGATCAGCTGCTTGAGCGACACGTCGCGGGGAAGCTGCACGGGATTGGCGCCGATATAGGCCTGGAACTTCTCGATCGCGGCCTTGGCGTCCCCCGGACTGCCCTGCTCGCTCGGAATGAGATCGGCTATGGCCTCGCCCCGATTCGTGATCGTAAACCGCTTGCCGGCCTTCACCTGCCGCAGCAGCTCCGGCAAGCGTGTCTTGGCGTCGTACGCTCCGATTTCCGTCTTCATCCTGCGCCCCTCCGGCGGCCACCAACTGGTCTGACGACTGGTCGGAAGAGGATCACGGCCAACGGTGCGGTGCAATGGCCGGCGGCCACGACGCCGGCCGCACGAGGTAAACGCCGCTCATCAGTTGCCCCCGATCCGTCACGTCCGATGGATCGCGCGGCGGACCAGCTGGCGGCAGCCCGCGCTCAGTGCGCGCCGGTAGCGAAGGTGGTTGCCGGCGACCATGGCGGAGGTGGCAGGCTGAACAGCCGCGCGCGCAGCTGGCCGTAGAGTTGGGGCACCCACGGCGCCGGCGCACGGTAGCCGGCGGGCAGCCCGGTGCGGCGGAAGTCGATCGGGCTGATGACGACGACGGCCGATTCCCAGCCGGCGTCGGCAGCCAGCACGAAGAGATCCTCCGCGGCCTGGTCGCCGACGGCGAGGCAGCCGATCGACTTCCAGCCGCCGTGGATCATGATGTCGCCGCCGAGTGTCGCCTGGTCGCGACCGTCCTCCGCGGCGCGGGCGCGGTCGAAGTCGCTCGGGTAGCTCAGCGCCAGCGCGAGATGGGCGATGCTGCGCGGGTTGAGGTAGTTGATCCCGTAGATCCCTTCTGGGACCTGGAAGTCGCCCTCGCGCATCTTCGGCCCGAGCCGCCCGCTGGCGCCCAGGACCGCGTAAGAGCGGATGAAGCGGAGCGGCTGCCCGGGAGCGGCCGCGTAGAGTTGCAGCTCGCGCTCCCGCTTGAGGCCGAGGAGGAGGAAGCGCGCCGGCGGGTAGGGTACGGCGGCCGTCACGAAGTACGGGCGGAGCCGCTCCCGCGCCATCGGGCCATACTGCGCGACGCGCTCGGCGATCGCCGGCTCGAGGATCGGTCCGGCCGCCTGCTGCGGTGGCGGAGGTGGCTTCGGGGGCTGTCGCTCGCGGCCGCATCCCATGCTCACGGCCGCGCCGAGCGCGAGCCCGAGCCCCAGGCCGCGCGCCATTCGACACCTCACCGCATCCCACCCCAGCGCAGTCCGCATCATCGCGCTCATAAAAGAGCCGCGCGGCCGGAACTGCAAGACCGCGGACAGCCAATCCAAGCCGCCGATGCGACGAAGTACCGACATATCGTGAATCGGCGTCGGGTCCGCCTAAGGATTGGCGTCCGAGACTGACCCCGGGCGAGATCACATAGTGCGTCCCGAACCTCGGACTTTCACACCGCCCACCAGGATCACGAATGGGCGCCGACAGGAGGCCGCAACCCGGCAGGGGTTCGTTGACGCCTGCCGCACGGCCCTCTATCCCCGACGCATGCGTCACGACGACCACTTCGCCGCCGAGCTGGCGCGCCTCGAGGCCGCCGGGCTGCGACGCACCCTGCGTCCGATCGACGGACCGCAGGACGCGCGCGTCACGATCGACGGTCGCTCCGTCCTCTGCCTCTCTTCCAACAACTATCTCGGCCTCGCCAACCACCCCGACCTGATCGAGGCCGCCAGGGCCGCGGCGCGCGACCTCGGCGTCGGCAGCGGCGCCTCGCGTCTGATCTCCGGCTCGATGCGCGTCCACCACGACCTTGAAGCGCGCCTTGCCGCCTTCAAGCGCAGCCAGGCTGCCCTGCTCTTCACCTCCGGCTACCACGCCAACCTCGGCGTCATCGGCGCCCTGGTCGGCCCGGGAGACGCCGTCTTCAGCGACGCCCTCAACCACGCCAGCCTGATCGACGGGTGCCGTCTCTCGCGCGCGGTCGTGCAGGTGTACCCGCACAACGACCTCGCGGCGCTGGGAGAACAGTTGGCGACCGTGCCCGCCCGCCGCCGCCTGATCGTCACCGACTCGATCTTCAGCATGGACGGCGACGCGGCGCCGCTCGCCGCCCTCTGCGCCCTCGCTGAACGGCACGACGCGATGCTGATGGTGGACGAGGCGCATGCCACCGGTGTCGTCGGCCCGCGCGGCGCCGGCCTGGTCGACGCCCTCGGCCTGCAGGCTGCCGTCACCGTGCAAATGGGCACGCTGGGCAAGGCGCTCGGCACCTTCGGCGCCTATGTCGCCGGCAGCCGCGCCCTGATCGACCTGCTCGTCAATCGCGCCCGTACGCAGGTCTTCACCACCGCCCTGCCGCCACCAATCGTCGCCGCCGCCGCCGCCGCCCTGACCATCGTCGAACGCGAGCCCGAGCGCCGCACCGCGACGCGGCGCAACGCGGCCCGCCTGCGCGCCGGGCTGCGCGGCCTCGGCTATGTCGTGCCGGGCGAGGACGACAGCCATATCCTGCCGGTGATGATCGGCGACGCCGAGGCGACGATGGCGCTCTCCGCCGCGCTGCTCGCCGCCGGCGCCTTCGCGCACGGCATCCGCCCACCGACGGTGCCCGACGGCACCGCCCGCCTGCGCGTGACGGTGATGGCGACGCACACCGAAGCGGACATCAACGCTGCCATCGCCGCCTTCGCGGCGGTGCGGCGCCCGCTGGAGGGCGCGGCCACGCCGCGCCGCATGGAATACGGCGCGGCGTAGCGGCGCCCTCTATATGCGTCCGACCACCGAGCAACTCGCCGCCTGGGACCGCCAGTACCTCTGGCACCCCTTCACCCAGATGCAGGACTGGCTCGCCGAGACGCCAGTGGTGATTGAACGGGGCGAAGGCAACTACCTCATCGACACCGACGGTCGTCGCTACTTCGACGGCGTCTCCTCGCTCTGGTGCAACGTGCACGGCCACCGCAAGGCCGAGCTCGACGCGGCGCTGAAGGCGCAGTGCGACGCCATCGCGCACACCACCATGCTCGGGCTCGCCAACGTACCGGCGACCATCCTGGCGCGCCGCCTGATCGAAATCGCACCGGCGCCGCTGCGCCGCGTCTTCTACTCCGACGCCGGCGCAACGGCGGTCGAGATCGCCCTCAAGCTCGCCCTCCAGTACTGGCAGCTGCGCGGCCAGACGCGCCGCACGCGCTTCGTCGCCCTCGCCGAGGGCTACCACGGCGACACCCTCGGCGCCGTCGGCGTCGGCTACAGCGAGACCTTCCACCGCTTCTTCCGCCCGGTCGTCACGCCGGCGCTGCAGATCCAGCCGCCGCACGTCTTCCGCTGGCAGCGCGGCGAGACGCCCGAGCGCGCCCTACAGCTGGCGCTGGCGGACGCCGAACGGGTCTTCGCCGCGCACGGCGACGAGGTCGCGGCGCTGATCGTCGAACCGCTCATGCAGGGCGCCGCCGGGATGTGGGCACAGCCGCTCGGCTACCTGCCCGCCCTGGCCGCCCTCGCACGCCGCCACGGCGCGTTGCTCATCTGCGACGAGGTCGCGACCGGCTTCGGCCGCACCGGGCGCATGTTCGCGGTCGAGCATGCGGGCGTCGCGCCGGACCTCCTCTGCCTCGGCAAGGGCATCACCGGCGGCTACCTGCCGCTCGCCGCGACGCTCGCCAGCGAGACGATCTTCGAGGCGTTTCTCGCCCCGTACGAAAAGTTCACGGCCTTCTTCCACGGCCACACCTACACCGGCAATCCGCTCGCCTGCGCCGTCGCGCTGGCCAACCTCGACGTCTTCGCCGCCGAAGAAGTCGTGCGCCGCACCGGCGAGCGCGCCTGCGCACTCGCCGGCCTGCTGACCGGCCTGGCGCGCCACCCGCACGTCGGCGACGTGCGCCAGTGGGGCCTGATGGTCGGGGTCGAACTGGTCGAGGATGCCGCCCGCCGTTCCCCCTTCGACCCCGTCCGCCGCATCGGACAGCAGGTTGTCCAGGCCGCGCGACGGCGCGGAGTCCTCATCCGCCCGCTCGGGAATGTCATGATCCTGATGCCGCCGCTGAGCGTCACGGGCCCAGAACTCGAGCGCCTGGTGGAAGTACTTCACGAATCGATTCAGGAAATTACATCGTGACCAAGGTGCCGGGATGGATCCCGGGCAGGCTCCCCGTCACGGCGCCGCCCCTTTCCGCTCAAATGGACAATTCCTTGGCACCTGCTGCGCGGATTCTGCACACTGCATCCACACGATGCTGTGAAAAATCTTGTGCCCCACTAGAGGCATCGACCTTGCTTGTGTGCTAGGTGAACCATTGAATGGAGCAGGTGATGCAGCGAATCGCACACACGCTTGAGCGCTACAAAGACCGCGACGAGCTCAGCAACGATCGGTTGCCGGGTATGCCGTTGCTCGGGTTCCTGACCGGCACCGTTCTCAGCCTGGCCATCTGGGCTGGGTTGGCGATGTTGGCCTGGGCCGCCTGATCGGCGACGGCGCGCGTCTTCTGCGCTGACACGTATGGATGCCAGGCGGATCCGTGATCGGATCCGCCGGTGAAGTCCTGTTACCTGATCACCGGTACCGACACGGGTATCGGCAAGACCACCGTCGCCTGCGGCATTGCCGCCGCCCTGCGACACCGCGGCATCGACGTCGGAGTGATGAAGCCGGCGGAGACCGGCTGTGCGACCGATGCGGACGGTGTTCCGCAACCGGCCGACGCGATCCAGTTGCGCTGGTTCGCCGGCCGCGACGACCCCCTGCAGGTCGTCTGCCCCTATCCGTTGCGTGAGCCGCTGGCGCCGGCCCTGGCGGCGCGACGCCAGGGCATGGTGCTGGAGCTGTCGCGTATCGCCACACAGGTCAGCGCCTTTCGCTCCGGATGCGAGGTGGGGATAATCGAAGGGGCCGGCGGCCTCCTGGTGCCGCTGGCGGGCGCCGCGAGCTTCGCCGACCTCGCCGCCGCCTGCGACCTGCCGCTGCTGGTCGTCGTCGGCAACCGCCTCGGCTGCGTCAACCACGCCGCGCTGACCCTGCGTGTCGCAGCGGCGGCCGGCCTGCGCGTCGCCGGCTACGTCGTCAACACGCTGCGCCCGGAGCCGGACCTGGCGACGGAGACCAACGTCGCGCTGCTGGACGAGGTCCTCGGCCCCTCGCTGGGCGTCTTCCCGTGGGTCGGGAAAATCGCCTGCACGGCGGCCGACCGCACCCGTCTGGCGGCCATCGCCGAAGGCAGCCTGCGCCTCGACGCGCTGCTCTGAGCACACTCAGCCGGATGAGGGTAGTGGCTGGGACCGCGGGCGCCACTCTCCAGGCGCTGCCTCAGCGCAGCGCCGCCGCGATCGCGGCCTGGTACACCAGTTTCAGTGCGACGCCGCGTTCCAGCGCCGCGCGCCGGCAATCCTCGTACTCCGGCGCGACGTTGCGCGTCCCGTCCGGCGCCACGGCGATCTTCACCTGCAGCGCGCCGTACGGCGTCTCGACGGTGAGCGTCTGGCGCGGCAGGACGAGACGCTCGACCGCGTGCCAGCGCAGGCCGATGGCGGTGGTCTCGCGCAGGATCGCCGAACTCACCGCCGCGCGCGCGGGGGCGTCGACCAGCGCGTGCAGCACGACGCCGGGCCGTTGCTTCTTCATCTGCGCCGCCACCAGCCAGGCGTCACGCGCCCCCGCCGCGAAGACCGCCGCCAAGGCGTGCGCGTACAGCTCCGGGCTGGCATCGTCGATCGTCGCCGCCACCTCGAGCAGCGTCTCCGACTGCATCGCGGCACCGACCTCGCCGAGCAGGAGCCGGAGGACGTTCGGGCGGTCGGGCAGCGTGCGCGTGCCGGCGCCATAGCCGATCGCCGTAACGCGCATCGGCGGCACCGGCTCGCCCGGGCTCGCCACCGCCGCGACGATCGCCGCGCCGGTCGGCGTCACCACCTCACCGGCGCCATCGCCGATGCGGGCCGGGAAGCCGCGCAGCAACTCGATCGTTGCCGGCGCGGGCACCGGAATGACACCGTGCTGGGAACGCACGCTGCCCGAGCCGAGCGGCAGCGTCGACACGTACGCGCGTTCGACGCCGAGCGCCACCAGGCCGATGGCGGTGCCGACAATGTCGACGATCGAGTCGACCGCCCCGACCTCGTGGAACGTCACCGCCTCGGTCGCGACGCCGTGCACGCGCCCTTCGGCTTCGGCCAGCCGCGCGAAAATCGCCTGCGCCCGTTCCTGCACGGGCGCGGACAGGCCGCTAGCGGCGATCATCGCCCTGATGTCGCCCCAGGCACGGTGCGCATGCGGGCCGTCGTCGTGCGTCGCATGCTGGGCATGGCCGTGCGCGTGATCGTGGTCGCCATGGTCGTGGTCGCCATGGTCGTGGTCGCCATGATCGTGGTCGCCATGATCGTGGTCGCCATGATCGTGCGCGTGATGGCGCGGGTCCGGCGCCGGGTGGCGCCGCTGCCCATCGACGTCGACGTCGAACTTCACCGCCGTGATGCCTTGCACCAGCCGCGTCTCGGCGCGCAGCGCGTAGCCGCCGACCGGGAGCAGCGCCAACTCGGCGCGCAGGCGTTCGAGTTCGAGGCCGAGCCCGAGCAGCGCGCCCACCGTCATGTCCCCGCTGACGCCGGCGAAGGCGTCGAAATACAGCGCGCGCATCGTAGGCCCGGGCGACGGCCGGCGCAGTGCCGGCGTCAGTCCTTCACCGTGCCGAGGGACAGTCCTTCGACGCGTTCGAAGTGGGCACGGTTGCGTGTCAGGAGAACCCCCCGGTTGCTCAGGACGATTCCGGCGATGAGGCTGTCGCCCATGCCGATACTGCGCCCTTGCTTCTCGAGTCCGCGCCGGACCTTGGCGGCGCGGTCTGCGGCCGAGGCATCAAGCGCTAGCGTCGGTACGGCCAGCAGGAGCTGCTCGATCAGCCCCTGCTGACGCGTCGTGCGCGCGCCGGCGAGGAGCTCGAAGCGCGAGATGGCCGTGGTCTTGAGCTGACCACGCTCGATCTCGAGCTCGATGCGCTCCGCGACGCGCCCCTTACCGTGCAGGTAGTCGATGAGCACATCGGTGTCGGCGATCATCATCGCCAGGACGTGCGGAGGTCCCGCGCGGCGGCTCGGACCTGATCCGCGTCCTTGTCGGTGAACGCACCGCGGATCATCAGCGCCCGGCGCCGCATGTCGTCCTGCGCATGCTGGGCGTCCAGATAGGCGTCGAGTGCCGCCTGGACCAGCTTCGAGAAGCCCTTCTCGCCCTTGCGGGCTGCCAGCTCGAGCAGCCGCGCGCGCTGCTCGTCCGAGATCTCGATCGTGGTCCGCATGGCGCGAGATCTCACATGCATGTGCATGCATGTCAATAAAGGAGTGCCGCCGAGGGCGCTGTCGGTGATTTCCCTCACCAGGTCGCCAGCGTAGATCGTCCAGGCCGCCGCGGACGAACCCCTGCGCGGTCTGCAGCTCGGCCGCGCCGCGCGCCGGGCGCGCCGGGCGCGTTGACTCGCTCGGCTAACGTGTGTTAGCCGCGCGGCACGATGGCCAGAGCGCAGGCGGCGGCGCCGCCCGAGCCGGAAGCGCGGCGCGATCAGGTGCTGCGCGTCGCCGGAGCGCTGTTCGCGCGCGGTGGATACAGCGGCACCGGCCTGCGCGAAATCGCCGCCGAGGTCGGCATCCGCGCCCCGTCGCTGTTCAAGCACTTCAAGAGCAAGCACGCGCTGTACAACGCCGTCCTGCGCAACGTCTTCGCGCGCCTCGGCGAGGTGGCGGCGCGGCTTGAGGCCGAGGCGCCGTTCACCGAACGGCTGGAGCATTTCGTCGGCGGCTACATCGATCTGGTCGCGGTCGACCCGAACGTCGTGCCGTTACTCTTCCGCGAGCTGATGGAGCGCTCGGAGGTCATGGATGCCGAGACGCGCGCCGCGGCCTTCGACATCTACCGCCGCATCGACGCCTTCCTCGAGGCCGGCCAGCGCGCCGGCGCCTTCCGCCAGGTCGATCGCTTCCGCTTCCAACTCGCCCTGACCGGCGCCATTCTCTACCACAGCCTGGCGGCGCGGCCGTATCAGACCGCGATCCTCAACCGCGTCGCGCCACCCGACCGCGCCGCCTGGAAGCGCACCGTCCTCGAGCTGGCGCAGGGCGCGCTGCTCAGCCCGCCGACGCGGCCGCCGCGGCGACCGTCGCCCAACAACAAGCACCTACGATGAGCCGCCCCGCCGAGTTGATCCTCGGCGCCGCGGACATACACTGCCCGCACGGCCCCGACCCGCACCGGGCGTGCTCGGGGGACGCCGCGGAGGCGGCGCGCAGGGCGGACACCATCGGCATGCGCGCGCCCCTCAATTCCAGGAGCGCGGGCGGCTCCGCCCGCCTGCGCAGCTCCGGACGGCGGGCGCCAACGGGGCGGCGCCAGGGACTGCTCAGACGACGATGCTGGCCACCTGGTCGCGCAGGGCGTCGAGGTGATCCTCGAAGAAGTGGTCGGCGCCGGGCAGCACGTGCAGCGCGGTGGCGACTGTGCGCGGCGCGGCGGCGAGCAGGGCCTGCAGGTCGGCGAGCGGAGCGGTGGTGTCGGCGTCGCCGTGGATGAAATCGATCGGCGTCACGCAGGCGCGCAGGACGGCGGCGTCGAGCCAGCGCGCCGGCGTGGCGATGGCGACGATGCGGCCGACGCGGGCATCGGCGCCGCCGAGGCGCAGCGCCACGGCGGCGCCGAAGGAAAAGCCGGCCAGCCATATCTCGCGCGCCGCGGGCTGTTGGACCAGCAGCCAGTCGAGAGCGAGGCGCGCGTCCTCAGCCTCGCCAATGCCCTCGCCGTAGCCGCCGCTGCTGTCGCCGACGCCGCGAAAATTGATGCGCAGCGTCACCATCCCCACCGCCTCCAAGGCCCTGGCGGTGTGTACGACGACCTTGTTGTGCATCGTGCCGCCGTAGAGCGGATGCGGGTGCAGCACCAGGGCGACGCGCTCCGCGTCCGGGCGCGCCGGGCGGTAGCGCGCCTCGAGTTGCCCGTGCGGGGCGGGGATCAACGTGCGACCGACGAACATGTCACGCAAGGATCCTGACGCGGAGCAACGGAGGGGGCCGGACCCAATCGCGGTCTCCGGTGCTCCGTTTCTCCGTGTGAATCCTGTCTCTAGCTCAGCACCCCGGCGGCAGACAGTGCATCGAACTCGGCCACCTCCATCCCCAGCAGGTCGCAGTACACTTCGCGGCTGTCGGCGGCCAGGCGCGGCGCCGGGCGGGTGAAGCGCATCGGCGCGGCCGAGAGCCGGAATCCCATGGCTTCGACGACGACGCGGCCGAGAACCGCATGCGTCAGCTCGGTGAAGTGACCGCGGTGCGCGAGCTGCGGGTCGGCGAGCAGGTCCTGCATGTCGGCCACCGGCGCCGCGTCGAGGCCGGCGGCCTGCAACCGCACCGCCAGGGCGACGGCGTCCTGCGGCGCCGTCCAGACGGCCAGGTCCGCCTCGATCGCGTCCAGCGCGGCCAGGCGGCCGGCGAGCGTCGCCAGCGCTGCGGCGCTCGCCCAGGCCGGTGCGTCCATCGCCGCGACCAGGCGCCGCCAGTCCTCGTCGTCGTGCACCGCCAGGGCGATCCAGCGATCGGCGCCGGCGCACGGGAAGACGCCGTGCGGCGCCGCGTGCGGCGAGCGGTTGCCCATGCGGGCGGTCGTCGTGCCGGTGACGGCGTGGGCGAGCAGCCATTCGCTGAGGCCGTAGACGCCGGTCTCGACCTGCGAGACGTCGAGGTGGGCGCCCTGCCCGCTGCGAGCGCGGTGCAGCAGCGCGGCGGCGATGGCGACGACGCCGTAGCGCGGCGAGATGGAGTCGGTGATGGTGCCGAACGGACCGAGCGGTTCGCGGTCGGGCCAGCCGGTCAGGTAGTTGAAGCCGGCCAGTGCCGCGCCCTGGCCGCCGAAGCCGGGATAGGCGCGTTCGGGGCCGGTCTGCCCCCACAGGCAGGTGCTGGCCATGATCAGGCCGGGGAACTCGTCCTGAATTGCCGCGTAACCGAGGCCCCACTTGTCCATCACGCCGGGGGCGAAGTTCTCGATGACCACGTCCGCCCAGCCGATCATGCGCTTGGCGAGGCCGACGGCGCGCGGGTCCTTCATATTCAGACCGGCGCTCAGCTTGTTGGGGTTGATGCAGGCGAAGAACAGGCTGTGGTCGAGCTTGCCCGAGCCGTCGTCGCGCAGCGTGCGCAGGAAGTCGGGGCGCTGGCGCGACTCGACCTTGATCACCGTCGCGCCCTGGTCGGCGAAGTAGCGCGTCGCCAGCGGCGCCGCGGCGCCGGCGCCGAACTCGAGGATCTTCAGGCCGGCAAAGGCGCCGGCGCTGGCGCTGCTGGCCGGCGCCGGCGCCTGGCGCGGCGCGGCGAAGGGCGACGCCGCCGTGAACCCCTCGGCCTCGCCGAGGCGCGGCGCCTGCGCACCGATGCGGGCGAGCGGGAAGGCGGCGAAGCGCGCCGGCAACGGTAGACGCTCGCTGCGGCCCGGTGCCGGGGCGCGCTCGGTGAAGTAGGCGCGCGCCTGCAGCTGACGGCTGGCCAGGATCTCGCGTTCGGTGTTGGCCGGCGCCAGCATCAGGCGGCGCGTGCAAGCGGCGTCGTAGAGCTCCTGCATCGTCTTCGTCTTGAAGAAGGCGGCAAACGGCGCGGCGATCTCGTCCACCTGCGCCTGCGTCAGCAGGTTGTTGTTGTACTTCGCCCAGTCGCGGTCCTTCAGCACCGGCGGCGCCATGCCGTGCTCGTCCATGTACTTGGTGGTGGCGATCAGGCCGGGAATGCGCGCCGGGCCGCCGCGCAGGGCGAAGGACACGAAGCCGTCCCGGCACGGCCAGATCTCCTGCTGGATGGTCTCGCCGACGCGGTTGAAATTGCCCGAGCGCTGGCCGCGATACCCCTGCAGCGCCGCCTGCGCCGGGTGCGTCATGTTCGGCATCAGCATCAGTTCCTGCAGCGACACATCGACCTGCTGCCCCGTGCCGGTGCGGTCGCGCTGCCAGAGCGCGAAGAGCACGCCGAGCGCCGCCTCGGCGGCGCCGTGGTAGTGCGTCACCGGCATCGAGCAGCGCACCGGAGCGCGATCGGCGTCGCCGGTCATGAACAGGTTGCCGCTCGCCGCCAGGGCGGTGAGGTCGGAGCCGCGCGTCGCCGCCTTCGGGCCGCTGGTGCCGTACGGCGTGATGGCGCAGACGACGAGGCGCGGGTGCCGCGCCTGCAGCGCCGCGATGCCGAGGCGTGTGCGCGCCGCCGGCGTGCAGGTCTCGAGCAGCACGTCGGCCTCCGCGGCAAGGGCGTGCAGGCGGGCGACGCCGTCGGGCGTCTCGAGATCGCAGACGACGCTGCGCTTGCCGAGGTTGCGCGCCACCCACTGCACGCCGGCATCGGCATCCGCGACGCCGCCGATGAACGGCCCGCGCCGCCGCGTCGCGTCGCCGCCCGGCGGCTCGATCTTCAGCACCTCGGCGCCGAGATCGGCGAGGATGCGCCCGGCCAGGTGGCCGCTCTCATCGGTGAGATCCAGCACGCGCAGCCCACTGAGGGCGAGGGGGTCAGCCATGATCGATTCCTTGCCTCACGAGCGCGGCAGGCCCAGGCCGCGCTGTGCCAGCAGGTTGCGCATGATCTCCGACGTGCCCGACGAGATGGTCACCGAGCGGCCGTACAGGTAGCGCTCCTGCCAGTCGGTCGGGTCGAGCTGGCGCGCATCGCGGTAGAGCTGCGCGTAGGGACCGAGCAGGTCGAGCGACAGGTCCTCGATGCGCTGCTCGATCTCGCTGCCGAAGAGCTTCTGCAGCGCCGCTTCCGGCGGCGGCGTCGTGGCGTGCTCGAGCAGCGGCAGGGTGCGCAGCGTCTGCGCGGCGAAGACGGTCGCCTCGACCCAGGCCTGGGCGACGCGCGGCCGCAGGCGTTCGAGCTGCGCCGCGTCGACCACCCCCTCGCGGCGCAGGCGCGCGTACATCGCGGCAATACTGCGCGCGCCCTTCTCGAGGCGGATCTTGAACTCGGTCGCCCACAGCGTGCCGCGCTCGTGCCCGAGGGCCGTCTGGATGACGTTCCAGCCGCCGTGCTCGGGGCCGAGGATGTTGACCGCCGGGATGCGGCAGGCGTCGAAGAACAGCTCGCAGAACTCGCTCTCGCCGGTGAGCTGGCGGGTCGGGCGGATGGTGAGCCCCGGCGCATCCATCGGCACCAGCAGGCAACTGATGCCGCGATGGCGCGTCGCGTGCGGGTCGGTCCGCACCAGCACCAGGCACCAGCGCGCCAGGTGGGCGCGGCTCGACCACACCTTCTGGCCGCTGATCACCCAGTCGTCGCCGTCGCGTTCGGCCTTGCAGCGCAGCGACGCCAGATCGGAGCCGGCATTCGGTTCGGAGAAACCGAGCGACCACATCTCCTCGGCCGAGAGGATGCCCGGCAGGAAGCGGCGCTGCTGCTCGACGGTGCCGACGCCGATGAACGACGGCCCGACGATGCCGAGGCCGACGTTGTCGAGAATGCGCGGCGCGTCGACGCGCGCCAGCTCCTCGGTATAGATCATCTGCTCGCGCGAGCTGGCGCCGCGGCCACCGTGCTGGTGCGGCCACTCCGGCGCCAACCACCCGCCCGCGTAGAGCGCGCGCTGCCAGTCGCGGAAGAACTCGTAGCGGGCGCGTTCCGCGTGCGGAATGTCGCGCCGCCCGGCCAGCCAGCCCGGCGGCAGGTTGGCTTCCAGCCAGGCGCGCAGTTCGGCGCGGAACGCCGCATCGGCGGGGGTGTCGGCGAGCGTGATCATGGGGCTAACGGGCGTTAGCCGCTGGCGCGGTCGGGAGTCAACCACGTCACGTGCAGTGCGCCGCTCGCCACCGTCGCCGCAGCGCGCGATCCCCGGTAGAATGCGCGCCATGCTGCACGTCCTCGGGCTCGTCCTGCTCCTCCTCGGCTGCGCCGCGGCGCTGTTCATGATCGTGCTCGGGCTGCCGGGTACGGCCGCGATCGTCGGCGTGGCGCTGCTCTACGCCTGGGCGACGGGTTTTGCCGCCATCCAGTGGAGCACCATCGGCTGGCTGACGTTGCTGATGGTCATCGCCGAGGGACTCGAGTTTCTCGCCAGCGGCGCCGGCGCCGCCGGGGCGCGACCATCGACACGGGTCACGCTCGGCGCCCTGCTCGGCGCCTTCGTCGGCGGCCTGCTTGGCGCGCCGTTCTTCATCGGCCTCGGTGCCCTGCCCGGCGCCCTCGTCGGCGCCTTCGGCGGCGCCTTCCTGGCGGTGCGCAGCGAGGGCGGCTCGACCGACGAATCGTTCAGCATCGGCTTGGCGGCGATGCGCGGGCGCTTCCTCGGCTTCATCATCAAGGCGTCGCTGGCGGTGGTGATGGTGGGCATCGTGGTGGCGGCGGCGCTGTAAGCAGCCGGTTCACTGCGGCATCACCCGACGCGCTGAGAACTGGAGGGCGCCGCTCTGTCGGCGCCTGTTTGAGGGGAGGCGCGCGGCGCCCTGCAACAGGCGCCGACGAAGCGGCGCCCTCCACGCAGCAGCACCCCGCGGCGCCAGGGAGCGTGCGCCGCTCAGACCCGCAGCCGTGGCGAGGCGTCGCCACAGACGCATGGCGACGCCTCGATGGTCGCCGTCAGCCCCGTGTCGACGCGCAGCGGCGCGATGGTACGGCGCAGCGGCGTCAGGACGAGACGGCCGTCGACGATCTCGGCGTAGACGTCGTCGACCAGGTGCAGGCCGGCCTGCGCCGCGCACTCGCCGGCGATCCAGGTGCCGACGTGCGGGACCGAGAGAATGCGCATGACGTCGGCGGCGGGGGGGGCGGCGAGTGCCGCCGTATCGTCGGGTGTCAGCACGACGATGAACCGCCGCGGCCGCGGCCAAGCGGACGCGGCATGCAGGAAGGCGAGCGAGATCGGGTCGACGATCAGCACCTCGGGCCGGACGATGTCCCACACCTCCGTCGCGCGCTGCAGCCCGGCGGCATCGACGATCGGGCCGACCGGCAGGGCCAGCGCGTCGAGCGCGTCGAGCGCGTCGGCGACCGCCAGCGTGCCCGGGGCGACCAGACCGCCCTCCAGCGTGTCGGAGCTGCGCCCGCGCGGCGCCAGCCCGGCGCGGCGCAGCAGGCGCGCGCCGTGCGCCGCCTCGCGGTCGAGGTCGGCGCGCGACCAGGCGATCGGCGTCGGCCGCGGCAGCGCGGCGGTGGCCAGACCGGCGCGGATCAGGTCGTCGCCGTCGACGCCGAAGACTCCGAACGGCGGCTGCGCCGCCACCGCGGCGGCGAACGCCGCGCCGTTCAGCACCGCGACGCGGCGCCACTCCGGCGGCGCGGCACCGTCGCCACGCAGCTGCGCCAGCAGGGGCACGGCGTCCTTGTTCGGCGCGGCTAACATGTGTTAGCTCGCTACCATCGCGCGGCGGGCGATCGCAAGCCGCGCCCCCGAGAAGGAGGCTCCGCATGTCGTACGAGACGGTGCAGTTCGAGGTCCGCGACCGCGTCGCGACATTGACCCTCAACCGGCCCGAGCGGATGAACGCGATGAACCAGCAGATGAAGGACGACCTGCGCGCCGCCTGGCAGCGCGTCAAGGACGATCCGGAGATCTGGGTGGCGATCATCACCGGCGCCGGCAAGGCCTTCTCGAGCGGTGCCGACGTCCAGTCGCTCGACGCCGGCGCCTTCACCAAAGTCGACCGCTGGCGCGAGCTGTGCATGCACGAGGGCATCCGCGCCCTGCCGACGCCGCGCCGCATGAACGTGCACAAGCCGGTGATCGCGGCGGTCAACGGCGTCGCCGCCGGCGTCTCGCTCGATCAGGTGACCGAGTCCGACATCCCCATCGCCTCCGACCAGGCCTACTTCGTCGATCCGCACGTCTCGATCGGCTACGTCTCCTCGCACGAGATGGTGAACATGGCGCGCCGCGTGCCGATCGCCGCCTGCCTGCGCATGGCGCTGCTCGGCAGCCACGAGCGCATGCCGGCGCAGCGCGCCTACGAGATCGGCCTGGTCACCGAGGTCGTGCCGCACGAGCAGCTCCTGCCGCGCGCCAACGAGTTGGCGGACCTGCTCTGCAAGAACGCGCCGCTCGCCGTGTGGGGCACCAAGATGGGCATCCTGCGCGGCCTCGGCCTGCCGATCGAACAGGCCGAGGAGATCGCCGCCGGCTACCTCGAGGTCGTCGAACAGTCCGACGATCACAAAGAGGGCCCGCGCGCCTTCGTCGAGAAGCGCAAGCCGGTGTGGACGGCGCGCTGACGCGTTTGCGCGCCCCCCATCGCGTGGTAGGGGTCGCGCCATGGATCTCGCCTACACGCCCGCAGAGGACGCCTTCCGCAGCACCGTCCGCCAGTGGATCGCCGCCCACGCGCCGCCGCGCAGCGACGCGCGCGACCTCGACGCGGCGCGCGCCTGGCAGCGCACGCTGCAGGCGGCCGGATACATCGGCGTCGGTTGGCCGGCCGAGTACGGCGGCGCGACGCTGACCAAGGTCGAGCAGGGCATCCTCAACGAGGAGCTGGCGCGCGCCAACACCCCGGGTGTCATCAATGCGATGGCCATCTGGTGGGTCGGCCCGGCGATCATCAAGTACGGCACCGCCGAGCAGCAGCGGCGCTTCCTGCCGAAGATCCTCAATGCGGAGGAGATCTGGGCCACCGGCTACTCCGAGCCCGGCTCGGGCAGCGACATGGCGGCCGCCAAGACGCGCGCCGAACGCGACGGTGACTACTACATCGTCACCGGGCAGAAGGTGTGGACGACCATCGCGCACATTTCCGATTGGTACTTCGTCCTCGTGCGCACCTCGACCGAGGGACCGAAGTGGGCTGGCCTGACGCTGCTGCTGATGGACCTCAAGTCGCCGGGCGTCGAGATCAAGCCGATCCGCCAGATCACCGGCGACAGCGAGTTCAACGAAGTGTTCATGAACGAGGTCAAGGTGCCGGTGACCAACCGTCTCGGCGCCGAGGGCCAGGGGTGGGAGATCGTCAGCTCGGCGCTGGTCAACGAGCGCAGCGGCATCGCCGGGTCGGTGCGCGCCGACCAGACCCTGGCGCGCCTGGTCGACCTGGCGCGCCAACGCAAACTGGCGCATGACCCGCTGTGGCGACAGCGCCTCGCCGATCTCGCCATCCGCACGCAGATCACCAAGGCCTCCGGCCTGCGCGCCGTCACCGACGACCTGAAGGGCCGCATGAATCCGCACCTCTCGGCGGGGATGAAGCTGCTCTCCACCGAGTTGACGCAGAAGTTCTCCGAGGCCGGCGCCGACATGCTGGGCCTCGAGGCGCAGCTCTGGGAGGAGGACGCCCCCGACGCCGGCAAGCTCGCCTACCAGTTCCTCTACGATCGCTCGATGACCATCGCCGGCGGCACCAGCGAGGTGCAGCGCAACATCGTCGCCCAACGCGTCCTCGGCCTGCCACGCAAATAGCCACGTAGGGGACGTCGGGCCCTCCTCCTCGGCATGCGCCGCTGGCTGCTCGAGCACCCGCTCTTCTTCTGCCTGCCGGTGCAGGCTGCCGTGCTGCTGCACCGGCTCTCGGCCCTGCCGATGTGGGGCGACGAGGACGCCAGCCTGGCGCGCGCCGCGCTCTCATCCGACGCGCTGCTCGCCGCGCTACACGGTAATGTGCATCCACCGCTGTATGCGCTGCTGCTGCGCGGCTGGCTGGCGCTGCCGTGGGAGGCGCCGGCGCTGCTGCGCGCCCGGGCGCTCTCGGCGCTGCTCGTCCTGCTCGCCACCGTCGCCCTGACGCGCACCTGGCTGCGCCCCGTCGCGCCGCACACGCGCGCCTGGTTCCTCGCCGTGTGGACCTTGTCGCCCGCCCTGCTGCTATACGGCCGCATGGCGCGCAGCTACAGCCTGCAGCTGCTGCTCGGACCGCTGGCGCTGTGGCTGGGCTGGCGGTGCCTGCAACAGCCGGGCGTCGGCGCCGCCCTCGCCTACGCGACAGTCGTAGCGCTGCTCCTGTACACCCACTATCTGCCCGGCCTGGCGGTGCTCGCCGCCGTGGCGCTGCTCGCCGCCTGGCGCCTGGCGACGACACGCGAGCCGCGCTGGCTGGTGCCGCTGCTGGTACCGCCGCTCGCCGTCGCGCTCGCCTCGCTCGCCTGGCTGCCGCTGCTCGACACCGCGGTGCGGCGCGTCGGCGCGGCGACGCCCGCGCTCGTCTTCGGCCATCGCTGGCTGGACGCCGGCGCCGGACTCGCCTTCACCGCCGTCTCGTTCACCGTCGGCGAAATGCTGCGCCCGTGGATGGTGATGCTCGCCGCGCCGCTCGCCGCCGGCATCGCGGTCCTGCTGTGGCGGGCCGCCCGCCGGCCGCCGCCGTGGGCGGCGCTGCTGCTGCTCACCGCCGTGATCGCCGCGGCCGGGGCGCTGCAGTGGGTCTCGGTGCCGTTCGTCGCCGGCCGTCTGCTCTTCCTGCTGCCGTTCCTGCTGCTGCTGTTGGTCGACGGCGGCGCCCAGATGCCGCGCCTGCGCGCCGCCGTCTGCCTCGGTCTGCTGTGCATGTCGCTGGCGGCGACGCAGGCGTACTTCGCCCGCGCGGGTTTCCTCAACAAGGCCTACGTGATTCCGGTGCGCGCCATCGCGCGTACGATCCGCGCCCATACGCAGGGCCTGCCGCGCCTGGTGCTCGACCATCACAGCTCCAATCTGACGCCGCTGCGCCGCTACCTGCCGCGGCGCGCGCCGGTGCTGTTCGTCGTCGACGAGGCGAGCGCGGCGACCGCGGCGGCGCTGTCCGATGGGCCTGGGGGACGGCCGGTGTGGCTGGTGCGCGCCGCGCACGACACCTCGCCCGGCGGTCTCAGCGAGCGTATCGAGGCGGCGTGGGCGGCGCGCTGCCGGCTCGGCCGGCGCCACTTCGTGCGCTACGGCGCCATCGACCACGCGCTCATGGCTCTCGCCGGCTGGCCGCAGCAGCCGACGCACGCCATCGAACTGGTCGCCCTACGCTGCCCGCCCGACGGCGCGCCGCAGCGGCGGTGAGCGAGCGCCCGCCGCAGGTCGGCGAGGCCGGTCGGCGAGGCCGCCTGGCTGCCGTTGACGGCCCCGATCGGACTGCTCGGCCGGAACGATTGCCATTCCCGGCGAGCCTGTGACAGAGCACCGGGAGGGGGGGCGATGCGCGCAATTCAGATGATTCATGCCGCCGGCTTGGCCGCCTGCCTGGGCCTCGTCCTGGGCGCGGTCCCGGTCACGGCGCAGTCGGTCTGTTTCGGTGATTGCGACGACGCCGGCACCGTCAGCGTCGACGAACTGGTGACGCTGCTCAATGTCGCCCTCGGCACCGCGCAGATCGACGCCTGCCCGGGCGCGGTCTGCGACGGCTCGCTGACGGTCGACATCAGCTGCCTGCTCGGCGCGGTGCGCAACGCCCTCGACGGCTGCCCGGCGACGCCGACGCCGACCGCGACCAGCGCGCTGCCGCCGACGGCGACGCCGACGCGCGTTCCTGGCACGGCGCTCGGCCTGCGCCGCTTCTCGCTCGACCCCACCACGAGCCGATTCATCGCCGTCCTCAGCCAGGGATTTGCCTTTCCCAGCACTGGCTTCACCGGCTTCCTCGAACTCAGCGGCGGCGTCGTCGATGCGCAGAGTGGCATCGCCCTGATCGACGTCACCGACGCCTCGCCCTACCTCGCCGTCGCCATCGGTAACGGTGGCGGCGCCATCTGCATGCAGGTGCAGCGCGACCAGTTGCCCGTCCGCAACGCCGGCCTCATCGCCTGCGGCGGCGGCTTCGCCTGGGGCCTACAGCTGACCCAGGACCACAACGTCGGCGTCGCCGGCGCCTGCAGGGACGGCGACCGTGACGGCCTCACCTGCGCCGGCGACGCAGAGTGCCCGGGCGGAATCTGCTTCGATGCCGCCGACTGCGCCGCCGCCGGCGGCGTGCTCGAGCCGCCGGGCGGCGTCTTCCCCGGCGTCTGTAACGGCCCGCTGCTCGGCGCCCTCCTGCCCGGCGATTCCGGGCCCGGAGCCCTGTTGATGTCGCCCGACCCGGTCAGCGGCTTCACCCGCGGCCTGCCGGTGGCGATCCTGCAGGAACAGGCGTTGCCGTGCGGCGACGAGCCCGAGGCCGGCGGCATGAGCACCGCCATCGCCCTCACCAGCGGCCTCAGCCGCGGCACAGTGCTGAGCTTCAACAACGAGGCCGGCGCCACGCTGACCTTCGACCAGCCCGGTGAGAACTTCTCCTGCACCGACTGGGCGCGCGAGGACGGCCCCGGGGTGCTGGTGTTCAGCGCGCCGCTGCTCAACACCATCGCCGTCGGCTCGTCTACGGACATCATCACCTCCTTCGTCTTCGACGACTGATCACCTCCTTCGTCTTCGCCGACTGATCACCTCCTTCGTCTTCGCCGACTGATCAGCGGCGCCAGTCGCGCAGGCCTCGCCCGCCGGTGACGCGGGAGGGAAGTCTGGCTCCCCGCGTGGCCATCGGCGGCGGTCTGTGGTTTCTTGCAGCTTTCGATCCCACCCCAGCGGAGGACACGATGCGATTTGGACTCAATACCGGGTACTCGGGCGCTCGCATGCAGCTCAACATGCCGCTCATCCAGGAGGCTGACA
This sequence comes from bacterium, assembly GCA_031401035.1. Classification (GTDB taxonomy): domain Bacteria; phylum Desulfobacterota; class Binatia; order HRBIN30; family CADEER01; genus JANNRA01. Next base: position 1,903 of record JANNRA010000041.1, on the reverse strand, counting down.
GCCTCGGATTCCACTCCGTCTGGACCGCCGAGGCCTACGGCTCGGACGCGATATCGCCGGCGGTCTGGATCGCCGCCCAGACCAAGCGGATCAACGTCGCCACCGGCATCATGCAGATGCCGGCCCGCACCCCGGCGATGGCGGCGATGACCGCCACGACGCTCGATCAGCTCTCCGGCGGCCGCTTCTTGATGGGCCTCGGCGCCTCGGGGCCGCAGGTGGTCGAGGGCTGGCACGGGCTCGCCTACGGCAACGCCATGAAGCGCACGCGCGAGTACATCAGCATCGTGCGCCAGATCTGGGCCCGCGAGCAGCCGCTGGAGTTCGCCGGCGAGCTCTACCAGATCCCCTACCGCGGCGCCGACGCCACCGGCCTCGGCAAGCCGTTGAAGAGCATTCTGCACGGCCGGCAGATCCCCATCTACGTCGCCGCCATCGGTCCACAGAGCGTGCGCCAGGTGGCGGAGATCGCCGACGGCTGGCTGCCGATCTTCTGGTCGCCGGAGCGCGCCCCGAAGGTGTTCAACGAGCCGATCGAGGCGGGCTTCAAGAAAGCCGGCAACGGCAAGGGCCGGCACAATTTCGACATCGCGGTGAGCGCGGTGGTGGTCGTCAACGACGATGCCGCCGCCTGCCTGCAGTTTATCAAGCCGATGCTGGCGCTCTACATCGGCGGCATGGGCGCACGCGGCAAGAACTTCTACAACGACCTCGCCTGCCGCTACGGCTTCGAGGCGGAGGCGAAGATCATCCAGGACCTCTACCTGGACGGGAAAAAGAACGAGGCGGCGGCGGCCGTGCCTGACGCCCTCGCCGACGAGGTCTCGCTCGTCGGGCCGGCCGGCCGCATCAAGGATCGCCTCGCCGCCTGGACGGAAAGCGGCGTCACCACCATCATCGTCGGCACCACGCAGGTGGAGGCGATCCGCCTGCTGGCCGAGTGCGCCTGAAACGCGTATCGATCATCGCTCAAGCTGTTCTCTTGAAAGGAGACTCATATGGCAATCAAAGAAGGTGATTCCCTGCCTCTCGACGTCAAGTTGAAGGAGATGGGCGAGAAGGGTCCGCAGGAGGTCACGGTAGGCGACATCTTCAAGGGCAAGACCGTGGTGTTGTTCTCCGTGCCGGGGGCGTTCACGCCCACCTGCTCGATGAAGCACCTACCCGGTTTCGTCGAGAAGGCGGCCGAGATCAGGGCCAAGGGCGTCGACGACATCGTCTGCATCGCCGTCAACGACGCCTTCGTCATGGGCGCCTGGGGCGACAGCCAGAAGGCGCACGGCAGGGTGCGCATGGTCGCCGACGGCAACGGCGACCTCAGCAAGGCGCTCGGGCTCACCATGGACGCCAGCGGCTTCGGCATGGGCACGCGCGGCCAGCGCTTCGCGCTGATCGCCAAGGACGGCAAGGTCGCGCACCTGCTGGTCGAGCCCGCCGGCGGCCTCACCATCTCCAGCGCCGACTCGGTCCTCAGCAAGCTGTGAGATCGCGGGTCCCCTCTCCGACGGAGAGGGGACCCCACCCCGCTCCATGCCGCCGGCTCCGAAACACCGCTGGCGCAACGCCCTGGTGAGCGTTGCCGTCCTCGCCCCGATCATCGCCGTGGTGGTCTACTCGAGCTTCCAGCTGAGCCAGTTCGAGTGCGAAGTGTGCATGAGCTACCAGGGGCACGAGGTGTGCCGCACTGTCACCGGGCAGACCGAACTCGAGGGCCTGCGGACCGGTATCGACAACGCCTGCGCGCTGATCTCGTCTGGCGTCACCGACACGTTGAAGTGCCAGCGCACGCAGCCGCTCAAGGCGGGCTGTAAGCCGCTGTAGAGCGAGGGGGACGTTGGGGCGGCTCGGGCCCCTCGCAGCGAAGTGCCCCGTGCGCCCCCACGGCCCCCACATTATCGGGTCC
>JANNRA010000040.1:0-19465 GCA_031401035.1 bacterium | reverse complement strand
GCCGGCGTCGACCTGCGCCGCGCCTACGACGACGCCTACGACGACGCCTGCGCGCGCGTCGAGGCGCTGGCGGCGCGGCTGCGCCGGCCGATCGCCGCGCCGGCGCCGCGGGCGGCGGCCGGGCCGCCGCAGGTGCGCTCGAACGTCTCGCAGGCCGACTACCAGTCGGCGGTCGAGCGCGCCAAGGAGTACATCCGCGCCGGCGACGTCATCCAGGTGGTGCTGGCGCAGCGCTTCCAGTGCGCTCTGCGGGCCCGCCCGTTCGATCTCTACCGCTGCCTGCGGACGTTCAACCCGTCGCCCTACATGTTCTTTCTGCGTACCGGGTCGCGCGTCGTCCTGGGCGCCTCGCCGGAGGTCATGGCGCGCCTCGAGGGGCGCGAGCTGACCGTGCGGCCGATCGCCGGGACGCGCCCGCGCGGTACCGACGAGCAGTCGGACGGGGCCATGGCGAGCGAGCTGGCGGCCGACCCGAAGGAGATCGCCGAGCACATAATGTTGGTCGATCTCGGGCGCAACGACGTCGGCCGCGTCTCGACGATCGGCAGCGTCGCCGTCACCGAGCGCCTGGCGATCGAGCGCTACTCGCACGTCATGCACCTGGTCTCGAACGTGCGCGGCACGCTCGCCGACGGTCTGGACTGCTTCGACGCCTTCCGCGCCACCTTTCCCGCCGGCACCCTCTCCGGGGCGCCGAAGATCCGCGCCATGCAGATCATCGAGGAACTGGAACCGCTGCGGCGCGGGGTCTACGGCGGCGCCGTCGGCTACTTCGGCTTCTCCGGCAACATGGATACCGCCATCGCCATCCGCACGATGGTGGTCGAGGGCGAGACGATCTTCGGACAGGCGGGGGCCGGCATCGTTGCCGACTCCGATCCGGAGCGCGAACATGCCGAGTGCGTCAACAAGGCACGTGCGTTGTTCCAGGCGGTCAAGCTGGCGGAGTCGATGTAGCCATGCTGCTGATGATCGATAACTACGACTCGTTCACCTACAACCTGGTGCAGTACCTGGGGGAGTTGGGCGAGGACGTCCGCGTCGTGCGCAACGACGCCATGTCGGTCGATGCGCTCGCCGCCCTGCAGCCCACCCGCATCGTCATCTCCCCGGGTCCGTGCAGTCCGGCCGAGGCGGGTGTCTCGGTCGAGGTGATCACGCGCCTGGCCGGCCGGGTGCCGATCCTCGGCGTCTGCCTCGGCCACCAGTGCATCGGCGCCGCGCTGGGCGGCAAGATCGTTCGCGCCGAACGCATCATGCACGGCAAGACCTCACCGATTCATCACGACGGCCGGACCCTGTTCGCCGGGCTGTCCAACCCCTTCGACGCGACGCGCTATCACTCGTTGCTCATCGAGCGGGCCAGTCTGCCGGCCGGCCTGGCGGTGTCGGCCTGGACCACCGAGGGCGAGATCATGGCCGTGCGACACACCAGTCAGGCGTTGGAGGGCGTGCAGTTCCATCCCGAGTCCATCCTCACCGTCGAGGGCAAGCAGCTGCTACGCAACTTCCTCGAGCAGACGCGCTGAGGGCGTCGCGCACCGATGGACATCAAGCACGCCATCGCCACCCTGAGCGCCGGGCGCGACCTCGCCGAGGCCGAGATGGAGCAGGTCATGGACGGATTCATGGACGGCACGGCGACGCCGGCGCAGGTCGCGGCCGTGCTCGTCGCGTTGCGCATGAAAGGCGAGCGGGTGGCCGAGCTGGTCGGCGCCGCCCGTGCCATGCGGCGCCACGCGACGGCGGTGGCGACGACGCGCGAGGTCGTCGACACCTGCGGCACCGGCGGTGACGGCCGCGACACGTTCAACATTTCCACCGCCGCGACCTTCGTCGTCGCCGCCGCCGGGGTGGCGGTCGCCAAGCACGGCAACCGCGCCATGTCCGGGCGCGTCGGCGCCGCCGACGTACTCGAGGCGCTCGGCGTCCGCATCGACCTCGATGCGGCGCGGGTGAGCGCCTGCCTCGGTGAGGTCGGTCTCGGCTTCCTCTTCGCCCAGACGTTCCATCCCGCCATGCGCCGCGTCGCCCCGGTGCGCCGTGAAATCGGCGTGCGCACGATCTTCAACCTGCTCGGTCCGCTCAGCAATCCGGCCGGCGCGCGCCGCCAGCTGCTCGGCGTCTTCGCGCGCGACTGGGTGGAGCCGTTGGCCGAGGCGCTCGGACGCCTCGGCAGCACGCGGGCGCTGGTCGTGCACGGCGAGGACGGGCTCGACGAGCTGACGCTGACCGGGCCGAGCTGGGTGGCGGAGCTGCGTGACGGGGCGGTGCGGTCGTTTCGCTTCACGCCGCAGGAGGCCGGCCTGGCGCCCTGTCGGGCCGCCGACCTGGCCGGCGGCGACGCGGCCGCCAACGCGGCGATCATTCGCGCCGTCCTGTCCGGCACGGCGACGCCGGCGCAGCGCGATATCGTCCTGCTCAACGCCGCCGCGGCGCTGCAGGTCGGCGGTGCGGCCGACTCCATCGCCGCCGGCGTCGGCCTCGCCCGGGGGGCGGTGGACAACGGCGCCGCGCTGCGTAAGCTCACGGAACTGGTCGAGTTCACCTGCACATGATTCTGGACGACATTGTCGCGGCCCGGCGCGCGGACGTCGCGGCCGCCAAGCGGGCCGTGAGCCTGGCCGAGCTGCGCGCGCACGCGGGCTGGGCGGCGCCGCGGCGCCCCTTCGCGGCGGCGCTGCGGGCGCGGCGGCCGGCGGTGATCGCGGAGGTCAAGAAGGCGTCGCCGTCGCAGGGCGTCATCCGCGCCGACTTCGACGCGGTGGCGATCGCGCGTCGCTACGCCGCCTGCGGCGCCGCGGCGATCTCGGTCCTGACCGAGGAGCGCCACTTCCAGGGCCGCCCGGCCGACCTCGAAGCGATCCGCGCCGCCGTCGACCTGCCTTTGCTTCGCAAGGACTTCCTGTTCGATCCGTACCAGCTGGCGGAGGCGCGCGCCTGGGGCGCCGACGCGGTGCTGCTGATCGTTGCCGTCCTCGCCGACGCGCAGCTCATCGAGTTGCAGGCGGCGGCGCGCGAGCTCGGGCTCGACGTCCTGGTCGAGGCGCACACCGACGACGAGGTGGACCGCGCGCTACGCGTCGGGGCGACGATGATCGGCGTCAATAATCGCAATCTGCACACCTTCGTCACCACCCTGGAGACGGCGGAGCGGCTGCGCGCGCGCATCCCGGCCGGTGTCGAGGCGATCGCGGAGAGCGGCATCGAGACGCCGGCCGACGTCGCCCGGCTGCGTGCCGCCGGATACGACGTGTTCCTGATCGGCGAATCGCTCATGCGGCGCCCCGATCCCGGCGCCGCGCTGGCGGCGTTGCTGGCGTGACCCGGTGGTGACCATCGTGAAGGTGAAGATCTGTGGCGTCACCTGCGTCGCCGACGCGCTGCACGCGGCGCGCGCCGGTGCCGACGCGATCGGGCTGAACTTCGCCGCGCGCAGCCCGCGCCGGGTGTCGGTCGAGCAGGCGGCGGCCATCGCCGCGGCGCTGCCGGCCGGCGTCTGCCGGGTCGGGGTCTTCGTCGACGCCGGGCGCGACGAGATTGCCGCCGTCGCGGCGCGGGTTGGTCTCGATGCCCTGCAGTTCCACGGCGACGAGCCGCCGGCGCTGTGCGCCGGGTGGAGCGCGAAAACCATCAAGGCCGTGCGGGTACGCGATGCCGCGACCCTCGCCGCCGCCAGCGCCTACGCGGTTGATTTCATCCTCGCCGACGCCTACGTCGAGGGCCAGGCCGGTGGCACGGGGCGGCGGGTGCCGCTCGAGTGGCTGGGCGGCGTGGCGCGCGAGCGGCTCATTCTGGCCGGCGGGCTGACGCCGGAGACGGTGGCCGAGGCGGTGCGTGCCGTGCGGCCGGCCGTGGTCGATGTCGCCTCGGGCGTCGAGGCGGCACCGGGCATCAAGGACCCGGAGAAAGTGGAACGGTTTATCGCCCATGCACGACTTGCCTGACCGACAGGGACACTTCGGCGCCTTTGGCGGCCGCTACGTCGCCGAGACGCTGATGCCGGCACTGGCCGAGCTCGACGCCGCCTATCGCAAGGTGCGCCGCGACCGCGACTTCCAGCGCCAGGTGCGCGACTGCCTGCGCGAGTACGCGGGGCGCGAGACGCCGCTGTACTTCGCGGCGCGCCTGACCGAGGAGCTGGGCGGGGCGCGCATCTTCCTGAAGCGCGAGGACCTCTGCCACACCGGCGCGCATAAGATCAACAATACGGTCGGCCAGGGTCTGCTGGCGCGTCGCATGGGGAAGCCGCGCATCATCGCCGAGACCGGCGCCGGCCAGCACGGCGTCGCCACCGCCACCGTCACGGCGTTGCTCGGCATGCGCTGCGAGGTGTTCATGGGCACCGAGGACGTGCGGCGGCAGTCGCTGAACGTCTTTCGCATGAAGTTACTCGGCGCCACGGTGCATCCGGTCTCGAGTGGCACGTCGACGCTGAAGGACGCCGTCAACGAGGCGTTGCGCGACTGGGTGACCAACGTCCGCACCACCTACTACCTGATCGGGTCGACCATGGGCCCGCACCCGTATCCAATGATCGTGCGCGATTTCCAATCGGTCATCGGCATCGAGACGCGCCGGCAGATCCTCAAGCGGGAAGGGCGCCTCCCCGATGCGTTGGTGGCCTGCATCGGCGGCGGCAGCAACGCCATGGGCCTCTTCTACCCGTTCATCGGCGATCCCGGCGTGGCGTTGATCGGTGTCGAGGCGGCCGGCGACGGCGTCGGCTCCGGGCGCGACGCGGCCTCGATCACCAGCGGCATGGTCGGTGTGCTGCACGGCAAGAAGACCTATGTCCTGCAGGACGAGCTGGGCCAGGTGCGCCCGGCGCACTCGATCTCGGCCGGACTCGACTATCCCGGTGTCGGCCCCGAGCACGCCTACCTGCACGCCAGCGGTCGGGCGCAGTACGTCGCGGCGACCGACGCCGAGGCGATGGAGGCGCTGCAGAAGCTGACCGCGTGCGAGGGGATCATTCCAGCCCTGGAGACCGCCCACGCGGTCGCGCACGTGCTGCGACTGGCGCCGACGATGGGTCGCGACCAGATCATCGTCGTCAACCTCTCGGGGCGGGGAGACAAGGACATGAACACCGTCGCCGATTACCTCGGGGTGTCGCTGTGAACGGGGACGGAGGCTGAGATGGGGCGTATCGACGAGACCTTTGCGGCGCTCAAACGGCGCCGCGAGGTGGCCCTGGTGCCGTTCATCATGGCCGGCGATCCGGATCTCGACGCCACGCGCGTGCTGCTGCAGGCGGCGGTGTCGGCGGGCGCCGATCTGATCGAGTTGGGCGTGCCGTTCTCGGATCCGACGGCGGACGGGCCGGTGATCCAGCGCGCTGGCGTGCGCGCCCTGCAGCGCGGCACGTCGCTGCGGCAGATCCTCGAACTCGTCGCCGAGCTGCGCCGCGGCGGCATGACGACGCCGATCATCCTGTTCGGCTACTTCAATCCCTTCCTGCACTACGGGCCCGAGCGCCTGGCGGCCGACGCGCGCGCTGCCGGCGTCGATGGGCTGCTGGTCGTCGACCTGCCCCCAGAGGAGGCCGACGAATTGTGGGTGCCGGCACGGGCGGCGGGGCTCGACGTCATTTTCCTGCTCGCGCCGACGAGCGACGCGAGCCGCGTCAAGGCGGTGCTGCGCAAGGCGAGCGGCTTCGTCTACTTCGTCTCGATGACCGGCGTCACCGGGACGCAGGCCATCGACTCGGCCGATGTCGAAGGGATGGTGCGCGGCCTCCGGCGCACGTGTCGCCTGCCCATCGGCGTCGGCTTCGGCATCAGCACGGCGGAACAGGCGGCGGCGGTGGCGGCGTACGCCGACGCAGTCGTCGTCGGCAGCGCGATCGTCAAACTGGTCGAGGCGGAGGGACGCAGTCCGGCGCTGGCACGCAGCGTCGGGGGGTTCATCGGCGCCCTCAAGGATGCCGTCCGCACCAGGGCGGCGGTCTGAAGCTGGTCTGGGGACCCGCGCGCCAGACCCGATCGGACGCCGCATGACCGAGTACCAGCGCACGCTCGACTGGCTCTATGCGCTCGAGGCGGCGAAGGGCATGGATTTCAAGCTCGAGCGCGTCGCCCTGGCATTGCAACGGCTCGGCGATCCGCAGCGTCGCTACCCGTGCCTGCATATCGCCGGGACCAACGGCAAGGGGTCGGTGGCGGCGATGCTCGACGCGGTGCTCGGCGCCGCCGGCTACCGCGTCGGACTGTACACCTCGCCGCACCTGGTCGAGGTCGGGGAGCGGATCCGCGTCGGCGGCGTGGCGCTCGCACGCGAGGCGCTGGTGGAGTTGGTGGAGGACGTGCGCGGCGCGGCGGCGGGACGCGGCATCGACTTGACGTTCTTCGAGTTCCTCACCGTCATGGCCTTCCTGCACTTCGCCCGCGCCGGCGTGCAGGCCGCGGTGGTGGAGGTGGGACTCGGCGGCCGCCTCGACGCGACCAACGTGCTCGACCCGCTGGTGGCGGCGATTACCACCATCGGCCTCGACCACACGGAATGGCTCGGCGAGACGCTGCCGCTGATCGCGGCTGAAAAGGGCGGCATCATCAAGCCCGGGCGACCGGTGGTTCTCGGCCGGCTCGTGCCCGAGGCCGCGGCGGTCCTGGAGCGGTTGGCGGTGGCGCAGGCCGCACCGGTGCTCGCGGCGGGGCGCGACTATCGCGTCGGCGGCACTGACCGTCTCGACTTCGACGGCCTCGGCTGGACGATGCGCGGCCTGCGCGTTGGCCTGCCGGGCGCCCACCAGCTCGACAATGCCGGCACGGCCCTGGCAGTGCTGGCGGCGGCGCGGGCGCATCTGCCGGTGGCTGAGGACGCGGTGCGGAGCGGTCTGGCCCGGGTGCAGTGGCCGGGGCGTCTGGAGGTCGTCGGCGAGGCGCCGCTGGTGCTGCTGGACGGCGCCCACAATGCCGACGGTGCCGCGGCGTTGGCGGCGGCGTTGCCGCGGTTGGTGGGCGAGCGGCCGGTCCATCTGCTGTTCGCCGTCATGCGCGACAAGGCGTGGCAGCCGATGGTCGACGTGCTCGCACCGCGCTGTCGGTCGGTGGTCGTCACCGAGGTTTTGCCGCCGCGCGGCGCCGCCGCCGGGCCGATCGCGGCGGCATTCGCCGCCATCTGCCCGGCTACTGTCGAACCCGAGCTGGCGCGCGCCTGGCGCGTCGTGCGAGAGCGAGCCGGACGCGACGGCGCGATTGTCGCGGCGGGATCGCTGTTCCTGATCGGCGCGCTTCGCGAGCGCGGGCTGGCGCGCAGCGGCAGCGATGCCGCGGCGCCTGGAGCCGTGTCGCCGTGAGGGAATGCGGCTGGCGTGCCGTCGCACGTCTTGCCTGCGGCGCGCTGCTCGGCGCCAGCCTGGTCGCGCCGTCGCCGGCGCCCGCTCAGTCGGCGCCGCCGACCGCGCTTTCGACCGCGTCGCCGACCGCGCCGCCGGCGACGCCGACAGCGGCCGCAACGGACGACGAGATCGCGGTCGATGCCGAGACGGTCAATTACGACCAGAAGGGCGACATCCTCTCGGCCAGCGGCGACGTGCTCATCCGCCGTGGCGAGATGACCCTCAGCGCCGACACCGTCGAGGTCAACCGGCGCAGCAGCGAGGCCCGGGCGCTTGGCGACGCGGTCCTGCTCACCCCGGAGAGCGAAGTACGTGCCAGCGCGATTTTCCTCAACCTCGAGAGCGAGACCGGCGAGCTGCAGGACGCGCAGATCACTTCGGACACGATGGGCTACTCGCTGAGCGGCAAACGCATCGAGAAGGGCCTCGGGCAGCGCTATCGCATCGAGGCCGGGCGCTTCACCACCTGCATCTGTGCAGAGGGGGCGCCGGACTGGAGCATCGCCGGCGATACCCTCGACGTCGCGCTCGACGGCTACGCCACCCTCGATGGTGGCACGTTCGAGATTCTCGACGTGCCGGTGTTGTGGCTGCCCAAGGCCGCCTTTCCGGTCTTTCGCGACCGCCAGTCCGGGCTGCTCATTCCGCGCGTCGGCATCTCGAACCGGCGCGGCTTCCAGCTCCTGCAGCCGTTCTACTGGGCGATCGACAAGACACAGGATGCGACGCTGAGCTTCGATCTCGAGACCTCGCTGCGCGTCGGGCTGATCGGCGAATATCGCTATGCCTACAACCGCAATACGCAGGGTGAACTCGAAGTCGCCTACTTCAACGACTTTCGCCAGAATGACGATGTCACCGTGGCCCCCGGCGCCGACCCGGACACGCCCAACAACCGCTGGGCGGTGCGCGGCAATCACGTGCAACGGTTCGATGCGCTGCCGGGCCTGGAGGGCTATCTCGACGCGCTGGTCGTCGGCGACGACCAGTTCCTGCGCGAGATGAACACCTTCGCGGTCGACGTGCAGCAGGAAGTCGCGCAGCGCACCAGGCCGTTCACCACCTCGCAGCTCGGCGTCCTGCAGCGCTGGGACCGGGCCATGCTGATCGGCGAGGCGGTCTTCTACCAGGACCTCGTCGGGCCGACGGTCGTGCTCCCCGACGGGGAATTGACCGAAGACGAATCGCTGGTCATCCAACGGCTGCCGGAAGCGCGCTTCGTCAGCCAGAAACAGCTCGGCCTCGGACTGATGGGCGACCTGACCGGGTCGGTGACCAACTTCCAGCGTTCGCTCGGACTCGCCGGCTTCCGCGGCGACATCAAGCCGTCCGCACAACTGCGCCTGCCGCTCGGCCGCACGGTCTTCGGATCGGTGCGCGCGGCGTTTCGTGAAACGGCATACGGGCTGACGGAGAACGAGATGGCGGGGGGGTTCACCGGCGCCAATCTGGTCGACGGGCCCTTCATCGACCTGCCCTCGACCAGCAACCGCGAGATCGTCGAGCTGCGCGGCGACCTCGGGACGCAGTTCGGGCGCGTCTTCAACTTTCCGTACTTCGGTCTCGACAAGTTGAAACACGTCGTCGAACCGCAGCTCGAGTACCTCTACATCCCGCCGGTCAATCAGGACGACCTGCCGGTGTTCGACGGCATCGTCCGCATCAACAAGCGCAGCCTCTTCACCTACGGGGTCGCCACGCGTCTGCTCGGCCGTAGCGCCGACGCCGCGGCGGGGACCGCCGGGCACGCCTTCGAGCTGACGCGCCTGTCGATCGCGCAGAGCTACGACTTTCTGCGCGATATTCCACCCACGCAGATGGTCGACGACGATTCCGCCATCCCCTGTACGCCGGGCGATCCGACCAATCCGTGCGACGCGGCGCAGGGCGACCATTTCTCGGACATCGACTTCTCGCTGCGCGTCAACCCCAGCCCGATCACCGCCGTGCGCGTCTTCGCGACCTACGATCCGAGTGAGAACAACCTCTCCTCCGCGACAGTGGGCGTGCGCCTCAAAGAGCCGCTGGCGGAACTCGACCCCGGCGCGCGGCCGCGGCTGCTGACGCGCGCGACGTTCAACGTCGAGTATCGCTTCATCACCGACAGTATCCTGCAGTTGCTCGATTCGTCCGTGTCGGTGCCGCTCACCGAGCGCATCGCCGTGCTCTACGCGATGCGCTACGACATTAATGAGGGCAGCTTCCTGGAGAACTATGCCGGCCTGCGGCTGCTGTCGGCCTGCGACTGCTGGGCGTTGAGCCTCGGCTTCAGCGATACCCGCAATCCGAACGAGATCCAGGTGCAGGCTCAGTTCACGCTCGCCGGCCTCGGCGCGGCTACTGGCCGCGGCTTCGAGGCGTATTAGTGGCCTGTAACAGCCGGATTGGTCGCACCTGCGCGACGGGGGCATGAGCGGACTGCCTCACCCTGATCCTGCGGGGAGACGGCGCTGGGTATGGTCGTGCATGGAGGGCGCCGCCCCGTCGGCGCCGGTTGAATGGAGCCGAGCGCTTCGCCTCCAACAGGCGCCGACGGCGCGGCGCCCTCCAGTGGCGCGATGCTCACCCTTCGGGGCGAAGCCTCGGGCTTCATGACGACTCCCCCAAGCGTCAGGGCGCGGGGATCCCCACGGTCGAGTCAGCTGCCACAGGTGACGCGGACGACGGACACAGTTCGGCGAGGACCGCGAATGGGTCGGGCGCAGACGCCACCGCGGCGGCAATGGCGGCGACGGTGCGGCGCAGGTCGCCGTCACAGACCTCGACCGCCGCGAAGCGCGCCAGCCCGGAGGCATACAGTCCCGCCTGCAGCAGGACGGCGTTGTTGAGCGGCAGACGCCAGAAGCCGGCGTGCTCGTCGGTCAGCCATTGCTGCTGGGCGGCGTCGTGCTGCAGGGTCGCGAACAGCGCCTGCCGATCCGCCTCGTCGATGCCGACGGCATAGGCGGCGCGCAAGCGGTCGACGGCGCCGGCGAGAAAGGTCGAGAAGGTCAACGCATCGGCCCAGCGCGCCGCGGCGCGGTTGGCGCGCGTCGCGTCGCCGCGCGCGGCGAAGAAGCGCTCGGAGCCGCGGTGGCCGACGAATGTCGCCAGCGACTCGTTGAACGCCGATTCGCCCGGCACGTAAACGGTGGCGTGCGTCAGCTCATGCAGCACCGTCTCGACCAGGCGTTCGTCATCGCTGCGCAGCATGCTCGAGAGCAGGGGATCGTCGAACCAGCCGAGGGTGCTGAAGGCCACTGCCGGCCGCACGTCGGTGTCGTAGCCCTCACCCTGCAGTGCGTCGGCGAGCCCGTCCGCATCGCGGCGCGCGAAGTAGGCGCGGTAGGGAACGCGCCCGACGATCGGGAACCACCAGGTGTACGGTTCGAGTCGGTCGCGCGGCGCGGCGCTGACGACGTGGACGATCTGGCCCGTGTCTACGGTGGCCAGCGAGGCGTAGCTGCCGCCGACGCGCAGGCCGAGGTCATCGGCGGCGAACTGGCGTGCCGCCAGGGTCAACTCGAGCTTGGCGCGCAGGGCCGGGTCGAGGTCGTCGCGCCGCAGCAGGGCCGCGATCGGCTCGCGGCGCCACAGCAGGCGCGCCTCCTCGTAGGCGGCGCGCAGGACGTAGCCGCTGGCGCAGCCGGAGAGTACGCAGGCCGCCAGGACGAGTGCCGCGGCGCGCGGCGCCCGCCTCATGTGGCGGCGGCGGACGGCGCCGCCGGGGCGCGGCCGCCGGTGGCGGCGTACTGCAACTGGTAGAGGCGGTAGTAGAGGCCGCGGCTCTGCAGCAGTTCGGCGTGCGAGCCCGTCTCGCGCAGCTCGCCGAGATGCAGGACGAGGATGCGGTCGGCGTGCTCGATGGTCGACAGGCGGTGTGCGATGACCAGCGAGGTGCGGCCGCGCATGAGGTGCTGCAGCGCGTCCTGAATCAGCACCTCGGTCTCGGTGTCGACGCTCGAGGTCGCCTCGTCGAGTACCAGGATGGTCGGCGCATAGGCCAGGGCGCGGGCGAACGAGAGCAGCTGCCGCTGGCCGACGGAGAGATTGTTGCCGCGCTCGCGCAGCGGTTCGTCGTAGCCGCGCGGCAGCCGGCGGATGAACGCATCGGCGTGCACGGTCTGCGCCGCCGCGATCGCCGCCGCCTGGCTGACGGCCGGGCGCTCGAGCGTGATGTTGCTCGCCACGGTGCCGGTGAACAGGAAGACGTCCTGCAGCACCACGCCGACGTGACGGCGCAGCGCCGCGAGGTCCCAGTCGCGGACGTCGACTCCGTCGACCAGGATACGGCCGCGGCCGGCATCGTAGGTGCGATTGAGCAGCTTCATGATCGTCGTCTTGCCAGAGCCGGTCGGACCGACGACGGCGACCTGCTCGCCCGGGGCGATGTGGAACGAGACGTCGCGCAGCACCCAGTTCTGCTCCGTGTACGCGAACCACACGTGCTCGAATTCGATGGCGCCGCGCGCCGCCAGGGGGCGGCGCGGCACCGCCGGGCTGGCGATCGGCGCTGGTTGGTCGAGGAGCTCGAAGATGCGCTCGGCCGACGACATGGCCGACTGCATGACGGCGTACTTGGTCGAGAAATCGCGGATCGGCACGAAGAAGCGCTGCATGTACTCGATGAACGCCACCAGCGTTCCGAAGGCGAAGGTGCCGGCGATGATACCGGCGCCGCCGTACCAGACGATCAGCGCCACGGCGATCGAGCTGATCGCCTCGATGATCGAGAACAGTGCTGCCTCGTAGAGGTTGGCGCTGTGGTTGGCGTCGCGAAACTCGGCGTTGAGATGGTCGAAGCGCGCTTGGCTGGCCTGCTCACGGGCGAAAAGCTGGATCACCGTCATACCGGCCAGGGCTTCCTGCAGATAGGCGTTGAGGCGCGCCAGCCGGTCGCGGATGGCGCGGTAGTTCTGCCGCGCCTTGACGCGGAAGAAATTGATCGCCAGGGCCACCGCCGGGACGACCGCCAGGGTCACCAGCGCCAGATGCCATTCCAGGGCCAGCATGATGCCGATGATGCCGAGTAGCGTCGCGACATCCATCAGAATGGTCAGCCCGCCGGCCGCGAACATCTCGTTGATGACGTCGACGTCGGTGGTCAGCCGCGTGACCAGGCGGCCGACCGGATTGTGATCGAAGAAGCGCGCCGGCAGCGTCTGCACGTGCGCGACGAGGTCGAGGCGCAGCGCCGCCAGGCTACGCTGCGCCACCACCATCATCAGGTAGTACTGCAGGTAGAGGAGGGCGAACTCCGCCACCATCGCCAGGCCGTACAGGACGCCGACGCGCAGCAGGCCGACGCGATCGGCCTGCGCCATATACTGGTCGATGGCGACCTTGAGCAGGTACGGCTGCGCCAGCGAGCACGCCGAGGTGACCGGCAGGCACATCATCGCGCCCCAGAACCAGGCGCGATGCGGGTGGATGTAGGTCCACAGACGGCGCAATACCCGCGCGTCGTAGGCCTTGCCGAGGTCCGCCTCCTGATTGAGGTCGGCAGTGCCGGCGGAGGCGCTCACAGCGCCTCGAGCTCGTCTTCGAGCTGCTGCTGTCGATACAGCTCGGCGTACAGGCCGTCGCCCGCCAGCAGCGCGGCGTGGTCGCCGAGTTCGACGATGCGGCCCTCGTCGATCACCGCGATGCGGTCGGCGTCCATCACCGTTGACACGCGGTGCGCGATGACGATGCTCGTGCATCCGGCCATCACCTCGCGCAGTCCGCGCAGGATGGTGTGTTCGGTACGCGTGTCGACGCTCGACAGCGCGTCGTCGAGCACCAGCACGCGCGGCGCGGCAGCGATAGCGCGGGCCAGGGTGAGACGCTGCTTCTGGCCGCCCGACAGGGTCAGGCCGCGTTCGCCGACGACCGTGTCGTAGCCATGCGGAAAGGCCTCGATGTCGGCGGCAACGCCCGCCACCTCGGCGGCGCGCCGCACCGTCGCCTCGTCGGGTGCGTCGAGCGCGAAGGCGATGTTGTCGCGGATGCGCCGCGAGAACAGGAACGGATCCTGCGGCACGACGCCGATGGCGCGGCGCAACTGCGCCAGCGGCAGCGTCCGCACGTCGCGGCCGTCGAGCAGGACGGCGCCGTCGCTGACGTCGAACAGACGCGGCAGCAGACCGACGAGGGCGCTCTTGCCGGCGCCGGTGCGGCCGACGATGCCCAGCTTCTGCCCCGGCGCGAGGGTGAACGACACCCCCGAGAGCACCGCGTGGCCGTTGTCGCGACTGGGATAGGCGAAGCAGACGTCGCGGAACTCGACGCTACCGCGCACCGCCGGCAGCGGCGTTGCGTCCGGCGCGTCGGCGATCGCCGGCGCCGCAGCGAAGATGTGTTCGAGGCGCTGCAACGCGGCGCGGCCGCGCTGCACGATCGACAGCATCCAGCCGAGGGCCATGGTCGGCCACGCCAGCAGGTTGAGGTAGCCGATGAACGCGACCAGGTCGCCGATGCTCATGGCGCCGCTGATCACCCGCAAGCCGCCGTACCACAGCACGACCAGGGTGCCGACGCCCGAGGCGAGCTTCATCAACGGCATCAGGCGTCCGCGCACCTTCGCCAATTCGACGCTCTGGCGGCTGAACGCCTCGTTGAGGCCGGCGAAGCGCTCGGCGGCGACGGTCTCGGCGTCGTACGCTTTGACGACGTGCATGCCGCTGATGTTCTCCTGCACCGCGCTGCTCAGGGTTGCCAGGCCTTCCTGGACGCGCAGCGTCTGCTCCATGAGGCGGCGGCTGACGCGCTTCACCGCAAAGAGGAGGATGGGGAACGGCAGCAGCGACAACAGCGTCAGCCGCGCATCGAGCGTCAGCATGAGGGTGACGCCGAAGGCGTAGTAGATCGGCGTGTTGACCAGATTGAGGACGCCGACGCCGAGCAGCATGCGGATGGCGGTGACGTCGTTGATCAGGCGTGACATGAGGTCGCCGGTCTGCTGGACCTGATAGTAGGACACCGGCAGCGCCTGCAGGCGGGCGAAGAGGTCGCCGCGCAGGTCGCGTTCGACGTCGCGACCGACGTTGAAGATCACCGCACGAGAGACCGTGCGGACGACGCCCTGGACCAGCGCGACGGCGACGATGACCGCCGCCAGGCGCGCGGCGACCGTGTATGGCTCGCCGCGCTGGATCGCGTCGATGGCGGTCTTGAGCAGGTACGGCACCGCCATCGCCAGCGAGGCGGTGAGGAGCAGTGAGGCGCCGCCGAGCGCGTAGCGCGACCGGTAGCGTCGCAGATAGCCGAGCAGCCGCGTCACGGCGGCATCATGGTCGCCGTCCGAGCGGGAATCAACGCGGCCCCGGGGCGGCGCGGGCGCGGACCGCGCGCGCCGGGCGCGCGGTCCGCGGGAGTCACGCGGCGCTTACTGCGGTTGACCGCGCCAGACGCCGATCGAGCCGAACTTGCCGCGCTGGGCGGGCGCCTTGGCGGCGCCGTCGGCCGGCGCGTCCTTCTTGCCCGATCGCCAGGACGGCGAGACGACGTCTCCGAATGCGACCGCGATGTCGAGCATGCCGTCGTTGTCGATGTCGCCGGTGCCGACGCCCCAGCTGCGCTCCTTGCCGTTCTGCGGCAGGCCGGTCGGCGCCACCGGCGTCCACTTGCCGGTGCCATCGCCCATGTAGACGAAGACACCGTAGACGCCGCCGATCTCGTCCAGGGCGCGCTTGCCGACGACGACCACATCGGCCTTGCCGTCCTTGGTGAGGTCGCCGATCGACACGCCGAGCGCGTTCATCGGCAGCAGGCCCTGATTGGCGAACTCCCACGAGCCGTCGGCCCGCTGCAGGAAGACCTCGACGCCGCCGCCGGCGCACACCGGGGCGCCCGGCGCGCCGCAGCCCTCGGGCAGCGGCGGCATCTGCGATCCCGAGGCGAGATCGAGCTTGCCGTCGCCGTTGACGTCGCCGACCGACAGCCCCCAGTAGAGCCCGTGGATTTCTGGAGCCGGCAGTCCCTGCGAGGCCTCGGTCCAGTTGCCCTTGCCGTCGCCATGCCAGACGCGCGGACCGCCCGAGTAGGCGGCCGCGATGTCCAGATTGCCGTCGGCATTGACGTCGCGCAGTTCGATCGCGTTACCCCACTCGGTCAGCGCCAGGCCCTTGGAGCTCTCCTTCCAGACGCCCTTGCAGTTGCCGAGGAAGGCGCGCACGCCCTCCTCGGCCGCGGCCACGGATGCCAGGTCGGTGCAGCCATCATTGTTGAAGTCGCCCAGGGTGACGTCCTCGGAGCCGATCGTCGGCAGTCCCGACGAGGCCGTGCGCCAGTTGCCCTGGCCGTCGCCGAGAAAGACGAAGACGCCCTTGCAGTGGTCGGCGATGGCGGCATCCATGATGCCGTCCTTGTTCACGTCCATGAAATCCATGCCGCCGCCGCAGAAGGGCTCACGCGGCAGGCCGTTGGCGAACTCGCGCCAGTTGCCCTTGCCGTCCCCGACGAAGATCCACGGGCCGTCGGCCAGACGCGAGATGACCCCGATGTCGTCGAATCCGTCGGCATTGACGTCGCCGAGGGCCATCTGCGACTTCCATATACGACCCGACGGCAGCCCGTTGTCGGCGGCCACGTAGGTCATGGGCGCCGCAGCATTCACCACCGCGGCCGCCTGCTTCTTCCCCGCCGTCGATGTCCCGCCGTCGAACATCGAACATCCGGCCAGCCCGAAGGCCAGCATCCCAATTCCAACCACGACACCTGCACGCACCATCATTTAACGAACCTCCGCTGGGGCACTGACTGCGACGCGTCCGGTTTATTCGGCTCGCGAAGCGGATAGACCGAGAAAACAGATGGGTCGAATTACCAGACCCTCCCGACGGGGGTCAAGGAAGCGCACTCCGCCGCGGCCCCTCGCTCCACCAAAAGCCGATCTCGTCGGACGCCCTCCCATTTGCAACAAGCACCCCCCTTTTCCGCTTGACAACAAAAGGGTGTTCGCGTAACAGGAGGCAGCTTTCTTCCAGCCTAGCTAAGAGCTGGGTTGTCTGTTTGCGCGATTGACGGCACGTACCATAGTCGAACACGGTTGATTGGCGGTTTACGGGAGCAACCAGACTCCCCGGCCGCGAAAGGAGACGGGTGATGAGCAAGGCACTGGGGATGCGCTGTGTGTGGGGGCTGGTGAGCGTCTTGGCGTTGGCCTCGGTGACGCAGGCGGAGGTTTCGACCGACGTCAGCGGATCGGTGCTGGTGTTCCCGAAGGTCGTGTACGACGGCAACACTGTCGTCGATTCCGGCCTGGACGGACGCGACACCATCATCGCCATCTCGAACACCAGCAACAACATGGTGCACGCGCACTGTTTCTATGTGAACGGCGCACCTGACGCCTTCGGCAACCCGCTCTGGCAGGTCACCGACTTCACGATCTGGCTGACCAAGCAGCAGCCCACGCACTGGGTCGCCAGCCAGGGCCGTCCGGTCAACCCGTCCGACAACATTCCCTCCGGCCAGGACGGCTCCGGTATCGATCCGGGCGCCATTCCGCCGGTTCCGCCGGGCTTCCAGGGCGAGCTGAAGTGCGTCCAGATCGACGCCTCGGGGACGCCGTTCGGCGGCAATAACCTCAAGGGTGAGGGCGTGATCCGCGCCGGTGACGGCGACGTCAGCAAGTACAACGCGGTCGCCATCCTCGCCAATCCGGACCTTGCCGGCGATGAACCTACCAACCAGCTCCTGCTCAACAACACGCCGATCAACGACGGCGAGTACAATGCCTGCGCGAATCAGTTGTACCTGAATCACTTCGTCGACGGGCAACCCTCGATCATTCAGGGCCTGAACCCGGATGCATGCACGGACGGCGAGTGCCCGATCCGCACCTACCTGACCCTGGTGCCCTGCTCGCAGGACTTCGAGAATCAGGTTCCCTCCGAGGTCACGGTCCAGTTCGCCATCGTCAACGAATTCGAGAACGTCTTTTCGGCCAGCACCACGGTCGAGTGCTACGAGACGACGCGCCTCGCTGATATCGACGCCCCGACGGGCGCCTGCAGCGGCAACGGCTCCTCGTGCACCAAGGACGAGCAGTGCCTCGATATAGACGAGGGCTTCTGCGACAAGAACAGCGTCTTCGCGATTGGCGTCCTCGGCAGCGGCGCGGCCTTCACGCGCATCAGCCCGGTCGATCTCGACGGCGGCGTCATCGGCATCGCCGAGGAAATCCACTACAACGACAACGGGGTGGCCGGACGCGCTGCCTGGAATCTGCAGCAGAACGGTAACCGTTACGACGCGACCGTAGATCTGCCGGGCGGGCCGGTGGTGGACACCATCACCATCCCGCAGAGCTTCTGAGCGGGATCGGCGAGCAACGGTGTTCTCCACGGGTGAGGAAAGGAGACTAACGATGAGCACGAAGATGGGGTTCTGGAGGGGGGCGCTCGCAGGGTTCACGGTCCTGCTGACCGTTGGTGCGGCCGATGCGCGCACGATCGACCCGACTGGTGTGACGACCAACGAGTCGACGGCGATCGTGCTGTATCCGAAGCTGAAGGTCGATCTCGACACCTGCGTCGCGGGCGCCTGCTCGCTGACCGGCCTTGACTGCGCGTCGACGTCCGAGTGCCAACTGGTCAAGGACGCCGGCGTCGACACGCTGATTCAGCTGACCAACACCTCGGAGTTTCTGACCAAGGTGCACTGCTTCTACACCAACACCAACAGCCACTGCTCGAACGCGCCGGCGACGATCTGCACGGACGGCAACTTCCGTGACGTCTGCCCGGCCGGTGGTCTGTGTGTGCCGGGCTGGCAGGAGACCGACTTCCGCCTGACGCTGACCAAGCGCCAGCCGATTTCGTGGTCGATCAATGACGGCCTCTCGGTGCTGCCGCTGGCCACGACGCCTGGCCAGGGCACGCCGCCGCAGTTCAACGAGGGCAACATTCCGCCGGTCCTCGAGGTTCCCTTCACCGGCGAGCTGCTCTGCATCCAGGTCGACGTGACCACGGAGCTGCCGTCCGAGCGCAATGACCTCAAGGGCGAGGCGACCATCGTCACGACGGTCGTGAATAACGTCGATGCCAGCAAGTACAATGCGATCGGCATTAAGGCGATCGAGGGCCGGCAGGACGGCAACCCGAACGTGCTGAACGTCGGTGGGCCCGAGGCCGAGTACGGCGTCTTCAGTGAGGCGGTCGATCCGGCCCGCTTCGTCGGCTGCCCGAACGTGCTGACGGTCAATCATTTCTTCGACGGCGCCAACGTCGTCACGCACGACGACAGCCTGGCCAGCCCGGTGACCACCGACCTGACCATTGTCCCCTGCGAGCGTGACTACCTGTTGCAGACCGGCAACGCCCCGGGCGCGACGATCCAGTTCCTGGTCTACAACGAGTTCGAGCAGCGCTTCTCCACCTCGACGCGGGTCGACTGCTACAAGGAGACGCAACTGTCGGACATCGATACCCGCCCGGGTGAGGAGGGGAATCTCTTCTCGATCTTCAGCGCCGGGGTCCAGGGAACGCTGACCGGCATGTCGCGCCTGCGCTCGGTCGCGGGACCCGACGTCGACGGCTACGATGCCCGCAGCATCCTCGCGCTGGTCGGCGAGAACTGGGGAGCAGGGAACTGTTCCGATATTGGCACCCAGGGCGAAGATCCGAAGCCCCAGGTCCTGACTCAGCTGTGTGCCACCGATGCCGACTGCGGTCCGGGGGGCACGTGCAGCAATCCGTTCATCAAGACGACGGCCGCCAACGTGCAGTTCCAGGGTTCGCGCGCGCAGGGCGATCGCATCTCGATCCCACTGCCCTGATCGATCCTGATCTCACCTGACGCAACGGCCCGGAGGAGCAATCCCCCGGGCCGTTGTGTTTTAAGGTTCGTGAGAGTCCGACCGGGGCTGGACCCCGAGATCATGGACACCGTGAGCGCATCGTCAGCCCACAGCTAGGGCGGCGCCGTCGGGATCGGATCATGTGGTGTCGCTGCCGACGACGGCGGTGCCCGAGCCTCCGCGTCCAGCTGGTGCGCCACCGTGGATCGGGCAGGCTCCTGGAGGGCGGCCCCCCCGCCCCGCCGGGGGGGGGGGGGGGGGCGCCCGAGCCGCCCCCCCACCCCCGCGGGCGGGCGACCCAGCCCCCCAAGCCCCCGCCGTCCCCCAGAGCCGGGGCCGCGGCAAAGACACCGACAACCCCA
>JANNRA010000039.1:0-22252 GCA_031401035.1 bacterium | reverse complement strand
GCCTCACAACGCCGCGCGCCACTCGCTGTCGAGGGCGGCGAGGGCGGTGAGGGTCGCCTGTTGCGTCGCGGCCGCCTCGCGCACCGACTCGCGGGCGGTGTCGGCCTGGGCGCCGAGCGCCTGGCGGGCGCGCAGGATGACGCCGGCGAGCAGGCGGCGGGCGCGCCAGGCGAGGCCGCGGCGCACGACCAGGCGCACGGCGAACAGCCAGGCGGCGAGCAGCAGGGCGGCGTTGAGCAGGAAATCGACGCCGGCGTACATGCCGGCGATGCAGCCGTGCGCCACCTGCCACACCACCCAGACGACCAACGCGTAGACCGGCAGGTCGAGCAGCCAGCCGACGTAGCGCAGCGCGCCGCGCTCGGCGGCGGCGGGGAGATCGTGGCCGACCAGGCGCGCCCAGGCATCCTCGACGGCGCTGCCGGCGGCGGCGCGCGCCGCGTCGGGGCCGGGCAGGCCGAGTCCGTCGGCGGCGCCGGTGAGGCGCGCGGCGCGCACGCGCGCCGGCGACAGCGCCGCGGCGAACCAGGCGGCGAACTCCGACGGCGGCGGCAGCAGCGCCGCCGCGTCGCCGACGCGCTGCTCGCGCAGCACGCGCTGCACCTGATCGGCGGCCAGGGCGCCGGCGGCCGTCCCGACGGCGAGGATCGGATTGCGCGTCGCCAGCGCCGCGCCGGCGCCGAGGCCGAGCGAGGCGAGGCCGCCGCCGCGCAGCGCCCAACCGCCCGGCCCGTCCCAACGCCGCGCCGTCTCGCTCCACAGCTGCTCGCAGACATCGGCGCGGCGCAGCGCCAGGCGCGCGGCGACATCCGCCGCGCAGCGCTCGCCGAGGTGGTCGAGGCCGCTCGCCGCGTCGCCGGGCAGGGCCGCGAGATCGCCGCCGACCTCCTCGCGCACGGCGCCGAACAGCGCCGCCAGTTGCGCCGCGGTGCCGAGCGCGTTGAGACGGCGCACGCCGCTCAGGGCGCTGTCGCGCACCAGCGCCTGCAGGGCCTGACAGAGCTCGGCCCAGCCTTCGGCGCGCGGCTGCGTCTGCGCCGCGCGCGCGCTGGTGGCGAGGACCGGCGCGTCGGGCGCCTGCCAGCGCGTCGCGGCGAGCTGGCGCACCTGCGCCAACAGGGCGTCGCGCGCCTCGGGCGTCAGCTCGTCGCTGCGATTGAGCACGAAGAGCAACTGGCGGCGGCCGGCGAAGGCGTCGACGAACGACACCGACGCCTCCTCCAGCACCGACTGATGGTGCAGCACGATCACCAGCACGTCGCTGCGCTCGGCCAGCGCCGTCACCGTCGCGCGGTGCTGCTCGTCGATGCTGTTCATGTCCGGCGCGTCGACCAGCACCTGAGCCGTCCACGGTCCGCTGGCGGCGTCGTAGCGCTCGACCACCGCGCCGCCCTCGCTGTCGCGACCGCCGGGTTGGGCGACCGCCTCGCCGACCAGCTCGCTGACG
The DNA here is from genome assembly GCA_031401035.1 of bacterium. GTDB lineage: Bacteria > Desulfobacterota > Binatia > HRBIN30 > CADEER01 > JANNRA01. Next base: position 20,805 of record JANNRA010000039.1, on the reverse strand, counting down.
TCGGCGTCGAGCGGCGCGTAGACCACCGGCCGGCGCGTCGTCGGCCGGTCGAGGCCCTCCTGGGCGATGCGCCGCCCGGCCAGGGCGTTGAGCAGCGTCGACTTGCCGGCGCCGGTGGCGCCGACCAGCGTGATCACCGCGGCGCGCTGCACGCGCGCGATCTGCCGGTCGAGGTCGGCGAGCAGGGCGTCGAGCTCCTCGCGGCGTTCGGCCAGCGCGCGCAGCGGCGCGACGACGGCGAGGCGCTCGTGCAGGCGGCGGCGCAGGCGGTCGAGAATCGGCTTGAGCTCGGTGGTCATAGGGCGGCGCGCAGCTCCTGCAGACGGTGGGCGCGGGCGGTGTCGTCCGCGATGGCGGCGCGCACCTGCGGCGCGGTGGTGGGCAGCGCCGCGTCGAGCAGCGCGTGCGCCAGCTGGCGGCCGCGCACATCGGTCCAGCGGCGGCGCGCGTCGGCCATGATGCCGCGGCCGAGGACGTGCGCGTACTTCTCGAACAAGAAGGTGCCGACGGCACCGCCGCCGACGGCGGCGAGGTCGGAGCCGAGACCGCCGGTGTTGACGATCACCGCCGCGGCGAGGGCGATCGGCACCAGCGTCGCGATGTCGGCGGCGGCCTGAATGTCGAGGTCGAAGCCGCGCTCCTCGATCGCCTTCTCGACCAGGTCCTCGCAGGCGCGCTGGAACTCGGCGACGTCGTCCTCCTGCATGCCGAGCCCCTGCATGGCGCGCTCGAACGCCGCCGGACGCTGCGTGTCGGCGAGATCGGCGTCGAGCCGCGCCGCCACCGTCGCGGTGACGGTCTGGCGCGCCGGGTGACGCGCCTCGCGGCCGAGATCGCGCACCAATTCCTCCCAGAATGCCGGCCACACCTTGGCCAGTTCCTCGCGCTCGATCGCCGACAGCGTCGCCGCCGCCTGTTCCGGCGCCGCGGCACCGCCGCGCCAGGCGCGCGGCAGGCTCTCCAACGCAAGGCGCAGGCGGCGCAGGGTGGTGCGCCAACTGCGACTGACGGGGTTGCTGCGGCGGTCGAGGACGGTGCGGAAGGCGTCGATGAACGGCCGCGCCGGCATGGCGGCGGCGGCGATGCGCGCCCCGGCCTCGCCGCCGCGCATCTCGGCCGCCTGCAGCACCGCGCCGGCGCGCAGCGCCTCGGCCGCCAGCTCGCCGGCGGTCTCGCGCAGGGCGTCGCGCAGGCGCGCCAGCGCCGCATCGACGGCGCGCGCCTTCACCTGCGCCGTCGCCTCGACGTCGAAGAGGAGCGCGCGCAGGGTGCGGCCGCCGCCGGCCTCGCCCGCCAGTGGCAGCGGATCGAGCGGCGCCGCGCCGCGCTGCACCTCGAGGTTGTGCGGCGCCCAGAACGAGGCCAGCGGCGCCGTGCCGACGTCGGCGGCGAGCTTGGCGGCATGTTGGCGCGCCACCTCGGCGTCGGTGGCCTCATTGTACACCAGCATCCAGGGCCGGCCGTGCTGCAACCAGCGCTCGAGAAACCGGACGACGGTCTTGTTCTGGTACGAGTGGCGGGTGACAACGGCGATGACCAGGTCGGCGACGGCGAGGAGCGACTCGCTCGCCAGGCGGTTGTCCTCGAGAATGCTGTCGAAGTCCGGCGTGTCGATCAGCATCAGCGCCGCCGGCAGGCTCGGCTCGGCGGCGACCAGCAGCTCGGCCGGGTCGTCGCCGGCGCGCAGCGGCGCCTCGCCGTCCTCCGGCAGTGGGCGCAGGCGGAAGCGGGCCAGCGTCGGCTCGGCGCGCAACTGCGCCAGCAGGGCGGGGGAGGCGGCGCCGACCAGGCGGCGCGTCGCGCCGCCGGTGGGCAGCGACGGGCTGAGCAGGCGGCCGGCGAGGGCGTTGAACAGCGCCGACTTGCCGGCGTTGTTGGGCCCGACGATGCCCGCCACGAGATAGGCGTCGGCGCCGGCCGAGCGCGGCAGCAGATCGCGCTCGAGCAGGTCGAGCCCCTGCGCCGCCGCGACGAACCGCTCGCGCACCGGCGCCAGGGCCTCGCGCACGCTGCGCAGCATGGCCGAGCGGTCGGAAACCATCGCGACGAATGAACCACAACCCGGCGCCGATGAACACAGATGGGGAATGGGGAGGTGTGTTCATCCGCCGCCGTCTGTGGTTTCAGTGGCCGGATCATGAACGACCTCGAAGAGGGGCGCGCCCTGCGCCTGGACTTCCGCAAGCTGCTCAAGGCCACCACCGCCTGCCCGGACATCCTGCCGGTGGCCGTGCAGCACGCCGACACCGGCGAGGTGATCCTCGTCGCCTACGCCAACCAGCAGGCGCTGCGCGCCGCCATCGCCCAGCGCACGGCGGTGTTCTGGAGCACCTCGCGCAACGAACTGTGGGAGAAGGGCAAGACCTCGGGCGAGACCTTCGACCTCATCGAAGTGCGCGTGAACTGCGAGCAGAACTCGCTGCTCTACGTCGTCCGCCCGCGCCGCGCCGGCATCTGCCACACCAAGAACGCCCGCGGCGAGCCGCGCAACTGCTACTACCGCCGCCTCGACCTGGCCTCCGGCGAGCTGGAGAACCTGGATCCGTGACACCCAGTCACCCCGGTTGGTAAGGGCTGCCAGGCGGGGGACTCTCGGCGACTTACCACCCCTCCACGCGCCGCCGCCCCTCGCGGCCGAGGCGGCGGAACTCCCACTGCTGTTGCAGCTCGGCCCACCAGCCACGCGGCGGCTTCGGCTCCAACGACCCGCGGCGTCGTTCGACGGCGAACACTCCCGCGTGCACGGCGCCGATCAGGTGCACCTGCCGAAGGTCGCGCATCGCGGCGTCCTCGGCGTGCAGCAGCACGCTGGCGGGGCCGTCGGCGAGGGCCAGCGGCGCGCCATCGGCGGCGCGCGGGGCGAAGGATGCGGCGTCGAGCGGCGGCGGCGTGATCGGTGTGATCACCGGCATGCCGTCTGGATCGAGGGTGACGAGGGTCGCGGCATCGCTGCCGGCGGCGGTGCGGACGCCGCTCGGCGCGAGGGTGATGAAGACGCGGCCGAAGTACCAGTCGAACAGCCAGCGGTGGCCGGGGATGGCGACGATGTCGTTCGCCGGCGCGTATTTGCGCAGCTCCTGGTCGAGAAAGCGGCGGCTGAACTCGTCGCCGGACAGGTCGGCGTAGACCTGCGCCGTGCCTTGCAGCAGCCAGCCGCCGGCGAGCAGGGCCATGCGGCCGTCGCGGCGCAGCGCCTCGGCCTTACGCATGAAGGCGAGGGTCGAGGTGAGCACGACCGTGTCGCCGTCGCGGTAGGGGGTCATCGGCCAGGCGGTCGGCAGGCCGTGCGCGTCGCGGTAGGCGACGATGGCCACCTGCGCCTTGTCGGCGGCGGTGAGGGCGTCGGCGAGCGGCGTCGCGGCGATGGCGGCGGCGAGGAGCAGGGAGAGCATGCGCGCGGTTAGCCTGATTGTGGCGGGCGCGGCTAGCGCCGCACGGTTGCATCGATGCGGGGGCTGGACGAGAAGGCCTGCATGCTCGCACTGCGTTGGGACGGCGCCGCGCTGAGCGTCGCCGACGGGCCGGAGCCGGCCGGCGGCGACGGCCTGGCGCTGATCGACGTCACTCTGGCGGGGGTCTGCAACACCGACCTCGAGCTCATCAAGGGCTACATGGGCTTCCGCGGCGTCCTCGGGCACGAGTTCGTCGGCGTCGTCGCCGACGGGCCCGCCGATTGGCGCGGGCGGCGCGTCGTCGGCGAGATCAACTTCGCCTGCGGCCGCTGCCCGACCTGCGAGCGCGGTCTCGGCCGCCACTGTCCGACGCGCCGCGTCCTCGGCATCCAGGGCGCCGACGGTGCCTTCGCCGCGCGCGTCGCGGCGCCGGTCGCCAATCTGCACGCGGTTCCGGACGGCGTCGCCGACGACGCCGCCGTCTTCACCGAGCCGCTCGCCGCCGCCTTCGAGATCCTCGCCCAGGTGCGCGTCGAGCCGGGCAGCGAGGCGCTGGTGCTCGGCGACCCCAAGCTCGGCCTCCTGGCGGCGCAGGTGCTGGCCGGTGCCGGCGCGCGCGTGCTGGCGGTGGGGCGTCACCCCGACAAGCTGGCCGTGCTGGCGCGGCGCGGCATCGCGACGGTGCGCGAGGCGGAGTGGGACCGCGCCGCCGCCGACCTGGTCGTCGAGGCGACCGGCAGCGCCGCCGGCTTCCAGCTCGCCGTCGCCGCGACGCGGCCACGCGGCACGCTGGTGCTGAAGAGCACCGTCGCACACGCGGCGCCGGTCGACCTGGCGCCGCTGGTGATCCACGAGATCACCGTCGTCGGCTCGCGCTGCGGCCCGTTCGCGCCGGCGCTGGCGGCACTCGCCGCCGCGCCGGGTGTGATGAAGGTGCTGCTCGAACCGTAATGTCCGTTGGTCTACATCCGCCCATGCAGGGCGGCACAGGGGGAGGTGACCCATGCGACTGCACGCTCTGACCTGCGGCTGGCTCGACGGGCCACTCGGCGGCTTTCTCGCCGGCGCGGACGGCCGCCTGCGCGTTCCGGTGCCGTGTTTTCTGATCGAACACCGGCGCGGCCTGGTACTGTTCGACAGCGGCCTGCATCGCGACACGCAGCGCGACCCAGCGGCGCGGCTCGGCGTCGCGGCGCAGATCTTCGGCGTCGAGTTCGCCGTCGGCGAGGAGGTTGGGGCGCGCCTGGCCGGGCTCGGCTTCGCGGCCGGGCGCGTCACCCACCTCGTCACCTCGCACCTGCATTTCGACCACACCGGTGGGCACGCGCAGATTCCCAACGCCCGTCTGGTCGTGCAGCGCCGCGAATGGCAGGCCGGCGCCGAGCCCGACCTGATCGCCACGCAGCACTACAACCCGGCCGATTATGCCCTCGGTCACGACGTGCTCGAGATCTACGGCGAGCACGACCTGTTCGGCGACGGGCGCATCGTCTGCCTGCCGACGCCCGGCCACACGCCCGGGCACCAGTCGCTGCGGGTGCGGCTCGACTCCGGCGACGTCATCCTCACCGCCGACGCCTGCTACCTGCGCCGCACGCTCGAGGATCTGCACCTGCCGTCGATCGTCCACGACGAAGCCGCCATGCGCGCCTCGCTGCTGCGCCTGCGCGCCCTGCGCGAGGGCGGCGCGCGGCTGATTTTCGGGCACGAGCCGGCGGGATGGGAGGACGTCGCGGCGTCCCTGGCATAGCGCGCCGCGTGACCCCGGTTCCGTGGCGGCGGGTGGCGTGGCAGACACGTGCCATGGCCAAGACCCACGATGTCATCGGCGACGACCTGGCCGCCTTCCTGCGCGCCCAGCACCTGTTCTTCGTCGCCACCGCGCCGTCCGGCGGCGACGGGCACGTGAACCTGTCGCCGAAGGGGCTCGACAGCTTCCGTATCCTCGATCCGACCACCGTCGCTTACCTCGATCTCACCGGCAGCGGCGTCGAGACGATCGCCCACCTGCGCGACAACGGGCGCATCACACTGCTCTTCTGCGCCTTCGCGGGGCCGCCGAAGATCGTCCGGCTGTACGGGCGCGGCGAGGCGGTGGAGGCGGAGACGGCCGAGTTCGCCGCCCTGGCGGCGCAGTTCCCGCCCCTGCCGGGGGCGCGCGCGGTGATCCGCGTGCGCCTCGACCGCATCATGGATTCGTGCGGCTATGCGGTGCCGCGGTACACCTTCACCGGCGAGCGCCGGCAGTTGACGGCGTGGACAGAGCGCAAGAGCAGCGCGCAGTTGGTCGAGTACCGGGCGGTGAAGAACGCCACCAGCATCGATGGACTGGCCGCATTGGGGCCGGCCGCATTGAGGGGCGCGCCGCCGCCGCGCCGCGCCTGATACGGCGCCGCGGCCGGCGCGCGCGCACTGCGCATGCGAGCCGCCACGGCGCGATTCGCAATGTCCGGCACACCAGTTGCGTGGTAGCTTTCGCCGCCGGAGAACGATGGCGGGAACGACCATGCCACGGACGGGCGCACCGGCGCTGCCGCGAACCGCGGTGGAGCCGGCGCCGCTAGCCGTCGCGCCGCGCGGCGACGATCTCGTCTGGCGCTACGCGGCCGACACGGCGGAGACGGTCCGCACGCACCTGCCCTGGGCCGTCCTCACCTTCCTCGCCACCTACGCCGCGGTCGGCGTCTTCGAGATCCGCTTGTGGCCGGAGCGTCTGTCGCTCTACGTCGGCATCTACCTGCTCGGCGCGCTGTGGTGTGCCTGCGCCGTGGCGCTGACGCGAGCGCCGACGGTGGCGCCGCGGCGCAGCCTGATCGTGACGACGCTGCTCGGCGTCGCGCTGGTGGCGAACACGTCGATGTACCACATCCTGGCGCGCGGCGAGGCCGAGGTGCTGGCGCTCGGCAACGTCTACCTGGTGATCGGCTTTCTCACCGCCTTCCCGTGGGGCGGGTGGCCGCAGTTGGCGGTGGCGACGGCGGCGTGGGGTGGACTGGTGCTCGGCCTCGCGACGACGGTCGACGCGTCGGTCAGCGGCGGCATCCTGCTCAGCGGCATGGCGTCGCTCGGCGGTCTGTCGGTGGCCTCGGCGGTCCTCACCGACCGCTACCGCTTCCACCTCTTCGTCGCGCGCGACGAGCTCAAGGCGGCCAAGGAGGCGGCCGAGGCGGCGAGCCGGGCGCGGCGCGATTTCGTCGCCAGTGTCAGCCACGACCTGCGCACGCCGGTGAACATCATCTTCGGCATGGCCGACATGGCCCTCGACGTCGCCGTCACCGCCGAGCAGCGCGACTTCGTGCAGACCATCCGCCGCTCCGCCGGCGAGCTGAACGCGCTGCTCGCCGACCTCCTCGACTTCTCGAAGATGGACGCCGGCGTCGTCGACCTGCGGCCGCGCCGCATCGCGTTGCGGCCGTGGCTGACGACGGCGCTCGAGCCGCATCAGCGCGCCGCGGCGGCGAAGGGGCTGGTGGTGCGCGAGGAGCTCGACGCGACGCTGCCCGAGACGTTGCTCGTCGACCCCGACCGCTTGCGTCAGGTGCTCGGCAACCTGGTCGGCAATGCCGTCAAGTTCACCGAGCGCGGCGCCGTCACCCTGCGACTGCGGCAGCGCGGCGCGACGTTGCAGTGCGAGGTGGTCGACACCGGCATCGGCATCGCCGCGGACGAGACCCGCCGCCTCTTCCAACCCTTCGCCCAGGCGGCGGCGACGATGCGCTCGCATGCCGGCAGTGGCCTCGGGTTGGCCATCTGCAAACGGTTGGTCGAGCAGATGGGCGGTCGCATCGGCGTCGAGAGTACCCCGGGCAGCGGCTCGATCTTCTGGTTCACGGTGCCGCTGACGCGCTAGGCCGGCGCGCGTCGACCGGCACCCAGAGGCGGAACTGCGAGCCCTTGCCGAGCGCGCTGCGCAGTTCGACGCGGCCGCCGAGCAGGTCGAGCAGGCGGGTGACGATGTAGAGCCCGAGCCCGACGCCGCCGTGGCGGCGCGGCGGCGCGCTGTCGCCCTGGCGAAACGCTTCGAACACCACCGCCTGCGTCTCGGCGCTCATGCCGATGCCGGTGTCGGTGACGCGCAGGGCCAGCCAGCCATCGACCGCCGAGGCCTCCACCGTCACGCAGCCCGCGTCGGTGAACTTGAAGGCGTTGGTGAGGAGGTTCTTCAGCAGCACTTTGCGCTTCACCGCGTCGCTGTACAGGGCCGGCAGATCGTCGGGTACCAGCCAACGCGAGATGACGCCCGGCTTCTCGCGCAGCGGGCGCGTCTCCTCCTCGACCTCGCGCAGCAGCTCCGCCGCGTCGATCTCCCTGAGGCTGAGCGCGGCGGGCCCGGCCTCGAGGCGGCTGATGTCGAGCGTCGCGTTGATCAGCTCGAGCAGCTCGCGGGCGCTGGTGCCGACGCGGTCGAGGCTCGCCGTCTGTTCCGGCACCAGGGCGCCGAACACCTCGTCGAGCAGCAGCTCGTTGTAGCCGATGATGACGTTCAGCGGCGTGCGCAACTCGTGCGACATGGTGGCGAGGAAATCGGCCTTGAGGCGGTTGGTCTGCTCGAGCTTGTCGATCAGGCGCACGTTCTCCAGCGCCAGCGAAGCCAGGTGCGCGAGGCCGCGTGCGATGCGTTCGTGCGGCGGCGCGAAGCCGACACCGGGCCGGCGCTGCGCGGCGACGTGAACGCCGACCAGACGATCGCCGCGCCGCAAGGCGACGGCCAGCAGTTCGCGCACGTCGTAGGCGGCGCGCAGCTCGACCCCGACCATCTGTCCCTGGCGATCCTCATAGGCGTGCAGGAGGCCGTCGCGGGCGATCGGTTCGAGCAGCGCCGCCACCGCGGCGCGCGGCACCGGCAGCGCGCTCAGCCGCTGCCAGTGGTCGGCCGAATAGCCGTACCCGGCGGCGGCGACGAGCGTGTCGTCCTCCTCGTGGTGCAGCAGGGTGTAGCTGACATCGCACGGCAGCACCTCGGTGGTGACGCGGCAGAGGCGCGCCAGCAGCAGCGGCAGGTCGAGCGGGGCGATCAGCTCCTGCCCGGCGCGCGCCAGGGCTGTCGCGAGGCGGGCGTCTTCGCGCTCGACGCGTTGCCGCTCCGCGGCGGCGAGGGCGACGGCGATCTGCCGCGCCGCGGCGTCGGCCAGTTCGGCGTGGTCGGCATCGAGGGTGCCCGCCGTACGGCTGCCGAGCAGGAGGGCGCCGACGGGGCCCTCCTGCACGCGCAGCGGCGCGATCACCGCGCTGGCGACGCCGAACGCATGCAGCGCGGCGGCGGCGGGATGCGCGGCCGTGCCACCGATGATGCACGTCTCGCCGCGGCGTAGCGCGTCGCCGAACAGCGCGCCCGCCGGCAGGGCTTCCGGGGTCCCCGCGGGCAGCCCAGCGGAGGCCAGGAGGCGGCCGCCGCCGTCCCCGTCGCCGCACTCGATGACGACGCAGACGTCGCACGGCGCTGCCGCGACAAGGTGCGCGCAGACCCGCTGCAGGGCTGTCGGCAGATCGCACCCGCCGCTGAGCTCGCTGGCCACACCGAGCAGTGCGCGGGTGCGCGCCGCGGGGCGCCAGCGCGCGGTCACGTCGCGGCCGATCGCCAGCACTTCGGCCGCGCTGCCGTCGCTGCCCGCCTGCGGCGCGGCGGAGATCTCGATGACGCGATAGTCGCCGGCGGCGGTGCGTGCGCGCAGGGCCAGTGCGTGCACCGCCGCACCGGCCCGGAGCTGCCGCAGTGCCTTGGTGGCGGCGGGAAGGTCGTCGGGATGCAGAAGCGGCGCCATCGACCGGCCGAGGTAGGCTGCGCGCGGCCAGCCGAGGAGGCTGCTGAAGGCGGGGTTGAGCGAGGTGACGTTGCCCGCGGCGTCGATGGCCATGACGACGTCCGGCGCATTCTCGATCAACGCCCGGTAGCGGGCATCCGCGCCAGGCGGGGCGGCTTCGGTGCTGGCGCGTTGGCGACGCTCGTCGCGCTCGCGCAGAGCTTGGCGCACCAGCGGCGCGAGGCGCTCCAGGCCTCCCTCGAGCACGTGATCGGCGGCGCCGAGCCGCAAGGTCTCACTCAGCGCCTCGGCGTCGCGGGCGCCGCAGACGAGCACGAACGGCAGCGCGAGGTCGCGAGCGCGCAGCAGCGCCAGGGCGTGCTGGGCGTCGAAGGTCGGCAACGTATGATCGGCGATGACGAGATCGTAGCCGCCGGCGTCCAGCGCGGCGCAGTAGGCAGCCTCCACGTCGACCCGCTCCCAGACGCAGTCCCATCCGTCTTCGGTCAGGGCCCGCGCCGCCAGGTCGGCGGCGCCGGGGTCCGCCTCGACGAAGAGGACGCGCAGCGGCGCGGGCGTGGGCGTGACGCGGGAGGTGGCGGACGTGTGGGGCATCGACGATGTCCGCCCGGCGGGCGGCGGGCGGATTATAGTCAGACGACGCGTGCCGCACACACGTTTTCTGTTTTGGCCTGTGCGCGGGCGCGCGCTATGTCCGGCCGGACATGGAGTCCAGCCGCCGCGGGCGCACGCGCGTCGTCACCACGCACCTGGAATTGACGGTGGCCGCCCAGCTGCACCCGGCCGCGGCGCCGCGGCTGCCCTACGAGCTGCGCCGCGTCGAGCGGCCGAGTCCCGAGTACAGCCGCTTCCTCTATCGAGCGGTCGGCGGCGGTTGGTACTGGCTGTCGCGCATCGACTGGCCGCGCGCGCGTTGGCTGGCGTACCTGTCGCGACCGCAGCTCGAGACCTGGGTGGCCTATGTCGGCGGCGCGCCGGCCGGCTACTTCGAGCTCGAGGCGCAGGCCGCGGGCGTCACCGAGATCGTCTACTTCGGGCTGCTGCCCGAATTCGTCGGCGTCGGGCTCGGCGGCGCCCTGCTCACCGACGCGGTGCGCCGCGCCTGGGCGAACGGCGCCCGCCGCGTCTGGCTGCACACCTGCAATCTCGATCACCCGCACGCCCTGGCCCACTACCGGGCGCGCGGCTTCAGCATCTGTAAGGTCGAGGAGACGGACGAGGAGATCCCCGTCGCCTCGCCCGGTTACTGGCAGCGGACCTGATGGGTGGCGCCCTCCAAGATGCGCGGTCGGAGTATTGACTGAGTCGTCAATTTCGGGCGTGTTTCTGTCATGTCTGTACACCTCGATACCGACGCCGCCCCGCTGGTGCCAGTCTCGACCAACCTCCCGCGCGCCTCGCGCATGGAGGCGGTCCGCGCCCTCCTCGGTGGGGGCAGCGAGCGCATCGGCGTGCTGTCGCGGTTGCACCGCACGCACGAGCGGCACGGATCGGTGGTGCTGCTCGACCTCGGGTTGATCAAGTACGTCAACCTGTTCGGCCCCGACGCCAATCGCTTCGTGCTGCTCGACAAGGACAAGATCTTCTCCGCCCGCCGTCCCTGGATGCAGATCATGGGCCGCATCTTCCCCAACGGCCTGCTGCTGCGCGACGGCGAGGAGCACAAGCAGCACCGCAAGATCATGCGCGAGGCCTTCACCCGCCCGGCCCTGCGCGACTATGGCGAGCGCATGAACCCGCTCATCGCCGAGGGGATCGCCGGGTGGGGCGCGGCGCCGCGGCCGTTCCTGGCTTTCCGAGGGTACAAGGAACTCACCCTCGACATCGCCGCGCGCATCTTCGTCGGCGTCGAGCTGGGGCCCGAAGCCAAGAAGATGAACGGCGTCTTCGAGGACCTCGTCGCCGCTTCGATGTCGAAGCTGCGCCTGCGCATCCCCGGCCTCGAGTTCTACCGCGGCCTGGTCGGGCGCGAGTTCATGGTCAAGTACTTCAGCGGCCTGCTCGCCGCCCGACGCGCCGGCGACGGCGCCGACATGTTCAGCCGCCTGGTGCGGGCGAGAAGCGAGGAGGGGGCGGCGCTCTCCGACCCCGACATCGTCGATCACATGGTGTTCCTGATGATGGCCGCGCACGACACCACCACCAGCACCCTGACCTCGATGACCTACGAACTCGCCAAGCACCCCGCCTGGCAGGAGCGCGTGCGCGAGGAGAGCCGCGCCCTCGGCAAGGCGGAGATCGGCTTCGAGGACCTCGACAAGCTCGAGTCGCTGACCTGGGTGATCAAGGAGACCATGCGGCGCTATCCGCCCCTGCCGGTCATCCCGCGCATCGCCAACGAGGCCTTCGAGTGGGGCGGCTATCGCGTCCCGGCCAACGCCATGGTGGTGATCTCGCCCATCCACACGCACCACATGACCGAGTGGTGGGACGAGCCGTTCCGCTTCGATCCCGAGCGCTTCGCGCCGGCGCGGGCCGAGGATCAGCGCCACACCCATTCCTGGGTCCCCTTCGGCGGCGGCCCGCACCTGTGCCTCGGGATGCACTTCGCCGACGTGCAGATCAAATCGATCATGCACCAGCTCCTGCTGCGCTATCGCTGGTCCGTGCCGACTGACTACACCATGCCGGTGCAGCAGGCGCCGATCTCGAAGCCGCTCGACGGACTGCCGATCGAGCTGCAGCGGATCTAGCCGCGGGCCGGCGATCCGGTGCAGAGGCGCTTGCCAGAGGGTGGCATCGGAGTACGCTCGTCTTTCACAAGGAGGAACCACCCTATGCGTACTTCCATCCGCTGTTTCGCCGCTCTGGCGCTCGCTCTGGCGCTCGCGGCCGCCCCCGCTGTCGCCTGTGATGGCGAGGCGAAGGCCGACTCGCAGGCGTCGACGACCGGCAAGTAGTCTCCACGCGGGGGGGCGGCGCGGCGCGCTGCCCCCCCGGCCCATGACCATGACGATGAGCGGCGACTGCGGCGCGCCGTGACGGCATTCAGCGGGAACCGACGCAGCGGCACCCTTCAGGATGCGCCGGCCGGACGCCGTACAGTGTTCACGTCGATTGAACGCTCGTCCGTCAGGAGACCTTCCGCATGAAGACGCTGCTCCTCGCCCTGCTGTGCCTCGCCGCCCCTGCCTTCGCCGGCGCCGCGCCATGCGGCGGCGATTGCGACGGCGACGGCGCGGTCGGCATCAACGAGATCGTGCGCGCGGTCAGCATCGCCCTCGGCAGCACCCCCGCCAATCAGTGCGAGTAGGCCGCCGCCAGCGGCGACGGTACCGTCAGCATCGCCGAGCTGATCGGCGCCGTGAACGCGGCGCTGGGCGGCTGCGGCGGCGACCAAGCGACACCGACGTCGGTGCCGACGCCGACCCGGACACCGGGCGTCATCGCGCCCTGCGAGAACGGCTCCTTCGACTTCGCCGCCATCCTCTCCCACCTCGGCCTGCCGGTCGTCCCGCCCGACCCCGAGCCGGCGCGCCGGCCGGACTGGCTGCCCAGCCTCGGAGCCGACGGGGGAGCCACCGCGCCCACAGGGTGGCCTCGGCGGCGGACACGACCACGCAGCCGGAATACGTCGAAATCAGAAACTCTTCACAGCCCCCGCGTCGCGTCAGGCCGCTGCCGCGGCGCGGATCTCTTCGGCGGAGGCGCCGTCTGCGGCGAGGCGAAAGAGCTTGCGCGCTTTCTCGTCGCTGGCGCGGTAGAGATCCCGATAGTCGACGCCGGCCTTCACGACAGCCAGGGAGAGCTGTGCGCGCTTCGCTGATTTCGGGTAGCTGCCGAAGCCGTTCGCCGCCTGCCGCCCGAACCAGCTGTGGTCGAGCCAGGTCGACGTGTCTGCGAGGAAGGGGACGATGCCGAGCTCCTCGCGGACCTCGTCGAGGGAACGTGGAAGCAACTCCTCCCACGGGACGCATTCGGGCGGGCAGACCCGGTTGGCCGCGAGCCCCCGCGCATGGGCGTCCCGCAGCAGCGCTCGCCAGTGTCGCTGCCCGCCACTCGGTCGGATGAAGAACTTCGGGCCGATACCGAGGGGCGCAAGGGATGCCGCCCAGTAAGGCATACGATGCTCGTAACCGAGCGCGAAGTAGATGAGGAGTCCTTCCCCCGGCAAGTCGGTGCCGTACCCGGTTACGAGATGGAACAGGTCATGAAGCCACCTGGACCGTGCGATGTAGTACTGCGCCTCCTCGCTCATCTCGAACGAATCGAAGAACCCGTCTTTGTAGATCAACGCTGCCAGGAGAAAGCCGGGCACGCCTCCGGGGGTCTCCATCGCCTCGAAGAACGTCCGGCCGAGGCTGCCCGCGGGCATCGCCTTCAGCGCGGCGGAGTCCGAGAGGGCAGCACCGAGATCGGGCCGCTCGTCGAGGATCCGCTTGCCCGTTCGATGGGTCCGCATCCGCTCGATGTCGGCGAGAATTTCCGGGCCGGCCGCCAGGAGCTTGATGCGGGGGACCTGCTTGGCGCCGCCCTCCGAAACCGGGTTCGCGAGCCAACGGGCCCCCGCCAGCAGAGCGCCGGGGATGTCTCGTTTGTCCAGTGTGCGTTTGGTCATCGGATGTCTCGTACCTCTGATGTTGATGTGTGCTTGGTCATTGTTCCGGACTGCAGCCTTGGACGGTTCCGGATCGTCGGACTGCCGGTGGTCGCACGCGGTTCTGCAGTCGTTGCTTGAGCAAGTGGCTGACGTCAAGCCGCCTTCCCCACCGTGATGGGGCGATGCGATTGTCGCTCAGCAATCAAGTCGAAAACCGGCAGCGGCGCCATCCTCTCCGTGACCTCGATCAGCCAATCCGCGGTGGGCGGACGAGAACCCCGGTACGATGTTTCCGGTCGTGTTGGCGAACGGACCGAAGACTCCTACCGACACTCTTCTATGTCCTCGAAGCGCTCCGGTGGATAGTTGTTGTGAACGATGTCCCATTCCCCGAACCCTCCACGACCCGTGCCAAGGTTCACTGCCGGGGGTGGTCGCGTCGAGACCGGCCGGCCGGTGTGGTAGTGTCGTCGCGTGGGAGCACTCGAGCGGGTAGCGGACGTGCTGCGGGCGCTGAACGCCGAGGGCGTGGAGTACGTGCTGTTCGGGGGACAGGCGGTCAACCTGCACGGCATCCTGCGCTTCACCGACGACATCGACCTGTTCGTCAGTCCCACGCCGGAGAACGTCGGGCGGCTGCGCCGCGCCCTGCGGCGACTGTGGGCCGACGATTCGATCGACGAGATCCGGGCCGAGGATCTGGCGGGGGAGTATGCCGTGGTGCGTTACGGCACGCCCGACGACTTCTACATCGATGTCGTCTCGCGGCTCGGCGAGGCGTACGCGTTCGACGACATTGAATCGGAGTGGATCGAGGTGGACGGCGTGCGCGCACGCGTCGCTACGGCGCGCATGCTCTATCGGATGAAGAAGGGCACCGTCCGCCCGCTCGATCGCGCCGACGCCGCCGACCTGCGGGCGAAGTTCCATCTCGAGGACGAGTGAGATGCCGGTGCAGAAGTTCAGGACCTTCGACGAGGCGCGGCGGGCGCTGTGGCTTCCGGCCGCGGACCCCGCCATCCTGCCGCGCATGAAGCGGCTCGGTGAGATGGCCCGCTCGCGGCGCGCCGTCCGCCGCGGCGTGACGCGCCTACGCACCATCGAAGAGGCCAAGCGCGACAAGGGCGCCGCCTGGCGGGGCGCGGATCCCCCGGTGCCGGCCTGAAGCGGGGCGGGCGGCAATCGCAGAATTCGCCCGCGTTCGCCACGATCCTCTCTCACCTCGGCCTGCCTGTCGTCCCGCCCGGGCCGCACCCGGCGCGGCGGCCGCCTCAGCGCGCCAGCCAGGCACGCCAGCCGCCGTAGGCGCTGATGTCGGTGGCGGCGGCGGCGGCGATCGACTCGCACAGAAAGCCCTTGGCGCTGGCACCGCCGTCGAGCCGAACCGTGCCGATGCCGAGCGGCGGCGGAATGGCGGCGACGAAGGCGCCGAGCTGCTCGACGGGCAGCGACCACACCTCGACCTCGATCGCGGCGCCGCGCACGATGCGCTCCAGCCCGGGGCGGCCGTCGGGTAAGGCGACGAGGCGGTACTCGGCAACGGTGCGCGTGACGCGTTCGAGGCGGCCGCCGCGGTCGCTGAGCTGGTGGTTGAGCGGTAGGCCGCTCATGTGTGCGCCGCAGACGACCAGCTCGACACGCGCCGCGTCGACCGGCGCCGCGTCGACCGGCGCCGGCAGCGGCGCGCCGCTGGCGCCCATCGGCACGCCGCTCGCCACGTGCAGGCGGGCGGCGAGCGGCAGCAGGACCGATTCGTGGAAGGCCGGCGCCAGCAGCGTGACGCCCCACGGACGCCCGTCGGGCTGGAAGCCGGCCGGCACGGCGATGCCGCTGAGGTCGAGAAGGTTGACGAAGCTCGTGTAGTGACCGAGCTGCGCGTTGAGGCGCAACGGATCGGCCTCGACCGCGGCGACGCTGTGGCTGGCGCCGAAGGTCGGCAGCAGCAGCACGTCGAGGCGCTGCCACATCGGCTCGAGGGCGCGCTTCAGCTCGCGCAGGCGATACGACGCCGCGAACGCATCAGCGGCGCTCGGCGCCGCGCCGCCGGCGATGACCGCGCGCGTCACTGGGTGCAGCGCCTCGGGACTGGCATCGATGAAGCTGCGAATCGCCGCGTAGCGCTCGGCCACCCACGGGCCGCCGTACAGCAGGCGGCCGGCCTCGAGCAGCGGCGTGAGATCGACCTCGACCGCCTCGCCACCGGCGGCGCCCAGGTGCGCGATGGCGGCCGCGAACAGCGGCGCCGCGGCGGCGTTGCCGAACCATTCGCGCTGCGCCAGCGGCGGCACGCCGAAGCGCAGCGCCCGCGGCGCCGGCGGCGCCAGCGGCGGGGCAGGGCGCGAGAAGGGATCGGCGGGATCGAAGCCGGCGACGGCGGCAAGCACGCGCGCCGCGTCGTCGACGCTGAGCGCGAACACCGAGACGCAGTCGAGCGAGCGGCAGGCCGGCACGACTCCGCTGCTGCTGACCAGCCCGCAGGTCGGCTTCAGGCCGACGATGTTGTTCAACGCCGCCGGCACGCGCCCTGACCCGGCGGTATCGGTGCCGAAGGCGAAGCTGACCAGACCGGCGGCGACGGCGACCGCCGAGCCGGAGCTCGAGCCGCCGGGGATCGACGTCGGGTCGAACGGGTTGACGGGCGTGCCGTACGGCGAGCGCACGCCGACGAGGCCGGTGGCGAACTGGTCGAGGTTGGTCTTGCCGATCGGGATCGCCCCGGCGGCGATGGCGCGCGCCACCGCCGTCGCCGTCCGCGCCGGCGTGTAGGCGAAGGCCGGGCAGGCCGCCGTGGTCGGCACGCCGGCGAGATCGATGTTGTCCTTGATCGCGAACGGCAGGCCATACAACGGCGCCGTCGCCGGACTGCGCCCCTCGAGCGCGCGCAGGTACGGCTCGATCTCCGCCCGCGTCAGAACGCGGATCCAGACGTGGTCGTCGCCGCGCGCCGCGATGCGCGCCAGCACCTCGTCGACGACGTCGGCGGGCCGCGCTCCCGCCGCGTATGCCCTTGCCAATTCCTCGGCGTGAAGAGTCATCTCTGTTCCTAACCACGGAGGCACGGAGACACGGAGGGATATGGGACTTCTGCGTATCTCCGTGCCTCCGTGGTGAAAATCTTCATTCCCGGACTCTGACGATACACACGGCATCGCCGGCGGCGAGGGAGCGGCCTTCGGCGCAGACGATCTCGTGCACGACGCCGGCGGTGGTGGCAACGACGGGGATCTCCATCTTCATCGATTCGAGGACGACCAGCGGATCGCCGACGGCGACGTGCGCACCCGGCGCGACGGCGATCTTCCAGACGCTGCCGGGAACGTGCGCGACCTCGACGACGCAACCGAGCGGGACGTCGAGCGCATCGTCGGCGGCCAGGGCGTCGGCACCGTCGTCGAGAACCGGCAGGGCGGCCCAGCGCTCGCGTTCGGCGGCGAAGGCGCTCTGCTGGCACTGGCGGAAGGCGGCGATCTCGCGCGCATGTTCGGTCAGGAAGCGCTGATACTCGCGCAGGCGGAAGGTCTCCTCGCGCACCTCCAGGCGCACCGCGCCCTGGGCGAAGTCGTCGCGATAGCGCAGCAGCTCCTTGGCGCCGATCGGGTAGAACTGGATCTGGTCGAAGAAGCGCAGCAGCCACGGCTGGCCGGGGAGAAAATCGGCGGTCTCCTTGTAGCGGTTCCACATCTGCACGGTGCGGCCGACGAACTGATAGCCGCCCGGCCCCTCCATCCCGTAGACGCACAGATAGGCGCCGCCGATGCCGACGGCGTTCTCCGGCGTCCAGGTGCGGGCCGGATTGTACTTGGTCGTCACCAGTCGATGGCGCGGGTCGAGCGGCGTCGCTACCGGCGCGCCGAGGTAGACGTCGCCGAGGCCGAGCACCAGGTAGCTGGCGGCGAAGACGATCTCGCGCACCGCCTCGACGCGGTCGAGGCCGTTGATGCGACGGATGAACTCGATGTTGCTCGGGCACCAGGGCGCGTCCTTGCGCACGCCCTGCATGTACTTGTGGATGGCGACCTGCGTCGCCTCGTCGTCCCAGGACAACGGCAGGCGGACGATGCGCGTCGGCACCTCCATGTCCTCGACGGCCGGCAGCTCGTCCTCGGCGCGGGCGAGCTGGTCGAGCAGATCGGCGCGACGCAGGACGCGGCTGTCGAAGTGCACCTGCAGCGAGCGGATGCCGGGGGTGAGATCGATGATGCCGGGAATCGCGGCGCGCTCGAGCCACTGCATGAGGGCGTGGACGCGGAAGCGCAGCGTCAGGTCGAGGACGAGGGGACCGTATTCGATGAGCAGGTAGTGGTCGCCGGCGGCGCGGTAGGTGACGGCGGGCGCGGCGGCGGCTCCACTGGGTTGGGCCTGGGCCGCGCCGCGTGGAGGGCGCCGCCCCGTCGGCGCCTGTTGCACTTGGCCGCCAGCGCCCCATCCACCTGGCGCCGACGGGGCGGCGCCCTCCAGCAGGAGGTCCTGTGCGTGCAGCAGCGCGGCGGCCTCCTCGTCGCTCACCGCGACGAAGCGCACCGTATCACCGGGCGCGAGTTGGCCGAGCTTCCACAACTCGGCCTGGACGACCGTCGCGGGGCAGACGAAGCCGCCGAGGCTGGGACCGTCTGGGCCAAGGATGATCGGCATATCGCCGGTGAAGTCGACGGTGCCGATGGCGTAGGCGTTGTCGTGGATGTTGGACGGGTGCAGGCCGGCGTCGCCGCCGTCGCTGCGCGCCCACTGCGGCTTCGGCCCGATCAGGCGCACGCCGGTGCGGCTGCTGTTGAAGTGCACCTGCCAGTCGGTGGCGAACAACATGGCGATGTCCGCGCCGGTGAAGAAATCAGGCGCCCCGTGCGGACCGGCGAGCACGCGCAGCGTCCACTGTTTCGTCAGCGCCGGCCGCGCCGCGGCGGCGATCGCCGCGTTCGCGCCCGCCGCGGCGCCGGCGCCGACGTGCAGCACGTCGCCGACGCGCAGCACGCGCCCGGCGTGCCCGCCGAAGCGCCCGAGCGTGAAGGTCGCGCGGCTGCCGAGGTACTGCGGCACGTCGAGGCCGCCGCGGATGGCGACGTAGGTGCGCAGGCCGGGGCCGTCGACAGTGCCGAGGCGTAGGGTGGCCCCGGCGGGCGCCGTCACCGGCGTCCAGTAGGGCACCGCCACGCCGTCGAGGTCGGCGCGCATGGCGGCGCCGGCGAGGCAGAGGACGGTGGCGCGCGTGAAGCGCAGCGTCGGGCCCTGTACGGTGCACTCGAGTCCAGTGGCGCCGGTGCGATTGCCGATGGCGCGGTTGGCGAGGCGGAAGGAGAGGGCATCCATCGGACCCGACGGCGGCACGCCGACGGCCCAGTAGCCCAGTCGGCCGGGGTACTCCTGGACGGTGGTGTGCGTGCCCGGCGCCAGCACATCGATGGTGGCGGGCTGGTGCGGCAGGGTCGCCAGGAAAGCGGTCGTCGGCGTGGCGTCGCGGAAGCCGCTGTCGGCGACGATCTCGCGCAGGTAGGCGAGGTTGGTCTCGATGCCGGCCAGGCGCGTCGCGTCCAGGGCCGCCGTCAGGCGCGCCACCGCGGCGGCGCGCGTCGCGCCGTGGACGACGAGCTTGGCGAGCAGCGGGTCGTAGAACGGCGACACTTCGCAGCCTGGCTCGACCCAGGTTTCGACGCGCGCGTCGGACGGAAACACCACCTCGGTGAGCAGCCCGGCACTGGGGCGGAAGTCCTTGGCGGGATCCTCCGCGTAGACGCGCACCTCGATGGCGTGGCCGCGCGGCGTGTAGGGGCGGTCGAGCGGCAGTGCTTCGCCGGCGGCCAGGCGCACCATCCACTCGACGAGGTCGATGCCAAACACCTCCTCGGTGACCGGGTGCTCGACCTGCAGGCGCGTGTTCACTTCGAGGAAGTACGGCTCATGCCGCCCGGCGTCGTAGACGAACTCCACCGTCCCGGCCGAACGGTAGCGCACCGCTTCACCGAGCCGCACGGCGTCGGCGGCGAGCTGGGCGCGCACCGCGTCGGGCAGATCGGGGGCCGGCGTCTCTTCGATCACCTTCTGGTTGCGGCGCTGCACCGAGCAGTCGCGCGCACCGAGGGCGACGACGCGGCCCTGCCCGTCGCCGAAGAGTTGCACTTCGACGTGACGGGCCGCGGCCACCCAGCGCTCGACGAACAGGCCGCCGTCGCGGAAGTTGCTGCGGCTCAGGCGTTCGACGACCGGAAACGCGGCCTCGAGCTCGGCGCGGTCGCGGCAGCACTGCATGCCGATGCCGCCGCCGCCGGCGCTGCTCTTCAGCATCACCGGGTAGCCGACGCGGTCCGCCTCGGCGCGCGCGTGCGCGAGATCGGCGAGCAGTCCCGAGCCGGGCAGCAGCGGCACGCCGGCGGCGACGGCCAGCGCGCGCGCCTCGTGCTTGAGACCGAAGCGGCGCAACTGGTCCGGCGTCGGCCCGATGAAGACCAGGCCGGCGCGCTCGCAGGCCTCGGCGAAGTCGGCGTTCTCGCTCAGCAGGCCGTAACCGGGGTGTACCGCCTCGGCGCCGTGCTTGAGGGCGGCGGCGACGACGCGCTCGGCGTCGAGGTAGCTCTCCTTCACCGGCGCGGCGCCGAGCAGCTCGGCGGCGTCGGCGAGCCGCACGTGCGGCGCGTGCGCGTCGACCTCCGAGTACACCGCCACCGGACCGACGCCGAGGCGGCGCAGGGTGCGAATGATGCGGCAGGCGATCTCGCCGCGGTTGGCGATCAGGACGCGTCGGAACATGGACTCGCGGCAGAGGGTGAAGAGGGTGCGGGCGCGGGAGTCAGAAGATCAGGATCTCGATCGGCGTTGGGTTGTAGGCGTTGCAGGGGTTGTTGAGCTGTGGGCAGTTCGACACCAGCGCCAGGACATCCATCTCGGCGCGCAGCTCGACGTATTGGCCGGGGCCGGAGACGCCGTCGGCGAAGGTGAGGCCGCCGTCGGGGGTGACCGGCACGTTCATGAAGAAGTTGATGTTGTGCGTCAGGTCGCGCTTGCAGAGGCCGAGCTCGGGATGTTCGCCGAATGCGAGCAGCCAGCTGTCGCGGCAGGCGTGCATGGTCTTCTTCTCGAGCCCGTAGCGGACGCTGTTCGACTCGGTGGCGCAGGCGCCGCC
>JANNRA010000038.1:0-9168 GCA_031401035.1 bacterium | reverse complement strand
GGCTCGCTCGCGACGCGCACGCGCCACCGACGTCTCGGCGACTGCCGTTTCGCTATTGAATTTGGTTTATTTCCAGACCAGATACGGTCCATGGTCATCCGGGTATCAGAAGACGTCGTGCCGATCGGTGAGTTCAAGGGGCAGGCGGCGCGCTGGCTGCAGCACGCCAAGGACAGCGGGCGGGCGGTGCTGATCACCCAGAATGGGCGACCCGCCGCGGTACTCCTGTCGCCGGCCGCCTACGATCGTCTGCAGGAGCGACAACAGTTCCTCGAATCGGTCGCCGCCGGGCTCGAGGACGCCGAACTTGACCGCACCATGACCACGGCCGCGTTGAAGCGACGGCTCGCAGCCCGCCGGGGTGCCTGACTCAGACGATGAAGGTCGTCTGGACCGAGCAGGCCCTGGCGCGTCTCATCGAGATTCAGGACGTCGTCGTAGCAGACGACCCAGTTGCTGCGACGGCTCTGGTCTCGCGGCTGGTCGACCACGGCGAATCGCTGCGGCAGCTCTGGCGGCGCGGGCGACCGATCCCCGAACTGCGCGCCGCGGCGCTGCGCGAGCTAGTCGACGGTCGGTACCGCATCGTCTACCGAGCGCGCGGCGCCCGCATCGAGATTCTGACGGTCTCCGAGGCGCACCGGCGGTTGCCGTTCTACGACCTGCCGCGCCCCTGACCGTTCATCAGGGCGGCTCTGCGGGAGCGTGGGCGGCTCGCTCGCAGCGCAGCGCACCTCGCGGCGTCGCTCGCATGAAGCGCGCTGCGCTGCGGGCGAGACGCCCGCGCTCCCAGCCCACTGCCATGCCGCCGACCGCGGTTACTCGGCCGCCACGCAGGCGCCCGCGCTGCAGGCGCCGCCGGGGCAGTCGAGGCCCTCGGCGCCGGGCTCGCTGACGCAGGTGCCGGCGGCGTTGCGGTAGTCGTAGGTGCAGGGGTTGCCGTCGTTGCAGGTGTTGGTGACGCAGCCGGGCGTGCCGGCGACACAGAAGGCGGAGAGCGGCGTGTCGCGGCGCGCCTCGCGCTCCGCGTCGGGCCCCTCGTTGAAACCGCCGGTGCCGGCGCCGACGAAGAACTGGCCGCCGGCGATCGCCGAGCCGCAGGCGACGCCGCCCGGCACCGGCGCCGGCGTCACCGAGGCAAGCAGCGTGCCGACGGCGCGGTCGAACAGGTTGACGCGCGGCTGCGGCGTGCTGCCGCACAGCGCCAGGCCGGGCGCGCCGGTGCACGGCGCGTAGGCGGTGCCGACCGCGCTGTCCTGCCAGAGGATCGAACCGTCGCGCGCGTCGAGCGCATGCACCGCCGGCTTCTGCGGCCGCGCGATGCTGGTGCCGAAGCCGCTGCTGAAGACGATGGCGCCCTCGCCCACCGAGGCGGCGCCGATGATGCCGCCGATCGGACCGCCGGGGACGACGTTGGTCTGCCAATACGGCTCGATCGTGCCGGTGAGTTCGTTCACGCCGTCGCGATCGAGGACGTAGTAGGTGCCGTCCTTGCCGCCGATGCCGACCACCTCGCGCACGACGCCGCCGATCTCGGCCTCGAACAGGTTCGGCACGGCACCGAAGGCGAGATCGTCGTTGTCGACCTCGCGCGGCCGCCACACCCAGGCCGGGTCGCCATCGAAACTGAGCGCGAAGATCGCCTCGTCGTAGGGCGGCATCAGCGGGCCGGGGCGCGCCGTATTCGGGTCGTCGTCGGTGTCGCAGTTGCTGGAGCCGATGTAGAACAGGCGGCGGCGGGCATCGACGGCCGGCGAGGACCAGACGTTGCCGCACTCGTTTTCACGGCGGTCGTGATCGCAGCCGGGACGGGTGGCGAAGAAGTCGGCCGGCAGTCCGAGCGCCGCGGCGCTGTGGAAGCCGGTGTAGCGGCGCACCGCGTCGCCGGGCAGCGTGCGGCAGGTCTGCTGCGTGGCAAGGTCGAAGTACCACACCAGCGTGCCGGCGCGCGCGTCGAGCGCGTAGACGCCGCCCTTGCCGGGCGGGCCGTCGTTGACGTCCATGCCGAAGAAGACCTTGCCCTCGATCACCGCCGGCGTCGACTCGATCTCGGTCCGCTCCTGGCGCTCGCTGCAGTTGGTGCAGCCGGTGCCGGCGTCGAACTGCCACACTTCGGCGCCGGTGGCGGCGTCGAGGCTGTACATCGTCTGGCCGGCGGGGACGAAGACGCGCTGCACGCCGTCGACCCAGGCGACGGTTGGCGAGCCGGCGAAGGGATACGACGCGCCCGGGTGCGGCTTGTACTGGTAGCGCCAGACGCGGCTGCCGTTGCTGGTGCGCAGGGCGTAGAGCCAGCCGTCCCAGGACGAGGCGATGACGATCTGCGTGCGCCCCTCGCCCGCCAGCTCGACCCAGGTGACGATGGGCTGCGCGGTGATCATGCCGCTGGTCGGGTACTTCCATTTAGCGATCACGTCGCCGGCGCTGGCGGTGGTGAGCTGGTGCTCGCGCGGATTGAAGTAGGTGCGGCGCAGGTTGCCGCCCAGCGTCAGCCACTCGTCGGCGCGCGAGGGCAGGACCGCAACGCCGTCGGGGTAGCTGAGACCGCGCCGCACCAGCTCGGGCTCCTGCGGGCGGTCCTGCGCATCGAAGGCAACGCGCCGCAGCGTGCCGGCGCCGGGAACGTCTTCGTTCTGCGCGTTGAGGCCGAGGTCGGCGTAGTACAGCGACCCGTCGGCATCGAAGGCGACGCCGGCCGGATTGCCCCAGTCGCCGGGCGGCAGCACCTCGCGCAGGAAGACGCCGTCGGCGTCGTGCTCGCGGATGCCGGCGGCGGCGCCGGCGAGGCCGACGACCTGGGAGACGAAGAAGTGGTCGCCGCGGCCGCGCGCGACGGCGAGCGAGGCAACGGCATCGCTGTAGGCGATGAACGGGCTCGTGCTCGGCGTGTAGGTGGCGCAGGCCGCGGCAGCGTCGGGAAACGGCGCCGCGAAGCGCTGCACGCGACCCGGCGGCCCGGCCTCCGGCACGTAGACGCTGCCGGCCTCGTCGAGCGCCAGGATGCCCGGCGTGCGCAGCCCCTGATCGAGGATGCAGCCGTTCTGATAGTCGGGGGGGAAGAAGACGAACAGCTGCCCGTCCGCTCCCCCCGGCGTGCCGATGGCGGTGCCGAAGAGGCGGCCCTCGGCATCGATGGCGCAGCCGATGGGGTCGCCGACGCGCGTCTCGCCGGCGCGCGGCGGCATGGTGATCTTGCTGAGGAACTGTCCGTCGGGAGAGAAGATGCCCCAGCCCGGTCGCACGTTGGGCTGGCCGGTATCCTCGCCGACGATGTAGCGGCCCGACCCGTCCGGCAGCAGGCACGCCTGACCGTTCACGTGCGCGTGCGCCGACGGCACCATGGTGGTCAGCGTGCCGCTGGCGAGGTCGATCTCGTCGAGCTGGTTGCCGTGCAGGCTGACCAGCACCTCGCCGACGGGGCCGCCGCCGCAGCTCGACAGGCCGCGCGTGACGGCGCGGATGAGCTCGTTGACCGCGACGGCGCCGTCGCGGTTGTTGTCGACGGCGTCGCACTGCGCCAGCGCCGCCGTGCCCAGCGCGACGCTCACCGCCGTGACCAGTTCGTCGATGCCGACGCGCCGGTCATCGTTGCAGTCGCCGACGCAGGCGGCCGCCGGTCGCGGCGACGCCAGTAGCACCAGCATCGCGCCCACTCCGATCCACTGACGCTGCCTCGCACGCATACAGCCCCCCTGTTCGACCCAACCCGAGTCTGCATCGGCTGATGCACAGATGCCAGGAACGAGCCCATTCACGAGATCTGCCAGCGACCGTGTTGGGAGCAGCGACGCCTCCGTTCCTGCGCTTCTCCGTGCGACGTTATTGTCACGGCAAGGCTGAAGCGGCCTCGGATCCCCGGTCCGCCGCGCCTCGCCGTCGGTGCCGGCGCTACGCCAGCGGCGACGGACGCGGCAGCGGCGGCTTGTCGGGCACCGCGTCCGCCTCCGCGAGCCACAGCGCCGGCGATGCATCGGCCGGCATGCGCCAGTCGCCGCGCGGCGACAGCGCCCCGCCCGAGCCGACCTTCGGCCCGTCCGGCAGCGCCTCGCGCTTGAACTGGTTGGCGAAGAAGCGGCGCACGAAGACCAGCAACCAGCGGCGGATGGTGGCCAGGTCGTAGCGGCCGTCGAAGGCGTGCACGGCCAGGCGCGCGACGCGGCGCGGGCCGCTGCCGAAGCGCAGGATGTGGTACAGGAAGAAGTCGTGCAGCTCGTAGGGGCCGATGAGGTCCTCGGAGCGCTGGACGATCTCACCGTCGCGCCCCGGGCGCAGCAGCTCGGGGCTGATCGGCGTCGCCAGGACGTCCGCCAGCACCGCCTGCAGGGCCGCATCGGCGGTGAAGATACGCTCCGCCGTCCAGGCGATGAGGTCGCTGATCAGCGTCTTCGGCACGCCGGCATTGACGCCGTAGTGCGACAGATGGTCGCCGCCGTAGGTGCACCAGCCGAGGGCGATCTCGGTCAGATCACCGGTGCCGAGATCGATGCCGCGGCTCTGCGAGGCGGTGGCGAAGAGCAGCAGCTTGCGCAGCCACGCCTGGACGTTCTCGAAGGTCACGTCCTCCTGCTCGCTCGGGTGGCCGATGGCGGCGTACACCGCCTCGCTCAGCTGGGTCAGCGGAATCTCGCGGAAGCTGGCGCCGAGGGCGGCGACCAGGCGCTCGGCGTTGCCGCGCGTGCGCGCCGTCGTACCGAATCCGGGCATGGTCACGGCGACGATGTCGGTACGCGGCAGGCCGAGCAGGTCCATCGCGTGCGCCGCCACCAGCAGCGCATGCGTCGAGTCCTGGCCACCGGAGATGCCGATGACGAGGCGGCGCGCCTCCGCCGGCAACGCCTGCAGGCGGCGCGCCAGCGAGGTCGCCTGGATGAGAAACACCTCGCGGCAGCGCGCGTCGCGCCGCGCCGGGTCGACCGGCACGAACGGGCGCGCTTCGACGCTGCGCTCGAGCCGCTCCCACAGTGCGCGCGGCCGCGTCTCGGCGCCGGGTCCGCACTCGACCTGGCGGAACGGCGTCGCCAGGTCGCGCCCGTTGGCGCCGAAGGAGGTCTGGCGCATGCGTTCCTGGAGGAGCGTCTGCAGATCGACGTCGACCACGACCTGGCTCCCCGCCAGCGCGAAGCGCTCAGTCTCGGCGATCAGCTGGCCGCGCTCGGCGACCAGGCCGTGGCCGTCCCAGGCCAGGTCACTGGTCGACTCGCCGAAGCCGGCGGCGCCGTACATCTGCACCGCCAGGTTGCGCGCCGACGAGCCGCGCACCAGCTCCTGTCGATACTCGCACTTGCCGACCGTGACGTTGGACGCCGACAGGTTGGCGAGCACCGTCGCCCCGGCCAGCGCGGCGCGGGTGCCGGGCGGCACCGGCACCCAGAGATCCTCGCAAATGTCGGTGTGCAGCACGAAACCCGGCAGGTGGGGGACGCGCACCAAGACGTCGGTGCCGAACGGCACGTCCTCGCCGAGTAGCGTCATCGTCCGCGCCCGCGCCTCGGCGGCGGGCCGGAACCAGCGCAGCTCATAGAATTCGCGGTAGTTGGGCGGATAGGCCTTCGGCGCCACCGCCAGCACGCGGCCGCGATAGAGGGTGACGGCGCAGTTGAACAGCAGGCCGTCGAGTGCCAGCGGTGCGCCGACGCTGAACACCAGGTTCCAGTCCGCCGTGGCGCGCGCCACCTGCGCCAGGGCGTCGCGTACGCCGCGCAGCAGGGTGTCCTGGAAGAACAGATCGCCGCAGGTGTAGGCGCTGAGGCCGAGCTCTGGACAGAGCGCGTAGTGCGCACCGGCGCGCTGCGCCGCATCGAGCAGGGTCAGGTGCGCGCCGGCGTTGAACAGCGGATCGGCGACCCGTACCGGCGGCACGCACACCGCGACGCGCGCAAAGCCATGCGTGCGGACGTCGAGGAAATCGCGATCGGGCTCGCCGGCGGGGCGGGTCATATGCGCAACAACATATACCCAAACGCGCCGCGAAGCGCCCCCGTTCGCCGCCTGGTGCCAGCCCTTCACAAACGTCGTAAAACCCGATAGTGCGCCCGTCTCGCTTCGACTCCATGGGATCCGTCATTGATTTCTGCGCGCATCGGCGCCGGCGCCAACGCGGCCCGAGCCGCCCGACCGCGCGCGGCGGTGCGACGGTGGTCAGCTGCAACCACTGCGGCGAGCCGCACCCGATCGTGCGCCTGGTCGGCGGCGAGGAGCGCTGCGTCACGGCCTTCAACGATGGCACCCACTGGTTCTGCCGCAACCGCGGCTGCCGCCGCGCCTGGCTGGGGCAGAGCGAAGAGGGTTGACCTCGCCCGCGGCGTTGCGGGCGCGGCGGGGCTTCCGTATCCTACCGGCATGCGCGCCCCCCTCGCCCTGCTGTCCCTTCTCGCCGCCACGGCTCTCTCGCTGCCCGCGCTGGCCGACGACCACACGCCGCCGCCGCGCGCCATCTCGGTCACCGGCGAGGGCGAGGTGAAGGCGCGCCCCGATCTCGCCGTGCTCAGCTTCGCGGTCGAGACCGCGGCGCCGACCGCCGGCGCGGCGGTGAGCGAGAATGCCAAGCAGAGTGCCGCGCTCGCCGAGGCGGTGAAGAAGAAGCTCGGCCCCGCCGACAAGGTCTTCACGACGCAGTACAGCCTCTCGCCGGTCTACGAGCAACGCGAACACGCCATGGCCGCGCCGCCGCGCATCACCGGCTACGTCGCCAGCAACGCCGTGCAGGTCGAGCTGCGCGCCGTCGAGCAGGTCGGCGGCCTGATCGACGCCGCCACCGCCGCCGGCGCCAACCGCGCCGACGGCCTCGAGTTCACCTTGCGCGAGCGCGCCCAGCCCCAGAGCGATGCGTTGCAGCGCGCCGGAGAGGATGCGCGGCGCCAGGCCGAGGCGGCGGCGCGTGCCCTCGGCGTCACACTCGGCCGCGTCCTGTCGGCCAGCACCGGCAGCCCGATCGTCATGCCGAAGGCCTACGCCCGCGGCATGGTGGCGATGGCCGAGTCGAGCGCGCCGACGCCGGTCGAGGCCGGCGACGTCACCGTACGCGCCTCATTGCAGGTCACCTACGAAATCGAGTGAGCCGCGCGTCGCTACGGATGCAGCCCGACGCCGGCGATGCCGGTGCTCTCGGGCAGGCCCAGCATGCAGTTCATGTTCTGGATCGCCGACGAGGCGGCGCCCTTGCCGAGATTGTCGAGGGCGCCGAAGGCGACGACGCGGCGGCGGCGCTCGTCGACGTCGACGCCGATCTGCACGAAGTTCGACCCCGCCACCGAGGCGACGCTGGGATACGGCAGGTACTGCCAGCTCGCCTGCGGATCCTTGTCGAAGGGCAGCACCTGCACGAACGGTTCGTCGCGGTAGAACTCCGCATACAGCGCCAGCAGCTCGGCGCGCGTCACCGGCCGCGTCAGGAAGCCGTGGCAGCCGGCCAGGATGCCGCGCGTGAACGGACAGTAGTAGGGCGTGAAGTGCACCGTCACCGGCGCCCCCGCCACGCCGCTGAGTTCCTGCTCGATCTCGTACGTGTGGCGATGCTCGACGACATTGTAGGCGAAGACGCCGTTGCCGATCTCGCTGTGATGCGTCGGCGTCACCGGCTCGGCGCCGGCGCCGGAGCTGCCCGACAGGCCGTCGACGACGACGCGTTCGCGGTCGACGAGACCGGCGCGCAGCAGCGGCGCCAGCGTCAGGATGGCGGTGTAGGCGAAGCAGCCGGGGTTGGCGACCAGCCGCGCCGCGGCAATGGCGGCGCGGTGCAGCTCGGGGGCGCCGTACGGGGCTGCGTCGACCAGCTCCCAGCAGGTGTGCTCGGCCTTGTAGACGCGCTCGAACGTGGCGCGGTCCTTGAGGCGAAAGTCGGAGCCGATGTCGACGACGCGGGCGCCGCGCGCCAGCCAGGCGGGCGCCTTGAGCATCGATTCGCGCGCCGGCGTGCACAGGAAGACGACGTCGCAGTCGCCCGCCTCCTCCTCGCGGATGAAGCGCAGGCCGCTGCCGACGAGGTTGCGGTGAATGGCCTCGAGCGACTTCTCGCCGCGCGAGGTGACCCAGGCGATGCGCGCCTGCGGGTGCTGGAGAAGCAGGCGTAGCAGCTCGCCACCGGCGTAGCCGGAGCCGCCGACAATGCCGACGGACACGGGTGTACTCATCGCTGTCCCCTAGCGTCTCGCGGCCGTGCAGGGAAAGAGGGTGCGTACGATCGTGTGATGCGACCGGACGCCGGCCGCGGCGTCACGCCTGCAGTTGTCGCTGCGCCGCCAGCATCCAGACGCGCAGCCAGGTGCGGGCGAGCAGGAACGCCTGGCCGAGCAGCAGCGAGCCGGTGAGGCCGAGCAGTTCGCGCAGCGGCAGCGCCAACGACAGCGACTGATAGAGCGCCCAGATGCCCAGCGCCGTCGCCTGCAGCAGCCGCGCCAGCGCAAAGGCGCCGCGGCCGCCGCGCAGGACGAAGCGCGTCGCCCAACCCCAGGCGGCCAGCGCGCCGCAGTCGGCGAGGCCGAGGCGCAGCCGGGCCTGGTCATGCACCGCGACCAACCACAGGCCGCCGAGCAGCCAGAGGCTCGCCGCGGCGCCACCGCCGGCGTACCAGACCCAGGCCGACGGCGATTCGGCGGTGGTGCGCACGAACGCCCAGAGCGGACCGGCGATGGCGGCGCCCCACAGCCCCTGTGCCACCAGCGCCAGGCACCACAGACGCGCCATGCCCGGCGCCAGGCCGGTAGCGGCCTGCCAGGCGCTGCCCGAGTACGGCGGCAGCGTCGAGATGAAGTCGATCTCGAGCTCGACCGTGCCGCGCGGCGGCACCGGCCCCGGCAGCCGCAGGCGGGCCAGGGTGTGGTCGTCGGGATTGCCGTCGTCGGGTTGCACGAAGACGAGATCCGCCAACGCGTCGCGGCCGCCGACGCGCAGCGCCGCCAGGTCGATGCGCCCCCAGCCGTCCGCATGGCGCGCCCACCAGCGCTCGGCACGTGCGCCGAGACCCGTCATCATGTGGT
This sequence comes from bacterium, assembly GCA_031401035.1. GTDB lineage: Bacteria > Desulfobacterota > Binatia > HRBIN30 > CADEER01 > JANNRA01. Next base: position 193 of record JANNRA010000038.1, on the reverse strand, counting down.
GCGGTTGTTGGCGAAGGCGTTGAGGTAGAGATGCAGCGTCAGCGCGTCGACCGGCGTGCGGCCGCGATTCTGCCAGCGCGCGCGCAGCGCCCCGGTGACGGTGCGCGTCTGGGCATCGAGGCGCGCCTCGATGCGGTACTCGACCCCGCCGCCGGCCACGCGGGGACGGCGGCGCGGCGCGACGACGGCGCGC
>JANNRA010000037.1:0-43824 GCA_031401035.1 bacterium | reverse complement strand
GTCGCCTGGGCCGAGCTCCTGCGCCGGAGTTTCGGCCTCGACGTCCTGGCGTGTCCGGACTGCGGCGGGCGGCTGCGCCTGGTGGCGACCATCGCCGACCCGCGCGTGATCGCCCGCATCCTCGCCCACCTCGGGCTGCCGCTGGAGCCGCCGTACCCCGTGCCACCGCGTCAACCGAGCTGGCTGTCGCGGGACGCGACCTGAGCCCCGGCCCACCACAGCTCCCCTCGCGCGGCCCCCGCCGCCGCGCGACCGCCCGCGTGCGCCCGGCGTGCGCCCCGGGTCCCTGCCGCGGACCGCTGCCGAGCGTCAGGGACGCTGGGCCGGGCCTCGGCACCCGTGTCCGTGCCTCGCGCCCCGCGCTAGGAGCGTCATCGGCCGGTCGGGGACCCGGTCGCCGACCCGTCCGAGACCGGGAGTTATGTCAAATCGCCAGCTCATACTGCCTATGCGCGCGGCGGGGATCTGGTCGCGCCACATCGCTCACCAGATCGCGGCGAGATTCTCGACGCCGGACGGCGTAGGATCTCCGGCGAAATACGCTGCGTTGATGGCGCCGACGGACGTGCCGACGATGAGATCCGGTTGCACACCCGCCTGGATGAGCGGCGCGCAGCATGTCCACCTGTATCGCGCCGAGACTTCCGCCCCCCGCGGGTACGAACACGGTGCGCTCTGATTCAGCCAAGCTCCGCTCCTCGGAGTCAGCGGCGGTCGAGGGAAAGCCGAAGATCGACCTCTCGCTCGACGTAGTGCCACTCCTCGGTGCGCCGCAGCGCGCCGACCAGATCATCGAACGCGCCGACATCGGCTTCGGCGAACTCGAACCACGTCAGGAAATCGAAGTCCGCGCCGAGGTCTCGACCGTGGAAGAGTCGGCGCGCGATGGCGGGTAGGAATCGCGATCCGATCTCGATGTGATGGGATCGCTCCTCGAGAATGCTGCGCCGCTCGTCCTGCGGCAGATCCCACCAGGCGTTCGACTTCGTGATCGGAATCAGCGCAGCCCGGGTGCTGTCGGGCCTGCCGAGACCAGCCTGCAGCTTCGCGAGCTGCGTCTTCTCGCCACGGTTCAGGTAGCGCTCATTGCTGCGAACGCCCTGCAGCGCCCACGCGGCGGCCGGGTCGGTGACGAACGTATCCGCCTCGACCTTCTGAACCGCGCCGACGGCCGGGAGGGGTGCTCCGCGAAGGGAACTCACCTTTTCGACACGCCACGGGCCCGTCGCCCCACCGAGGAATGTCACGCGCGAAAACGCCTTCATACTCCCGAGTGACTCCTCACGACCCGAAAAGCCCGATACGACGATCCCCGAAACACCAGCGAGAACGAGATCGCGACGCGTGACACCCGTACGCTTCACGACGCTTGGATGCGATGAGAATGTGCTTGGTTACTGCTTGATCGGAGCGTGTGGGCGCGCCGCATCGCACCGATCCAGCGCGACCGCAGCCGCGAGGAGCGCTTGCGGCAGCGGCGCGGCGCGCTTCGGGCTGCACGGGATCGCGACCGGCGCTCCCGTGAAGTAGTTCCACCCGCTGCCGCCGTCGGAACCGTTCGCAGCCCCTCCGAGCGACCGGTTGCTCGCGGACATCGCGACGCGGAATCGCGTGCCGACTGCTCGCTACCCCGGGCGGCGGGTAGCCCGCATTAGCTGGCGATCGCGACGTCACGTCAAGTATCGGACGTGGGACGAGGGCCTCCGGGCGGCTAGCTGGACCGGTTGCCGCTCGCTCACGAGCCGGAGAGGCGGTCACGGCCAGGTCCTTAGCGGGGTGCTACGGGCGCGGCTCCCGTGACAACCCCGGGGACGGGAAGTCGCGGCAGCGGCGCGTCCGCGGCGCCGCGAGGCGCCGGGACGTGCGGCTCCTCACGCCGCTCCAGCGCGCGGGCGGCGTGGAAGTGGACGTTGGTGTTCAGCGCCGAGCCGCAGCGCTGAATGGCGGTGACGGCGCCGCCGCGCCCGGCGCCCCCCTGTGCCGCGGCGCGCCGCTGCTCGAAGCCGAGCACGGCGCGGACGAACACCGCCAGCACGGCGCGGCAGAGGCGCTGGTGGTAGGCGAGTGCGTAGCGCAGGCGATGCGGCAGCGTCGGCACCCACCGGCGGACGGCGAGATCGCCGAAGACGCCGTCGACCAGATGGCTCCACGCAGCCTATGACCTCCGCGGCCCCTTTTGTTGTCAGGGGCAGCCGTGAAGAGCGCCGGCCACTGAGGCGAGCAGCTCCGCGATCTCGATGCCTCCACTCTGGTCGCCATCTGCGGCCAGGCACTCGGAGGCCGGGAGAGCGCCTAGCGCGATGGCCACGGCAGCGGTCAGCTCATGCACCGCCACCATGCCGTCGTCGTCGCAGTCGCCTGGGCAGGTTGGCCATGGCGCCAAGGCGGCGCGCTCGTAGGCGCCGATGTCACAGCGCGCGTTCGCCGGTCGGGGTGCGCCCCGTTGGTCCTGTGCGAGCAGCGTCCCCGCGTCGTCCCGACAGCCGGCGGGATCGGCCGCATCGATCGCGGGACTCAGGCGCGGCAGCGCTCGCGTCGGGGTAGCGCCACCGTTATCGGCCAATGGCCACAAGAAGAATGTTGGATCGCGTATGTCGTCGGCGTGCTGTCCCTCGACGGTGCAGCTACCAGGGATCCGGCCGAAGACGTTGAAGCCGCGCGAGGTTACGGTGCCAACGCAGTCGGGAGCGGAACCGGCGATCGCGTCGCCGGGCGCGCTGTTGCCGGCGATGATCGAGTTGGCCACCTCGGTGAGCCCACCGCCGTCAGCGATCCCGCCTCCCCGTCCGTAGAGGCCCAGTAGAACGGTTTCCTCTTGGCATGTGCCGCGTGCCCCCGCCACGTTGCCAGCGATCGTCACATTGCGGAGGATCGCCACTCCGTCGTTGAACAGCCCGCCCCCCCAACCACCATTCGAGGCCGTGGGCTGCGGTTCGAAGTAGCAGTAATCCGAACCGTCGCCCGCTCGGTTGTCGGAGATCGTTGCGTTGATGGCGACGAGGTGTCCGCTGCTGCACACGCCGCCTCCGTGGCCACCGTGGTTGCCAGACGCCGCGCCGCCGCGGCCGGCGCGGTTCCCCGCGATCGTGCTGGCGGTCAGCCGCACCGTTCCCGAGTTGTACAGGCCGCCGCCAGCGCCCCCGTCGCCGTCGAAGCTTTCGGCGGCGTCCCCGCCCTGGTTTCCCAGCAGCGAGCTGCGGGCAATCGTCATGCGGCCCCGATTGAAGATCGCACCGCCGCTACCGCCGCCCGTCTCGGACCCCGTGCCGGCGCTGTTGCCCCGGAACGTACACTCATCGATCGTCGTCACGCCCGCATCGTAAACAGCACCACCGTTGCCGCTCTTCGTGGCGGCATTCCCGTCGAGCTGCGACCCGCGGATCCCCATCTCGCCAGTGTTGTGGATCGCTCCACCGTTGCCGCCAAGGCAACCGCCGCCCGTCCGATTGTCGCGCAACCGACTGTCAGCGATCAGCAGCAACCCCGCGTTTGCGATCGCACCGCCGTCGGCGCCGAAGTCGCTGCCTATCGTTTCGTTGCCGACGACATCGCTGTCCGTGATGTGCAGCTCGCCGGTGTTGAGGATCGCCCCGCCGGCGGCTGGTGCGCCCCCGTGCGCGGCATTGGCAGTCAGCGCGACGCGCCGCAGGTCCGCGAAACCCGCGTTGAATAGAGCGCCGCCCCCCATCTCACCATCGATCGTCTTGTTGTTCCGAAGGATGCAATCAATCAGTGTCAGCCGGCCTCTATTCAGGATGGCGCCGCCGGCACCCGAGTCGCGCGCCGGCGCTAGAGAGGCGGCGATGCCGCCGGAAAGCGTGACCTCGCGCAGATCCAGGGATCCGTTGTCGCCGACCAGGAACAGGCGGAACGCGCCCGAAGCGTCGTCCCCTGCCGCGTCGATCGTGGCGCCGCTGCCCCAGATGGTGATGCCGGTGAAAACCGGCGGCAACGCTGTTGAGCCGTCGTCGCCGCCAATCGTCACCGGATCTGGACGAGTGAGATGGTAGGTGACGCCGGGCTGAAGGCGAACCTCCGCAAGCGTCTCCGGGGAATGCGGCAGCGCCGCCAGCTCCTCGAAGGCGGCGCGGAGAGTACACGTGGAGGCGATCGACCGGCAGTGGCCATCGCCAGGAAGCGCGTCGCTGAGATCGGACGGATCGGTTGCGATGAACAGGATTGGCGTCGCCGGCACGTCGGAGTCACCGATGGAACGCGCTGGTGCCGCGGCGATCGCCGTCAGCGTCGCCGCGAGGAGGCCGACAAACGTGGAGATTCGAACTGGAGACGAGTTCGGCATCCGTGGCACGGGGGAACTCTGTAGCACGCGGTAGACCAACTTCATGCGTCCCTGGAGGCGGTGTCCCAATCTCGAACCGCGCGACTCGGGTGTCTCGCCAGCGCGGGGCTGTGGCATTCCCGCCAATGTCGGAAAGCAACTGGAACGAGGGCAAAGACGTGCGGGGCGAGAGATGCGGGTCTCAGCCTCGCGCCCCCAGCGGGTAGCCCGGATTAGCGGGCGATCGCGACGTAACGTTAAAGTATCGGACGTGGGACGTCGGCCTCCGGGCGGCTGGCTGGACCGGTTGCCACTCGCTCACGAGCAGGAGAGGCGATCACGGCCAGGTCCTTAGCGGGGTTCGGTGGGCCCGAGCAAGGTGCGTCCGGACGGCAGTTATGTCGAATCGCCAGCTCATACTGCCTATGCGCTGCGCCCGGTAACGCCTGCGAGGATTTGGAGAGTGACCTTTTCGCGGGCTACCCGCACCCGCTCTCCCTGCTTGGCGAAGAGGCTCACGGCAGGGCGCTTGGCCACACAGAAAGACCGCTGATTTTCGCACTCTTCCAGAGCTCGCGGTCGTACGTTGCCACGGTCACCACCTCGTCCAGCGTCTCGTACCAGAAGAGCGCGGTGGCGAGGTGGACGCCGTCGTAGCCACGCAGGCCGTGTTCCCATGCGAGTGCCGCAGCCCGCGCGACCAACACTTCGGTGAGTTGCAGGCGGATCAGGTTGTCCCAATCGGCCGTGAACGCTTGCACGGCTGACGTGCCCGCGCCCCTGCTCACCGCCTTCACGCGCACTGCCTTGGCCAGGGCGGCCGACACCTCCGCCCTGCTGATGATGGCTGTGCCGAGCGCCTCTGCCTCGCTGATCAGCCGGTTCACCTCGGTGGAACCGGCTTCGGCCACGTAACGTTTCACGAGTGCGCTGGCGTCGAGGTACGCGATCATTCGCGATCGTCGACCAGCAACTCTGCCACCGTGCGCTTTCCGCGCACTCTCGCCAGCGGTTTCATCTTTGCGAGTTTGCGCCCGCTCCACTGGACCTGGCCGGCTTCCTGCATTGCAGCCAAACGCTCATCGAGTCCCTTGCCCACTGGCACGATGCGCCCGATCGCGATCCCACGCTCAGTGATCACGACGGACTCCCCGGCCTTCGTGAGGCGCATGTAGTGGCTCAGCCGGCTCTTCAATTCGCGGATGCTGGCGTATGTTTGGCCCATGGCGGTCTCCTTGGCGTTCAGTCATCGTTGTAGCCACATACTGACAAAGAGTAGTCACATCGTCCAGCCCGGAGCTTCGCGACAGGCCGGACGCCAGGCTCACGTCCCGGTTGCACCAGGCCCGCGAAGAGGCCCGTGCGGGGCACCGACGATCCGGGCACCGCGGCGGCCAACGATGCGACGATTACCCTGGTGACCGCCGCGCCGCTGATGACCGCACCCGCCCGCCGCTCTCTTTTTTCGGGTCACTATCACCGGATCCGGGACATCCACTGACCGCCTCCACCGCTCGCGACCGGGCAGCGCCCCCCCGCCGGACGCGTCGCGAAGCCCCGATCGCGCCAGCGCCGCTGACGCGCCGTACTCCAGATCACCCCGGCGCGTAGCCGAGCCGCTTGTCGACGACGTTGCGCAGCGGCTGACCGGCGAGGAAGCGCTCGAGGTTGTCCTCGAAGAGCGCCAGCATGCGGTCGAAGTAGGTCGGCGTGTAGCCGGAGATGTGCGGCGTGATGACGCAGTTGGGCAGCGCCCACAGCGGACTCTCCGGCGGCAGCGGCTCCTGGTCGAAGACGTCGAGCGCGGCGCCGGCCAGACCGCCGGCGCGCAGGCAGGCGACCAGCGCCGCCTCGTCGATCACCTCGCCGCGCGCGACGTTGATCAGGTAGGTGCCCGAGCGCATCGCCCCCAGCTCGGCGGCGCCGATCAGGCCGCGCGTCTCGGCGGTGAGCGGGACGGCGAGGACGACGAAGTCGGCCCACCCCAGCAGCTCGTGCAGGCGCGCGGGGGGCACCACGGCCTCCGCGTGTTCGACCGCACGCGCGGCGTCGCGGCGCATGACGCGGACGCGCATGCCGAGCGCCGCCGCCATGCGCGCCAGATTGGCGCCGATCGGCCCGGCGCCGAGGATGGCGAGGTTGGCGCCGGACAGCTCGCGCAGTCCGCCGCCGAAGACGATGACGCCGAAACGGTTCCACTCGCCGCGCAACTGCAGCCGCTGCGCCTCGTGAAAGTTGCGCGCCAGCACCAGCATCTGGCCGAGGATGTGCTCGGGAATACAGATCGAGTGCAGCCCGGTGGAGTTGGTGAGCGTCACCTCGCTCTCCACCAGCGCCGGGAACAGGCAGTCCTCGATGCCGGCGGAGGCGGAGTGGAACCAGCGCAACGCAGGCGCGGCGGCGAAGTGCTCGGGCGGGAAGAGCCAGCCGAGGAAGATGTCGGCGTCGGCGAGCGCCGCCGGCAGGTTGGCCTCGTCCTCGATCGACATCGCCTCGAGCCCCGGGTGGCGCGCCGTCCAGGCGGCGACGGTGCTCTCCGGCAGGGTCCAACGCACTTCCTTCAAGCGAAAGAACGATACGAGCTTCATGTGACGCTTGTAGACGGGACGGCGCGGCGGCAACAAGCCGGGCGCCCCGCGTTGCCCTGATCGTCGCCTTTCCTCTACAGTCGAGCGGTTATGCGGATTCGCGCCCTCTTCGACCACCCCGCGCCGGTGTTCTCGGTGGAGTTCTTCCCGCCCAAGACCGAGGTCGGCGAGCGCAGCCTGCTGCGCACCGTCGACCAGCTGCGGCCGCTGGCGCCGAGCTTCGTCTCGGTCACCTACGGCGCCGGCGGCAGCACGCGCGAGAAGACGATCGAGATCGTCGGCCGCATCAAGCGCGAACACGGCCTGGAGGCCATGGCGCACCTCACCTGCGTCGGCCACGACCGCGACGAGCTGGCGGCCATCCTCGACCGCCTCGCGGCGGCCGGCATCGAGAACGTCCTGCCGCTGCGCGGCGACCCGCCGCGCGGCGAGACCACCTTCGTGAAGCCGGCCAACGGCTTCGGCTACGCGAGCGAACTCGCCGCGTTCATCACGGCGCGCGGCTATACGTTCTGCCTGGCCGGCGGCGGCTATCCTGAAGGGCACCCGGAGTGCCGCGACCTCGACCGCGATGTCGCCCACCTGCGCCGCAAGGTCGACGCCGGCGTCGAGGTGGTCATCACGCAACTGTTTTACGACAACACCTTCTATTTCGACTTCGTCGCGCGCGCCCGCCGCGCCGGCATCACCGCGCCGCTGCTGCCGGGCATCATGCCGATCACCAACGTCGCCCAGATCGAGCGCATCGCCAGCCTCTGCGGCGCCCACATTCCTGAGCAACTGCGCGCCCGCATGCGCGCCGCCGAGGGCGACGACCAGGCGGTGCTGCAGGTCGGCATCGAGCACGCGCTGGCGCAGTGCCGCGACCTGCTGGCCGGGGGCGCGCCCGGCATCCATTTCTATACCCTCAACCAGTCGCCGGCGACGGCCGCCATCCTGGGCGCCCTGCGGGGATGAGGCGCGCCGCGTTGTCGACCATCGTCACCTACACGCCGCTCAAACCGCCGCAGCGCACCACCGTCACCGGCAGCGGACGCTCGGTGCAGCACGAGTGTCGCGACGGCAACGGCGAATCGCACCGCCAGCGTCTGGCACTTGGCAGCGTGCGCGGCGTGTTCTACCTCGATGCCATGTGCCTGCACTGCGGCGCCCACTTCATGTGGGTCGAGGACGAGGACTGACCCGCCCCATGCCGCTCGTCTACCGCGCCGGCCTCGCCGTCGCCCTGCTCGCCGCGCTCGTCGCCCTCCCCGGCTGCGCCAAGCCGCCCGCCGTCGCGGTGTCGCCGGCGCCGCCGCCGGTCTTCGAACTCGGCGCCTTCAAGGGGATCCTGATCAACGGCGGCGGCGCCAAGGCCTCGAACTTTCAATCGCACCTGACGCACGTGCGCACGTTGCTCGCCTATCTCGAGGCGAGCGGCGCGCAGCCGTCCGACCTCACCGTCTTTGCCTCCGACGGCAGCGACCCGACGCCCGACCTGGCGACGCGCGCCATGCACGGCGCCAACGACGACATGTGGCTGCTGCCGGCGCCGCTGGTCAACCGCCTGCGGCCGATCGAATTCGTCGACTCCAGCATCGACGGGGTGCACATCCAACCCGCCACCCAAGAGGCGCTGCAGGCCTGGTTCGCCAGCGACGGCCAGACGCTGAAGGCCGGCGACACGCTCTTCCTCTACGTCACCGATCACGGCGAGCCGAACAAGAAGGATCCGCGCGACAACACCATCGTGCTGTGGAACCAGAGCCTCAGCGTCACGCAGCTGCGCGCCCTGCTCGCCCAGCTGGCGCCCGGCGTGCGCGTCGTGATGCTGATGTCGCAGTGTTTCAGCGGCTCATTCGCCAACGTGATGTTCAGCGGCGACGCCGGAACGCTGGCGACCAGCGGCAGCATCTGCGGCTACTTCGCCTCCAGCGCCGATCGCCCGGCGTACGGATGTTACCCGGAGAACCGCGGCCGTGATGGCGTCGGCCACTCGCACCACTTCTTCGACGCCCTCGAAGCGACCGGCCGCCTGCCCGAGTCGCACCGGCGCGTGCTGGTCACCGACGACTCCCCCGACGTTCCCAACACCACCTCAGACTTCTACCTCGAACAGCTGCTCGCCCAGGAGGCGACGCGCCGCCAGGAATCGCCGACGGCCATCGCCGACGCCTACATCGCCGTGGCGTTCAAAGACCGCGCCCGCTGGGAACCGGAGATCCGCCAGCTCGACCGCGTCGGCAGCACCTTCGGCATGTTCAGCCCGCGCTCGCTGTCCGAGCTGGACCTGCAGACGCAGACCCTGCCGCAGGTGAGCGAACAGTTGCGCACCTACGCGGCGCGTTGGCGGGAGGCGCTCGAGTCGCTCAAGGCACAGAACTTCACCCGCCTCCTCGCCGCCGAGCCGGACTGGAAGCCGCGCCTCGAGAAGCCGGCGCTGGCCGAGCTCGACGCCGCTGGCCGGGAGACGTTGGCGACAGACATGGCCGTGGCGCTCGCCCGGTTCGCCGCCGCCGACCCGCAGACCAATGATCGCCTGGCGCTACTCAAGCAGCGCGCCGACGACGCCAGTGCCGCGGCCTACCGTATGGACGTGCGCCTCGGCGTCGTCCTGCGCATGCGCGCGCTTCTCGACCAGATCGCCGGCCGCGTCTACCTCGCCGAGCGCGGCACGCCGCAGGAACGCGCCACCTACGCCGCCCTGCTCGGCTGCGAAGACGTCACCCTGCGCGCCGACCCACCCTTCGCCTCGGCGGCGGCCATGGATCCCCCGCCCGCCTTCCCGCCGCTGAACGATGACCGCAAGGTGGTTGCCGCCGTCATGCCGGCGTGGATGGGCATCCAGTTCAAGCCGCTGACCGAGACCGCGCGAGCGCGCGACCAGCGCACGGCGGGCGCGGTGACGGTGATGATGGTGTACCCCGACTCAGCCGCGTCGAAAGCCGGCCTCGAGGTCGGCGACGTCATCCTCGGCCCGCCCGACGCGCCGTTCCAGGAGCCGCATCAGGTGCGCGAGTGGACCATGCGGCGCGAGATCGGCGAGACCGCGCCGCTCGACGTCGCGCGCGGGAGCACCGTCACGCGGGTGGAACTCAAACCCGAACCGTATCCGATCAAGATGCCGGAACTGCCCGGCCCACCCAAGGTGGGCAGCGCGGCGCCGCCGCTGATCAAGGTCGAGGCCTGGCGCGGCGATGCGACGCTCGCCGCCGGCAAGCCGCGCCTGCTGTTCTTCTGGGCCACCTGGTGCGTGCCGTGCAAGTTCGCCCTGCCCGAGGTGCTGGCGTTTGCGCGGGCCCGCGACGTCGAGGTGGTGGCCATCACCGACGAGGAACCGGCGACCCTGGACGCGTTCTTCAAGACCTTCAAGGACCCGTTCCCCGCCACCGTCGCCATCGACCCGTACCGCTCCGCCTTCCAGACCTATGGCGTCAGCGGCACACCGACCTTCGTGCTCATCGATGCCGACGGCACGGTGCGCTACTTCCGCACCGGCTACAATGCCGCCAAGGGGCTTGGAATCGACGGCTGGACCTATCAGGCGAAGCGCTAACCGCGCGGCCCGGCCGCACCCTCGCCGTCTTCTCTCGGCGCCGGTAGGTCGCCGGTGTGGCGCTGCTCGCAGCTGGGACAGTGCCAGGAGAAGTACCCCTGGTGCGTCATCGACGCGCCGCAATCGGGACAGGTCATGCGGCAATCTCACGACCAGCGGCGCTGAAATGCAATCGCTTTCCCTGCTCACCCCTGCGGCAGCCGATCGCGAATCTCGGCCAGGGTCGGGGCGGCGGCGTCCTTCGGCGACAGGATCGGATCGGCGATCGGCCAGGCGATAGCAAGCGTCGGGTCGTCCCAGCGCACGCTGATCTCCAGCGCCGCATCCCATACGGCCGTGCACTTGTACTCGACCTCCGCCGGCGCCGCCGTGACGCAGAAGCCGTGCAGGAATCCCGGCGGCACCCACAGCTGGCGCCAGTTGGCCTCCGACAGCTCGACGCCGACCCAACGCCCGAAGTGCGGTGAGGCGCGGCGGACGTCGACCGCGACGTCGAAGACCGCGCCGCGCACGCAGCGCACCAGTTTACCGAGCGGCGCGCCGCCCACCTGCGCGTGCAGGCCGCGCAGGGTACGCGGGCCCGAGCGCGAGTGGTTGTCCTGCACGAACGGCAGGCCGATGCCGATGGCGCGGTAGGCCTCGACCTGAAACGTCTCGAGGAAGAAGCCGCGTGCGTCGCGATGCACGGCCGGCTCGAGCACCAGGACGCCGGCCAACGCCGTCGCCTCGACGCGCACGCTCAGCCCTGCTCCAGGACGCGCAGGAGATACTGCCCGTAGGTGCCATTGCGCATCGTCGCGGCCAGGCGCTCGACCTCGGCGCGGTCGATCCAGCCCATGCGCAGCGCGATCTCCTCCAGGCAGGCGACCTTGAGGCCCTGCCGCTCTTCGATCGCCTGGATGAAGTTCGAGGCCTGCAGCAACGCCTCCTGCGTGCCGGTGTCGAGCCAGGCGATGCCGCGACCGAGCTTCTCGACGTGCAGGTCGCCACTGCGCAGGTAGACCAGGTTGACGTCGGTGATCTCGAGCTCGCCGCGCGGCGACGGGGCCAGGCCGCGCGCGATCTCGACCACCCGATTGTCGTAGAAGTACAACCCGGTCACCGCCCACGGCGAGCGCGAGACCGGCGGCTTCTCGACCAGATCGACGGCGCGACCATCGGCCGCGAACTCGACGACACCGTAGCGCTCCGGGTCGCGCACCCAGTAGCCGAACACCGTGGCGCCGGCGTCACGCGCCGCGGCGCGGCGCAGCGTGTCCGTGAAGCCGTGCCCGTAAAAAATGTTGTCGCCGAGGGCCAGCGTCACGGCGGCGTCGCCGATGAAGTCGGCGCCGATCAGGAATGCCTGCGCCAGGCCGTCCGGGCTCGGCTGGGACGCGTACTGCACGTCCATGCCCAATTGTCGGCCGTCACCGAGCAGGCGGCGGAAGCCGTCCTGCTCGTGCGGCGTCGTGATCACCAGCACCTCGCGAATGCCGGACAGCATCAGCGTCGAGAGTGGATAGTAGATCATCGGCTTGTCGTAGATCGGCACCAGCTGCTTGCTGACCGCGCGGGTCAGCGGGTAGAGCCGCGTCCCCGAGCCCCCGGCGAGAATGATTCCCTTGCGCATACGCCTCCCCGCTCGCCGCCGTCAGACGCCCTGGCCGACCGTGCCGAGCCGCTCGCGTCCATACTGCCCGGCCTGCACCACCGCGCACCACGACTTGTTGGCGAGATACCAGGCGACGGTGGCACGCAGACCGCGCTCGAAGTCGTAGCGCGGCGCCCAGCCGAGTTCGCGACGGATCAGGCTCGCGTCGATCGCGTAGCGCCGATCATGCCCCGGTCGGTCGGGGACGAACGTTTTCAGCCCCGCGTAGGTGGTCAGGCCTCTCGCCGCCAGCGCCGGGTTGGCGGCGGCCGGCGCGAGCTCGTCGAGGACGCCGCAGAGGCGGTCGACGAGCTCGAGATTGGCGCGCTCGTTCTCGCCACCGATGTTGTACTTGGCGCCGGGCTGGCCGCGCCGCAGGACCAGCAGAATGCCGGCACAGTGGTCCTCGACGTAGAGCCAGTCGCGCACGTTGCCGCCGTCGCCGTAGATCGGCAGCGCCGCCCCCTCGAGCGCATTGAGCGTCATCAACGGAATGAGCTTCTCGGGATACTGGTACGGTCCGTAATTGTTCGAGCAATTCGTCAGCAGCGTCGGCAGACCGTAGGTCTCATGGTAGGCGCGCACCAGGTGGTCGGCACTGGCTTTGGTCGCGGCATAGGGCGAGTTGGGCGCATAGGGCGTCGTCTCGCTGAACTGGCCGCTGGCGCCCAGGCTGCCGTAGACCTCGTCGGTCGAGACGTGCAGGAACCGGAAGCGCGCCCGCGCCGCATCGTCCTGCGCGCGCAGATGGGCGCGGGCCGCATCGAGCAGCTCGAAGGCGCCGACGATGTTGGTCTCGACGAACGCGCGCGGCCCGTCGATCGATCGATCGACGTGGCTCTCGGCGGCGAAGTTCACCACCCAGGTCGGGCGGTGCGCGCGGTAGAGCTGGTCGAGCAGCGGCCGGTCGGCGATGTCGCCCTGCACAAAGGCCAGACGCGGGTCGGCGCGCACGTCCGCCAGGCTCTCGAGATTGCCCGCGTAGGTGAGCTTGTCGAGGACGACGACGCGGGCGTCGGTCTCGGTCAGCACCAGGCGGACGAAGTTCGAGCCGATGAAACCCGCCCCGCCGGTGACGATAATGGTGTCCATGATTGCTGGCGCCCTCCGTACTCGCGCTCAGTCCGCCGGTTGGTGCGCCGGCCGCAGCAGGTCGTTGACCGTCTTCACCGGCGTGAAGGTGGCGTCCGGCACTTCCACGAACAGCGTCAGCCAGCGCGCCATGGCGCCGTTCCACAGGCCGGGCCGCTCGAGCGCCTGCAGGGCCCGGCCGTCCTTCGACTTGCGGCTGATGAACACCGCCGCCGGATCGACGAAACGACGCAGATCATACGGGCGCCCGTGCCGGTCGCGCACCGCACAGGCGAGGAAGACCGGATTGAAGTGGGTCGCCGCGGCGAAAGCGGCTCGCTGACCGGCATCGGCCTGGTCGACCTGCGCCGCTTCGACGATCTGCGCCGTGCAGGTGCCGTCGGGCTCGCGCACCCAGAACGGCCCGCCACCAGGCTCGCCGGTGTTGCGGACGACGCCGCAGACGCGCAGTGGACGGTCGAGCGCCTGGCACAGTGCCGCCGCATCGGGCGGCGCCGCGGTCAGCCCGAGCGCCGCACCGGCAAACACCCGCGCTGCGTCGCACGCCGTCGCGGCGCCCCCCTCGAGCGCCTCCAGATGGGCAAACAGCTGCGCCTGCACCGTCGCGAGATGGCCGAGCAGAAGGCGCATCCACAGCAACGCCTCGGCGCGCCGATGCTCGGGCTGGACGTTGTCGATGTTTTTCACGAAGACCAGATCGGCGCCCAGGTCGTTCAAATTCTCGATCAGCGCCCCATGCCCGCCGGGGCGCAGCACCAGGCGGCCTGCACCGTCACGAAACGGCGCCTGCGCCGCGTCGGCCGCGAGCGTGTCGGTGGCGCGCTTCTGGGTCGAGAAGCCGACCGCGTAGCGCACCGCGAGGCGGCGCTCGTAGGCGCCGCGGACGCGCTCGAGCAGCGCCGTGAAGCCGGCGGCGTGTTCGGGCGACACGGTCAGGTGCAGGCGCGCCACACCATCGCTGGCGCGCGCGACGTCCGCCGCCTCGGCGAGGTGTTCCTCGAAGGCGGTGCGCGGCCCGTCGGGGTAGCGGTGGAACAGCAGCAGGCCCTTCGGCTGCGCGGCGTAATCCAGACCGTCGGGGTCGAGGAGCGCCGCCACCAGGCTGCTGACATCGCCGGCCGCGCGCAGGGCCGCGAGCGAGCGACCATCGCGACGCAGCTGCGTTTCCAGCGCCTCGGCAAAGGCGAAGCGGGGCAACTCGGCGGCAAACTGCAGCGCATCGGCCGCCGCCGCGTCGCCAGCCGCCGCCCGCGCCTGCAGGTCGGCGCGCCCACCCCCCGACTCGGCACGCGCCGCGAGCAGCGCCTGGAACATGCGGCTGGCGGCGCCCGAGGCGGGCGTGAACTTGACAATACGGCCGGCGGCGGCGGCAGCGGCGTGCGCCGTCGCCGCCGCCGCGCGCGCGGTCTCACCGAGCTGCAGGACGCCGTCGCCCGGGATACAGGCCCGGTCGAGGCGAATCGGCGGCGGCGGGCTGCGGAAGAGCGCCAACTGGCGCCCGGCCTCGTCTGGCGAGATCCCCAGCTCCGTCAGTTGGGCCCAGTCTGCCTCGGTGAACATGCCCGCCATCGGAGTCTCGACAAAGAGCGCTCCTATAACCGAGCCCCGCTGGGAAGGGAATGCCGTCGCCACGCCGCGCGCCGTCGTCGCCACGGCGGCGCGGCCCGGCGGCTGCATTATCTGCTTGCCGTCCGCTCGCGGCGCAGCGCGTCGCCTGCCAAGGCAAATTGGCTCTCGAGTTCACGGTACACCGCCTCGGCGTCGCTGCGCCGACCGTCCGGGATGCGTCCCATCGACTCCAGACGGGTGCAGAGATCCGCCATGTGCATCGCCCCGAGACTGCCGCAACTGCCCTTCAGACTGTGCGCCCAGGACGCCACTCCGTCCCAGTCCTTGCTGTCAATCGCCGCGGCGAGCGCGCTCATGCGCTGCGGCGCATCGGCGAGGAACAGGTCGATCAACTCCGCCAGCAGATCGTCGTCACCGTCATCCCGGAGGTCGCGCAGCGCGTCGATCGCGCTCATGTCGAGAACATCCATGCAGCACCTCGTTGCGAAGTCGCTGCGGAAAACAGCATTCTCCATGCCAGCGTGAAGCAGGCAGGCCGCCTCGACCACCGCCGCCGCCGAGAAGCCTCAAACTGTCAGCGAATCGCCCTCTGGCCGGCGCTCGCCGCTGCCGGTGACGAATTACGCCGCGCCCGCTCGGGGCGCGAACAGCTGCAGACCGCGGGCGCGGGTGCACGACAGGCGCTCGAGAAACGACTCGCGCGGCACCAGGCGGGCGCCCAGGCGGCCCATGTGCGGCGTCAGGGTCTGGACGTCGAGCCAGTCGAGGCCGCGACTGCGCAGATGACCGATCAGGTGCAGTAACGCCAGCTTGGAGGCATTGGGAGAGCGGTGGAACATACTCTCGGCGGCGAACGCGCCATCGACGTCGACGCCGTAGGCGCCGCCGACCAGGACGCCGTCGCGCCACGCCTCGACGCTGTGGACGATGCCCATGTCGTGCAGCCGGCAATAGGCCCTCACCACCGCCGGCGTGATCCAGGTACCATGTTGTCCGGGGCGCGGCGTATCGGCGCAGGCACGGATGACGGCGGGAAAGTCGCGATCGAGGGTGAAGGTGAGGTGCCGCCGCGCCGGCGCATGACGCAGGCTGCGCGGCACGTGCAGCTCGGCGAAATCGAGTACGCCGCGCTCGGCCGGGCTGAACCACAACAGCGGCAGCTTCTCGACCGGCCAGGGGAAGATGCCCTGCCGGTAGGCGGCCAGGACCGATTCGGGATGCAGGTCGCCGCCGATGGCGACGATGCCCTCGGGACTGGCCGTGCGCGGATCGGGAAATTGAATGATCGCCATGCCTCGCTCGCTTGCCGATGATGACCCCGTCGGCGCGCGGCGCGCAAGCCATTGCGCCCGCGCGTCTCGCCGTCCCGCCGACGACCTGTGGCCAGCTACTGCCGGCGTGACGCCGCCGTCTTGTCCGTCCACACCCCGTCCGATAGCGTCGTCTCGATGGCTCATCCGCTCGACGAACGGCGCACCCGCTCCATTCGCGTCGGCACGACGCACATCGGCGGCGCCGCCCCGGTGGTCGTGCAGAGCATGTGCGCCACCAAGACCCGCGACATCGACGCCACCGTCGCGCAGTGCGAACAGCTGCGCCGCGCCGGCGCCGGCGTCGTCCGCATCGCCGTCGACAACGAGAAGGACGTCACGGCGGTGCAGGCCATCCGCCGCCAGACCAGCGCGACCCTGTCGGTCGACCTGCAGGAGAACTACCGCCTCGCCGCTTCGGTGGCGCCGTACGTCGACAAACTGCGCTACAACCCGGGCCATCTGCACCACGTCGAACGCAACCGCTCGGTGGCGGACAAGGTCGGCTGGCTTGTCGCGGTGGCGCGCGAGCACGACGTGGCGGTGCGCATCGGCGTCAACTGCGGCTCGGTGGCGCCCGAGTTTCTCGCCCGCTACCCCGGCGACCAGCTCGAGGCCATCGTCCAGTCCGCCCTGCACCACTGCCAGCTCATGGACGACCTCGGGTTCGACCGCTTTGTCGTCTCGCTAAAGGATTCCGACCCGCTCAAGGTGCTGGCCGCCAACCGACGCTTCGCGGCGGCGCGACCGGACGTGCCGCTGCACCTCGGCGTCACCGAGGCCGGCCTGCCGCCGCAGGGGGTCGTCAAGACGCGCCTGGCCTTCGAGCAGCTGCTGGCGGCCGGCATCGGCGATACCATCCGGGCGTCGCTGACGGTGCCAAACCCCCGCAAGCACGAGGAGATCGAGGTCGGCTTCGCCATCCTCGCCGACGTGCGCGCCGGGCGCTTCATCTCAGTGCCCGATTTCGGCGCCGGGCTGAACATCATCTCCTGCCCGAGCTGTTCGCGGGTCGAGAACGACGCCTTCGTGCAGCTCGCCGAGCAGGTGCGTGATCTGACGGAGTACGCCCGCGACCACCGCGTCACCATCGCCGTCATGGGCTGCCGTGTGAACGGCCCCGGTGAGACCGACGACGCCGACCTCGGTCTGTGGTGCGGCCCCTCGACCGTGGTGCTGAAGCGCAAGGACGCGAAGATCGGCTCGTTCGGCTACGCCGAGGTGCTGCCGCGCCTCAAGGCCGAGCTCGATACCCTGATCGCCGCGCGCAGCGCCTGAGCGCTTGCGGGCCGCCTGCTGCCGGCGTACGTCTCGATTCGCCACGACCGCCATGGACGCATCGCGCCTGCCCAAGATGATGATCGGATTCGTCGTCCGCCGCTGCACGGTGGAGCTCGGACGCGCGCCGACGCCCGCCGAGTTCGCCGCCTGGGCCAATGCCAACCATGCCGGCGGGGTCAACGTTTTCGGACGCCCGCTCAGCGAGGCCGATGCGCGCCTCATCCTGCGTCACCAGGCGCGCCTAGTCTCGGCACGCAGCGCCGCAACCGAGGAGCAGTGGGTCGAGCCCGATCCGTTGCTGGTCGCGGCGGGGCGTGGGCCGAACGTCGTCAGCCTCGCCGCCGCCCGGCTGCGCCGCGCGCGGTGAACTGCGTGCAGGTCGAACACCTCGACCCGGCGTTGGTCCGCGACCGCCGCGAGCGCGTCACGGCGGCGCGCTGCCTCGCCAGCGCCGCCATGCCGGAAGCGCGCGCCGATGCCGACGATGCCGGCTACTGGCAGACGCTCTTCGAGGCCAACGCCGTCGCCGTGCTGGCCGCCCTACCCGGCGTGCGGCTCGCCGATGGGTACGCGGTGCGCTACCGCTTCTGCGGGCGGCGCGGCGGCGACCTGCTGGTGCGGCCCTTCGTCGCCCGCTCCGGCACCGACGTGCGCCATGTGCTGCGCGTGCTCGACTGGCATCCGCCCCCTGACGCCGGCGCGGCGGCACTCGCCACCGCGACGCAGGACGTCGAGTTGCTCTACCGCCACTTCACCATCGAGCCGACGGCGGCAGGCGCTTTCGACTACTGGCTGGCGATGCAGGAGCTGTGGGCGAGCCAGCCGTGGATCCATTCGACCCTGCTCGCCGACGCCAACGAGCTGTCGCAGCTCACCGCCGCGCCCGAATGGCGCGTCGAGCGGCCGGTCGAACGCGTCGAACCGGCCGTGCTGCGCGACGCCGAGCACGGCGCGCACCTCGCCGTGCTCGTCCACTGCCCGCTCGAGCGCCACGCCGTGGTCTTCCACCGCGTCCGCATCGCGCCGACGCAGGCCATCGAGTACGCCGAGTCGCTGATCGTCGCCAACGGCCCGCGCGGCCTGCTGTCGTGAGGATCCTCGCGGACGTCGAAACCCTCGGCGCCGCCTCGTCGGCGCCTGTCGGATGGAGTCGCACACCTCCATGCAACAGGCGCCGACGGGGCGGCGCCCTCCAGCTCAGCGCTTGCGCGTGACGAGCAGCGCGGCGACGATCACCGCCGCGGCGATGAGCCCGATCCACAACCACGGCGGGCCGCCGCTGGCGACAGGCGCGGCTGCCGGCGCGGCCGGGGCGGCGGCGCCGGCCGGCGCCGTCGCCCCGGTGTTGAGGCACAGTTGCGCCGGCTCGGTGGCGGTCGACAGCGCATTACCGGACGGGTCGCTGCCGAGCACGCGGTCGAACTTGACGGCGCAGCAGTCCGACTTCGCGGTCAGCTCGAAGTCACAGCAGTACAACGCGCCGTCGCGAATCGGCTCGACGTTGTCGAGCGCGAAGACCAGCGCCCGGTAGGTATTCTGCAGCGTCGGCGGCGTATTGCCGTGCAGCGGTTTCTTCGAGTCCGGTATGGCCTTGCAGCTGTCCTTCTTGAGCGCCGCGCAGGTGCCGTCCCAGACCAGGTCGTTCTGCGTCCCGGCGACCTTCTCGCCGGCGGAGTTCAAGCCGACGCAGAGGCGGATATCGCCGCCGTCGCTCTTGGTGGCCTCCATGGTCATCGAGACAGCACCGGCCGCAGCCGGCACGGCGAGGGCAAGGGCCAGGGCGGCGAGGAGACGAGGAAAAGTCGACATGGGAGCTCCTTCTGGTCAGCGGTGAGGGGTCGAGCGGCGACGCACCCAGGCGACGACGGCGAAGACGAGCCCGAGGGCGAACACCGGGGCGGCGCTGCCGCCGCCGATCTGGCAGCCGAACCACCCGCGCGACGCCGCGGGTGCGGCGGCGGCCGGCGCACTGCCCGCCGCGGCTGCCACAGCCTTGGTGGCGACGGCGGTCGGGACGGCCGCGGTCGGCGTATCGGCTGCGGTCGGCGCCGCGCTGGCCGACAGCGCCGCGGTCGGCGCCTGTATCGCCGCGGCGGGACTGGCAGCGACCGCGGGCACCAGTGCGGCAGCCACCGTCGCCGGCGGGACCACAGCCGGCGATGGCGCCGCCGCGGCAGCAGCAGCGTCCGCCGGCACGGCCCCCGGCGCGTCGGCGGCCTCCGGCGCGGCAGTCGGCGCGACGGCGCCGCCGCCCTGGAGTACCTGCACCGGCGGTGCGGCGGCGCCACCCGGGGCGACCGCGCCGGCGCCCGGTGCGACGCGCGCATCAGCCGCGAGGGGGTCGGCATTGGAGGCGCCCAGCGGGCGGCCGGGATCGACCCTGCCGATCGGGCCGCCGCCCTGCGAACGCGCCGTGCAGATGCTGCCGGACGAGCCGAGCACGGACTTGATCGCGGTGCCCTTCGAGTCGCTGGCGCCCGGGGCCACAACGGTGATGCTGCAGCAACTGCCGGCGGCCGCCTCGCCCTGGAAGTTGCAGCAGTAGAGAACCCCGTCCTCGATCGGATCGGTGTCGCTGAGCGACAGCACCAGCCCCTTCATGGTGAAGTCGGTGTTGGGAACAAGAACCCAGTTCAATTGCTTGCCGTGCGAGCCCGCCTCGTAGCAAGTGGACTTCGGCTGCGGCAGGGTGGCGCAGCTGCCGTCCCACACCAGCCGGTTCTCGGTTCCAGCCACCTCTTCGCCGTTGGTCGACAGGGCGACGCAGATGCGGCCGCTGTCGCCCGCCTGCGCGACGGTGGCGGAGGAGACGCTGAGTTGGACGGCGGCCGGCGTCGCCCGGGCGGCGACGACCGAGGCGACTGCCGCGGCCAACAGCGGGAGGACTCGACCCAACCTGACGCAGCGCATCGTCTCCTTGTATCCGCGCCCTCCGCAACGGTGCAAGGCCGCAGGCGGCGCGGGGGTGGCGCGGTCGGCGACAACCAAGTACACAACGCGCCGCTCGTATGCCCCCGCGCTTCCTCCTCGCCGCCTGCCTCGCCGGCGCTGCATTCGTCGTCCCCGTTGCCGCCGCGGCCGCCGAGGCGCCGGATTGGCCGCGGGTGACCGCCGAAGCGGCCGAGCTGCTGTCGCGCTACATCCGCATCGATACCCAGAACCCGCCCGGCACGACCACCGAGGCGACCGCCTTCCTGGCCGCCGAACTGCGCCGCGCCGGCATCGCGTCGGAAACCCTGGCGGCGGTGCCGCAGAAGCCCATGCTGGTGGCCCGCCTGCGCGGCAGCGGCGGCGCGGCGAAGCCGATCGTCCTGCTGAATCATATGGACGTCGTACCCGCCGACCCGAAGCGCTGGACCTTTCCGCCGCTCAGCGGCGAGATCCGCGACGGCGCCGTCCACGGACGCGGCGCCCTGGACATGAAGGGGCTCGGCGTCGCCATGCTGACGGCGCTGCGGCTGCTGGCCGAGCGCGGCGAGCAGCCGCGTCACGACCTGGTCTTCCTCGCCGTGCCCGACGAGGAGGTCGGCGGCGTCGACGGCGCCGCCTGGCTGGCCCAGCATCGACCCGACCTGCTCGACGTCGAGGCGGTATGGGATGAGGGCGGCATCGGCCTCACCGACGTTCTGCCGGCGCCGGCGCTGTTCATCTCCGTCACCGAGAAGCGCGTCCTGTGGCTCAAACTGGTCGCCGAGGGTCCCTCCGGACACGGCTCGCGGCCGTTCCCCGGCGCCGCGCCGCGCCGCCTGACCAGCGCCCTCACCCGCCTGCTCGACAGCCCGCCGGCGCCGCGGCTGACGCCGATCGCCCGCCAGGTCTTCCGCAGCATCGGACGCGAGGTCGGCGGCATCGAGGGCTTCGCCATGCGCCGGCTCAGCAATCCCGTGGTGTGGCTGTTTGCCGACGGCTACCTGCAGCAGGAGCCGTGGGCGGCGGCAATGACGCGTGACACGGTGGCGTTGACCATGCTCGACGCCGGCTACAAGCCGAACGTCATCCCCGAACGGGCCGAGGCCGTGCTCGATTGCCGCCTGCTGCCGGACACCGACCTGGCCACCTTCCTGGCCCAGATGCGCAGGACGATCGATGACGCGGCGATTCACCTCGAGGTGCTGCAGGCGCCCGAGGACGCGGCGCCGTCGCCGACCGACACGCCGCTCTTCGCCGCCATGCGCCGCGCCGCCGAGGCCGAGTATCCCGGCGTGCCGGTGACCGAGTCGATGGCCACCGGCGGCACCGACTCGCGCTTCTTCCGCCGCCGCGGCGTCCCCGCCTACGGCTTCTTCCCGATCCTGGTCTCGAAAGAGCTGACCAGCAGCGTGCACGGCGTCGACGAGCGCATCCCGGTCGAGGCCCTCGGCGCGGCGGTGCGCGTCATCTACGAGACGCTGCGCACCCTGTAGCGGCGCCACACCGCCGCCCCATCGGGGCAGAAGCGATCGCGCGCCAGGCGCGCCTCGACCTGCGCCGGCGTCAACCACTCGCCGCCGACGATCTCCTCGGCCTGCAGCACCAACGGACCGTCCCACGCGACGCGATAAGCGCGCCCCAGCACCGGACAGTCGGGGTCGTCGAAGGCGACCGCGAAGAGCGGCTCGATGACGGCGCCGACGATCCCCACCTCCTCGGCGAGTTCGCGGCGGGCGCCGTCGTCGTAGGACTCGCCAGCACCGACGACGCCACCGACGGCGACGTCCCAGTACGACGGAAAGACGTCCTTGTCGGCGCTGCGCCGGTGCACGAACAGCTCGCCGCGCCGGTTGAACACCAACAGGTACGTGGCGCGATGACGCAGGCGGCCGGCGCGCAACGCGGCGCGGGTCACCTGGCCGACGACGCGATCGTCAACGTCGACGACGTCGACGAGCTCGGACGCCGCCGCGCTCACGCCTCGAGCCCGACCTCCGCCTGCAACTCGGCCACCCACTGGCTGAGCGCCTCGAGGAACTGCTTGCGCAACATGCGCTGCCGCGGCGTCAGCCTCGACAGGCCCTCTTCCTTCGCCTTGGCGGGGTCGCCGACCGCCTCCTCGTGCTCATCGGGCACCACCGACAGCATCATCGACGTGCGCCCGTCCCAGTCGTCGGTGGGCAACCCGAAGTCGCGCAGCGCCTTCGGCCAGGTGGCGTCGACGTCGACCCAGGCGCCGCCGACGTTGACCTGCAGGTAGTCGTGCAGATCGGCGATCTCGTTCTTCTGCAGCATCACCTGCATGTTCCCCGGCATCGGCAGCGGCGCTTCGTTGAAGCGATGCGTACACAGCATGTGGCGCACCGGCAGGCCGGCGTGGGTGAACAGCGCCCCGAGCAGCGCGTGCTTGCCGGAACAGGACCCGCCGCCGGCGCGCAACACCTCGCGCGGGTCGCGGCTCGACGGGTAGCGGTACGGCAGGTCGCGGACGCGCTCGAACAGCGCGATCCGGGCGGCCAAGGGGTCCAGGCCGCGCGTCCACTCGTCGTACGCGTCCCGGATCGGATCCTCACTCATCCTTGCTGCTCTCCTCTCGGCGCCTGGCCGCCGGTCGTCTCGCCGCCCATCTGCACGGCGAAACGGGCCGCGTCCTCGGGGGTGTTGATGTTGCGGAACGACTCCTCGGCACCGGCCACCAGCTCCATGGTCGTCTGCGCTACGTACTCCACGTCGACCTGCGGCAGGAAGTCGCGCAGGGCCCGCGCGCCGGCTGCCGCCGCGGCGGCGATGCGCGGCCGCAGTCGCGCTGCGTACAGGGCGTGCAGCGGTTCGATGTCCCCATCCCAATGCGGCACGATGGCATCCTGGTCGCGCAGCCGCGCCACCAGCGCGCGGATCGGCTCCTCGCGCAGGAACGGCATGTCGCAGGCGGTGACGAACGCGTAGGGCGTCGGCGCCCAACCGAGCGCCGCGTGCAGACCGCCCAGCGGCCCGAGACCGGTGAGTTCGTCGCGGACCACCTCGACCCCAAGGCCGGCGTACTTCTCCGGCGCGTTGCTGACGACGACCACCGCTGCGAAGCAGCGCTGCAAGACGCTGAGCGTACGCGCGACGATGGTCTCGCCGTCGACGCGTAGGAACGCCTTGTCGCGGCCGCCCATTCGGCTGTTGCGGCCACCGGCGAGGATGGCGCCGGCGACGCGGGCACTGTGCCAGGATCGTTGCTCATGCATGAGCGCAATTGGAGATGGGCGCAGGCCGCAGACGGGTTCACGAAAATCTGCGGCAGAGCATAGAAGCGCCCCTCCGAGCAGTCAAGCTGCACGGGACCATGCCGCACAGGGACTTGACCCGGCGCGCGCTGGGCTCCTATACCGCTGCGCTGTTGCATGGCCGACACGACCTACACCGGACCGATCCCGAAGCCGACGCCGGAGACGCGCCCCTACTGGGAGGCGGCCAAGCAACGCCGCCTGGTGTTCCAGGCGTGCGACGACTGCGGCATGCGCTACTTCTACCCGCGCCCGTTGTGTCCCGGCTGCCTGTCGCGCGCCGTGCGCTGGGTCGAGGCGAGCGGGCGCGCCCGCCTGCACACCTTCGTGATCAACCACCGGCCGCCGCGCAACTACCCGGTGGCGGGACCGTTCGTCATCGGCATGGTCGAGCTCGAAGAGGGCCCGCGCATGATGTCGCACATCGTCGAGGTCGCCGCTGATCCGCAGGCGCTGCGGTGCGACATGCCGCTCGAGGTCGTCTTCGAGGACATCACGCCCGAGATCACCCTGGCCAAGTTCCGCCCGCGGGCGGCCGCATGAGCGCCCATGCGCTGCGCGGCAGCGTTGCGATCGTCGGCGTCGCCGAATCGGACGAACTCGGCAAGCTGCCGCACAAGTCGTCGCTGGCGCTGCACATGGAGGCGGCGCACAACGCCCTCGCCGACGCCGGCCTGAAGAAGAGCGATGTCGACGCCGTCTTCACCTCCGGCCGCAACATGGCCAGCGACGTGCCCGAGTACCTCGGCATCCGGCCGCGCTTTGTCGGCGGCACCCAGGTCGGCGGCTGTTCGTTCATCCTGCACGTCGAGCACGCCATGGCCGCCATCCACGCCGGCCTGTGCGAAGTGGCGCTGATCACACACGGCGAGTCCGGCGCGTCGCGCATCGCCATGCCGGCGCCGCGCTGGGGCGACGACTCCACCAACAGCCAGTTCGAGGTCGTCTGGGGCACCGCCGGTCCGCCGACCGGCTACGGGATGCTCGCCACCCGCCACATGCACCAGTACGGCACCACCAAGACGCAGATGGCCGAGGTGGCGGTGGCGACGCGGAAGTGGGCGGCCCTGAACCCCCGGGCGTACGCACGCGATCCGTTGACCGTCGCCGACGTGCTGGCCTCGCGCATGATCGCCTGGCCGTTCAACCTGCTCGACTGCTGCCTGGTCACCGACGGCGGCGGCGCCGCCGTGGTCACCTCGGCGGCGCGCGCGCGCGACTGCGCCAAAGCGCCGGCCTATGTGCTCGGCGCGGGATCGTGCACGACGCACCAGATGGTCAGCCAGATGCCGAACTACGACCGCTGGGACGCCGCCGAGGTGTCCGGCGCCCGCGCCTTCGCCATGGCGGACGTGCGCCACGCCGACATCGACGTCGCCGAGTTCTACGACGCGTTCACCATCACGCCGATCCTCGCCCTCGAAGCCCTCGGCTTCTGCGGCCGTGGCGAGGGCGGGCCGTTCGTCGGCGGGCAACGCACCGCCCCGGGCGGCGATTTCCCGATGAACACCAACGGCGGCGGCCTGTCGTACACGCACACCGGCATGTACGGCATCTTCACCATTATCGAAGCCGTCCGGCAGCTGCGCGGCGAATGCGGCCCGCGTCAGGTCGCCGGAGCGAAAACCGCCGTCTGCCACGGCACCGGCGGCATCTGGAGCGCCGCCGCGACGATGATCCTCAGCCGCGAGCAGCCCTGACGCCGGATTGCACACGGAGGCACGGAGAAACGGAGAGCCCAACGAGCCCTCCGCTTCTCCGTGCCTCCGTATGAAGCCCTACACCTGAGCGCGGATGGCGTCCCAGGCGGCGATGCCCTCGGGCGACAGGAAGTCGACGACGGCGCGGCGGAAGGCGCTGAGAGCGCCGCGCTGCTCACGGAAGACGCGCTCGCGCACCCACTCCCCCTCGATGTAGATATCGAGCGACGGGGTATCGCCGAGGGTGAAATCGATCAGGCGCTGGCCGAGCGGCTCGCCGCTGACGATGAAGCGCAGCGTCCGGCCGCAGTCGACGACGACGCCGCGCGCATATGGCCCGAGCGCCATCTGCGCGACGAGGCTCTCGCGGTTCTGCTCGTTGTGCGGCTTCTCGGCCAGCTGCACGTACCCCCAGGTGCCGTCGAGCGGATTGGCCGCCATCAGCAGCTTGACGTTGTTATCGGTCAGCCGCGAACGCGCCGCCTCCTGCTCGAAGCCGATGGCGCTGCGGTAGAAACGACCGCCGACCACCGGCGCCGGCGCGGCCGGGGCCACCGGCGCCGAACGCTCGCGCTTCTTATCGCCGGTGTCGACCCACCACCGATCCTTGACCGCCGGCCCGCCGCCGTCAGGCGCGCCGCCCTCAGGTCCGCCGCTCGGCGGCCCACCATCTCCGGGCGTGCTCATGCGGCGCTGCGCAGGCGCGCCCGGCCGACGCCGGTGGCGGCGATGGTGCCGTTGCGGGCGACGTTGTGCTCCATGCGCACCGCGAAGACATCGGCCTTGCGCTCGGCGTCGGTCCAGAACACGTAGTGCCCCATCTCATGGTAGACGGCATTCACCCACTGGCGCTCGGAGTTGTACTTGCGCCCGCGCTTCCAGTTCTCCGGATGGACGAGGTGAATCTTGCCGTTCTCGTAGGTGCGCCCCGCCGTCCGGCCCCAGTCGAGATACTCGAACCACTCCACCTGCGGGCGCTTCAGCCGGTAGAAGCGGCAGATCTCCGTGATGGCGCGGTTGAACCCCCGCACCTTGTGGTCGCGGAAGAACTCAGCGAGCAGGCGATTGATCACCCGCCGCTCCTTCACCGGGGGCACGATCATGTGCATCGTCGGCGACTCCGAATCCAAACTGGAGGGCGAAAAGTTTTGCGACGATAGTGGCCGACCTGGTCAATGTCAACGTGGCCACAGGGCTTTCGGGGAGGTCCGGCCAAAACGTAAAATTATATTGAGATCAAATAGTTAGCTGAATTCGCGAGAATCGACTTGCAACGTCGCGGGCGACTGGATTGTCGCCGATCTCTCCGATATCCTGCCTTTCCGTGTGGCCGGTAATCCTCCAGCTGGGACCGCTGACGATCTACAGCTACGGCACCATGATGGCGATCGGCTTTCTGGTCTCCGGGTGGTTGACCGGCAAGGAGATGGACCGGCGCGGCCTCAACGGCGAGCTGGCCTCGACCATGGTGTTCTGGGCCGCGGTCGGCGGCATCGCCGGCTCGAAGCTGTGGGCGGTGATCCAGGACTGGCAGGATCTGGTCGCCGATCCGATCGGCATGATCTTCTCCGGTTCGGGCTTCGTCTGGTACGGCGGTTTCATCGGCGGGTTTCTGGCCGTCTCCTGGTCGATCTGGAAGCACGGTCTGCCGTGGCTGAAGATGGTCGACTGCATCGCCCCGGCGATGGCCGTCGGCCACGCGCTCGGCCGCATCGGCTGCCAGCTGTCCGGCGATGGGGACTGGGGCAGCGTCTCCACGGTGCCGTGGGCCATGGCCTACCCTGCTGCCATCGTCGGCTGGCCGTACCCCGAGGGGGTGCGGGTGCATCCGACGCCGATGTACGAGTTCTTCGCCTACATGGCGGTGTTCGCATTCCTGTGGGCGATCCGTAAGCGACCGCAGCCCGACGGTACCCTGTTCTGGTGGTACCTGGTGCTCGGCGGCGGGGCGCGATTCATCATCGAGTTCTGGCGCATCAATCCGCCTGTCGCCTTCGAGCTGAGCTCCGCACAGGTCTTCAGCCTGCTGCTGATCGCCATCGGCGTCTGGCGCCTCATCGCGACGCGCGGCGCGGCACCCGCGCCGACCCGACGCGTTGGTGGCGCCGGGCGGGCCGCCGCGGCATCGCCGGAGATGCGACCGCCCGGCGCGAGATCGCGATGAAGCGATCCCTGGCGGCGCCGGGGATCGCGGTGGTGCTCGTCGTCGGCGCCGTCATGGCGCTGCAACACCTGCAGGGGGGGGCCCGGTCAGGCTATGCCGCGGCGGACTTCAGCCTGCAGGATCTCAACGGGCAGACCGTCCGCCTCGCCGACCTGCGCGGCCGCATCGTCTTCCTCAACCTGTGGGCCACCTGGTGCCCGCCCTGCCGCGACGAGATGCCCGGCATGGAGGCGCTGTGGCAGCGCTTCCGCGGGCGCGAATTCGCCATGCTGGCGGTGGCGGAGGATGGCGACGGCGCCAAGACCGTCGAGCCGTTCGTCCGTCAGCTCGGTCTGACCTTCCCGGTGCTGCTCGATGCCGACAACCGCCTCCCCGCCCGCTTCGGCGTCACCGGGTACCCAGAAACGTTCGTCATCGATCGCGACGGCCAGGTGATCAAGCACGTCATCGGCCCGGAGAAGTGGGACAGTCCGGAGATGGTGGCGTATTTCGAGGAGTTGCTCGCCGGGCAGACGTCGCCGACACCCTGAGCCGCGCCCGCCGCCTCAGAAGGTGCCGCTGATGCTGAAGTGGAACTCGCCGAGGGATTCACCGGAGCGGCGGTCGATCTTGAAGCCGTAGTCGAGGCTGATCGGACCGACCGGAGTCATGAAGCGCAGGCCGGGCCCGGCGCCCTTGCGGAAGTTGCGCCAGTCGAAGGTGTTGTCGAAGACGCCGTTGGCCTGCTCGCACGACGCCCCGCACTGGGTCAGGAAGAGGCCGCCGACGTCGATGAAGGCGGCGCCGCTGAGCTCACGCCAGATCGGCACGCGCGCCTCGAAATTGAAGATCATCGCCGTGTCGCCGCCGAGCACGGTGCCGTCGACGTCGGTGGGGCCGATGCTGTTCTCGGCGTAGCCGCGCACGGTGGTGGCGCCGCCGACGAAATAGCGCTCGCGGATCGGCAACACCTCGGCGCCGCTGAAGGCGGCGCCGTAGCCGAGGCGAGCGGTGCCGATCAAGGACAACCAGGAGAAGAGCGGATAGGCTTGGCTGTGCTGCAGGTTGAGCTTGCCGAACTGCACCGTCGAGACACCCGGCGGGGCGTAGCGGAAGCGGGCGGTGTTGAAGACGCCGCGCGTCGGCGCGAAGGGGTCGTCGCGGCCGTCGTAGAGCAGGAACGGCGAGACCGCGGTGGTCCACGACGGGCCCTCGTCCTCGCTGCGGAACGACAGCGGCTCGACGTTGAAGACATCGGCGTACTCGACCTGCACCTCGGCGCCGACGCGCAGGCGGCGGGTGAGGGAACGGCTGAAGGCGTTGCCGAGACTGCCGCGCACGACGCTGAACTGGTCGATGGCGCGCGTCGTGCGCTCGCCGATGAGTTCGGCGTTCCACACCCAGGCCGAGCGCAGGAACTGCGGCTCGCGCCAGCCGAGGGCGACCAGAAACTGCGTCGAGCTGGGATCGTCGGGCACGATGCTGAATCCGCCGCGCAGCGAGGCGCGCCGCGCCCGCCGGCCGACGTTCTCGTAGGCCGTCTCGCCGTTGAGCGTGAACCCGTCGCGCGTATTGTAGCCGACGCCCCACTGAAAACTGCCCGGCGGCCGCGGCGACACGGCGATGCCGACGTCCGGCGCCTCGTCCTCCGACAGCGGCCGCACCGCGACGCTGCGGTAGGCCCCGAGCGCATACACGTCGTCCTGCCCCTGCTGCAGCGCCGTCGGGTCGAGCGGATCACCTGCCGCGAAGGACACCTCGCGCAGGATCACCTCGTCGCGCGTCTCGACGTTGCCCTGCACCACCACCTCACCAACGGTCCGGCGCGGCCCGGCCGCGACGCGCCAGCCGATCGTCGCCTGGTCGTCGAGGCCGGCGCGCAGCCGGCGCACCTCCGGCTCGACGGTCGCGCTCGTGAATCCGGCACGACGCAGCGCCGCGGTCACCGCGCTGGCCGCCGCCGCCAGGTCATCCGGACGCAACGGCGCGCCGATGGTCAGCGGCACGGGCGGCGCGACGACCTCGGCCGGCAGCGGCGGCGGTTCGACCAGCGCCACCAGGGTCCGCGGCCCCTCGTCGATGACGACCGTGACGTCGAGAGCGCCGCTGTCGTCGTCGATGGCGATCGGCGCATCGACGATCTCCGCCGCCGCGAACCCCTCCTCTCGGTAATAGAACCACAGCCGGCGCAGGTCATCGTCGAACACAGAGCGCACCAGGATGCCGCCGCGCGGCCACGGCACCCAGCGCGCCGCCTGGGTGTTCATCTGCCCCAGCAAGGCGCGCTCCGACACGCCCCGGTTGCCGACGACGCGCAGGCGGCGGATGGCGTAGCGACGCCCTTCCTCGACGGTGAAGCGCACGCGGACGGGATCGCCGTCGTGGCGCTTCGCCTTGACGGTGGCGCGGTAGTACCCGTCGGCCCGGTAGAGCTTGGCCATGCGCCGCGCCATCTCGCGCCAGGTGCCGTCGGTGACGATCAGGCGGGTGCGCAGGTCCATGGCGTCGAGCAGGGTCGAGGTACGGATCGCCCGGTTGCCGACGACCTCCAGGTCGAAGCGCGGGCCGGCATCGACGGTGAACCACAGCGCCCCGGCATCGCTGGTCGTCGGCACCCACTCGCCGTCGACCGCCGCCTCGAAGTAGCCGGCGTCGCGCAGCAGGCCGAGCAGGGTGCGCTCGCCGTTGCGCACCATCTCGCGCCGACGCGGCCGGTCGACGTTGCGTCGCAGCGCATGCTGCAGGGTCGCCGCCGGCACGCCGCTCTCGCCGACGACGACGATTGCCGCGACGATCTCGGGCGGCCCCTCGGTGATCTGCACCGTAACCTCGACTTCACCGGCGCGCCTGCGCGTCGTCGTCTTGACGCGCGCATGCGGAAAGCCGATGCGCAGATAGCGCTCCTTCAGCCGCTGACGCGCCGCCTGCAGGGTCTCGCGATCGTAGAAGCTGCCCGTGCGCAGGCGCAGCGAGCGAAAGACGTCGCGCCAGCCCATCCGATCGTAGCCGCGCACGGTGAGGGCGGTGAGGACCTTGCGTCGCACCAGCCGGATCAGCACCACCGCCTCCCCGTCGTCGACCTGCGCCGCGACGGCGATGTCGCGGAAGATCTCCGCCCGCTCCAGGAGTGCGCGCGTCGCCGTCAGCTGCGCTGCCGTCAGCGGCGCGCCGGGCTCGAGCGGCAGTTGCGCGCGCATGCCGACCTCGTCGAACCAGGCATCGCACTCAAAGTGCACCGCCCGCAGCGGCAGGCCGAGGGCGGCGGCGTCGGTCGGAGGCGGCTCGGTCGCCGCGTCGGCGCCGCGCGCCATGGGCGGTGACGGCGCGGCCCCCGCCAGGCCGAGCGCCAGCGCCAGGACCAGTGCAATCCCCCAGACCCGTCGCATCGCGCCTCAGCGAAGGTCCCGCAGCAGGGTGTAGGGCGTCAGGCGCCAGAACTCGTAGCGCATGCGAATGCCGCCGGCGAAGGCGCCGGCTTCCTTCTCGGTCTGGCTCTCCCAGGACACCGGAATCGAGACGCGCGGCCCGAGGCGGTAGTCGACCTCGACGCGCGTCCGCGACGAGACGCCGAAGGTCTGGCTGAGCGACGCCGTGAGGTCGTCAGTGAGATTCTTGCCGAGCTTGAGCTGCGGCTCGAAGGCGCCGGTGACCGGTGAGAACGTCGGCTCGAAGTTGATCGTGTCGATCGGCAGCAGCCGCGTCGCCGTGCCCTCGAGCGCGTCGGCGACCTGGCCGGGAACGATGCCGAGCGCGTCGTACACCGAGAAGCCGCCGCCGCCCTCGCGCAGCTGCGCGGTGGTGCGCCCGAGCGTGATGAGGGTCGCGATGTCGGTCTGACTGAGGCTGGGGTCGTCGCTGCTCAGCGACACGCGTGGATTCTGCGTCGTGCCGGTGATGCGGACGCCGACCAGATAGGACGCCTCGGGGGTGTCGATCAGGCTCTCGGCGGTGATGTTGAGGGCGGCGGCGAGGCCGAGGTCGGGACGGAAGTCGACCGTGGCGCTGACCAGGTCGAGGGTGCGGCCGCGGAAGAACACCTCGCCGTCGAGGGCTTCGATGCGGCCGTCCAGCACCGGGCGGTCGGCGGTGCCGCTCAGCCGCAGATCGGCGCGCGCCTCGAGACGGGCCAGGTTATTCTCCACGTACAGCTCGCCCGGCGCGACGATGTGCAGCGCGAGTTGCAGCTCGCGCCCGTCCGGCCGCCGCGGCGCCGCCGCCAGGGCGCGGTTGAACGCCGGCAGGAAATCGGCCAGGTCGATGCGCCGATCGTAAAGCAGTCGCTGCACGGTCAACTCGCCGGCGAGTCGCAACTGCTCCCAACTCCCCTCGAGCGTGCCGGACCCGGAAGTCTCGAGTTCGAGCGATGGGATGGGATCCATGCCGACGTCGGCGAGCGTCCAGCTCAGGGCCGGACCAGCAGTGAGATCGATCAGGCCGCCGACCTCGAACGTCCCCGTACCGAGGCGCCCGCTGAGCTGCTCGACGCGCACCGTCGTCCCGTCCAACCCCAGGCGCCCGCTGGCGCGCGTCACCGCCGCCGGCAGCCCGAGATCGAGCCCCGCCTGGTCGAACGACAATCCGCCCAGCACGGCCCAGCCGGCCGGGCCGTGCTCGACCTGGGCGTCGACGGTGAACGAGCCGCGCGCCGATTGGATCGGTTCGCCGACCAGTTCGAGCAGCGCCAGGCGGCCGCCGCCTTCGAGCCGCAGGCGGACGCGGCCGTCGAAGCCGACCTCGCCGCCGACAGTCAGACTGCCCTCGTCGCCGCGCATCGCCAGCCGCTCGAGCCGGCAGACGCCGGCGCGGCACGAGGCAGTGACCGGAACCTCGGCCGTCGCCGTGTAGGCGCCGCCGGTCAGCGCCAGCCCCGTCAGCTCGAGGCGCGCCTCGAGCTGTGCCCGCGCGCTCAGGCGGCCCTCGGCGCGCAGGGTACCGCTGCTCGGCACGTGCAGCTCGGGGCGGGCGCTGATCAGCGGCGCGAAATCCGCCGCCTGCCAGTCCAACGCGACCGTGAACGGCAGGCCGGGCTGCGGCCGCACCTGCGCCTGGGCCTGCAGCGCGCCGTCGAGCAGGGTGGTGCGCGCGTCCCAGAGACCGCGCCTCGCGGTGACGTCGACCTCGATCGTGCCAAAGCGCCGGCCGGCGAGGACCAGGTCGTCGGCCGCCAGCAGCGCGCGCCCGTCGAGCGCATCGGCGCGCCCGCGCAGCGCCGCGGAGGCGCGCAGCGTGCCGCCCATCTCGGCCTCCTCGCCATCCCACAGTGAGGCCAGCTGCCAGCCGTCGCCGCTCACGTCGATGACCAGCTCCTCGGCGCCGCGGCCGCTGGCGCGCAGGCCGAGGTGCTCGCCGGCGCGATTGTGCGCCGCCGCGTCGAGCGTCCAGCGTCCGCCCGCGGCACGCACGGTCGCGTCGAGCAGGCGCACCTGCTCGCGACCGAGCCAGAACGTCTCCAGGCGCGCGGTGCCGTCGAGCACCACGGCCGACCACGGCCCGACGCCGCGCGCCTCAAGACTGAGGGCTCCGCCGGCGATCGGCAGGGCGACACCGGTGGCGGCGTCGACGAGGGCGGCTACGGCGCCGCCATCGATACCGCTGCCGCGCACACTCCAGGCATTGGCGGTCGCGGCGTCGAGTGCCAGCGTCCCGCTCAGCGTTACCCTGCCCCCGCCGATGTCCGCCACCAGGCCATCGCTGCGCGCGGCGCGGCGGTCGGCGGTGAGCCGTCCGGCCAGGCGCGTCAGGCGCGCCCCGCCGAGACGCAGGTCGCGCCCGTTCACCGCCCCGGCGAGGCGGGGGTCGTCGAGCGTCCCGCTCAACTCGCCGTTCGCGTCCAGGGCGCCGCGCACATCGGGCAGCGACTCCAGCGGCAGCACGCCACGCAGACCGTCGGGGTCGGCGAGGGCGACGCGGACGGTGCCGGCGAGTGCCCCGCGCGGGCCGACCCGGACATCCCCGCCGAGGCGATTGGCGGCGCCCTGCGCCAGCTCCAGCGAGCCGCCGCCGCTGTCTCCCGCCCAGCGAGCGCCGCCGCTCCAGGTCACCGGCGCACCGCGCGGCGGTCGCAGCCGGCCCGTGCCGGTGCCCTCGACCCGCCACGGCTCGAGCGCGCCGCTCACCTCGGCTTCGCCGTCGACGCCGCCGGCGGGCGCCGCGACGCCGGCGAGGGCGGCGAGGTCGCGCACCGCCAGTCCGCTCCAGTCGAGGCGCGTCTGGTAGGTCAGCGCGGCGTTGAACTGCAGCGTGCCGCGCCCGCGCAGCGCGCCGCCGAGGCCGCGCAGCTGCGCCGAGGTGACCACCACCCGCTCGGCGTCGAGGTCCAGCTCGGTCTCCGCCACGCCGAGTGCCCGCCCGTCGAACACCAGGTCGGGCACGCGCACCGCACCGCGCAGCCGCGCCGCCGCGAGCGGTCCCTCGAGGCGGACATCGAGGGCCGCCGCGCCGCCGAGGCGCTGCAGCGTCGGCTCCAGGACGGCCAGCCGCGCCAGATCGACCGAGCCGCGCAGCGGCAAGGCATCGGCCTCACTCTCGCCGCGCAGCGCCACCCCGTCGCCGGCGAGTTCGAGCCCCTGCAACCACCAGCCGTCAGCCCGCTCGCCGCCGCGCGCCGCCGCGGTGGTGAACGTCAACGTGCTTGCGCCCCGGCGCAGCAGCGCCGGGGCGGCACGTACCGCGAAGCGCAGGCGCCCCGTGGCGGCGTCGGCGGTCACCTGGCCGTCGATGCCGCCGGCGGCGACATGCAGTGGCACGTCGCCGTCTGCGAGCGTCATCTCGACGTCGCGAACGGCGAGGCGGCGCAGGCGGAACGCCGGGATCGGCACCGCCGGCAGCGCCGGCGGCGGCAGGGCGCGCAGCAGCATCGGCAGGTCGAGGCGCAGCACCGCCGCCTCGACATCGAGGACCGGTCGTCGCTGCCGCCAGCTGCTGCGCGGCAGCAGGCGAACCCGGAGCGGGCCGACGCGCCCGACCGCACCGTCGGGTCCGAGGGCGACGCCGGCGCTCTCGACCGCCAGGTGGCGGAGGTCGAGGCGCACCCCGTCGAGCCGCAACGGCACCCCCAGGGCGACGCTCGCCTCGCGCTCGACCACCTCCGTCAACACGCGTTCCGCCGCCGCGCGCAGCCGCTCGCGCAGCGTCCACGCCAGGCCTCCCGTGACGCCGACGGCGATCATCAGCCCGAGCACGAACAATCGCAGCCACTTCATCGGAAATCCGCGCGCCGGGCGCCCACTACCGTACCGAATCGCGCCCAAGCGCGCGAGCACCGCCGCGAGCACCACCTTGACCGCCCGCGAGCGACCCCGTAGTGGCCCGAGCGAGGTCGTTCGTGAGAGAAGAGCCGCGCACCGAGCGGCAGGAGGAGCAAGCGGCTGCCTACCTGCCCATCGGCGGAAGCCCGGTGCGCCGCAGCCGCTGGGTCCGCTTGGCGCTGCTCTGCGGCCTGGCCGCGTTTGCCGCCATCTTCTTTTTCTCCGACATCGATGAACTGTGGGCCGTGCTGCAGCGCGCCAACGGCTGGCTGCTCACCCTGCCGGTACTGTGCATGGTGGCGAGCTACCTGACCATGGCGCGGTCGTATCAGGGCATCAGTCAGGCGGCCGGCTACCCGGTTCCACTGGTCGAGATGCTGAAGATCACCGTCGTCGCCAATTCCGTGAACTACCTGGTGGCGACCGGCGGCCT
This sequence comes from bacterium, assembly GCA_031401035.1. Taxonomy (GTDB): domain Bacteria; phylum Desulfobacterota; class Binatia; order HRBIN30; family CADEER01; genus JANNRA01. The sequence continues at coordinate 8,832 of JANNRA010000037.1, read as the reverse complement.
GTCCGGCTTCGCCGTGCGCATGTTCTACTTCAGCCGCCTCGGCATGCCGTCGCAGACCGCGGTGCTGGTCTCCCTGGCGCAGACGTTTCTGACCAACCTCATGCTGCTCGCCTTCCTGCTGCTCGGCTTCGCCTATGTGATCAGCACCGGGGCGATGCAGGGGCCGGCGCTGCTGGTCACGGCGGTCCTGCTCTGCCTGCTGGTCCTCGCCGCCGTCTTCGCGGCCCTGCTGCTCTTCCACGCCCGCCTGCGCCGCCGGGCCCTGTTCCGGCTGGCGCAGGCGGCGCACTGGGTGCTGCACCGCCTGCTGCCGCACCGCGCGCCAGCGCGGACCCACATCTGGCGTTACCAGTTCAACCTCAACCGCGGCATCGGATTCCTCCTGGCGCAGGGCCGCGCCATGCGCGGCCCGGTGCTCTACATCGCCCTCGACTGGCTGTTCACGATCCTCATTCTGTACACCGCCTTCGTCGCCGTCCGGTACCCGATCCCGATCACCCACGTCATCGTCGGCTTCGCCGTCGGCATCGTGCTGTCGTTCGCGTCGCTGATCCCGGGCGGACTCGGCGTCATGGAGGGCTCGATGGCGGCGGTGTTCGCCAGCATGGACGTGCCCTTCGAGACCGCCGTCGTCGCGGTGCTGATCTTCCGCATCGCCTACTACCTGCTGCCGCTCCTGCTCAGCCTGTTCTTCCTGCACGGCATGTTCGTGCAGGGCACGACGCTACGCCATGAGGGCGGCGACCCGCCCCGCTAGCGGCGCCCTCGACGCAGGCGGGCGAGAATCGACAGGCCCGAGTACCCCGGCACCGCCGCGAAGCAGGCCGTCAGCACGGGCGGCGGCAACCAATCGAGGCCGACCGTGTCGTTGAACACCAGCACGCCGACCAGGACGTAGTTGGCGATGCCGCCGAGGTGACCCAGACGGCTGCCGATCAGCCGCGGCGGTCCGGCGCGGCCGCGCAGCGAGGTGGCCACGTACACCGCGAACGCGGCGGCGATCGACGCCGGCACCCACCACGGCGCTTTGCCAAGCCCGGCATACGTACCCAACGCCGTCAGCAGGAAGGCGATGTCGGCGCCGTGATCGAGCATCCCGCCGCGCCCCGACGCCGCCGCGAAGCGCCGCGCCAGGCGCCCGTCGAGAACGTCGCTGGCGGCGATGATCGCGAACAGCGCCGCCGCCGGCCATCCGGACGCGCCGGCATCCGCCGCCCGCACCGCCAGGGCGAAGGGCACGATGAGCGCCACGCGCAGCAGCGTGACCAGGTTGGCGACGTGGCGCACGACGCCACCGTATGACACCGGCGCGGCGGAGAAAGAAACCCCGGTAGCCGCTGCGGCGCAGCGCCGCCCCGCGGGTGACGATCGCGGGAGCTACCGGGGCCGATGGTGCCTGGGATCCCCAGGCAGATTCACCTCATGCGGCGCGTGCACAGGCACGCGTCGGGTCCGGACGCGACGGGCCGCAGGCCCGTTGACCGCGGGCATGCGGCGGCTTCCGACTCGCCGGACCGGTCACTCGCGTGAGTCGGCCTAGGGGGCCACCACCTCACTGATCACCGTAGGGTCACTCATCACTGGACCACCTCCTTTCTCGGCGCACCAACCAGCGCGCGGGTCCCAGACCCGCCGTACGAGCACGACGACCGCCGATTGCCGCCATCTCGCCCGACCCATCGACGCCGCTCCCGATGAGCGCCGCCGACCACGGAGCCGTGTGAGCCCGAGTCGGAAGGTGTCATGGTTCCGGTCTAGCGGCGCCGATGCGGTTCGTCCACAGAAATTTCGCCACGCTTGTCGGCGCCGGACGCGCTGCGTAGGCTGCGCGGGCTCATGCTCTACGACCTCCTGCGCCCGCTCCTGTTCCAGCTCGACCCCGAGACCGCGCACGACCTGGCGTTCCAGGGCCTGTCGGCCTGGCAGGCGCTGCTGCAGCGCCTGCCGGCGACAGCCACGCGCCCCGATCCGCTGCTCGCCACGCATCTGTTCGGCCTGCACTTCCCCAACCCGCTCGGCCTCGCCGCCGGTTTCGACAAGAACGGCGCGCTACCGCATGTGTGGGCCGCGCTCGGCTTCGGCTTCGCCGAGCTCGGCACGGTCACCGCACTGGCGCAGCCGGGCAATCCTCGCCCGCGCCTCTTCCGCCTGCCCGCCGAGCAGGCGTTGATCAACCGCCTCGGCTTCAACAACGACGGCGCTGCCGCTGTCGTCGCCGCCCTCGCCGCCCGCCTCGCCGGCGGGCGCCCGGCGATCCCGCTCGGCATCAACATCGGTAAATCGAAGCTGACGCCACTCGCCGACGCCATCGCCGACTACGTCGCCAGCCTGCGTGCCCTGGCGCCGCTCGCCGACTACATCGTCGTCAACGTCAGCTCACCCAATACGCCCGGCCTGCGCGATCTGCAGAGCGAAGCGCAGCTCGGCCCGCTGCTGGCGGCGCTGCAGGCCGAGAACGCCGGGCTGGCCCGCGCCCGTGGCGGCGTGCCGCGGCCGCTGCTGGTCAAGCTGGCGCCCGATCTCGCCGACGACGCCCTGCCCGGCCTGGTGGCGCTGGCGCGCGCGCACGGCCTCGCCGGACTGGTGGCGACCAACACCACTATTGACCGCGGCGTCCTGCCCGCCGGGCACCCGCTCGCCGGCGAGGCCGGCGGCCTGAGCGGCCCGCCGCTGCGCATCCGCGCCACCGCCGTCACACGCCGCCTCTACCAGCTCGCCGACGGCGCCCTGCCGATCATCGGCGTCGGCGGCATCGCCAGCGGCGCCGACGCCTATGCCCGCATCCGCGCCGGCGCCGCGCTGCTGCAAACATACACCGGCTTCGTGTACGGCGGGCCGAGTTTCGCGCCGCGCGTCGTCGCCGAGTTGCGCGCCCTGCTCGCCCGCGACGGCTTCACGCGCCTCGCCGACGCGGTCGGCGTCGACGCGTGACTGAGGGCGCGGCAGCAGCCGCGCCTTCCATTGTAGGGCACCGCACGGCCGGTCAGCTTGCGACGCCACTGGTCGAGTCGTACTGTCGCCGCACACGGCGAGGGGGCAGACGATGACGCAACTCGAAGCGGCGCGGCAGGACACGATCACCGAAGCGATGCGGCGCGTTGCCGAACGCGAGGGCGTCACGCCGGAACACATCCGCGCCGAGGTGGCGCGCGGCCGCCTCGTCATCCCCGCCAATGTGCGCCACCTGGCCGGCAGCGGCGGCGCCGTGCCGACCGCATCCGGCGACGGAGCCCGTCAGCCGAGTGCGCCGGTCGGCCATCCCGGCGCTCGCGACGGCGCCGCCCTGTGGGTGAACCAGACCGTCGCGCAGCGCGCGGCGGCCCTCGACCGCGCCGACTACTGCCGCGGCGAGCGGGCGCCGAAGCGCCTCGACCCCACCGGCATCGGCCGCCTGATCACGACCAAGATCAACGCCAACATCGGCGCCTCGCCGGTCAGCAGCAGTCTCGCCGAAGAGGTCGAGAAGCTGCACTGGGCCCAGCGCTACGGCGCCGACACGGTGATGGACCTCTCCACCGGCGGCGCCCTCGCCGAGTGCCGCCAGGCGATCATCGACCACGCCACGGTGCCGATCGGTACCGTGCCCATCTACAGCATGATCATCGGCCGCCGCCTCGAGGACCTCAGCTACGACATCATCCTCGCCGAGGTGGAGCGCCAGGCGCAGCAGGGTGTCGATTACTTCACCATCCACGCCGGCCTGCTGCGCGAGCACCTGCCGCTGATCCGCCGCCGCGTCACCGGTATCGTCTCGCGCGGCGGCTCGCTGCTCGCCAAGTGGATGATCCACCACGGCAAGCAGAACCCGATGTACGACCTGTTCGACGAGATCAGCGCCATCATGCGTGCCTACGACGTCACCTACTCGCTCGGCGACGGCCTGCGCCCCGGCTGCCTGGCCGACGCCTCCGACCCGGCGCAGCTCGCCGAGCTGCACGTCCTCGGCGAGCTCGTACACCGCGCCCGCGCCGCCGGCGTGCAGGTGATGGTCGAGGGTCCCGGGCACGTCCCGCTGGACCAGATCGCCTTCAACATGCAGCTGCAGCAGCGCGTCTGCGACGACGCGCCGTTCTACGTGCTCGGGCCGCTGGTCACCGACGTCTTCCCCGGCTACGACCACATCACCAGCGCCATCGGCGCCACCGAGGCGGCGCGTGCCGGCGCGGCGATGCTCTGCTACGTGACGCCGAAGGAGCACGTCGGCCTGCCCAAGGCCGACGACGTCAAGGCCGGCTGCATCGCCTACAAGATCGCCGCCCATGCCGGCGACATCGCCCGCGGCATCGACGGCGCGCGGCAGTGGGACGACGACGTCTCACGCGCCCGCGCCGCGCTCAACTGGCCGCGCCAGTTCGAGCTGGCGTTCGACGGCGAGACGGCGCGCGCCCTGCACGACGAGGATCTCACGGTCGACACCGACTTCTGCGCCATGTGCGGACACGACTGGTGCAGCATGCGCATCTCGAAGGAGATCATCGAGTTCGAGAGCGGCAAGGACGCCGCTTTCCAGCCGGAACGGCGCGCCATGCCGAGCCCGGGCCTGAGCGCGGACGGCCGCACCCTGCTCGCCCAGCGCGCGGCAGCCCTACCGGTGGTCGGCGAACAACACGCCTGCCACAGCGACGTCGTCCCGGAAGCGGAGGTCGCACGGCAGATTCAGGATCTGCACAGCGCCTGAGCCCGTCCACTGCACCGGACGCACCGCCCGACAGCGGTCCGATGCGTCGGACACGTCAGGGATTCCCCGCACAGGGTGTCCACCCGACGGCGTCTGGCCCGCTCGTTGCTTCGCTTGCGGTCGCGAGGAGGGGGTGATGGACGCGCAGGAACCGCCAGAGGACAGTCACGGAGGCCAGGACGCCGCTCGCGATGAAGAGTTGCGCCGCATGGCGGCCTTCCGCATCCGCGAGACCGCCAACCGCGTCGCGACGCTGGCCCACAGCGCCACCGATGACCGGCTGCGCCAGGACCTTCTGCGCATCTGCCAGGAGCTCCTGGCCGACGAGCAGGGACTGATGAAGCGCCGGTGATCGCGCGTGGCGGTGGATTTCTCCGTGCCAGCGGCCTACGAGCACCGGCATGGACTACGGCATCGTCATGTTCGCGACCGATTACGCCATCCGCCCCGACGAGGTGGCGCGCGAGGTGGAGCAGCGCGGCTTTGAGTCGCTGTGGTTCCCCGAGCACACGCACATTCCGACCAGCCGGATTTCGCCCTGGCCGGGCGGCGCCACGCTGCCGAAGGAGTACTCGCACACGCACGACCTGTTCATCGCGCTGAGCATGGCAGCGGCGGCAACGACGACGCTGAAGGTGGGCTCCGGCATCTGCCTGGTGGTCGAGCGCGACCCGATCACCCTCGCCAAGGAGGTCGCGACGCTCGATTTCCTCTCGCGCGGGCGCTTCCTGTTCGGCATCGGCGGCGGCTGGAACGCCGAGGAGATGGCCAACCACGGCACCGACTTCGCGCAGCGCTGGAAGGTGCTGCGCGAGCGCGTCGAGGCGATGAAGGCGATCTGGCAGCAGGACGAGGCCGAGTACCACGGCGCGACGGTGTCGTTCGACCCGCTGTGGTCATACCCCAAGCCGGTGCAGAAACCGCACCCACCGGTGTACCTGGGCGGGCACGGCGCCAAGGCGCTCGACCGGGTCGTACGCTACTGCGACGGCTGGATGCCGATCCCGATGCAGTCGCGCGCCCTGCTCGACGAGATCGCCGACCTGCGTCGCCGCGCCGCCGCCGCCGGTCGCGACCCGCAGTCCCTGGCGGTGACGCTGTACGGCGTGCCCGCCGACGCCGACCGCCTGCGCGAGTACGCGGCGGCGGGCGTCACCCGCGCCATCTTCGCCCTGCCGCCGGTCGGACGCGACAAGGCGCTGCCACTGCTCGACCGCTATCAGTCCGTGGTCGCTGAGTTGCGGGCGCACCCCTGATCAGTGCGGGCGGCGGGCTCTCAATAACGCCCGGCGCCGGGCGACCGCCCGCCCGGCCGGCCTTCGCCGGCGTCGCGCGCGCGCGCCTCATTGACCTGCAGCGGCCGGCCCTGGAGATCCTTGCCGTCCAACTGCTGGATGGCCTGGGCGGCCTCGGCGTCGCTGCTCATCTCGACAAAGCCGAAGCCGCGCGACTTGCCGCTCATGCGGTCTTTGATGATGGCCACCGATTCCGGCGTCCCCGCCTGCGAGAAGTACGCCTTCAGATCCTCTTCGGTCGTCTGGAACGACAGATTGCCCACGTACAGCTTGCGGCCCATCGCCCTCTCCCCCTGTCAACTGGCGCGCCATTACCACCGCCGCTCGCCATTTGGCAATCTTCTTTGTGCAACGCTGTTGACTAATCCACGGAGCCGGCAAAATGGCACTCACGGCGCCTTTCCTGTAGGAGATGCCCCATTGGGAGTCGCCTCATGATCGTCCGACCGCGCCGCGGCGCCCGCATAGCCACCTGTCTCGCCGAGCGCGCCTGAACGGCGCCGCACGCGCCCGCTCCGCCATGCTGACCACCGCGCGCGGCACCCCCGCGGCTCTCGAGCTGCAGCACATCGGCAAGCGCTACGGTCGTGTCGTCGCGCTCGACGACGTCAGCTGCGCCGTCGCCGCCGGCGAGGCGGTCCTCCTGCTCGGCGCCAACGGCGCCGGCAAGACGACGTTGCTGCGCTGCGCCGCGACGCTGCTACGCCCGAGCCGCGGCGCGGTGCGCATCGGCGGCCTCGATGCAGCGACGCATGGGGCCGCGGCACGCCGGCAGCTCGCCGTCCTCGGTCACGAGAGCTTCCTCTATCCCGACCTCAGCGCCGTCGAGAACCTCGCCTTCTACGCTCGGCTCTACCGACTGGCGGACGGCACCGCGCGCGTCGCGACGCTCATCGATCGCCTCGGCCTGCGGGGGTGGGCGCAGCGCCCGGTCCGCGCCCTGTCGCGCGGCCTGCAACAGCGCTGCGCCCTGGCGCGCGTGCTGCTGCACGAGCCGGCCCTGCTGCTGCTCGACGAGCCCTTCACCGGCCTCGACGTCGCGGCGCGCGAGCAGCTGTGCACGGTGCTCGGCGAGGTGCACCGGCGCGGCGCCGCGATCGTCATGAGCACGCACGAGCTGGCCGTCGGTCTGACCCTCTGCCCGCGTGCGATCATGCTCGCCGGCGGCCGCCTCGCCTGGGACGGCGCCGTCGCGCCCGGCGACGCCGCGGCGTTGGAGGACCGTCTGCGCGTCGGCCGCGCCCAGGCGGTCGCCTGAGATGCTCGCCATCCTGCTCAAGGACCTGCGCATCGAGTTGCGCACCAAGGAGACGCTCGCCGCGCTGCTGCTGCTCGGCCTGCTCATCCTGGTCGTGCTGAGCTTCGCCTTCGACCCCATGAGCCCGTTGCGCGAGGCAGCGGCGCCCGGCGTGCTGTGGGTGGCGCTGGTCTTCGCCGGCACGCTCGGCATGAACCGCTCGCTGCTGCGCGAACGCGACAACGACTGCCTGCAGGGTCTGCTCCTGGCACCGGTCGACCGCGGCGCCATTTTTCTCGCCAAGGCCCTCGCCAACTTCCTCTTCATGGCCGCCGCGCAGGTGGTGCTGGTGCCGTTGTTCGTCTTCTTCTTCAACCTGCCGTTGGTCACGACAGTCACCCGCCTGGCGCCGGTCGTCCTGCTCGGACTGCTCGGCTTCGCCGCCGTCGGCACGATGTTCGCCGCCGTGTCGCTGCGCACGCGTGCCCGCGAGGTGATGCTGCCGCTGCTGATGCTGCCCCTGGCGGCGCCGCTGATCATCGCCGGCATCCAGGCCAGTACGGCGCTGCTCGCCGGCGCGCCGCTCGCCGCCGTCGCCCACTGGCTCAACCTGCTTGCCGCGTTTGACGCGGTGTTCCTGGTTGTCGGCTGGTTGGCCTTCGAGTATGTGGTCGAGGAGTGACGCGCTCCACCGACCTCACAGACCGCATCCTGCCGCCGGCGGTCATCGCCATCATGTTGGCGGCGCTGTACCTGGTCTTCGTACGCGTGCCGACCGACGCCTTCCAGGGCCCGGTGCAGCGCATCTTCTACGTCCATATGGCCATGTGGCTGGCGACCTTCACCGCCTTCGGCATCGTCGGCGTCGCCAGCCTGCTCTACCTCGTCAAGCGGACGCCGCACTGGGACCACCTCGGCCGCGCCGCGGCCGAACTCGGCCTGCTGTTCTGCACGCTCGGTCTGGCGACCGGCTCGATCTGGGCCAAGCCGATCTGGAACACCTGGTGGACCTGGGATCCGCGCCTGACCCTGACGCTGATCCTGTGGATGATCTACGCCGCCTACCTGCTGCTGCGCAGCCTCGCCAACGAGCCGCAGCAGGGGGCGACGCTGGCGGCGATTCTCGGCGTCTCGGGCGTCGTCGACCTCTACCTGATCAACCGCGCCGTCTACTGGTGGCGCAGCATCCACCCGGCGGTCATCGTCGACCGAGAGGGCGGCACGGGCCTCGCCGATCCGCTCATGCGCGCCACCCTGGTCGTCACCATGCTCGCGTTCTTCCTCGTCTTTCTCTGGCTGCTGCGCCTGCGCCTGCGCTATGCCCGGCTGCAGGACACGGTCGACGACCTGCGCGCGGAACTGGCCTGAGCATGAACGAATCCGCCCATCTCGAGTACCTGATCGCCGCCTACGCCGTCGTCTGGCTCGGCATCTTGATCTACGTCACCGGCCTGGCGCGGCGCAGCAGCAATCTCGAGCGCGAGGTGGCGGAACTGCGCGAGCTGCTGGGGAAGCGCGGCGCGGACTCGGGGCGGTAGCCGGGACCGCGGGCGTCTCGCCCGCAGCGCAGCGCGCATGCGGCGACGCTGTGCGTCGCCGTGCGGGCGAGACGCCCGCGGTCC
>JANNRA010000036.1:0-14659 GCA_031401035.1 bacterium | reverse complement strand
CCCGTCGGCGCCTGTTGCAGGGAGCCAGGTCGGCTCGCACAACAGGCGCCGACGGGGCGGCGCCCTCCACCTGTGCCCTGCCCACGCAGGATCAGGCCAGATCGAACAGCAGCACCTCGGTCGTCGCCGCGGCGCGCAGCTCGACACGTTCAACGCCGCTCAGCGCCGCGCCGTCGCCCGCCGCCAACGCCTGGCCGTTGGCCGTCACCGCCCCGCGCGCGACTTGCAGCCACGCGTGCCGCCCATCCGCGAGCGTGTGCGCGGCCGTCGCGCCGGCGGCGAGCCGGCCGGCGTACAGATCCACCGTCTGATGCACCGTTACCGAACCCGCGCGCCCATCGCGCGAGGCGAGCAGCCGCAGGCCGTCGCCGGCGCCGAACTCGACGCGGCGTTGCTCGTAGCCCGGTTCGCTGCCGGTCCGTTCGGGGACGATCCAGATCTGCAGGAAATGCACCGCCTCGTCGGCCGAGGCGTTGAACTCGCTGTGCTGGATGCCGCTGCCGGCGCTCATCCGCTGCACGTCGCCGGGCCGGATGACCGACCCAGTGCCGAGGCTGTCGCGGTGCTCGAGCGCCCCTCCGAGCACCCAGGTGATGATCTCCATGTCGCGATGCGGATGGGTGCCGAAGCCGGCGCCGGGTACGACGCGATCCTCGTTGATGACGCGCAGGGCGCGGAAGCCCATGTGCGCCGGGTCCTGGTACTCACCGAATGAGAACGTGTGCCGACTGTCGAGCCAGTCGAAGGTGCTGTGACCGCGCGCGGCGGCGGGACGAACGGACATCATGACGGCCTCCTGCCAAATCGGCTCCTCATCATGGACATGGATTCGCGTTTGATAAGGGGGGTGCAGCTCCACGTTCGGCGAGGCGCGCCGCGGGCGCTGCCGCGGGTGCCGCCAGGGGTGCCGCCAAGGTTGCCGCCAAGGTTGCCGCATTGACAGCCGCCGGCGGCTCGCCCTATCCGGGCGGCGTGGGACGCTGGCTCACTCATTCGAGCGCGGCCCTTGCCGCGGTACACCTGCTCGCCGCCGGGGGCGCGTCATGAGCCCCGCCGAGAAGGCCGCGCGCCGGGTCGTCGCCGCCCTGCGCGGCGCCGGCTACCAGGCACTCTTCGCCGGCGGCTGCGTGCGCGACGCCCTGCGCGGCGAGACACCGAGCGACTTCGACATCGCCACCGACGCCACCGCCGTCGCCGTGCAGGCGCTCTTCCCGCGCACCGTGCCGGTCGGCGCCCAGTTCGGCGTCGTCCTGGTCGTCGTCGACGGCCACCCGATCGAGGTGGCGAGCTTCCGCGCCGACGCCGAGTACCGCGACGGCCGCCGTCCGGTGAGCGTGCGCCCGGCGACGCCGCAAGAGGACGCGCAACGCCGTGACTTCACCGTCAACGGCATGTTTCGCGATCCCGACAGCGGCGTCGTCCTGGACTACGTCGGCGGCCAGGCCGATCTCGCCGCCGGCATCATCCGCGCCATCGGCGATCCCGCCGCCCGCATCGGCGAGGACTACCTGCGCATGCTGCGCGCCGTACGCCTGGCGGCGCGCCTCGGCTACACGATCGAACCGGCCACCTTCGCCGCCATCCGCACCCACGCCGCCGCCATTGCCGGCATCGCCTGGGAGCGTATCGGCGACGAGATCGTCCGCATCCTGCGCGAGGGCAACGCGCGGCGCGGCTTCGAGCTGCTCGACGCGTCGGGCCTGCTCGCACACGTGCTGCCGGAGGTGGCGGCGATGCACGGCGTCGAGCAGTCGCCCGATCACCACCCGGAGGGCGACGTCTTCACCCACACGCTGCTGCTGCTGGCCCAGCTGCGCGACCCGAGCGAGGCCCTGGCGCTGGGCGCGCTCTTGCACGACGTCGCCAAGCGCGACTGCGCGCAACGGCGCGACGACGGCCGCATCACGTTCTACGGCCACCCGGAGGTCGGCGCCGTCAAGGCGGTCGACATCTGCCAACGCCTGCGCCGTAGCCGCGAGACCTGGGAGCGCGTCGACTACCTGGTCCGCTACCACCTGCGCCTGGTCAGCGCCCCGCGCATGCGGCGCAGCACGTTGCGTCGCTTCCTCGCCGAGGAGGGGATCGACGAGCTGCTCGAACTGGCGCGCATCGACACCCTGGCGGCGAGCGGCGACCTCACCGCCTACGACTTCTGCCGTCGCGCCCAAGCGGAACTCGCCGATGAGCCGCGCCTGCCCGCGCCGCTCCTGCGCGGCCAGGACCTGCTCGAGCTCGGCTACCCGCGCGGCCCGCTGTTTGGCAAGATCCTCACCGCCGTGCAGGACCGCCAACTCGAAGGCGAGCTGCGCACGCGCGAGGAGGCGGTGGCGTGGGTTGGCGAGCGCTATCCGCCCGGCGACCCGCCACCCTGACCCGCGCCAGCGCGGCGCGGGCGGCGCTAGTCCAATCGCCCGGCGAAGATGCGCACCAGCTTGCTCGAGCGTTGGCGCGAGCGGTCGTCGAGATCGCGGTCCCACTGCCAGCGGCCCAGGATGTCCATCGCCTCTATGCACCGATGCGGCTCGACGCCGGCGCTCAGCACCGCTTCGAGCTCGTCGATGACACGGTTGGTATCCACGTTCGCCGCCATCACCACCTCCACTTCCACCGATGCGGAAATACGCCGTCTTGCGGCATCGCGCCACGGAAAATCTTCAGTGCCGCCCCGCGTGGACCTGGTGCGGGCGGCGGGCTAGAGAAGACGACTTCATGCACCCGGCTGACCTCGCCCGCGACACGGCGGTGACCAAGCTGGCCGTCGCCCCTGGTTGGTACACGGCTGCGTTGTCCAATGCGTGGGACTTCCGCACGCCCTCGGGCGGCGCGCTCATGACGGTGGCGATGCGCGCCATGCAGCAGGAGCTGGCCGACCCCGGACTGCGGCCGCTGTCGGCCAATACCCACTTCTGTTCGCCGGTGCCGGCCGGTCCGCTCGAGATCCGCGTCGAGGTGCTGCGCCACGGCGGCGTGGCGGCGCAGCTGCGCGCCCAACTGTCCTCGACCAGCGTGCCCGGCCCCGGCCTGGAAGTGAGCGCCACCTTCGCGCGCGACCGTCCCGGCGTCGACGTCATCGACACCGCGCCGCCGGCCGTGCCGCCGCCCGACCAGTGCCCGTCGCTCGAAAACGCCACGCTCATCGGCGGCCACCAGCCGCCCCCCTTCTTCGCGAACTTCGACACCCGCCTGGCGCAGGGGCACATGTGGTGGCGTAAGGACTGGCCGGCCGGCCCGGCGCGCATCGCGCGCTGGTTCCGCTACAAGACGCCGCAGCGCCTCGACGATGGGCGCCTCGATCCGCTGGCGCTGCCGCCGATCGCCGACACCATGCCGCCGGCGCTGATCCAGAAGCTCGGCCCCGAGCACGAACCGTTCTTCGCGCCCAGCCTCGATCTCACCGTCCACTTCCTCGAGGACACCAGCGCGGAGTGGCTGCTCACCGCCGTGCATGCGCGCCGCGCCCGTGCCGGGTCGGCGACGGCCGACGTGGAGATCTGGGACGACCGCGGCACCCTGGTCGCGTACGCGACACAGATGATGCTGCTGCGACGCGTCGCCGACGCGTCGCCGACGCGCGCCTGACGCCGATGGCGATGACCGGCGCCGGCGTCCACCTCTCCGTCATCATCCCCGCGTACAACGAAGCGGGGCGCTTGCCGGGCACCCTGGCGGCGGTGCTGAGCTACCTCGCACGGCAGGAGTATCGCGCCGAAGTGCTGGTGGTCGACGACGGCTCGCGCGACGACACGGCGCGCGTCGCGCGCGAGTGGCCCGCCGCGCCGGCCGTGCCGCTGCGTGTCGTCGCCCACGCCGACGGACGCAATCACGGCAAAGGAGCCACCGTGCGCCTCGGCATGGCGGAGGCCGTTGGCGCCTATCGGGTCTTCATGGACGCCGACAACTCGACCACGCTCGACCACCTCGAACGCTTCTGGCCGTTCTTCGCCGAGGGCTACGATGTCGTCATCGGCTCGCGCGACATCGCCGGCGCGGACGTGGTCATCCGCCAGCCGTGGTACAAAGAGTTCGGCGGCCGCGTCGGCAACCTGATCATCCGCCTGCTCGCCGTGCCCGGCATCGCCGACACCCAGGCCGGTTTCAAGGCCTTCACCGCGCGCAGCATCGAGGACCTCCTGCCGCGCCTGACCATCGACCGCTGGGGCTTCGACGTCGAACTGCTGGTGGCGGCGCGCTGCCGCGGATTCAAGGTCAAGGAAGTGCCGATCGTCTGGCGCAACCACCACGCCAGCACGGTGCCGGCCGGAGCCTACGTCGAGGTACTCGGCGAAGTCTGGCGCGTGCGCCGCCAGCGCGCGGCCGGGCGCTACGTGTAGCGAACCCATGGCCGCGTTGCGGTCGCGTGGAGGGCGCCGCGCCGTCGGCGCCTGTTGCGCGACACCGCGCGCGTCCGCTCCAACAGGCGCCGACGGGGCGCCGCCCTCCAGCCCGTGCTTCTCCCGACGCCCCCTCAGGTCATGCGGGAGAGGAAACGCTCAACACCCGGTCGTACACGGCGCGGATCGCCGCGGTGTGGCGGCGGTAGTCGTCGAGCAGGGCGCGGCGCGCCCCGCCGGCGCGCTGCGAGGCGGCGTACCCCAGGCGCAGCGCCAGGCCCTCGAGGTCCCCGCGCTCCTCGTCGAGATCCGACATGGAGCGATTCTCGACGACTCGCAGCCGACTCGACAGCCGCTGCAGGAACGTCCAGCCCTGCGCCAGCGTCGCCGCGTCGGCCGGCGCGAGAAGGTCGAGCTGTGCCAGCCGCTCGATGTGCACGGCGATCGGCGCCACCGCGAAGAGCTCGACGTGGGCCGCGCCGTGGCGCAGTTGCAGGGACTGCACGACGCTCTCGATGTCGAGGATGCCGCCGCGGCCGAGCTTGAAGTCGCGCCTGCGCTCGCCCTCGTGCGCCAGCTCCGCCTCCATGCGCCGGCGCACGCGGTGGATCTCGGCCGCCGCGTCGGCCGGCAACGGACGGCGCAGGATATCGAGTCGGCAGGCGTCGAACCCCGCCGCCAGGTGCCCACCGCCGGCGATGGGGCGGGCGCGCAGCAGCGCCTGCCGTTCCCACACCTGGGCGCCGGCAGCGTGGTACTGCGCGAAGCCCGCCAGCGAAGCGACCAACATGCCCTGGTTGCCCGACGGCCGCAGGCGCGCGTCGATCTGGTAGCAGGCGCCCTCGCGGGTGCGTGTCTGCAGGGCCCAGATCAGCTTCTGCGCCAGGCGCGCGGAGTGTTCCTGCGCCTCCAGCATGCCGACGTCGTCGGCGCCGGGCGCGTCGTAGAGGAAGATCACATCGAGGTCGCTGCCGTAGGTCAGCTCGCGGCTGGCGAGCTTACCCATACCGACGACGAGGAACTCGCCCGCGGCGGCGGCGGCCGGCGTCGGTCCGCGCCGCGTCAGTTCGCGTGTCGCGACGTCGAGGCCGGCTTCAACGCACACCTCGGCCAGTTCGGTGAGACCGGTCTCGGCCTCGGTCGGGGTGATCTTGTCGGCCAGATCGAGCAGGCCGATATTGACCAGCTCGCGGTGGTGGAACAGGCGCAACGCGTCGAGGTCGCCCTCGGACGCCTCGCCGCCCCCCTCCGCCGCCTGGTCGGCGCGCAGGCGCGCCAGCGCCGCGCGCAGGGCGGCGCGCGGCAGCAGCAGCACGGTGGGATCGCTGAAGATCGGCTCGATCAGACGCGGATGCGTGGCGAGATAGCCGGACAGATACTCCGAGGCCGCGAACAGCGCCGCCAGGCGGGTGACCAGCTCGGGGCGGTCGAGCAGCAGGGCGTAGTAGAAGCTGCGCGAGCCGACGCCGCGGATGAAGCGGTCGAGGTTGTTGAGCGCCCGCTCTGCGTCGGGCGAGGCCTCGATGGCGCCCGCGAACTGTCCCGCCAGTTGTTCGACCAGGCCGCGCGTGGTCGGTTGCGCGAGCAGCTGCGGCGCGTTGCGCTGGAAGAGATCGAGCAGCCGCTGCGTCCCGTCGACCGCGAACAGCGAGGCGAAGATGGTGCGAATGCGCTGGCGGTGCGCCTCGAGCGCCGCCGCGCACCCCGCCGCCGCATCGGCGCCGCGGAAGCCGAGCGCGCGGGCGAGTCGGGTCAGGTCGGCGGCCGCTTCCGGCAGGCGGTGCGTCTGCCGCTCGCCGACCATCTGCAGGCGGTTCTCGGTGCGACGCAGGAACGCGTAGGCGCGGCGCAGGGCGTCGGCGGATTCAACCGGCAGCACGCCGACCTGCGCCAGCGCCGCCAGCGCGCGCTGCGTCGAGCGCTCGCGGACGTCGGGAATGCGGCCGCCGTGCAGCAGCTGCAGGGCCTGGGCGACGAACTCGACGTCGCGGATGCCGCCGCTGCCGACCTTGACGTTGAAGGCGCCGCCGCTGCGCTCGACCTCCTGCTCGACGCGGTCCTTCATGGCGCGGATGGCAGCGACGCCGGCGTAGTCCATGCTCGAGCGGTAGATCATCGGGTCGAGGGCGCGGATGACGCGCCAGCCGAAGGCGTGATCGCCGGCCACCGAACGGGCCTTCATGAACGCGGCCTTCTCCCAGGTCGCCGCCCAGACGTCGTAGTAGTCGGCGAGCATGTCGCTCGGGACGACCAGCGGCCCCGACTGGCCCTCGGGGCGCAGGTCGAGGTCGATGCGGTAGAGAAAGCCGTCGGCGTCGACGCGCGTCACCAGCGCCGCGAACTCGCGCGCGACGCGGCCGTAGTACTCATCCGGCGAGAGATCGGACGGGCCGTCGCCGCACGGCAGCCTCTCGAGCACGTAGACCAGGTCGACGTCGGAGGAGTAGTTGAGCTCCTCGCCACCGAGCTTGCCCATGCCGAGCACGACGAAACGCGGCGACACGGCGGGCCCGCCGTCGGCGCCGGCCCAGCGCGGCAGGCCGCTGCGCGCGGCAACGCGCGCCAGGGCACGCCGCAGCGCCGCGTCGAGCAGCGCGTCGGCGAGGTGTGCCAGCTCGCCCAGCACCGCCGCGGTGGCGTCGACGTCGTCGGGCGCCGCCCACAGGTCGCGCACCGTCAGCCGCGCCAGCTCGAAATACTTGAAGCGGCGCAGCGCCGCGGCACTGTCGTCATCGGCGACGTCGGCGAGGGCGGCCTGCAGGCGCGCGACGTAGTCCGCCGCCGTCCGCGGCGCATCGAGGTCGTCGGCCGCCAGACGCCCGAGCCAGTCGGCATGGCGGATCAGCGCCGGCGCCAGGAACGGCGCCGCGCCGGCGAGCGTCACCGCCAGGCGCGTCGCGCCCGCGTCGTCGAGCCCGGCGGCGGCGAGGATCTCCGGCGCCAGCACCGCCGCCCGTTCGGGATCCGCCGCCGACTCGTACGGCATCGCGACCCCGCCGCCTCAGCGCCGCCGGCGCGGCGCGCGCCCGCTCATGCCGTCGCCAGGAGACTGCGCGCGATCGCCGAGACCTGGATCTCGTCGGTGCCGGCGTAAATCTGCAGCACCTTGGCGTCGCGGCAGAGCTGCTCGACGCGGTACTCGGCCATGTAGCCGTTGCCGCCGAAGAGCTGCACCGACTCGAGGCAGACGTCCATACAGGCCTGGGCGCTGTACAGCTTCACCGCCGAGGCCTCGGCGAAGCTCATGCTCTTGCCGTGCTGCGACAGCTCGATCTGGCGGAAGACCAGGTTCTGGATGTTCATGCGCGCCACTTCCATCTTCGCCAGCTTGAGCTGGATGAGCTGGAACTCGCCGATCGGCTTGCCGAAGGCGACGCGCGTGCGGGCGTAGTTGATGCACAGCGACAGGCACTCCTCGACGATGCCGAGGGCCATCGCGGCGACGCCGCTGCGCTCGATCGAGAACGTGTCTTTGGCGCCCGAGCGCGCCGGCGCGTCCTCGGTCTCGCCGATCAGGCGATCCTTGGCGACGCGCACGTCCTCGAGAAACAGCTCGCCGGTCGGCGACGAGTGCATCCCCATCTTGCGCAGCGGCTTGGACTGGACCAGGCCGGGCGTCCCCTTGTCGAGGATGAAGCTGAGGATCTTGCGCTGCCGCTTGTCGGTGTCGCCGTCATCGAGCTTGCAGATGAAGACGATGGTGTCGGCATACGGGCCGTTGGTGATGAACGTCTTGTTGCCGTTCAGGATGTAGCCGCCGTTGCCGTCGCGCCGCGCCGTCGCCTTCATGCCGCCGAAAGCGTCCGAGCCGGAGTCGGGTTCGGTGATCGCCCAGGCGCCGATGGTCTCCATCGTCAGCAGCGGTAGCGCCCAGCGCTCCTTCTGCGCCACGGTGCCCTTCGACATGATCGCCGAGGCGGTGAGACCGACGCTGACGCCCATCGCCGTCACCATGCCCGGGCAGTAGCGGCACAACTCGATGATCGGGATCAGGGTCATGCCCGGATCGTTGCCGCCGTCGTGCTTCTCCGCCGCCGGCGCCGCCGCGGCGCCGGCGCCCTTCGCCTTGTCGCGCGCCAGTTGCTTGGCGAAGCGCTGCTTCGCCACTTCGTCGATGCCGAAGGTCTGCAGCATCTTGCGCAAGATGGCGTAGGGCGGCAGGTCGCCGTGCTCGAGCTCGTGCAGGTGCGGTTTGATCTCGGCCTCGATGAACTTGCGCACCATGTCCTGGATCATCAGGTGCTGCTCGCTCCACTCGATCATGTGCGGGACTCCTCGGCGGGGGTGATCGTGGAACCCTAGACAAAGCCCCTGTCGGGGGGAAGTCAGTCCCGCGCCAACCCCGTGGCCATGGCCCACTCGCCGGTGAAGCGCTCGATCAGGCGGTCCCAGACGTCGGTGGGGTGCTCGGCGAACACCACCTCGACGTCGGCCGGGCCGATCAGCCAGTCGCCGCGCGCCACCTCGCCGTCGAGTTGGCCGGCGCCCCAGCCGGCGTAGCCAGCGTAGGCGCGCACGCCCTCGCCGCGCGTGACGCTTTCGCGCAGCGCGGTGAGGCTGCCGCTGGCGAAGACGCGGCCGAAGATGCGCAGCGATTCCGGCGGCTCGTTGCGCGTGCGCAGGAGCACCAGCATGCGCTCCCGTCCGACCGGGCCGCCGAGATAGATGACGTCGCGCCGGCGTGCCAGTTCCTTCACCTCTGGCAGCGCGTCGCCGAGTGGGACCTCGCTGGGACGGTTGACGATGACCCCGAGGGCCCCGTCGGCGCTGTATTCGACCAGCAGCACGACCGTCCGCGCAAAGCTCGGATCCACCAGAGCACGGCTGGCGACGAGAAACTTGCCCTTCTCGAGCCGCTTGGCCGCGCGCTCGCCGGCCATTACGCTGACGGCGGTGGCGCTGCCGCCGGCAGCGATGGCGAGGAGCACGAGCGCGGTCATCGGGAGACCCCGACGCGATCCGGCCGCACCGCCAAGCCGCTGACTGCTCATCGCGCCGAAACCGTATCAGCGCAATGCGTCATTGACGAGTCCCCTTTCGCCGTCCGCCACCGTTTGCCGGCGCCAGCGCGCACGTGTCAGGGAGCGTCGATGGCAAGCAAGCGCATCTGTCCGAACGCCCTCGACGCGGTGGCCGACGTCCGCGACGGCGCTTCGATCCTCGTCCAGTCCTTCGGCCCGCCGCAGGCCTGGCCGACCGATCTCCTGCTGGCGCTGCGCGAACGCCAGGTGATGCATCTGACGATCATCTGTAACTCCCCCGCCGCCGGGCCCACCTCGCTGCAGATCCTCGGCGAGGCCAAGCAGATCCGCAAGCTGATCTGCACCTACGCCATCCTGCCCACCGTCCCGACCCCCATCGCCGAGCAGATCCGCGCCGGCACGGTGGAGGTGGAACTGGTGCCGCAGGGGACGCTGGTCGAGCGCGTGCGCGCCGGCGGTGCCGGCCTGGCGGCGTTCTACACGCCGACCGGCATCGGCACCGCCGTCGCGGCGGGCAAGGAGGAGCGCGTTATCGGCGGCCGCCGCTGCCTGCTCGAGACCGCCATCCGCGCCGACTACGCCTTCCTGCAGGCGCACCAGGCCGACACCGCCGGCAACGTCGTCTACCGCCGCGGCGGCCGCAACTTCGGTCCGGCCTTCGCCATGGCGGGCGACTGCACCATCGCCGAGGTGCAGACGATCGTGCCGGCCGGCCAGCTCGATCCGGAAGCGATCGCGACGCCGGGCATCTTCGTCGACCGCCTGGTGGAGACCACGCAGCACTTCGACGCCGCCGTCATCCGCCAGATCACCATGATGGCCGGCCGCGTCCGCTCGATGGAGGGGCGCGGCGTCGACGGCGCCGCCGCGCTCGGGCTGCCGCCCGATCTGATGGCCCTGCGCGTCGCCGGGCTCTTGCATGACGGCGAGTACGTCAACCTCGGCATCGGCCT
Organism: bacterium; assembly: GCA_031401035.1. Taxonomy (GTDB): domain Bacteria; phylum Desulfobacterota; class Binatia; order HRBIN30; family CADEER01; genus JANNRA01. Next base: position 4,393 of record JANNRA010000036.1, on the reverse strand, counting down.
GCCGACGCTGGTATCGAACTATATCGAGGGCCGCGGCGTGACGCTGCACTCGGAGAACGGCATCCTCGGCTACGGCGGCTTTCCGGAGGAGGGCGCCGAAGACATCGACCTGTACAACGCCAGCGGGCAATTGGTGACGCCGCTGCCGGAGACGAGCTACTTCGACTCGACGACGTCGTTCGCCATGGCGCGCACCGGGCGCGTCTCGACCATCGTCCTCGGCGCCTTCCAGGTAGCGGCGAACGGCGACCTGGCGAACTGGAACGTGCCGGCGACCGGCGTCGGCGGTATCGGCGGTGCGATGGATCTCGCCGCCGGCGGCGGGCGCATCATCGCCGTGCTCTACCAGCGCGAAAAGAGCGGCGCGTCGAAATTGGTGCCGGCGTTGACCTATCCGGCGACGGCGCTCGGCTGCGTCCGACACGTGGTGACCGACCTGGCGTACTTCGACATCGAGGCCGACGGCTTCCTGCTGCGCGAGCTGGCGCCCGGGCTGTCGCTCGACGACGTGCGCGCGGCGACGGCGGCGCCCTTCCGCGTCGCCAGCGACGTGCGCGACATGCAGTTCTGACTCCGGCTCCAGCCCCCTCTCCCACATGATCCGGCTCCAGCTCCCTCTCCCGCATGACTTGCGGGAGATGGTTGGGGTGAGGGATCCGGTCCGGGAGGCGCCGGGACCAGGTCGATGAGCCCTCACCCTGCCCTCTCCCGCAAGTCATGCGGGAGAGGGATTTGGATCGGGCGATGCGCCCTCGCCCGCTCGCCTCACCCTCGCCCGCCCTCATGCGGGAGAGGGGTTCACCACCCGCCGCCGCCCCCTCCGCCGCCGCCGCCGCCGCCGGACGAGCCGCCGCTGCTGCTGCCGCTGCGCGAGCCGGGCGCCACGGACGACGAGGCGACGGCGCTCGACAGCGACGAGCCGACCATCGCGGTGACGCCGCGGGCGCCGAGATCGTGCCAGGAGCGGCCGCGGTACCAGCCGGGTTGGTAGGCGCCGCTGTCGCCGCGCTCCGCCGCGGCGGCGAGCACGTCGGCGAAGCGTTCGCTCCAGGCGTGCTCGACGCCGAGCGCGATGGCGAATGGCAGCAGCGTCGCGAACTGCTGCGGCGTCTTCGGCGGCGCCTGGCGCAGCTCGTCGCCCTCGGCGGTGGTGAGGTACATGCGGAAGCCGTCGATCGCATCGAGGACCCGCTGCCCGGCCGAGCTCGGTTGCTTGAGTAGGTACAGGAACAGCCAGTTCGCCGCCGCGAGCAGCAGCAGCAGCGGCACCGCCCACACCGTCGTCATCTCCGTCAGCGCGAACAGCCCGAACACCTCGCCGGCCAGGAAGGGTAGCGAGATGGCGGTCACGACGAGCGCGAAGAAGAGGCCGACGACGCGCGAGAAGATGCCGACGCCGGGCCGCAGCGCGTCGCGCCAGCCGCGCGTGACGTTCTCGAGCAGGCTCATGCAGGCGAAGCTCCAGACGCCGAGCCAGAGCAGCATCAGTCCGACGCCGAAGGCGCCGGCGCCCGGGCCGTACCATCCCACCGCCAGCAGCGTCGCCGCCGCCAGCCCCACGCCCGGCCAGATCCAGCGCTGGTTGGCGCGGAACAGCTTGCCGTCGTACTCGAGCGCCAAGCCGGTCTGCAGGGCCGCAATGGCGGTGCGCAGGGGGCCGTGATTGGACGTCTCGAGCGTCAGCGTGTCGCCGCTGCGCGCGAAGAGCGCCCCGTGCACGCGCCGCTCGGCCGCCGACAGCGGCGCGGTGCGCTCGGCCAGGCTGACCAGCGTGAAGGCGCCATCCTTTTCGTCGATGCGCATCCAGCCTTTCACCGCCAGGCTGACCAGCGCGGCGGTGAAACAGCGCTCGTCGTACCCCATGCCGCCGACGTAGCGCACGCCGGGAGCGTCGAGCCCGAGCGGCGGCTCGAACAGCGGGATGATCGTGCCGCGCGCCGGATCGCGTCCGACCGCCAACCAGGCGCCGACGAGATAGAGCAGCACGACGCCGAATCCTCCGGCGCCGGCCAGCAGATGGCGATTGCTGGCCAGCCACGCCGCGCGCTGCTCGGCCTCGCTCGGCGGGGCGATGACGCCGGTGGGAAAGCTGGCGACGATGGTGAGTCCCTCGTGGGGCCCGAGCGGCCGCGTCGTGGCGAAGCGCGCCGCGCCGCTGGCCGGGTCGACGGTGGCGGTGAGATTGCGCTCGCTGGCGCCCGCCGCTCCGGTGTACCCCTCGACGCGCACCTGCGCGGGCGCGATCGCCGCCGGGAGCCGCACCGTCGCGCTGGCGTGCTCGATCGGAAACGCCCAGCCATTGCCGGTGGCATTCCAGTACAACTCGTCGTGGTCGGCGAAGAAACCGAGTTGGCGAGCGGTGCGGTAGGTGATCGCGTACACGTACGGGCCGGGCGGCAGGGTGACGTCGGCGTTGCCGATGTAGACGCGGGCGCCGGTCTCCAGCGTCGCACTGTGGTAGGGCTCCGGGCGGCCGTCGCGGGTCACCGCCGTCACCTCGAAGGGCACCTCGACGCGCGTCCCCCACGGGCCGTCGTAGATGGTCGGGAAGTCGCGGTAGAGGCCGTGCTTGATCTGCTCGCCGCCGGCGACGACGGCGATCGTCTCGGTGACGGTGAGCTGGCCGTCGGCGGCGACGACGATGTGGCTGGCGAAGTCGGTGATGCGCTCGTCCACCGGCGCCGCGTCGTCGGCCGCGGCCGCCGCCGCGAGCGCGGCGCAGTACAGCACCGCGAGGACGTGGCGCGTGGCGCTCACAGCCGCACCGCCGGGACCTGGCGTTCGAGGGCGCTCTCGACCTGGAAGAACTCGTGCAGGCCGAAGCCGAAGGCGCCTGCCACGAGGTTGGAGGGGAACGACTCGACGACGACATTGTAGTCGCGCACGGCGCCGTTGAAGTAACGGCGCGCCAGCTGCAGGTGGTCCTCGACCGCGGCGAGCTGCGCCTGCAGGGTCAGGAAGCTCTCGCTGGCGCGCAGCTCGGGATAGGCCTCGACGACGGCGAGGAGGCCGCGCAGTTGCGCCGCCAGGGCGTTCTCGCCGTCTTGCTGGGCGCGCGTCGCCGGCGCCGCGGCGCGCAGCCGCGTCACCTCCTCGAGCACGCCGCGCTCGAAGGCGGCATGGCCGCGCACCGCCTCGACCAGCGCCGGGACGAGGTCGTGGCGGCGCTTGAGCTGCACGTCGATGCCGCTCCATCCCTCGCGGACGAGATTGCGCTGGCGCACCAGGCGGTTGAAGGCGACCACCAGCCAGAGGAGCAGGACCAGCAGGAGGGCGGGGACGAGGCGGGCGAGCACGGCCACGGACCCTAGCCTCTGGGTGGAGGGCGCGGCTAGCGCGGCGCCCTCCACCCAGAGGAGGAAGTTCAAGCGTTCGTCACCGCCGCGTCACACCCCCTCAACATCAGTCCGCTAGTCAGTGTCCCCTGCGGAAAGGGCCAACAGTTATGTACGGGAGCGACAGCGCTATGTCCCACCATCCTCACCGGGCGATCGACGGCGAGGTCGCCGCCCTGCTCGGCATCGGCGGCGGCGAGTCGCGCGGCCTGCCGTTCGTCGGCGTCAAGGGACTCATGCTGGCGATGCTCGAGGATGCGCTGCGCGCCTACCTCGGGCCGCTGCCGCGGCGCCACGGCGAGGCGGCGGCGTGGATCGACAGCCGCCAGAGCCGCTGGGTGTTTTCGTTCACGACCGTCTGCGAGACCCTCGGTCTGGAACCGAGCGCCGTGCGCGGCGCACTGCGGCGCATGCGCGCCAGCGACTCGCCGGCGCGCGCGATCACCTTCGGCAAGAGCCGGCCGAACTCCCGCCAGGCAAACCTGCGCATCACCGCGCCACGCAAGCGCCGCCGCCCCCGGCCCGACGCGGTGCCGCCGCTCGCGGCTCAGTCGAACGGCGGCTCGCTGTAAATTATCGACCGCGCCGCAGGCTTGGCCGGCGCCTCGCCGCTGGCGCCGCCCTCACCAGACGCAGCATCGGCGCGGCCGCTCTCTACCGGCTTGCGGCGGCGGGGACGACGCGGTGCCGGGGCCTTCGCTTCCGGCGGCGCCGCCTCGACTGATTCCGCCTCGCCCGCGGACCGCGGCGCCGGTGCCGCGCCGCCGCCGATGGCGCGCACGCGGCCGTGCGAATCGATCTCGACCTCGCTCAGCATGCGCAGCCGCGTCACCAGACGAGTCGAGCCCGGCGGACGCGAGAACCCTTCCTGCTTGAGCGCATTCTCGAGCACGTCGAGGTTCACCCAGCGCCCCGGATCGCCGCCCATCAGGCGGCTGATGACGCTGATCATCTGCTCGCGGGTGGCGCCGTGCGGCTCGTGCCCCAACACCGGCGGCCGGGTCGGGGCGCCGCGGCGCGGCTCGCGCGGCGCGGCGGCACGCGTCGGGCGCGGCGCG
>JANNRA010000035.1:0-92142 GCA_031401035.1 bacterium | reverse complement strand
AATGGCGCCGCGCGCGTCCCCTCCACCCGGCGCCGACGGGGCGGCGCCCTCCAGGGAAGACCAGACCCAGCGGGGGATCGCGGACATCAGAAGATCAACACTTCGATCGGCGTCGGGTTGTAGGCGTTGCAGGGGTTGTTGAGCTGCGGGCAGTTCGAGACCAGCGCCAGGACGTCCATCTCGGCGCGCAGCTCGACGTACTTGCCGGGGCCGGAGACGCCATTGGCGAAGGTGAGGCCGCCGTCGGGGGTGACCGGCACGTTCATGAAGAAGTTGATGTTGTGGGTCAGGTCGCGCTTGCAGAGACCGAGCTCGGGATGTTCGCCGACGGCGAGCAGCCAGCTGTCGCGGCAGGCGTGCATGGTCTTCTTCTCGAGCCCGTAGCGGACGGTGTTCGACTCGGTGGCGCAGGCGCCGCCGAGCGTGTCGTGGCGGCCGACGGTGTCGGCGACGATCGTCAGCATGGCGCGATCGAGGGTCGAGCGCAGCACCGTCCCGACGCCGAGGTAGACGTTGCGCTGCGCGCGGATGGTGTCGACGGCGCTGTAGCGCTCGCTCGGATCCTCGGCGCAGTAGAAGAGCGTGTCGGCAGCCTGGTTGCCCTCGAGGTCGACCAGGCGCAGGTGCCGGCCGCGCGCCACGCGGTGGACCCAGTAATCGCCGGCGCCGACGACGCGGCGATACGCCGCCGTGGCGGGATCGAGGCTGCTCTCAACGATCATCCTGCGAAGCCCACCGGCGGCGTGGCGCCGCCTCCGAGGCCAAGAGGCGTGGCGCCGACTTCGAGCCCAAGATGATACAGGCGGGTGTTCTCGAAGCCGCGCATGTTCTCGGGACGAGACGTGCGACAGAAGTCGTCATCGGCCACCGGCGCCGCGGCGAAGAGCTGGTAGCGCACCGGCCGGCGTGGATAGGTCGGCGACGGATCGAGCGGGTGCGGGCAGGTATGCAGCAGCACCAGCGTCTCCATCTCGAAGCGCAGATCGACCTGCGCGCCGGGGCGCGAGTTGGCGGGATCGAAGACGAGACCGCCGTCGTCGCGCACCGCGAGCTTGCTGAACCAGTTCACGTTGGCGGCGAGGTCGCGGCGGCCGAGACCGTACTTGCCGGCCTCGATCAGAAAACTGTCATGCCCGTTCAGCGTCCAGTCGTTGCGGTGCGCCTGGTAGCTCCGCTCGCCCCAGCGCTCCGCGACCATGGCACGCGTCGAATTGCCGCCGACGGTGTCGTGCCAGCCGACGTCGTCGGCGACGATCGAGCAGAAGATGCGGCCCATGTCGGAGTACAGGCAGTGGCCGCGCGTCAGCTTGAACGTATGCTGGCACTTCAGCGTGTCGGGCGCGTTGTAGCGCTCGAGTGGATTGGCGGGGTTGTAGAAGAGCATGCCGACGTTGGCGCCGCCGGCGATGTCGACGAGGCGCAGCGTCAGGCCGCGCCGCACCACGAACGACCAGTGCGTGCCGCCCGCCAGCGCGTCGTCGCCGAGGACCGGCGCGCTCACGCCGCCACCTGGCGGGCGGCTCCGGTGCGGTGCACGGGAATGTCGAACGTGATCGTGGCGCCGTACACCTCGCGCTCCTCGCCGCGGCTGCGGGTGCGATCGAAGGAGACGACGCGGGTGCCGAGCAGGAATGCTTCGCGCAGATCGTGGGTGACCATGAACACGGTCATACCGGTCTCGGCGAACAGACGCAGCATGAGCTCGTGCATGTCGGCGCGGATGCCCGGGTCGAGCGCGCCGAAGGGCTCGTCGAGGAGCAGCACCTTGGGCTGCTTGATCAGCGTCTGGGCGATGGCGAGACGCTGCTGCATGCCGCCGGACAGTTGCGCCGGATACTTGTCGTGGGCGCCGTCGAGGCCGACGTGGGCGAGGATCTCGCGACAGCGCTCATGCGCGGCGCGGCGCGCCGCACCGAACAGGCGGCCGAGCACGGGTGCGCCGGCGACCTCGAGGCCGAGCGCGACGTTGCCGAGCACGGTGAGGTTGGGGAACACCGAGTAGCGCTGGAAGACGACGCCGCGTTCGGGCGTCGGCTCGGGGGCGAGCGGCTGCCCGTCGACGAGGATCTCCCCCTTCGACGGCGTCTCCTGGCTGAGCAGCATGCGCAGGAAGGTCGACTTGCCGCAGCCGGACGGACCGACCAGCGCGACGAATGAGCGCGGCGCGACCTCGAGATTGATGCGTTCGAGCACCACCTGGTCGCCGTAGCTCTTCCAGAGGTTGCGGATGCTGACCTGCGTCATGCGCGACTCATGTACAACCACGGGAAGCAGCGCCGATTCAGCCGCCGCAGGACGAAATCGGCGAGGAAGGCGAGAAAGGTGATCCAGGCGACGTAGGGCAGGATGACGTCCATCGCCAGATAGCGGCGGACGAGGAAGATGCGGTAGCCGAGCCCCTGTTCGGCGGCGATCGCCTCGGCGGAGATGAGGAACAGCCAGGCCGGTCCCAGCTGCAGACGGACGCTGTCGAGCAGCCGCGGCAGCATCTGCGGCGCCACGACGCGGGTGATCACCTGCCAGCTCGAGGCGCCGAGGGTCTGCGCCTTGATCAGCTGTTCGCCCGGCAGCTCCTCGACGCGCAACTGCATGTCGCGCAGCAGGCACGGCGCGACGCCGATGATGATCAGCATCACCTTCGACAGTTCGCCGAGGCCGAAGACGATGAAGAGGATCGGCAGAATCGCCATCGGCGGCACCATCGACAGGACCGCGACGAACGGCGACAGACCGGCGCGCACGTAGGGGATGATGCCGTTGGCGAGGCCGCCGACGAAGGCGATGGTGGTGGCCGCCGCCAGCCCGAGCGCGAGGCGGGTGAGGCTGGCGGCGGTATCGGACCACAGGATGATCTGCCCGGTGCGCTTGTCGGGCTCGAAGGCGACGCGCCGCACGGCCTCGGCCAGCGCCGCCGCGCCGGGCAGCAGCTTGTCGGTGGGGTTCTCCGCCCGCCGCGCCGCCGAGGCGAAGGCGTAGAGGAGGAGCAGGAGCAGGAACGGCAGCGCGCCGAGATAGATGATCCCGGCGCGGCCCGGCCGCTGATTGATGAGGCGTCGCGACATCATGCTCCTGCTTGGTGCTCCGGCGTGCCCGCCGCGGCCCGGGGACGGCCGGCGTCAGAGCTTGCCGTCCGCCGCCAGGCCCATGAACTCGGCATCGAACCGCATCTTCACGTTGTCCTTGCTGCCCAGCACCTCGCCGCCGGGAAAGGCGATGCCGACGGCGTCCTTGCTCTTGGCGCCCTCGCCGAGCAGGCCGTGCTCGAACGAGAAGGTCCGCACCAGGTCGGTCGTCTTGCGCAGCTCGGGGCTCTTCGCGAAGGCCACCGCCGCGGCCGGCGTGTAGTACATGAACGTCGTCTTCAACTGCGCGTCGAAGCCCTCGAGGGTCGTGCCCGACAGCTTGCCCATCGCCTCGCGCGCCGCCTTGCCGGCGGCGTCGTCCTGGCGCATCAGCGCCAGGGTCTCGAACCAGGCGCCGACCAGCGCCTTGCCGAAGGCCGGATTGTCCTTCAGCACCGCGGTGTTCACCACCGCCAGGTCGAGGATCTCGCCGGGAATCTGCTGCGAGGAGAACACCTGCTTGGCGCCCGGCATCTTGAGGATCTCGCTCAGCTGCGGGTTCCACGGCACCACGGCGGTGACGTCGGGCGAGGCGAAGGCGGAGACGATGTCGGCATCGGAGGTGTTCACCACCGTGACGTCCTTCTCGCTCAGCTTCACCGACTCCAGCCCGCGCGCCAGCAGGTAGTGCGAGACCGACAGCTCGACCAGATTCACCTTGCGGCCCTTGATGTCCTCGAGCTTGTCGCCCTTCTTGAGGACGATGCCGTCGTTGCCGTTCGAGTAGTCGCCGATGATCAGCGCCGTGCTGTCGACGCCGCCGGCGGCGGGAATGGTCAACGTATCCATGTTGGTCACGGTGACGGCGTCGAACTTCCCAGCCGTGTACTGATTGATCGACTCGACGTAGTCGTTGATCTGAGTGACCGTGATCTTGATGCCGTACTTGTCGGCCCACTTCTTCACGATGCCGGAGTCGGCCGCGTACGGCCACGGCATCCAGCCGGCGTAGATCGTCCACGCCAGCGTGAATTCCTTCTTCTCGGCCGCGCCGGCGCCGCCGGCCGCGATGGCCAGCAGGGTCGTTGCGATGGCGATTGCGCGCGTGGTCGTCGTCAACATCTGAGCACCTCCCATTGGTTGCGTGTTGCGCCTTGGAGATGCCGGGCCCGGCGGGGCCTCGTCGACGGAGGTCCGGCCAGAGGTCCCAACGTCCCCCCGATCATCCTCCCGGGCTTTTGTCCCGCCGTGTGTCCGGCCTGGCGGCCGGATTGCGACCCTCGGACCTGTCGCCGGGAATACAGCCGGCCGGAACCCTAGTCGCGGACAGGGCGTAGGCGAGAAGCGTGCCAGATCAGCCCCGCTGGCGCGCCGCGCGCCAACGGCGGCGCATCGGCGCGGCGGCTGCCTGCCCGGCAGTCACCGTGTCCACTTTCTGGGCAGCCGGGCGACGCATCCCATGGGATGGCATCCCCGCCTGTCTCACAACCGCTCCACCGCCGCCGCCAGCGTGCGCGGATTCCACGCCGCCAGCACCACGTCCGCATAGCGCGCATACGCGGCCATGACGCTGTCGCCCGTGTCCCAGCGTTGGCGCGGTTCCGGATTCAGCCACACCACCCGCCGCACGGTGCGTTGCAGCCGCGCCAGGATGTCCGCTCGGTGTGGTCGTCGGTTGTTGCGCGCGTCGCCGAGCACCAGCAGCACCGTGTTGCGGCTCAGCGCCACGTCATAGCGCTCGCCGAGCAGGCGCAGCACGGCGCCGAAGTCCGAGCGCGCGTTCATGTCGAACGGTTCGTGCGGCACCACGTGCCCGCCCTCGAACGACACCGGGCAGGGGCGATCGACGTACGCGAGCAGCGTCACGCGGCGGAAGTGCGTGCGCGCCGGCGCGAGCAGGGCGAGCAGGAACTCCGCCGCGGTGACGGTCGAGTAGGACAGATCGACCAGCGCTACGAGGTCGCTCTTCCCCGGCCGCGGGCGCCGAAACAGCAACTCCAACGGCACGCCGCCGCGCGACAGCGCGCGGCGGATGGTACGGCGCAGATCGACACGGCCGCGTTTGGCCGTGCGGCGCCGTCGCGCGACGCGCGTCCGGATGCGCCGGCTGAGCGCCGCCACCAGGTCGTCGAGCGCCTCGACCTCGTGCGGATCCAGGGCGCGGAACGGCTTCTCGGCCAGCGCCTTCCGCTCGGCCAGGCGCTGCGCGGAGCGCTCGCGCGCCTCCGGCGCCTGGCGCGAGTCCTCGCGTTTGGGCGGTCCGCCGCGCCCCGCCTCACCCGGCGACCCGCGTCCCGCCGCTTCGCCGAAGCGCCCTGCCCCTTCGCCTTCGCGAGGCGGTTTCAGCCCCCGTGCTCGCGCCGGCGCCGCCGGCGGCGCGAAGTAGCGATCAAAGGTCGCATCGAACACCGCCCGCTCGGCGTGGTCCTTGATCAACGCCGCCGCCAGGGCCTCGCGCAACACCGGCCTCTCGATTCCGGCGACGCGCACGGCCGCGGCGGCATCGAGCGTCTCGCCCAGCGACGGCGCCAGCCCGGCTTGGCGCAGCGCGTCGAAGAACCCAAGCAGGTGATTCTTCATTCCGGTAAATCAAGATTCACACGGAGCCACGGAGAAGCGGAGGGGGCCAACAAGATGGAATCCTCTCCGTTTCTCCGTAACTCCGTGTGAACTCTTCTTCAGGCCTTCGTCGCCGACGCGAGCAGCGCGCCGAGTTTGGCGTCGGCCTTGCGCAGATCCTCCTCGTGCTTGAGCACCAGGTTCAGTGTCTGCCGCACCGCGGCGGGGTTCAGCTCGCGGATCTGCAGCGCCCGCAGCGCCCGCGCCCAGTCGAGCGTCTCGGCGATGCTCGGCGCCTTGTGCAGGTCGAGCTTGCGCAGGGCGTGCACGAAGCGCGCCACATGCTCCTGCAGGCGCGGCTCGAGGTCGGGAACCTTGAGCGCGATGATCTCGCGTTCCTTGTCGATGCCGGGGAAGTCGAGCCACAGGTAGAGACAGCGGCGTTTGAGCGCCTCGGACAGCTCGCGGGCACGGTTGGAGGTCAGCACCACCACCGGCCGGTGCTGGGCGCGAATGGTGCCGAGTTCGGGAATGGTCACCTGAAACTCCGACAGCAGCTCGAGCAGAAAGGCCTCGAACTCCTCGTCGGCCTTGTCGATCTCGTCGATCAGCAGGACGACCCGGCGCGCCGAGGTGACGGCGCGCAGCAGCGGCCGCTCGAGCAGGTAGTCGCGCGAGAAGACGTGCTGCGTCACTTCCTCGCCCGACAGCCCCTGGTCGCGATCGGCCTGAATGCGCAGCAGCTGCTTTTGGTAGTTCCATTCGTAGAGCGCCTTCGCCTCGTCGAGGCCCTCGTAACACTGCAGCCGGATCAACTCCGCGTGCAGGGCCTCGGCCAGCACCTTGCCGATCTCGGTTTTCCCTGCCCCTGCCGGCCCTTCGGTCAGCAGCGGCTTCTCCAGGGTCAGCGCCAGGTACAGCACCGTCTCGACCGCCTCGGTCGTGATGTACCGCCCGCGCGCCAGCCCGTCGCGAATCAGCTCCCGGGTGATCTCCACGGCGCGGATCATGGGGGCAGCGGCGCCGGGGCGTCAACCGCGGCAGCCGCCCGCGGCCGTCGCGACGCCCGCCTTGCAGCACGGCACCAAACGTGAGACTCAAGGCCGATACCCGCGACGGGCAAAGGACGGCACATGAGCGAGACCGAGACCAGCACCTGCAAGGCGGCGAGTTGCGACAAGGGCGTGCGCGCCAAGGGCTATTGCGACCGGCACTACCGTGCCTGGCGCAAGGGCAAGATGGGCAAGCCGCGCCACACCTCGTGCAACGAGGCCGGCTGCGGCAAGGCGCCCTCGCGGCGCGGACTGTGCCCGGATCACTACTCGAAGCAGTTCGACAAGAAGGTCGAGGCGGTTGTCGAGAGCGCGCCGGCGGCCTCGTAAACCCTTGAATTGACTTGCCCTATCCGCTGTGGTCTGCACATCGAGTTGGGCGGGCGGGGAGACCGGCGAGCGGACGGCTGACGGCCGCGAAGGACGACGATGAAACGCACGTATCAACCGAGCAATCGGCGCCGTAAGCGCACGCATGGGTTCCGGGCCCGCATGGCCACGCCGGGTGGGCGGGCGGTGCTGAAGCGCCGCCGCGCCAAGGGGCGCAAGCGCCTCTCGGTCTCGACACCTCCCAAGCAGCCGCGGCGGTGACGGCCGCGGCGGGCGCCGAGCGCACGCAGCGCTTCCCGTCGCGCCACCGCCTGCGCAAGCGACACGAGTTCCTGGCCTTGCAGCGCGACGGCCGTCGTTACAATGGGACGCGCTTCGTGGTCATCACGCGCCCGGCGGCCACCGGCGGCACGCGGCTCGGTATCACCACCAGCCGCAAGGTCGGCGCCGCGCCGCGGCGCAACCGTATTCGGCGCTTGGTGCGCGAGTTTTTCCGCCGCCACCGGGCGCAGATCGAGCCGCCGCGCGAACTCCTGGTTATCGCCCGCCCGGGCATCGACGCGATCACCTACGACGATGTCGTCCACGAGCTGTCCCGCGCCCTCGGTCTCGCCGCCGGCGTCTAGCCGCCTGGCGCGACGCGCCGCCATTGGCCTGATCCGCGCCTACCAGGTGGCGGTCTCGCCGTGGCTGGGTACGCACTGCCGCTACGCGCCCACCTGCTCATCCTACGCCAGCGAGGCCATCGCACGTCACGGCCTGTGGCGCGGCGGCGGCCGCGCCCTGCGCCGGCTGATGCGCTGCCATCCGTTCGGCGGCGCGGGCTACGACCCAGTCGACTGAGAAAGGCCCCCTTGCGCATGGATCAACGCCGCGTCCTCCTCGCCGTGACGCTCTCGCTGGCAATCGTCATCGCCTACCAGGAGCTGGTGGTGAAGCGCTTCTATCCGCCGAGCGACACCCCAGCGTTGGAGGCGGCCACCCCACCGGTGGCGGCGCCGCCCCTCGCCGGACAGCCAGCGGGCGCGCCCGCCGCCGTGCCGGCCGCACCGGCGCCGGCCGACGCCGCACGGCCGGCGATCGCCGCGGGACGCGACGTCGTCGTCGACACGCCCTACTACCGCGCCATCTTCACCACCGCCGGCGCGCGCCTGAGGAGTCTCGAGCTCAAGCACTACCGCGCCACCGTGCATCCGCAGAGTCCGTTGCTGCAGATGGTGCAGTTTCCCGATCAGACGCGCCTGCCGCTCGGCCTGTCGCTGCGCGGCGCCGAGCAGCAGCTCGACGACGCGGGCGTGCTCTACGACGTCGACCAGACGGAGGTCGATCTCCCGGCCGACGGCACGGAAACGATCACCTTCACCGGCCAACTCCCCGGAGGTGCCACCGCGCGCAAGCGGATCACGCTGCGCGGCAACGACTATCTGTGGGCGATCGACGTCGATGTCAGCGCCGTCCCGCGCGCCTACACGGAAATGGCGTTGGGATGGGAGGAGGGCTTGGACCCGGCCGGCGCCAATGCCGCCGAGGTGGTCTTCGACAACGTCCTGGTTCTGCAGGAGGGCAAGCTCGAGCACATCCCGTTCGCCAACCTGACGGAGCCGCGCCTGATCGAGAACAACGTCGGCTGGACCGGCTTCGGCGGTCGCTACTTCCTCGCCGCCTTCATCCCGCAGGCGGACGAGAAGAACGCCATACGCGTCTGGGCGCGCCAGCAGGCCGGCGAGAATCCGCGGGCCGGCGAGAATCCGCGGGCTGGAATGGTGGAAACGCAGGTGCTCTTCCCGCCCGGCCAGTTTGCGGCGCACGCCGACCTCTACCTGGGCCCGAAGGACATCGATCGCCTCGAAGCGATCGGCCACGGCCTGCGCAAGGCGGTCGATCTCGGCTGGTTCACCTTCATCGCCCTGCCCCTGTTGCAGGCGCTGCGCTTCCTGAATGGTTTCGTCGGCAACTACGGCGTCGCCATCATCATCCTGACGGTGGTCATCAAGGGCCTCTTCTATCCGCTGACCAAGAAGAGCTTCGAATCGATGCGCGAGATGCAGAAGCTTCAGCCGGAGATGCAGAAGCTGCGTGAGCGCCTGAAGGACAAGCCGGAGGCGATGAACAAGGAGATCATGGAGCTGTACCGGCAGCACAAGGTGAACCCGCTCGGCGGCTGCCTGCCGATGGTGCTGCAGATCCCCGTTTTCGTCGGCCTCTACAACGCGCTCCTCAACGCGGTCGAATTGCGCCACGCGCCCTTCGTCGGCTGGATTCACGACCTCTCGGCGCCCGACCGCTTCGGCACGCTGGCGCTGCCCTTCGTCCATCCGGCCGGGTTTCCGATCCTGACGCTGGCCATGGGCGGCACGATGTTCCTGCAACAGTGGATGACGCCCTCGCCAGCCGACCCGGCCCAGCAACGCATCATGCTGATCATGCCGGTGATGTTCACGTTCATGTTCCTCAACTTCCCGGCCGGCCTGGTGCTCTACTGGCTGGTCAACAACGTCCTGACCATCGCCCAGCAGTACTCGATGATGCGCAAGCCGGCCTGACCCCGGCGCGCGCGACGAGGTGCCCAATGGACTCCATCGAAGCGGACGGCTCCACCATCGACGACGCGATCGCGCGCGCCCTCGCCCGCTTGGGGGTCAGCCGCGACCGCGTCGAGATCGAGATCATCGCCAACGCCACGCGCGGTCTGTTCGGCTTCGGCGGCAAGCGCGCCCGTGTGCGTGCCACCTTGCGACGTCCGGTAACGCTCGACGTTGGGCTCGAGATGGGGCCCGAGGTCGCGCGCGTCGGCTCACAGACCGCGCCAGCGGCGACGGCGAGCGAACCACCACGCCACCAGACAGCCCCCGCAGCGCCGTCCGACCGCACGCCGCCGCGGCGCCCCGAACGAGCGCGGCACACCGCGCCCGTCGGCGCCCCACGTTCGGAACGGCCGCGGCCGGCCCGCGACCCCGTGCGTCCGACGGAGCGGCCGGCGCCGCGCCCACCGCGCCTCGAGACGCCCCCCGACGCGGCGGCGATCGAACGCGGCCGCACGGTGCTGACCGAGATCGTCCGCCTGACCGGAGTCGAGGCGACGGTGGAGGTGGCGACGGACGGCCTGCGCATCGTCGGCGACGCCGACGGCCTCCTCATCGGACGGCGCGGCCAGACCCTCGATGCGCTCGAGTACTTCGTCAACCGCGCCATCGGCCACGACGACGGCAGCCCCGTGCACCTCGGCGTCGATGCCAACGATTATCGCGACCGGCGCCGCCAGACGCTCGAAGCGTTGGCGCGCCGCATGGCCGAGCGCGCCCGCACGCGTGGCCGGCCGGTCTCGCTCGAACCGATGAGCCCGCGCGATCGCCGCATCGTGCACCTCGTCCTCGAGGACGACACGGCGTTGACGACGCACAGTGCGGGGAGCGGATTTTACCGCCGCCTGATTATCGCCCCGGCGGGCACGCGCCCGGGCCGGCGGCGGGCGCCGCCCTCCTGAACGACCCCCACACCACCCGCGGGTCCGCGCGCCCGCACGGCACGTCCTGGGTCTCTCTCGATGTACGTCCCCGACACCATCGCCGCGATTGCCACACCCGCCGGCCGCGGCGGCATCGGCGTCATCCGCGTCAGCGGACCGGCGGCGCCCGCGCTGGCCGAACGCGTCGCGCAGCGTCGCAGCGCCGGCGCCTGGACCTCTCACCACCTCTACCGCGCCCGCATCTGCGCCGTCGACGGCACGCCGCTCGACGACGGCCTGGCGGTGCTGATGCGCGCGCCGCGCAGCTACACGGGCGAGGACGTGCTCGAGCTGCACTGCCACGGTAGTCCCGTAGCGCTCGAGCGGATCCTGCAAGCGCTCTTCGCGCAGGGCGCGCGCCCAGCCCTGGCGGGCGAGTTCACCAAGCGCGCGTTCCTGAATGGCAAGCTCGACTTGACGCAGGCCGAGGCGGTGATGGGCCTGGTGGGCGCACGCACCGCCGACGCCGCCGACACCGCCGCGACGCAGCTGTTCGGCGGTCTCTCCGCCCGGCTCACCGCCGTGCGCGCGCGGCTGATCACCGCCCGCGCCCACGTCGAGGCGCGCTTGGACTTCGGCGACGAGGAACTCGACCTCGACGACGGCGCCCTCGACGCCGATCTGGCGAGCGCCCACCGCGAGGTCGTGGCACTTCTGGCAACGCATGCCCGCGGCGCCCTTCTTCGCCACGGCCTGCGGATCGCGCTCAGCGGCCGGCCCAACGTCGGCAAGTCGAGTTTGCTGAATGCGCTGCTCGACGCGGAACGCGCCATCGTCACGGCCGATCCCGGCACGACGCGCGACGTCGTCGAGGCCGAAACCGAGATCGACGGGGTGCCGGTGGTGCTGTGCGATACCGCCGGCCTGCGCGCCGCCAGCGGCGCGGCGGAACAGCACGGCGTCGCCCGCGCCGAGGCCGCCGCCGCCGCCGCCGACCTGGTGCTGCTGGTGCTCGATACGGCCGCGCCCCTGGCGCCGCAACGCGCCCTGCTGGCGCGCGGCGAGGCGCTGGTGGTGTTGAACAAGATCGACCTGCCGAGCGCGTGGTCGGCGGACGACCAGGCCGCCGCTGACGCCGCGCACGAGTGCGTGCGCGTCTCGGCTCGCAGCGGGGCCGGTCTTGACGCGCTGCGTCAGGCGATTTTGCGGCGCGCCGGCGCGCAGTCGGCCGATAACTTGCCGCCGCTGACCAGCACGCGCCAGCGCGACGCCCTGGCGCGCGTCGCCGAGGCGCTGGCGGCGGCGCGCGCCGCGCGCGCCGCACTGCTGCCGCCGGAGTTGGTGGCCGTTGACCTGCAGGCGGCGCTGGAGCACATCGGTACGGTCACCGGCGCGGTGACCCACGAGGATGTGCTCGACGCGGTCTTCGCGGAATTCTGTATCGGCAAATGACCCCCTTCACCTCGCCCTTCGACGTGCTCGTCGTCGGCGCCGGCCACGCCGGCATCGAAGCCGCCCTCGCCGCCGCCCGTATGGGCTGCGCGACGGCGATGCTGACGCTCAATCTCGACCACATCGGCCAGATGTCGTGTAACCCCGCCATCGGCGGTATCGGCAAGGGGCAGCTGGTGAAGGAGATCGATGCGCTCGGCGGCGAGATGGCGCGCGCCATCGACGCCACCGGCATTCAGTTCCGCCAGCTCAACACCCGCAAGGGCCCAGCCGTGCGCGCCTCGCGCGCGCAAGCCGACAAGCGCGCCTATCGCGCGTACATGAAGACGCGCATCGAACGCGCCGCCGGGCTGACCCTCTACCAGGCGAGCGTGGTCGGCCTGCGCGTCGAGGCGGGCCGCGTCACCGCCGTCGACACCGAGCTCGGTGAGACCATCCTGACGCGCTGCGTCATCCTCACCACCGGCACGTTTCTCAACGGCCGCATTCACGTCGGCCTGCGCAGCAGCGCCGCCGGCCGCGCCGGCGACTTCGCCGCCACCGGCATCAGCGAGCAGCTCATCCAGCTCGGCTTCCGCATCGGCCGTCTGAAAACCGGGACGTGCCCGCGCCTCGACGCCCGCACGATCGACTTCGCCCGCCTGGCGCCGCAGCCCGGCGACGACCCGCCGCGCCCCTTCTCGTTCGCCACCGAGCGCATCGTGCAGCCGCAGGTCCCCTGCCACATCACCTACACCACACCGCGCACGCACGAGATCATCGCCGCGGGGCTCGATCGGTCACCGATGTTCAGCGGCCGCATCCAGGGACGCGGGCCGCGCTACTGCCCGTCGATCGAGGACAAGATCACCCGCTTCGCGGACAAGGAGCGGCACCAGATCTTTCTCGAGCCGGAAGGGCTCGACACGGTCGAGGTCTACCCCAACGGTCTGTCGACCAGCCTCCCGCTCGACGTCCAGGTGGCTATGGTGCGCTCGATCCCTGGGCTTGAAGAGGCCTCGATCATGCGCCCCGGCTACGCCATCGAATACGACTATGCCGATCCGACCCAGCTCTGGCCGTCGCTGGAAACCAAGCTGGTGCGCGGCCTGTTCCATGCCGGACAGATCAACGGCACGACCGGCTACGAAGAGGCCGCCGCGCAGGGACTGATGGCTGGCATCAACGCCGCGTTGTCGCTGCGCGACGCGCCGCCGCTGCTGCTTGGCCGCGATCAGGCCTACATCGCCGTCATGCTAGACGACCTGGTGACGCGAGGCGTCGGCGGCGAACCCTATCGCATGTTCACCTCACGTGCCGAACATCGCCTGCTGCTGCGCGAGGACAACGCCGACCTGCGGCTGCGCGAACTCGGGCACGGCGTCGGCGCCGTCGGCGAGATGGAAAGGCAACGCACGCTCGACAAGCAGGCGGCCGTGGCGCATCTCACCGAGCGCATGTACGCGACCATTGCCACCCCGACGGCCGAGTGCAGCCGTCGCCTTGCAGCCGTCGGCAGCGCGCCGCTGCGTCTTCCTGCGGCGCTGGCGCAACTTCTCCGCCGGCCCGAGCTCGACCTCGCCGCCGTCTGGACGGTCGCCGGCTGGAGCGACCCGCTGCCACACCCGGATGTCGTCGCCCAGGTGGAGATCGACATCAAGTACGCCGGCTACGTCAAGCGCCAGCATGACGCCGTCCGCCGCGCCGCCCGCATGGAAGAAGCACGCATTCCCGCCAGCTTCGACTACGACGCGATTCTTGGCCTGTCCCGCGAGGCGCGCGAGAAGCTGCTGGCGCTGCGTCCGCTCTCGCTTGGGCAGGCCTCGCGCATCGCCGGCATGACCCCCGCCGCCGTATCGCTGCTGTCAGTTCATCTGCGCCGCCATGGCGCGGCCTGACACCCGCCGATGACCGCTTGGGGACAGCTGCCAGCCTGGTCCCGAGAGGTTGCGGGACTCGAGTTGTCGGCGGAGCAGCTGACCTCGCTCCGCACCTACGTCGATCTCCTCATGACGTGGAACCAGAAGATCTCGCTGGTGTCACAGCAGAGTGTCGATGACATCCTGGTCAAGCACGTCGTCGATTCCCTCTTCGCCGCCGCCCACTGCGCCGGCGCACAGGCCGTGGCTGATCTGGGCAGTGGCGGCGGCTTCCCGGGCGTCGTCATCGCGCTGATCCATCGGCAGACGCGCGTCTGTCTCATGGAGTCGCGCGGCAAGAAGGCATCCTTCCTGGAGGAGGCCTGCAGAGTGCTCCGCCTAGCGAGCTGCACCGTGTACCACGGCCGGATCGAAGCAGCGGCAGCAATCGATGCCCACCGAGGCGCCTACGACATCGCCGTCTCGCGCGCCCTGTCGGAACTTCCGGCCCTCGAGCGACTGTCCGCGCCGCTGCTGTCCCCTTCGGGTTATCTCCTCGCTATGCGGTCGATCGGCGGCGAAACCGGCTCTTACCGTTGCATCGACTACCAGCTCCCGGACGGATCACCGAGGCGCCTGGCGGTTGGCGGCGCCGCCTCAGTTCGCCGACCGGCGACTGATCAGAGGCCGTAGCGAGCACACATCGCCTCGAAGCGCTCGGTAGTGTGCGCATCGAGCAGGTCCGCGTTGGCGCGTACGATCGGGACCAGATCCTCGCGTAGGGCCGACCCCCGCATCATCCACTGGTAGTAGGAACGGCCTCCGTGGGAGTACGGGCCGTACAGGCGCCCTCTCGGAAAGGTCGATTGGAGCAGGTGAAAGAGCCCTTCGTGGCGCGTGTGCATCCGCAGCGTCACCTGTGCCTGTCGTCCGTCCCCGCCGAAGTGGCCCTCGCCAACCAGGACCCCCAAGACGAATCCCGCCAGCCGCGGCTCGATTTCCATGGTGCCGCGCCTACCACCAAGTGCGTTTCACCGTCAAGTTTCACGTCGAACACCGGCACTCCCATTTTCCTCACAATGTTTCACCGTAAGGTTTCCCGTGAATCATTCGAGAGCGCGGCTTTCTGGCACCTTCGGTATTTCTGTGCTACCCCCGCGCCGGGAGTCGGGGAGATGGGGCGCGTCATCTGTATTGCGAACCAGAAAGGCGGCGTCGGGAAAACCACGACGTCGGTGAATCTGGCGGCGAGTCTTGCCCTGGAGAAACAGCGCGTCCTGCTCATCGACCTCGACCCACAAGGCAGCGCCAGCAGCGGCCTCGGTGTTCGCGACCTGGCGGGCAAGCCGACAACGTACGACGTCATCATGGGCGAGCGCTCCATCGCCGAGTCGATCATGCAGACACAGATCGAGCATTTGAGCCTGCTCCCGGCTCATCGAGACATGGTTGGCGCCGAAGTCGAACTCGTGACGGTGCTCGGCCGGGAATTTCGACTTACACAGGCGCTCAAGCCGGTGCGCGACCAGTTCGACGTCATCGTCATCGACTGCCCACCGTCGCTCGGACTGCTGACCGTCAACGGCCTCTCCGCGGCGGATGCCGTCCTGATCCCCCTCCAGTGTGAGTATTACGCGCTCGAGGGCCTGAGCGCGTTGCTCGACACGATCGAGTTGATTCGGGCGCGACTGAATCCAGCCCTGGCAATCGACGGTATCCTCCTGACCATGTTCGATACGCGCAACAGCCTGTCGCACCAGGTTTCGGACGAGGTTCGGCGACACTTTCCAGATCGGGTGTTTCGCACCGTGATCCCCCGCAATGTGCGTCTCAGTGAATCGCCCAGCCATGGGATACCTGCGGCCCTGTATGACCCAGCATCGAAGGGTGCGCAGGCGTACATCGACCTGGCGCGTGAACTGATCGAGAGACAGCAGTGACGGGCGCGGGTCTGCCGGCCCGCGACACGGACACTCCAAACCATCGGGGGCGAGCCAATGGATTTACGAAAGCGCGGACTGGGGCGGGGCCTCGGGGCCCTTATTCCTGGCGCGGCTCAAGTTCCCGCCTTAGTCGAGGCCGACTCGGCCGCTACGGCACCGATCGACGCCATAACGGCCAACCCGTTTCAGCCGCGCGAAATCTTCGACGAGGCGGCCATCGCCGATCTGGCTGAATCGATTCGCAGCAAGGGATTGCTTCAACCATTGCTCGTCAGGCGAGTTGGATCCGGTTATCAGCTGATCGCTGGAGAACGTCGTTTCCGCGCCGCACAGCGCGCCGGGCTGATCCGCGTGCCGATCACGGTGCGTGACGCCGACGACCGCGAGTCTCTGGAATTGGCCCTTATCGAGAACTTGCAGCGCGAGAACCTCAATCCGATCGAAGAAGCCCGGGCCTTCAAGCGCCTCGCCGACGAGTTTTCACTCACGCAAGAGGAGATCGCGCGGCAAGTCAGCAAAAGCCGTTCTGCTGTAACAAACAGCCTCCGATTGTTACAGCTGCCGCGCGAGGTGATCGCGCAGCTCGAATCGGGCGAGTTGTCGGCCGGGCATGCGCGCAGCTTGCTCGCCCTCGACCCCTCTCTGCAGGTTGCGGTCGGGCGCGAGGTGGCGGCAAAGCGCCTGTCGGTGCGCAATGCCGAGCAGCTGGTGCGCCAGCGCTCGCGCGCCGCCACCGAGGACATCGAGCAGCGCGCGCTCGAGGCCGAACTTGCGCGCACCCTCGGCACCAAGGTCCATCTGCGCCACAACAAGAGTGGCAGCGGCCACATCGTCATCGACTATTTCTCGCTCGACGCGCTCGACGGCCTACTGGCACGTCTCGGCGTGCATCGCTGATCGACGACCCCGTTTTGACTCGCGTGGAAGGGGACGCTATAGCCCGAGCGTTTCCCTCAATCCCCCTAGCCTACAACATCAGGAGACGGCGATGGCCTTGTTCGTCAAAGAGGACAAGTCGCACAAGTCTGACGACGCACTGCAGCCGGCGTCGCCGGTGCCGGGCGCGCCGACGCGCGACGTGCAGGCACACCTCGGCCAGGGCAGCCGCGTCGAGGGCAAGCTGACCTTCGAGGGCAGCGTGCGCATCGATGGGCAGGTCGACGGCGAGATCCACGCGCAAGACACCGTCATCCTCGGCGAGAGCGCCGAGATCACCGCGCAGATCGTCGCCGCGACGATCATCGTGCACGGGCGCGTCACCGGCGACCTCACCGCGCGCAAGCGCATCGAGCTGAAGGCGCCGGCCTCCGTCGCCGGCAACATCAACACCCCCAGCCTGGTCATCCATGAGGGTGTGATCTTCGAAGGGCATTGCGCGATGGGCGGCGCGGCGGGAAGCCGTGCAGATCGTCCCGACAAGCGTATTGCCCTGGTCGCCACCGACGAGCGCGGCGCCGCCCGCCGACCATCCGAGGCGGCCGGGTAGCCCGCCACCGCGCGCCACATCCACCTCGACTCGCAGGTTGCACAGAGCGGCCCGCGCGCCGGCCGGCGCCGCGCCGCCCGACGTTCGGTCACGACAGACGCGCATGGAACTATTTCCCGACAAAACAATCTTCATCCAGGTCGGCCTCTTCATCACCTTCTGGCTGGTCTTCAAGCACGTCATCGTCGGGCCGATGACGCAGGTGCTGGCGGACCGGCACGCGCGCACGGTCGAGGCCGAGCGCGCGGCCGTGCAGCAGGCCAGCGCCGCCGAGGGCGACCGTGCACGCTACGATCAGCGCGTCCGCGAGCAGCGCCTGCGCATGGCGCAGGAAGCCGAAACGGCGCGCCACGCCGCCATCGCGGAGTCGAACGAAGAGATCGCCGCCGCGCGCGGCAAGATCAGCCTCGAATTGGCGCACCGGCGCGACGCGGTGACCCAGCAGGTGAGCGAGGCGCGCCGCGCTCTGGCGGGGGACGCCGACCGCGTCGCCGGCGAGATGCTGGCACGCGTCGCCGGAGGCGCCCCATGATCGCCCGCCTCGCCGCCGTCGTCGTGCCCGCCATCTGGGCGGTGCTCCTGCCCCTCGCCGCACTGGCCGACGAGATCCCCGAGGGCGCGCACCACCCCGGCATCCCCTGGGCGAAGCTCGCCTTCTCGCTCGTCAACGTCTCCATCTTCTTCTACATCCTGCGCCGCGGCCTGTGGCCGTCGGTCCGCAACTATCTGAGCGAGCGGCGCGACACGGTGCGCGTGGCGCTCGAGAAGGCCGACCGCGTCCGCGCCGAGGCCGAAACGTTGCGCGCCGAGTGGCAGCACCGCCTCGACACGCTCGGCGCCGAGCTCGAGGACATGCTGCGGCTGGCCCGCACCGACATCGAGCGCGAGCGCGACCAGATCCTCGCCGCCGCGCGACGCACGGCCGAGGCGATTCAGCGCGACGCCGAGCGCACGGCCGAGAACGAGCTGCGCGAGGCGCGCGAGGCGCTGCGTGCGGAGGTCGCCAAACAGGCGCTCGCCATCGCCGAGCGCATCGCGCCCGATCGACTCAGTGGAGCAGACCAGTCACGCTTCGTCGACGAGTTCATCGGTGGAGTGATGCGATGATCGTCGGGTCGGTCGCGCGCCGTTACGCCAAGGCCATCCTCGCCGTCGCCGACGAGCAGGGCACGCTCGAGCAGACGGCCAACGAACTGCAAATGCTGCGCGCCGTCGCCGACGACGCGCAGATCAGCGCCGGCCTCGCCAACCCGCTGCTCAGCGTCACCGCGCGCCGCGGCCTGGCCGGCTCGATCGCCGACAGCCTCGCGCTCAGCCCGACGACGCGCAATTTCGTCAGTCTGCTGGCCGACAAGCGCCGCTTGGATCAGCTCGGCGGAATCGCCCAGGAGTTCGGCCGCATTCTCGATGCCCGGATGGGTCGCGTGCGCGCCACCGTCACCTCGGCGGTCGCGCTCACCGACGCACAGCGTCAGGCCGTGATCGCCGCCTTCGAGCGCAAGCTCGGCCGCACCGTGGTCGCGGACACTGCGATCGATCCGGCCCTGCTCGGCGGGGTCGTGGTCGCGGTCGAGGGCACCATCTACGACGGCAGCGTGCGGACCCAGCTGCGCACGCTTGCCACCCGTATTGCCGGAGGCCGGTCGCTTTCATAAGCCACCGACTGGGCCATCGACTGCGGCTGCGCCGGCGCCCCGAGAGGCACGGCGCCCCCCGAAGGAGGACGTGAGGAACATGGAGATCCGCGCCGCGGAAATCAGCGACATCATCAAGCGCCAGATCCAGGAATACGAACGCGAGGTGGACGTGCGCGAAACCGGCCGCGTCCTCTCGACCGGTGACGGCATCGCTCGCATCTACGGTCTCGACAAGGCCGCCGCCGGCGAACTGCTCGAGTTTCCGCACAAGATCTACGGGCTGGTGTTGAACCTCGAAGAGGACAACGTCGGCGCCGCCATCTTCGGCGAGGCGCAGGACATCGGCGAGGGCGACGAGGTCCGCCGCACCGGGCGCATCGCCGAGGTGCCAGTGGGCGAGGCGCTGCTCGGGCGGGTCGTCGACGCCCTCGGCCAGCCGATCGACGGCAAGGGTCCGATCGATACGCCGCACTCGCGCCGCATCGAGCTCAAGGCGCCCGGCATCGTCAAGCGCCAGCCGGTGAAGGAGCCGCTGCAGACCGGCATCAAGGCGATCGACGCGATGATCCCCATCGGCCGCGGCCAGCGCGAGCTGATCATCGGCGACCGTCAGACCGGCAAGACCGCCGTCGCACTCGACGCGATCATCAACCAGAAGGGCCTCGGCGTGCAGTGTTTCTACGTAGCCGTCGGCCAGAAGCGCTCGACCGTCGCGCAGGTGGTGGAAAAGCTCACCCGCGAAGGCGCCATGGAGTACACCACGGTCGTCGCCGCCACGGCGTCGGAGGCCGCGCCGCTACAATTCATCGCGCCCTACTCCGGCTGCGCCATGGCCGAATATTTCCGCGACAGCGGACGCCACGCGTTGGTGGTCTTCGACGATCTCTCCAAACAGGCCGTCGCCTACCGCCAGCTGTCGCTGCTGCTGCGCCGTCCGCCGGGTCGCGAAGCGTTCCCCGGCGACGTCTTCTATCTCCACTCGCGTCTCCTCGAGCGCGCGGCGAAGATGAGCGACGAGGAGGGCGGCGGCTCGCTGACGGCGCTGCCGATCATCGAAACGCAGGCCGGCGACGTGTCCGCCTACATCCCGACCAACGTCATCTCGATCACCGACGGCCAGATCTTCCTCGAGAGCGACCTGTTCTACTCCGGCGTGCGCCCGGCCGTGAACGTCGGCATCTCGGTGTCGCGCGTCGGCGGCAATGCGCAGATCAAGGCCATGCGCCAGGTGGCCGGCACGCTGCGCCTCGACCTCGCCCAGTACCGCGAGCTGGCGGCGTTCGCGCAGTTCGGCTCGGACCTCGACGCCAACACGCAGCGGCAGATCAATCGCGGCGCGCGCTTGGTCGAGATCCTCAAGCAGGGCCAGTACGTGCCACTGCCGGTCGAGCGCCAGGTACTGATCCTGTTTGCCGCCTCGAACGGCTACGTCGACGAATACCCGGTCGGCGCCCTCGGCCGCTATGAGCAGGAACTCTTCCGCTTCGTCGAGGCGCGCCACCCCGAGGTGTTCGCCCTCATCGTGGAGAAGAAAGAGATCAACGACGAGGTCAAGGGTGCGCTGACCGGGGCGCTGGCAGCCTTCAAGACCCAATTCACGCCCTGACCGGCACCCGCACCAAGGTCCCCAACGCTGATCCCCAAGCCCGATCCCCAATTCTGTTCTCTAGGATCCGTTCGCTGATATCCGATGTCCTCCCTCAAGAGCATCCGCAAACGCATCAGCTCGGTCAAAAGCACCCAGCAGATCACCAAGGCCATGAAGATGGTCGCGGCGGCCAAGCTGCGCCGTGCCCAGGAAGCGGCGCAGCAGGCCCGGCCCTACGCCGACAAGCTGTCGGCGTTGCTGCAGATGGTAGCGGCGCGCAGCGGTGAGACGGCGCACCCACTGCTCGCCGAACGCCCGACCGAGCGCCGCGTCGACCTCATCGTCGTCACCGGCGATCGCGGCCTGTGCGGCGGCTACAATGCGACGCTGATCCGCAAGGCCGAGCAGTTTCTCGCCGAGCGTCCCGGCGTCGAAGTGCGCATCACCGCCGTCGGCAACAAGGGCAACCAGTACTTCCGCAAACGTCCGATTGGCGTCGCCGAGGCGCACACGCAGCTCGGTGGCGGCCCCGGATTGGCGTTGGCGCTGGAGTTGTCGGCGCGCGTCGCGCGCGACTACATCGCTGAATCGACCGACGCGGTGTACCTCGTGTACAGCCGCTTCCGCTCGGCGCTGTCGCAGGTGCCGACGATCGAGCGCCTGCTGCCGGTGCCGCAGGCCGCCGAGGGCGGCGGCGGCACGGATCTCGCCGACTACATCTACGAGCCCGACGAGTCGACGCTGCTCGACCGCCTGCTACGCCAGTACATCACCACGCTCATCCACCGCGCCTTCCTCGAGTCGATCGCCAGCGAACACGGCGCGCGCATGACCGCAATGGACAACGCCACCGTCAACGCGCGCGACATGATCGACCGCCTGACGCTGGCCATGAACCGCGCCCGTCAGGCCGCCATCACCACCGAGCTGATGGAGATCGTCAGCGGCGCCGAAGCACTCAAGGGCTAGGACAGAAAGGTTCTCGCAATGAATCTCGGTAAGATCACGCAAGTCATCGGCCCGGTCGTCGACGTCGAGTTCCCGCCCGGGAAGCTGCCGCCGATTTTCCAGGCGCTGCGAGTGACCAACCCCTCGATCAGCGACCAGCCGTGGAACCTGGTGCTCGAGATCGCGCAGCACCTTGGCGAGAACACCGTGCGCGCCGTCGCCATGGACTCCTCCGAGGGTCTGGTACGCGGCATGGACGTGCAAGACACCGGCGACAACATCAAGGTTCCGGTCGGGCCGGGCACGCTGGGGCGCATCATCAACGTCATCGGCGAGCCGGTGGACGAGGCCGGGCCGATCACCGCGACGGCGTATTACCCCATTCACCGACCGACGCCGAAGTTCACCGACCAGGCCACCGAGGTCGAGGCGTTCGAGACCGGCATCAAGGTCGTCGATCTCCTTGCCCCATACGCGCGCGGCGGCAAGATCGGACTCTTCGGCGGCGCCGGCGTCGGCAAGACGGTGCTCATCCAGGAGCTGATCAACAACGTCGCCAAGCAGCACGGCGGCTACTCGGTCTTCGGCGGCGTCGGCGAACGCACCCGCGAGGGTAACGACCTGTGGCGCGAGATGACCGAATCCGGCGTCATCGCACGCACGGCCCTGGTGTACGGCCAGATGAACGAGCCGCCGGGCGCGCGCGCCCGCGTCGCGCTGACGGCGCTCACCGCGGCGGAGTACTTCCGCGACGAAGAGGGCAAGGACGTGCTCCTCTTCATCGACAACATCTTCCGCTTCACGCAGGCCAACTCGGAGCTCTCCGCGCTCCTCGGCCGCATGCCGTCGGCCGTCGGCTACCAGCCCACCCTCTCCACCGACCTCGGCGAACTGCAGGAGCGCATCACGACGACCAAGAAGGGGTCGATCACCTCCGTGCAGGCGATTTACGTGCCCGCCGACGACCTCACCGACCCGGCGCCGGCGACCACCTTCGCGCACCTCGACGCGACGACCGTGCTGTCGCGCCAGATCGCCGAGCTCGGCATCTACCCCGCCGTGGATCCGCTCGACTCGACCTCGCGCATCCTCGAGCCCGCCGTCGTCGGCGCCGAGCACTACGCCGTCGCCCGCGCCGTGCAGGAGAACCTGCAGCGCTACAAGGATCTGCAGGACATCATCGCCATCCTCGGCATGGACGAGCTGTCCGAGGAGGACCGCCTCAGTGTGTCGCGGGCGCGCAAGATCCAGCGCTTCCTGTCGCAGCCGTTCCACGTCGCCGAGGCCTTCACCGGCCGCGCTGGTAAGTACGTCAAGCTCCCCGACACCATCCGCGGCTTCAAGGAAATCGTCGAGGGCAAGCACGACGGCCTGCCCGAGCAGGCGTTCTATCTGCAGGGCACGATCGAGGACGTCATCGAGTCGGCCAAGAAGCTGGCGGCCTGAGCCATGGCGAGCGAGTTCCAACTGCGCGTCGTGACGCCGACGCGCGCCGTGGTCGACCAGGCGGTCAGCGAGGTCACCGCGCCCGGCACGGTCGGTGAGTTCGGTGTTCTGCCCGACCATGCCAACTTTCTCAGCTCGCTCGAGAGCGGCCGGCTTACATACAAGGACGGCCGCGGCGCGCACGTGCTGGCGATCCGCGACGGTTTCGCCGAGGTGTCGGACAACGTCATGACCGTGCTGTCGGAGGCGGCCGCCACGGCGGCCGACGTCGACGCGGCCGCGGCGGGCGCCGACCTCCAGGCCGCCGAGGCGGAGCTGGCGAAACTGTCGCTCATCGACCCGGCCTGGCCCGCAGTCGACGCGCGCCGACGCTGGGCGCAGGCCCGGCTCGACATCGCCAAGTAGGTCGCGTCCGTTCGGACCTGGAGGGCGCCCCTCCAGGTCGATCAGCAGCCGAACAGCGCGCTGTTCACGGCGGAGATGATCTCCGCGATCGAGACCTCGGTGTTGCCATCGGTGTCGATCTGCCGGCAACTCGCCACCGTCGACTGACCCAGAGCGATCGACACGCCGCGGATGATCTCGTCGATCGTCACCGCCGCGTCGCCGCTGCAGTCGCCGGCGCACAGACCCGGCAGGTCGGTGATGACGATCGCCCCGGCGACGCTCATCACCGGTAGCTCCATGCCATCCGCGTCGCCGAGCCCGGCAAACTCCAGTGCCAGCGGCACGATCGCCTGGCTGGCGTCGGCGCGCACATCGAGCGTGCAGGTGGCCAACGGACCGTCGCCGAGCGGCCGGATGTCGAGGGCCTTCGCCAGGATCGCAATGGCCACCAGCCCCGGCTCGAGCACCTGGCCGGCGATGCGGTGCGTCTCCGCCAGCCGCGGCGCCAGAGCGCAGCGCATCGCCACCGGGGGCTGGAACTCCAGCTCGGCAGCCAGGCGCACGTCGACGTCCGCCGTCACGGCAGCGTCAGTCGCATCGTCGGCGAGGTGCAGCGACATCGTCGCCGGTCCACCGCGTTGGGCGGTGCTGCCGCGCACCGACAACGTCGGCTGCCCCGCCCAGCTCGATGTGGCGCACACGAAGGTCACGCCAGCCACCGCAAGGGTCGCGGCGACCTCGGGCGCCAGTCGCAGGCGTCGTCGATTCCCCACCGCGCCACACTGCGCCCGGCGGCGACCTCAGGCAAGCACCCGTTGAGGGCGCGGCGGTAGCCACGCCCTCCCGTCGGGTTGCCACATTGGCGCGCTCTGCACTACGCCTCTTGTATGCACCGTTGGCTGCTGCTCGCCGCACTGCTGCTCGCCGCCTGCGGCGACTCCGCGTCGCCGCCCACCGCACCCGGTCCGTCGGGCGCCCCGTGGCAGCGCACCGAGGAGCGCGCGCCCTGCGACGCCTTCGACCCGCTGCGCCAACCCTTCTTCGGCGACCTGCACGTCCATACGCGCTATTCGGCTGACGCCGCCATCTACGGTACCAAGGCCGACCCGCGCGACGCCTACGACTTCGCCCGTGGCGGCGAGATCGCCGTCGCCGACGGCGATGAGCAGCCCACCCGCCGTGCCCGCCTGGCGCGCCGACTCGACTTCGCGGCCGTCACCGACCACGCCGAGTTCATCGGCGAGGTCGACCTGTGTTCCACCCCGGCCTCCTCCGCCTACGCGCTGCACATCTGCGAGCTGCTCCGCGCCGTCGACCCGCCGGGGCGCCAGTTCGGCACCATCGTCCAGTGGCTCTTCCCGGCCGGCGTCGACAACCCGCCGCCGTCGCTGCCCTTCTGCACGACACCGGGCATCGACTGCGACGCCGCCGCGGTGTCGGTCTGGCAGGAAATGCAGGCCGCCGCCGAGGCCGCGTACGACCGCAGCAGCGCCTGCGGCTTCACCTCGTTCATCGGCTACGAGCACACGCCGAGCCGCGGCGGCCGGCACATGCACCGCAACGTCATCTTCCGCAATCACCACGTGCCGCCCTTCGCCTACAGCCAGCTCGAAACCGCCGCCGGCGGCATCCCGCAGGGCCTGTGGTCGTCGATCGAATCCGAATGCCTCGAGGCTGGAACGGGCTGCGATGCCCTGCTGATCCCGCACAATTCGAACCTGAGTGACGGGCTGCAATTCTTCGATCCGGCCGACACCGCCGAGGCGCAGCGCCGCCAGGACCGCGAACCGCTGGTCGAGATCTTCCAGCAGAAGGGCGGCTCCGAGTGCCGCTTCGACCGCCTCGTGGGGCGCGGGGTCGGCACCGCGGATGAACTCTGCACCTACGAGCAGATCGCCACCGCCGCCGAAGTGCCGGGCCAACGACCGCCGACCATCGACGCCTATCCGCGCCGCAATCTGGTGCGCACCGCGGTCGCGGACGGCCTGCTCTTCGAGGCGACGCTCGGCGTCAATCCGTTCCAGTTCGGCTTCATCGGGTCCACCGATACGCACAATGCCACCGCCGGCAACACCGACGAGCGCGACTTCGCCGGCGGCCAGGGCGGCAACGACGCCACCCCGGCGCGGCAGATCGACGCCTTTCTCGACACCAATCCGGGCGGCCTGGCCGTCGTCTGGGCCGAGGAAAATTCGCGCGACGCGCTCTTCGCCGCGTTGCGCCGGCGTGAGACCTACGCCACCAGCGGCGCGCGGCCGGTGGTGCGGTTCTTCGCCGGCGGGCTCGACGGCGTCGCCTGCGGCGCCGGCGACTTCGTCGCCCGCGCCTACCGCACCGGGGTGCCGATGGGCGGCGAACTCGGCGCCGTGCGCGGCGCCGCCAGCCCGCGCTTCGCCGTCCTGGCGCTGAAGGATCCGGGCACCGCGACGCGGCCCGGCACCGATCTGCAGCGCCTACAGATCGTCAAGGCCTGGCTCGACGTCGCCGGGGCGCTGCACGAACGCGTCGTCGACATCGCCGGCGACGCCGGCAACGGCGCCGATGTCGATCCCGCCACCTGTGCCCCGCGCGGCGCCGGCGCGGCGGAGTTGTGCGCGGTCTGGGAAGATCCCGACTTCGCGGCCGACGAAGGCGCCGTGTACTACGCACGCGTGCTCGAGAACCCGACCTGTCGCTGGACGACGTTTGTCTGCAAAGCTGCCGGTGTCGATCCCTTCGCCGCCGACTGCGCGGCACAGGCCGCGGCGGCCGACCCGGCCTTCGCCGACTGCTGCCTGAGCAGCGCCGAGGACCCGTTCTACGCTCCGGTGGCGCAGGAACGCGCCTGGACCTCCCCCGTCTGGTACCGCCCGGAGTCGATTGCCACGCTCGACGGGGAGATCCGTTTCGGCGCCGGCCGCGGCGGTGATCGCCTCGACCTGGCCATCGGCATCGCCCGCCCGCCCCACACCGCCTCCCTCGCCAGCGCCTCGATCGAGGTCGAGCTCGCCGATGACGACGTCTTCTTCCGCACGACGCTCCCAGCCGGCGCCCTCACCATCGCCGACGACGGCTCCGGCACGCTGCACGTCAGCGCCGAGAATCTCGACCTCGCCGCCGCCGAACGCCTCGAGCACACCGTCACGCTGCGCCTGAGCAGCGGCATCTACCGCGCCAGTCACGCGCGGCGCTGGCGCGCCATCCCCGGCGGCCTCGCCCCGGAGCCGTCGTGATCCCGCGCGCGCCCGGACTGCGTTTCGCCCTGCTCGGCGCGGTGCTCTTCGCTGCCGTGCGCGCCGCCGCGCCCGCCGCGCTCGCCCCCAGCCCAGCGCCGTCCGTCAACCGCGCCGGCTTCGATCTCGTCGACCGCGCCCTGCTGGTCGGCGTCGACCACTCCGCCACCGCGCGGGCGCGGCTGGTGGCCCTCGGCCGCGAGCTGCGCCTGGCGGACGATGACGATCCGGTCGCACTCGAACGCCAGGCACGCGCGCTGGGTCTGACGCGCTCGGATCCGGTGCTGCGCCGCCACCTCGGCGATCTGTTCAGTCTGGCGGCAGCAGCCGTGCCCAGCACCGACCTGCCCGACGAAGCGACGCTGCGCACCTACCATGCGCAGCACGTCGCCACCTGGACCATCCCCGCCCGCGTGCGCTTCACGCACATCTACCTCAGCCGCGGCCAACGCGGCGCGGCCGTTCAGCGCGACGCCGCGGAAGCACTGGCGGGTCTGCGCGCACGCGGCGTGTCCGCTGCCGACGCCGCGGGGCGCGGCGATCCCTTCGCGCGCGGAGCGCGGGTCGGGCCGCTCGACGATGCCGCCGTGGCCGCGCTGTTCGGCCCCACCTTCGCGTCCCAGTTGCGGACGCTCCCGACAGAGCAGTGGGCCGGTCCCCTCGCCTCAGCGTACGGCCTGCACCTGGTGTGGGTCGAGGCGCCCCTGCCCGCCACGGCGACGCCCTTCGAAGGCGTCCGCGCCCAGGTCCTGCACGCCTGGCTGCGCGAGCGCTCCGCCACCCGCGCCGTCCCCTGATCGGGGCCGCAGCACACGGGCGCCGCCCGTGACCCTTCGCGCCCGCCGGTGGCCATGCTACGCCGGCGACATGAAGTACGTCCCCATGACCGAGCCCCTGTACGAGTACCTGGTCGCGCACGGGCAGAATGACGATCCGGTACTGGTCGCGTTGGCGACCGAGACCGCGGCGCTCGGCCCGATCGCCATGATGCAGATCGCCCCCGAGCAGGGCACGCTGATGTCGCTGCTGGTGCGCGCGATCGGCGCCACCTCGGCGGTGGAGATCGGCACCTTCACCGGCTACAGCGCCCTCTGCGTCGCCCGCGGACTCGGCGCCAACGGGCGCCTGTTGTGTTGCGATGTCAGCGAGGAATGGACGGCGATCGCGCGCCGCTACTGGCAGCAGGCCGGCGTCGCCGATCGCATCGAACTGCGCGTCGCGCCGGCGATCGAGACACTCGCCGCCCTGCCCGCCGCGCGGACCTTCGACTTCGCCTTCGTCGACGCCGACAAGGTCTCGTACCGCGCCTACTACGACGCGCTGCTGCCCCGCCTGCGTCCGAATGGCCTGTTGGTGTTCGACAATGTGTTGTGGATGGGCCAGGTGCTCGACACCCAGTCGCCGTCGGAAGACACGCGCGCGCTGCAGGCGCTCAACGACCACCTGACCACCGATACGCGCGTCCAGGCGGTGATGATCTCCGTCTCCGACGGCCTGACCATCGTCCGCAAGAAGGCGCCGGGGGAGTAGCGGCAGGGGTCGTCCACAACGGTCGGTACAGAGCCGCTAATGGAGTGGGCACCGCCCGCTGCCTACTCGAGGACGAAGAGCAGCACGGCGAGATAGACCGGCGTCAGCAGCGCCGTCGCCAGCGCCGCGTAGGCGAGAAAATTCGGCATCGCCACGCGCGCCTCGCCCGCTGATTCGGCGACGGCCTTGACGAGGAGATTCGGGCCGTTGCCGATGTAGGTGTTGGCGCCCATGAACACCGCACCGATGCTCACCGCCGCCAGCAGATGCGGCGCCTGTGCCGCCAGCGCGCCGAGATCGCCGCCCAGGCCCGCCCGATCCGCCGCCAGCGTGGCGAAGATCAGGTACGTCGGCGCGTTGTCGAGTAAGCTCGACAGCGCACCGCTGAGCAGGAACAGACCGGCCGTCGTGTCGACCGGTAAGCGCGGCGCCACCGCCTTCAGCGCCTCGAGCGCCGGCACCATGGTGATGAAAATGCCGAGGAACAAGATCGCCACCTCGCGCAGCGGGCCGTAGTGGAACGTGTTGGCCTGCCGCACCGCCGCGGGGGTCGCCCACAGCGACAGCCCGATGAGCGCGGCGAAGGCGAGCTCGCGCCAGGGCGACGGCACGCCGCTGGCGGAGACGACGATAATGCCGAGCGCGAAGAGGAAGTTCACCGCCCCATCGACGTGCAGATCGCGACGGGCCATCTGATCGCGCAGCAGGGCGGCGCCCGACTCGCGCTGATAGGCGCGCCGGTCCCACCAGAAGAACATCGACAGCAGAATCCCCTGCGCCAGCAGCCATGCCGGCCAGAGTCGCAGCGTGAAGAAGAACGGCACGCCGTTCAGGTAGCCGAGGTAGAGCGGCGGGTCGCCGAGCGGCGTCAGCAGGCCGCCGGTGTTCGACACCATGAGGATGAAGAAGACGACGATGTGCGTCTTGTGCTTGCGCTCGCGATTCGCGTCGAGCACCGGCCGGATGAGCAGCATCGATGCGCCGGTGGTGCCGATCAGGCTTGCCAGCACCGCGCCGATGGCAAGGAACGCGGCGTTGACCAGCGGCGTGCCACGCGGGTTGCCGGAGATGTGCACACCGCCGGCGACGACGTACAGCGCCGCGATCAGCGCGATGAATGCCGCGTATTCCTCCAGCCCATGACCGATCTCGCCCAACGTGCCGGTCGCCGCCGCGTTGATCAGCGCCGGCACGGCGCAGACGAATGCCAGCACGGCCGGCGCCAGCGGATGCTCCCATGCATGTGGGACAACGATCGGCAGGATCGCGATGCCGAGGAGCATCGCCGCGAAGGGGAGGACGTGCAGGATATCCATGCCGAGCGTCGGACGGCGAACCTCTAGCAGCTCCGGCGGCACGAGGCGAGTTTCTGCGCCCCTCCATCCCGACGGATTGCCCGACGGATTGCCCGACGGATTGAGGGATCCGGAGGTCAGCCAGTCGGCGCGTCCACCTGCCCCCAGCGGTCGACGAACGTCATCTGCTCGACCGCCTTGCGCGCCAGCGGCCCATGGCCGCGGCCGACCGGGTATCCGATCGGCACGAAGGCGGCCGTCCCCCACGGCTCGGGGATCTGCAGCAGCGGCCGAACCTGCGCCTCGCAGACACACAGCAGCGTCGTCAGCACGCAACCGAGTCCCTCGGCGCGGCATGCCAGCAGGGCGTTCTGCACCGCCGGGTAGACGCTCGCGCCGCCGACGACCGAGGGGCGTGGCAGGTTCAGATCGGTGATCGTCATCGCCTCGGGGTTGAAGCAGAACACCAGGATCACCGGTGCGGTATCGAGGTGCGCCGCCAGATGATCGCCGGCCGCCAGCGCGCGCTCCCCCTTGGCGCGCTGCTCCACCGGCAGCGCCCGCAGCGCCGTCCGCTGCCGCGCCGCGTAGGGCCTCCATGCTCCCTGGTAGAGATCGCGCAGCGCCCGCTTGATGCCCGCGTCGCGTACCACGAGCACCCGCCACGGCTGCCGGTTGCCGCCCGACGGCGCCCAGGTCGCCGCTTCCAGCACGCGCCGCAGGACCGCATCCGGGAGCGGATCCGCTTTCAGCCGCCGCACCGCCCGTGTCGTCGCCATCGCCGCGTAGAGTTCCATGCCGACAGCGGAGCACAGCACGCCCGTTGTTGACCACCCCGCGCCGGGGTACGGATGGCGGGTCATGCCCGCGCACACCAATCGACTGATCGATGAGTCGAGTCCCTATCTCCGGCAGCACGCCCACAACCCCGTCGACTGGTACCCGTGGGGCGCCGAGGCCTTCGACCGCGCCCGCGCCGAGAACCGAGCGATTCTGCTCAGCGTCGGCTACTCCGCCTGCCACTGGTGCCACGTCATGGAGCGCGAGTCGTTCGAGAACCCCGCCATCGCGGCGCTGATGAACGAGCACTTCGTCAACGTCAAGGTCGACCGCGAGGAGCGCCCAGACCTCGATCACATCTACATGAACGCCGTGCAGCTCCTCACCGGCCGCGGCGGCTGGCCGATGACCGTCTTTCTGACGCCCGACGGCAAGCCGTTTTACGGTGGCACATACTTCCCGCCCGAGGACCGCCACGGTATGCCGGGCTTTCCGCGCCTGCTGACCGCCATCGCCGACGCCTATCGCAACCGACCCGACGAGATCCGCACCTCGGTCGGCGAGACGCACGCCCGTCTCGCCGCGCTCGAGACACACGCCAGCGGCGGCGACCTGCCGGGCATCGATGCGGTGCGCGCCGCCGCCGCCCAGCTCGCCGGCGCTGTCGACAGCGAGTACGGCGGCATCGGCACGGCGCCGAAGTTTCCGAACAGCGGTGCCTTCGATCTGCTCCTGCGCGGTGAGCCGCGGCAGGCGGAGCTGGCGCTCCTGACCCTACGCCGCATGGCCGAGGGCGGCGTCTACGACCAGCTCGGCGGCGGCTTCCACCGCTACTCCGTCGACCAGCGCTGGCTGGTGCCGCACTTCGAGAAAATGCTCTACGACAACGCCCAACTCGTGCCGCTGTTGCTCGCCGCGTATCAGGCATCGGGCGAGGCGCTGTTCGCCCGCGTCGCGCGCCAGACGCTCGACTATGTCCGCCGCGAGATGCGCGATCCCGGCGGCGGCTTCTGGTCGACGCAGGACGCCGACAGCGAGGGCGAAGAGGGCCGCTTCTTCGTCTGGAGCGCCGACGAGATCATGCAGCGCCTCGGCGCCGAGGCCGGCGAACTCGCCTGCCGCTACTGGGACGTCACCGCCGCCGGCAACTTCGAGGGCCACAACATCCTGCACGTCACCCTCTCCGTCGCGCAGCTCGCGAGCCTCTGCCACCGCGACGCGGCCGAGGTGCAGCAGGTCCTCGACACGGTGCGCGCGACCCTGTTCGCGGCGCGGGAGCAGCGCCCCAAGCCCGCTCTCGACACCAAGGTACTGACGGCGTGGAACGGACTGATGATCAGCGCTTTCGCGCGCGCGGCGGAAGTGTTCGGCGACGATGCCTATCGGCAGACCGCTCTCGACGCGGTGGTGTTCATCGAACGCGAGGTGCAGCGCGGCGACCGCCTGCTCAGCACCTGGAAGGGCGGCGTCGCCAAACTGAACGGCTACCTCGACGACTACGTCTTTCTCGCCGCCGGCCTGCTCGACGTCTTCGAAGCCGTCCAGGACCGCACCTATCTCGAGAAGGCGGCGCGGCTGATGGACAGCGCCGTGGCGCATTTCTGGGACCAGGACGGGGGCGGCTTCTTCTTCACCAGCGACGACCACGAGCAGCTCATCGTGCGCAGCAAGCCCGCCTTCGACGGCTCGATTCCGTCCGGCAACTCGGTCGCGGCGCTGACCCTGCTGCGCCTGTCGCACCTCCTCGACCGCGCCGATTATCGCAGCCGCGCCGAGGCGATTCTCCGCCTCTTCGCCGAACCGATGCAGGCGCAGCCGTTCGGCTTCGCCGCCATGTGGGCAGCGGTGGACTTCCTCGGCACGGGTCCGCGCGAGATCGCCGTCGTCGGTGATCCCGCCGATCCCGCCACGGCCGCGCTGCTCGCCCGCATCCGCCACACCTACCTG
Source organism: bacterium (assembly GCA_031401035.1). Lineage (GTDB taxonomy): Bacteria > Desulfobacterota > Binatia > HRBIN30 > CADEER01 > JANNRA01. Next base: position 60,205 of record JANNRA010000035.1, on the reverse strand, counting down.
CCCAACCGCACGTTGCTGGTCCTCGATCCCACCTCATCCGCGCCGCGCCCCGCCCTGCTCGAGGGCAAGCGCGCCATCGATGGAAAGCCGACGGTGTACGTCTGCCACCGCATGACCTGCTCGGCGCCGGCGACGGAGTGGGACGCCGTCGCGGCGCTGCTGACATGAGGGTACTCCCATGATCCCCGGTCCACCACTCGGGCCCATCGTTCCACTCTCCGCGCTGCTGGGCGCCGCGCTCGCCGCCGATGCCAACGCCGTCGCCCTGGTCTCCGCCAGCGCGCGCTGGACCTACCGCGAGCTCGACGACGCGGCGGCGCGCCTCGCCACCGCCTACCTCGCGCGCGGCCTCGCCGCCGGCGATCGTGTCGCCTCCTTCCTGCCCAACTCGCCCGAGCTGCTCATCCACTACCTCGCCTGCCTGCGCGCTGGACTGGTCGCAACGCCGCTCAACTACCGCTACGCGGTGCCCGAGATCGATCACGCCCTCGACACCGCCGGGGCGTCGATGCTCGTCGCCGCGGCGGAGCGCCGCGACGAGGTCGAGGGCTCCGCCGCGGCGCGCCTCCCGCACGGCGTCATCTGGCACGGCGACGGCGACGGCCTGCGGGCGCTGTGGTCGGCGGCTGCGCCGCGCTCGCTGACCGTTCCGCCGCCGCAGCACGAGGCCTTCATCTTCTTCACCTCCGGCAGCACCGGTCTACCCAAGGGCGTCACGCACTCGCACGCCAGCTTCGCCGCCCTGGTCGCCAGTGCCGCCGCTGCCGCGGGGCTCGTCGCCGGCGAGGTGCTGCTGCCGGCGTCCTCGGCGTCGCACGTCGCGGCGATCTCGTTCTCCCTCGCCGCACTCTCGGTCGGCGGCCGCGTCGTCGTCGCCCGCCGCTGCGACGCGGCCGAGGTGCTGCCGCTGCTGCGCGCCGAGCGCCCCGCCGTCCTGATCACTCTGCCAGCGGCGTTGCTCTCGTTGATCCGCGACCACGCCGCGACGCCCGCCGATTTCGCCTCGGTGCGATGCTCCATCTGCGGCGGTGACAAGGTCTCCGGCGAGCTGGCCCGCGAGTACGCCGCCCTCACCGGACGCATGATCGACGAAGGCTACGGCATGACCGAGACCGGTACGGCCATGTGCACCCCCACTACCGGTCCGGTGCGGGAGGGGTCGGTCGGCCCCCTGGCCCCGGGATTCACGGCCGAGCTGCGCGACGCCGAGGGACGCGAGGTCCCGCGCGGCGCCGACGGCCGCCTGTGGCTGCGCGCCCCGAGCCTCATGGTCCGGTACTGGAACGCACCCGCGGCGACCGCCGAGGTGTTGCGCGACGGTTGGATCGACACCGGCGACCTGATGCGTGTCGATACCGAGGGGTATTTCTGGTTCCGCGGCCGACTGAAGCAGCTGATCATCCATGACGGCTCGAACATCGCGCCACAGGAGGTCGAAGAGGCGCTGCTGGGGCATCCCGCGGTGGCCGCCGCCGGCGTCATCGGCATCCACAACCCACTGCATGGCGAGACCGTGCGCGCCTACGTCGAGGCGCGCGATCCGGCCGCGCGCCCGACGCCCCAGGCGCTGATCGACTTTGTCCGCGCCCGTATCGCGGCGTACAAAGCGCCCGAGGAGCTCGTCTTCCTGGCCGAGTTGCCCCTCAACGCCACCGGCAAGGTCGACCGCGCCCGCCTCAAGCGCATGGCCGAGACCGCCGCGGGGGCCGCGTGAGCGAGCGCGACGAGAAGCGCCGTCTGCAGCGCGCCGATAAGCTGATCGACGACATCGTCGCCACCGGCCGCTCCCTGTCGACGAGCGGCGCCTCGATCGGCGAACTCAAGCTCGTCTCCCGCGCGCTCGAAGAAATGCGCGCCGCGATCGCCATGTTCGCGCCCTACCGCGGTGTCCGCAAGGTGGCCACTTTCGGCTCGGCGCGCACGCAGGAGGATGATCCGTACTTCCGCACCGCCGAGCAGTTCTGCCGCGCCATTGCCGATGCCGGCTTCATGGTCATCACCGGTGCCGGCGGCGGCATCATGGAGGCGTGCAATCGCGGCGCCGGCCGGGCTCGCAGCTTCGGGATCAACATCCGCCTGCCCTTCGAGCAGGGCGCCAACCCGGTGCTCGAAGGCGACGCCAAGCTGATGTCGTTCAACTACTTCTTCACCCGCAAGCTGTTCTTCATCAAAGAGGCGCACGCCGTGGTGCTCTTTCCCGGCGGCTTCGGCACGCACGACGAGGGCTTCGAGACGCTGACCCTGATCCAGACCGGCAAGTGCCAGCTGATGCCGCTGGTGCTTCTCGACCAGCCGCGTGGCACCTACTGGAAGACCTGGCACCGCTACATCGAGGAGCACCTGCTGCGCCCCGGTATGATCTCGCCAGAGGACCTCGATCTGTACCTCGTCACCGACAGCGTCGAGACGGCGGTCCTGGAGATCGCCCGCTTCTACCGCGTCTTCCACTCCCTGCGCTTCGTCGACGACCTGCTGGTCCTGCGCACCAATCTGCCGGTGCCGCCGGCGCTGCGCGCCGACCTGTCGCGCGACTTCGCCGACATCCTCGGCGGCCACGCGGTCGAACCCTGCCCGCCGTTCGGCGTCGAGCGCGACGACCCCGCCACGCTCGACCTCCCCCGCCTCGCCCTGCACTTCGACCGCCGCAGCTACGGGTGCCTGCGGCAGTTGATCAATCGACTCAACGGCGTCTAGCCGTGGGGCCTTTCGGGAGTCGGAGGGCACCGCTCCCGAGGAACCGCCTCCGCTCGGCCGTGGAGGGCGACGCCCCGTCGGCGCCGGTTGGCGGGGGCCGCTGCACAGCCCCATCCAAAACAGCCGCCCACGGGGGGGGGGGCGCCCTCCAGAGGGGAATCCTACACCGACGAACTACGACGGGGGCGTGCCGAACAGCAGCCACACCGCGCCCGCAACGATCCCCGTCAGCGCCACGGCGCGGGCGAGGACGGCGCTCGGCGAAAGCGGTACCGTCGTCCGCCGCCGCGCCGGGCGGCGGCGCGCGATACGCGCAGGCGTACGCCGCACCACCTGGGTGGTCGCCTGCGTTGTCATCGCTGCGCGCGGACGCCGAGGCGCCCCGCCGCGCGACGCTGTGCGCAGCGACGGGCTCGGCGTCGTCCCCGACCGCAGGCTCGCTCCCCCCATGGGCGGCAAGCGGAACGCACAGGTTGTGCCACGGGGCGCCGCACGGAAAACTCGCTGTCGGGCGCCGTGCGCAGTGACACGGCGCGGCGTTCGACGCCACGCCGTGTCACGCGCCGGTGACGGAACGCGTCACTCAGGCCGGGAAACTGAGCAGCCGGTGCGCGTCCATCATCTTGGCGCGAATGGGCACGCCGATCGGGCAGGAGCCGGTGCACGGGGCCGGACAGGCGGCGCACAGCATCGCGTTAGGGTCGAGCTTGGCGTAGAGACGCATGCCTTCCTTCTCCCAACCGTAGTCGCGGAAGTACATGCGATGCCGCAGGACGTCGTTGATGGCGAGCTGCTCTGGGCACGACGACAGGCACTTGCCGCAGTGCGGCTGGCAGTAGTCGCCGCGCGTCAGGTGGTCGTAGCGATCAAGGAGCGCGACGTCGGTCGTCTTCGGCAGCGTTCCCGACGCGGCGAGGTACTCGTCGAGCTGCTCCGGTTGCCAGAACGATACGACCAGGGCGGACACGTCCGGATTCGACAGCACCCAGCGAAAGGCGGCCTGCGAATAGGCGGTGCGCTCGTCGCGGAAGTCGGCGAGGTTGGTGTGCATAGCCCCCTTGAGGGTCTTCATCGCGACGATGCCGACGTCTGCTTTCTTCGCCTTCTCCAGGATGTGGCCGAAGCTCGGCCACATGCCGAAATGGTAGGCGAGCATCATGACGTCGAAGCGGCCGGAGTCGATGGCCGCGTTCGCCACCGCTTCGAGGTTCGGCGTGTGCGTGCTGACGCCGAGAAAGCGCGCCTTCCCCTGCTCCTTCAAACGGTCGAAGGCTTCGTGGATGTTCGGCGCCATGAGGCGCGCGACGCGGTCGCAGGAGTGGATGTGGATCAGGTCGACATGGTCGGTCTGCAGGCGCTGCAGGCTCGCGTCGATGGCGGCGATGATCTCCGGCACCGGCGTCTCGTTCTTCAGGTGACCATCGGCGAGGCAGAACTTGGTGGCGAGGAACATCTTGTCGCGCTGACCCTGGATCGCCTTGCCGAGGATATGCTCGGAGTTGTTGCCAGAGTAATCGGGCGAGGTGTCGAAGTAGTTGACGCCGCGCTCGATGGCGGCGCGCGCCAGGTCGACGGCGCGGGCGGCGCTGTCGCCCTCCAGACCGTCGGCGCCGATCCGCCCGGCGCCGAGCGAGATGTCGGAGACCATGGCGTTGGTGCGGCCGAGGCGGCGGTAGTTGCGGATGCGGGCGCCCGCCCACTCATCCCGCGGCGTCTGCGCGGTGAACTCGACGTCGGAGCGGAAGAAGTCGCGCCCGACCGGCACCCACTTGCGGTTCGACAGCACCGCGGCGCCGAGTCCGCCCGCGGCGGCGGCGACCGTGGCACCGGTGGCACCAAGAGTCCGCAGGGCGACGCGGCGGCTGGCCCCCTCGCTCGAGAGGATTCTCGCGGACCTGTCGGCCGGCAGCGCTTCCCACAGGCCGCGCGGCGGGCAGGGCTCGCAGACCGGCTGCTGGCGCCGGACGAAGGCGGCGACGACGGCCAGTCCCAGGGTCGCGAGCGGCGGCAGGAGCTTCCACAGATCCAGCCGGCTGCGGTCCATGCCCTCGGCCAGGTCGTGGAGAAGTTGGCCGCCCAGCGTATAGGCGAGCAGCAGACCGAGCGCGAAGAGGATCGCGACGATCGGGCGACGGACGCGGATCACTCCGGGGCGTTGTGCGGCGCCACAGTGCGGACAGCTCATGGGGGTTCCTCCCGTGCGTTGCGGGGAACCCTAGCCCGCGCCGCGTGGACGTGTCCACGCGCAGCGCGGCCCGCGGGTGCCGCGCCCGCGACTCACCGCGCCCCGAGCCAGCGGCGATCGAGCTCTTCCAGGAACCCCGATTCCTCGAGCGCCAGCAGGGCGACGTTGATGCGCAGCCGCAGCGGACTCTGGTGCTGCAGCGCGAAGGCGAAATAGGCGCGCTCGAAGCTGTTGTCGATGACGTCGACTTCGGCAGTCGGGTGCCGGGCCACCCACCACGCCAGGGCCGGCGCGCTGTGTACCAATGCGCGGCTCTGGCCGCTGGTGACGGAGGCCGCCCCGGCATCGACGTCGTTCACCGTGATCACCTCGAAGCCGCGGCGGCGCAACCAGTCGACCTCGAACGTCCCGACGACGGCCGCCACCGGGCTCCCGCGCAGGTCGTCGAGACCCTGGATACCCGTGTCGAGCCGCCGTACCGTCACCACCGCCGCGACGGCGGCCGTGAAGTACGCCACCACCGCCGTCCCGAGGAACATCCAGACGATGGTCAGCACGCGGTTGAAGACCCCGGGCAGCAGGCGGCGGTCGAGCTGGCCCTTCAGGAGCGCGCCGGCGGCGACGTAGACCGCTTCAACCACTCCCTCGGCGCGGTTCTCGGGAAAATTGTCCGTGTCGTGGCGGCGCGCCAGCGCGTAGATCAGCACGCTCATGCCGGCGAGCAGCACCAGGAGCCCGAGCCCGAGCCGGACGTGCGTCGGGGTCGCCAGCTCGCCGAGGGTGTCCCACAAGGATGAGGCACGGCCCTCGCTGACCAGCAGGCGCAGACCCGTGCGGAAGAATGGGTGGCTGAAGTCGATGCGGCCGGCGCGTTCGCGCGTGACCGTAATGTCACCGACCCCGACATCCGCCCGCCCGGCCGCCAGCGCCGCGACGATGTCGTCTTGATCGGCGGTGCCGCTGATCTGCCAGTCGATGCCCGCCTGGCGCGCGACCTCGGTCCACAGGTCGATCGCCCAGCCGGACCAGCGTTCCCCGTCGCGCACCACGAAGGGGGGCTCGGCGACGACCAACACCCGCTGCGGCGGCCCGGTGGCGCCCTCGCCCGCCTCGGCGCCGCGGCTCGGCAACGGCGCGCCGACGAGCAGCGCGGTAAGGAGCAGGACCCAGCGCCGCATGCTCGCTGCCGGGTTCCGGCTCAGACCGACGCGGGCTCGTCGGGCGGCCCGCCGCCGCTGTCGCCGTCGTCGGACTCCGGCTCCTCCCCGGTATCGTCGCCGGCCTCCTCGCCGTCCTTGAGCTCGGCGAGACAGGCGAGGCCGACCACCTTCTCACCCTCCGCCAGACCGATGAGACGGACGCCCTGGGTGTTGCGTCCAATGACCGAGATGCCGCGCACCGGCATGCGGATCACCTTGCCGCCGTCGGTGATCAGCATCACGTCACTGTCCTCGTGCACCATGCGCACGCCGACGACGCGCCCCACGCGATCGGTGACGTTCATGGTGATGATGCCCTTGCCGCCGCGGTTGGTGAGGCGGTACTCGACCAGCGCGGTGCGCTTGCCGTAGCCCTTCTCGGCGACGGCCAGCAGCGTCGTGTCCGGCGTCACCACGTCGACCGCGACGACGGCGTCGCCCTCGTCGAGTTGAATGCCGCGCACGCCGGCCGCGTTGCGGCCCATCGCTCGCACGTCGCGCTCGCGGAAGCGGATCGCCTGCCCGGCGGCGGTGGAGAGGATGACGTCCTGCGCGCCGTCGGTGAGGCGCACGCCGATCACTTCGTCGCCCTCGTTGATCTTGATGGCGATGATGCCCGACGGGCGCGGATTGGCGTAGTCCTCGAGCGCGGTCTTCTTCACCGTGCCGTCCTTGGTGGCGAACAGCACGTAGGTGGCGGGGGTGAACGTCCGTACCGGCAGGAAGGCGGAGACCTTCTCGTTCGGCCGCAGGTTGAGCAGATTGACGATCGCCTTGCCGCGCGCGGCGCGGCCGGCGAGCGGCAACGCATGGACCTTGATCCAGTGCAGCGTGCCGCTGGTGGTGAAGACGAGGATGAACGCATGCGTCGAGGCGACGAAGAGGTGCTCGATGAAGTCCTCGTCCCTGGTCGTCGCGCCGATCCTGCCGCGTCCGCCGCGCCGCTGGGCGCGATAGTCGGCGACGGCGTTCCGCTTGATGTAGCCCTCGTGCGACACCGTGACGACCATGTCCTCTTCGGCAATCAGGTCCTCGATGTCGATGTCGGTCGCCCCGTCGACGATCACCGTCCGGCGCGCGTCGCCATGCTGCTCGCGCACCTCGCGCAATTCGGTGACGATGATCTTGAGGACCTCGCGCTCGTCGCCGAGGATCTCCCGGTAGCGCGCGATCAGCTGCAGCACCTCGGCGTGCTCGGCGAGGATCTTGTCGCGCTCGAGGCCGGTGAGGCGCTGCAGCCGCATGTCGAGAATCGCCTGCGCCTGCACCTCGCTGAATCCGAACTGGTGTATCAGCCCGGCGCGTGCCGCCGCAGGGTCGCCGGCGGCGCGAATCAGCGCGATCACCGCGTCGAGTTGCTCGAGAGCGATCTTCAGGCCTTCGAGGATGTGCAGCCGCTCCTGCGCCTTGCGCAGGTCGAAGGCCGTCCGCCGGACGATGACGTCCTTGCGGTGGTCGAGGAAGACGAGCAGCGCGTCCTTCAGCGAGAGCTGCTTCGGACGCCCACCGACGATCGCCAGCATGTTGACGCCGAAGGTGTCCTGCAACTGCGTCATCTTGAAGAGCTGGTTCTGCACCACCTCCGGCACCGCATCGCGCTTGAGCTCGATGACGACACGCATGCCCTCGCGGTCCGACTCGTCGCGCAGGTCGCTGATCCCCTCCAGGCGCTTCTCGTGCACCAGTTCGGCGATGCGCTCGATCAGCCGCGCCTTATTCACCTGGTACGGCAGCTCACGGACGATAATCTTGACCTTGGTTTTCTCGCCGCCTTCCTCGATCTCGACCTTGGCGCGCACCACCAGGGAGGCGCGGCCGGTCTCGTAGGCGTCGCGAATGGCGCGCCGACCGTGCAGAAAGCCCGCCGTCGGGAAGTCCGGGCCGGGAATGAACTGCATCAGCTCGGCGACGGTCAGGGCCGGGTTTTCGATCAGCGCGATCAGTCCGTCCACCACCTCGCAGAGGTTGTGCGGCGGGATGTTGGTCGCCATGCCGACGGCGATGCCCGAGGAGCCGTTGATCAGCAGGTTGGGAATACGCGCCGGCATGACGACGGGCTCGCGCGTCGTCTCGTCGTAGTTCGGCGTGAAGTCGACCGTCTCCTTGTCGAGATCGGCCAACAACTCGCTGGTGATGCGCGCCATGCGCACTTCGGTGTAACGCATGGCGGCGGGTGGATCGCCGTCGATGGAACCGAAGTTTCCCTGGCCGTCGACCAGCGGGTAGCGCAGCGAAAAATCCTGCGCCATGCGCACGATGGTGTCGTACACCGCCGAGTCGCCGTGCGGATGATACTTGCCGATCACGTCGCCGACGATGCGCGCCGACTTCTTGTACGCCTTGTTCCACTCGTTGTTCAGGTCGTACATCGCGAACAAGGCGCGGCGATGCACCGGCTTGAGGCCGTCGCGCGCATCCGGCAGCGCGCGCGACACGATGACGGACATGGCGTAGTCCATGAAGGACTGCCGCATCTCGTCTTCGATGGAGACGGGCAGGGTGAACTTGCTCGGGTTAGACATCGAGATTCTTCACCGACAGGGCGTGGTCCTCGATGAACTTGCGCCGCGGTTCGACCCCGTCGCCCATCAGCGTCGAGAAGATCTCGTCGGCCGCATAGGCGTCCTCGACGCGCACCTGCAGGAGCGTGCGCGTCTCGGGGTTCATCGTCGTCGCCCACAGCTGCTCGGGGTTCATCTCGCCGAGGCCCTTGTAGCGCTGGATGTCGAGCCCCTTGCGCGCCTGCGCAAGAATCTCGGCCACTGCGGCGCCAAGCGTCGCCGCGGCTGTGCTTTTCTCCCCGGCGACGATCGTAAACGGCGCCGCGCCGGCCACGCGCAGCTCGCGCGCCAGGCGCTGCAGCTCCGCGAACTCCGGACTGGCACAGAACGGCGCGTCGATCTGCGTCGCCTGGGCGCTGCCGTTCTGCTTGACGCGGACGAGCAGGCGCACGCCGCCGTGCTCGGCGTCGTCGGCAAGGTCGATGCGCACCGGATCGAGCTCCGGAGCAGCGGCGAGGATGCGTGCCTGCAGCCGCGCGATGAGCGGCTCGAGCGCTCTCCGGTCGGCGAGCAGGGCCGCGCCGAGCTCCTCCTCCGCCACCAGGGCGGCGACGACGTCGCGCTGTTTCTTGTGGCGCGCGACGATATCGAGCACGTGGTCGAAACGCGTGCGTTGCTTGATCAGCTGCTGCAGGGCCGCGCCGCGTACCGCCGCGCCGCTGGCGCCGCGCAGTTCCGTATCGCGGGTGCCGAGATCGAGGAGATGCTCCTCCAGCGCGTGCTCGTCCTTCAGATACTGCTCGGCCTTGCCCTTCTTGACGCGAAACAGCGGCGGCTGGGCGATGTGGATGTGCCCGTGCTCGATCAGCTCCGGATAGTGGCGGAAGAAGAAAGTCAGCAAGAGGGTGCGGATGTGCGAGCCATCGACGTCGGCGTCAGTCATCAGGATGACCGTATGGTAGCGCAGCTTGGCGAGGTCCTTTTCCTCCGGCCCAATGCCCATGCCGAGGGCCGTGATCAGGACGCGGATCTCGTTCGACGAGAGCATCTTGTCGAAGCGCGCCTTCTCGACGTTGAGGATCTTGCCGCGCAGCGGCAGGATCGCCTGGTTCTTGCGGTCGCGCCCCTGCTTGGCCGAGCCACCGGCCGAATCGCCCTCGACGATGTAGATCTCGGACAGGGCCGGGTCGCGCTCCTGGCAGTCGGCGAGTTTGCCGGGCAACGCCGCCGAGTCGAGCGCGCCCTTGCGGCGCGCGAGATCCTTCGCTTTGCGCGTCGCTTCGCGCACGCGCGCCGCGTCGAGACACTTCATCAGGATCTGCTTGGCCTCGAGCGGATGCTCCTCGAGGTACTCGCCGAGTTTCTCGTTGACCAGAGCCTCGACGAAGCCGCGCACGTCGCTGTTGCCCAGCTTGGTCTTGGTCTGGCCCTCGAACTGCGGATGCGCCAGCTTGACGCTCACCACCGCGGTCAGGCCCTCGCGTGTGTCTTCGCCCTGGAGCACCGTGTCGTTGCTCTTCAGCAGCCCGGCCGCCGTCGCATAGGCGTTCAACGTGCGGGTCAACGCGCCCTTGAAGCCGGTCAGGTGCGTGCCGCCCTCGATGGTGTTGATGTTGTTGGCGAAGGAGAAGATCGACTCGGCGTAGGTCTCGTTCCACTGCAGCGCCGCCTCGATCTCGACGCCCTCGCGCGCACCGACGAGCGACACCACCGACTGGTGGATCGGTGTCTTGGCGCGGTTGAGATGGCGGACGAACTCCTCGATGCCGCCCCGGTAGAGGAACTCGTGCCGCTTCTCCGTCGCCTGCTCGCTGATGACGATGCGCACGCCGCGATTGAGAAACGCGAGCTCGCGTAGGCGTTGCGAGAGGATGTCGAATTTGAACTCGGTGCTCTCGAAGATCTCGCCGTCGGGCTTGAACGCCACCTGCGTCCCGGTCTGGTCCGTGGTGCCGATCTCGGCCAGCGGCGCTTCCGGCTTGCCGCGGTGATAGCGCTGCGCGTAGACCTTGCCGGCGCGCTTGATCTCGATCACCAGCGTTTCGGACAGGGCGTTGACCACCGAGACGCCGACCCCGTGCAGGCCGCCGGAGACGGTGTACGCACCGCTGTCGAACTTGCCACCGGCGTGCAACTTCGTCAGCACCACCTCGGCGGCGGAAACACCTTCCTTGCGATGAATCTCGACCGGGATGCCGCGCCCGTCATCGGTGACGGTGACGGTGCCGTCGACATGCAGCATCACGTCGATGTCGGTGCAGAAACCAGCCATCGCCTCGTCGATCGAGTTGTCGACGACCTCGAACACCAGATGGTGCAACCCGCGCTCGGCGGTGTCGCCGATGTACATCCCGGGACGCTTGCGCACCGCCTCGAGACCCTCGAGGACGGTGATCATTTCCGCCCCGTAGTCGCCCGTCGGCCCGCCTATTCTTGGCTCGTTTTCCTGCTCAGACATCCCGCCGTCCATGCCCCGTTTGTAATCCGTGCGAAACTAGCACAGGCAGGGCTCTGAATAAAGGTGAACGGGTAAAAGATATCCGTTCTAAATCAACAGCTTACCACCACTCTCCGACGCGTGTTTCGGGCCTCGTCACGGGCCCGCCAGGGCACCCCGTGGCGGGGGTGTCGTCAGAGCCGCATGGGCATGACGATATAACAGTAATCTGCGTCTCCGCCGGTGCGCACGACGGCCGGGCTGACCTCGTCGTTGAGGCCGATCTCGACGCGTTTGTCGGTCGGGAGAACGGCCAGAACATCGAGCAGATAGCGGGCGTTGAAGCCGATGCCGACGGGGCCGCCGTCGTAATCGATTTCAATTTCCTCGGCCGCTTCGCCGACGTCCGGATTGATCGTCGTCAGCTCGAGCTTGGGCCCGTCGATGTGCAGCTTGACGCCGCGCGTGCGCTCGCTCGAGACGATCGACACACGCCGCAGGGCGGCGTGCAGGGCGCCGGCGTCGACCAGGGCGTGGCGCTCGGATTTCGACGGCACGACCTGGGTGTAATCCGGGAACTCGCCCTCGATGAGCCGCATCGACATGCGCACGCCGCCACGGCTGGCATGCGCGACACCGCCCTGGACGCTGAGCTCGATGGGCTCCGCGCCGTGCTCGAGCACCTTGCGCAATTCGAGCACCGCCTTGCGCGGAATCGTCAACGCCTGCGCGAGCGAGACGCGCTCCACCGCGCGGGTGATCATCGCCAGGCGATGGCCGTCGGTCGCCACCATGCGCAGGCGCCCGTCGTCGCTGCGCTCGACGTGGATGCCGTTCAGGTTGACCCGCGTCTCGTCGGCCGAGACCGCGAAGAGGGTGTACTCGATCATCTCGATGAACGTTTCGGCGCTCACCCGCACGCCCGCATCCTCCACCGGCGGTTCAGGCATGGCGGGAAACTCGCGCGCGTCGAGCCCGACGAGACGAAAGCGCGACTTGCCAGTCGACACCTCGATCCAGTGGTTGTCCTGCTGGCGGACTTTGATCTCGCCCTCGGGCAGCTCGCGAATCATCTCGAAGAGCTTGCGCGCACCGGCAGTCAGCGCGCCTTTCTTCTTCACCGTCGCCGCACAGAGCCGGCGCACGGAAATCTCCTGATCCGTGGCGGCAAGGACGACGCCGTCGGCTTCGCTCTGGATCAGGACGTTGCCGAGAATCGGGATCGTCGTGCGGCGTTCGACGATGCCCTGAGTGAGATACAGACCGGCGAGAAACTCGCTTCGCTGGATGGTGAATTCCATGTGTCACCGTCCCTGCGCCGAGGCGCTTCTTCTCTTCTTGGTTAAGGAAATTAAAGAACTAGTACGTAGTAGGGCCTGTGGATCTGTGGAAAGCGTTGCGCGACAAGTGGTCGACGCCACCCAGGGTGCGGAGAGACACCGCGCAGGCCCGTCCGTCTGTCGGAGCACTCCCTGCTTGCTCACATCCCCTCCACTACTTCTCCGCACGTAATCCACAGCGGCTGACGAGTCATTGCACTTCAGCTCGGGCGTTCCAAGAGCCGCTCGAGGCGCTCGATGGAGGCCTGGAACGTCGGGTCCTCGCGGACCTTTCTCTCGATGACCTGGACGGCGTGGATGACGGTCGAATGGTCGCGGCCGCCGAAGCGGTCGCCGATGACCGGGAACGATGCGTTGGTGTGGCGGCGGCACAGGTACATCGCCACCTGGCGCGGCACGGCGATGGTGCGCGTACGCCGTTTCGAGCGCAGGTCGGTCGGACGGATGCGGAAGAATTCGCAGACCACCTTCTGGATCGATTCGATCGTTACCACCCGGTCGGCGCGGTCGCGCAGGACGCTCTGCAGAACCTCGCGGGCGAAGTCGACCGTGATCGGGCACTTGTTGAGCGAGGCGAACGCTCCCAACCGGGTCAGGGAACCCTCGAGTTCACGCACGTTCGAGTCGATGTTGGTGGCGAGGTAGAGCGCCACTTCCTGCGGGATCTCGATGCCCTCGAATTCGGCCTTCTTCTCCAGGATCGCGACGCGGGTCTCGATGTCGGGCGGCTGGATGTCGGCGATCAGGCCCCACTCGAAACGATTGCGTAGCCGCTCCTCGAGATCGGGGATCTCCTTCGGAAACTTGTCCGAGGTGAGGACGATCTGGTGGTGGGCGTCGTAGAGCGAATTGAAGGTATGGAAGAACTCCTCCTGGGTGCGCTCACGGCCGGCGAGGAACTGGACGTCGTCGACAATCAGCACATCGACACGGCGAAAGCGCGACTTGAACTCGTCCATGCGGTCGCGCCGCAAGGCGGCGATGAGCTCATTCATGAACGACTCGGAGGAGAGGTAGACGACCCGCGCATCCTCCCGGCGATCGAGTACCTGGTGGCCGATGGCGTTGACGAGATGAGTCTTTCCGAGCCCAACGCCGCCGTAGATGAACAACGGGTTGTAGTGGTCGCCCGGCTGGTTGGCGACCGCCTTCGACGCCGCGTGCGCGAACTGATTGCTGCCGCCGACGACGAAGTTGTCGAAGGTGTATTTGGGCAGTAACGCCGAGCGCCTCAACCCGGTCGGGTCAGGGCGCGGCGGCGCCGGGGCCGGTGCCACCGGAAAGAGCTCCTGCTGGGCGCCAGAGGGAACGGTCAGAGTCAGGCTGCGCACCTCACCGCCGCTCAAACGCTCCAGGGCGCGTTCGAGGGAGTCGAGGCAGCCGTCCCGGACGACGTCGGCGGCCAGCTTGTTGGGCGCCTCGACGACGATGGCGTCGCCGCTCAGCGCCACCGGCCGGAGCTGCCGCACGACGGCGCGTAAGTTCGCATCGACGAGCTCCTCGGTCACCGCGTCCACCGTCGCCCGCCAGGTCTTGTCCATAGGAAGCCGAAGGGATTATCAACAGGGTGTACTGGACGAAAAACCCAAGAATATCAACCAATGAAGCCACTGGCCCGGCTGTCTCTCCACAGCGCAGTCCACAGGCTTCCAGGGGGCGGAATCGAGTTGCGGTATCTGGTGAATCCCGGGCGCCGGTGGCGACGGGGGGGCTTGGTCTAACGCGTTCGTGTAATGGGAGCAAGAAGAATCTCGCCGGCGGATTGACCCCCTTGTCGGGGTCGATATAGCCGCGATGTATGCAGCGCTCGATATCGCAGAAACTCTTCGCGCAAGCGGCGGCGCACATTCCGGGCGGCGTCAACAGCCCGGTGCGGGCGTGGAAGGCGGTGGGAGGCGATCCCGCTTTCATCCTACGCGCCGCCGGCGCGACGATCACCGACGCCGACGGCAACACCTACCTGGACTACGTCGGCTCGTGGGGACCGATGATCGTCGGGCACGCCCACCACCAGGTGCTGCGCGCCATCCACGAGACGATGAAGCTCGGGACCAGTTTCGGCGCCCCGACGCCGCGCGAGATCGAGATGGCGCGGCGGCTGATCGGGGCTCTGCCGTCGCTCGAGCAGGTGCGCCTGGTGTCGTCGGGCACCGAGGCGACGATGACCGCTATTCGCCTCGCCCGCGCCGCCACCGGGCGGCCGAAGATCGTCAAGTTCGACGGCTGCTATCACGGCCACGCCGATGCGTTGCTGGTCCGCGCCGGATCCGGCGCGATGACGCTCGGGGTGCCCGACAGCGCCGGCGTGCCCGAGGCGATCGCCAGTCTGACGCTGGTGGCGCGGTTCAACGACCTGGCCGAGATCGAGGCGCGGTTCGCCGCCGAGGGCGACGCGATCGCCGCGGTGATCGTCGAGCCGGTGGTCGGCAACATGGGCCTGGTGCAGCCCCAGCCGGGCTTCCTCGACGGCCTGCGCGCGGTGACCGCGCGGCACGGCGCCCTGCTGATCGTCGACGAGGTGATGACCGGCTTCCGCCTTGCCTGGGGAGGGGCGCAGGTGCCGATGGGACTCACCCCCGACCTCACCTGTCTGGGCAAGATCATCGGCGGCGGTCTGCCGCTGGCGGCGGTCGGGGGCCGGCGCGAGGTGATGCAGTTGTTGGCGCCGATCGGCGCCGTCTACCAGGCTGGAACGCTGTCGGGGAATCCCTTGGCCGTCAGCGCCGGATTGGCGACGCTGGACCTGCTCGACCGCCCGGGCATCTACGAAACGCTCGAGCGACGCGGCGCGCAACTCGCGGCCGGTCTCGACGCCGCGTTGCGTCGGCGCGGCGTGCGCGGCTGCGTCAACCGCGCCGGGTCGATGTGGACAATCTTCTTCGGCGTCGACGCGGTGCACGACGCCGACCAGGCCCGCCGCGCCGACACGGCGGCCTTCGGACGGTTCTTCTCCGCCATGCTCGCGCGCGGCATCTACCTGCCACCGTCGCAATTCGAGGCGGCGTTCATCTCCCTTGCCCATAGCGAGGCCGACATCGACGCGACGATCGCCGCCGCCGAGGCGGCCCTGGGGGAGGTGTGAGGATCGCGAGCACGAGCACACCGCGCGCGACGACCCGGCGCGGTGCAACGGCCGCCGCCGCATGAACCTCGACCGCGACAGCCTGCTCACCTCCGGCCGCTATCTCGCCCTCGGCTTCCAGATCGCCGGCTCGATCGTCGGCGGATTGATCGCCGGGTACTACCTCGACGGCTGGCTCGGGTCGGCGCCGCTCCTGACCCTGTCGTTCGCCCTCGGCGGCCTGTTCGGCGCCATGCGTCTCTTGCTTTGGTCGCTCAAAAAACCTACCCGTTGACGGTTCCATGAATTCCCGGCTGCGCGAGATCGAGCGGCTCCACGTGGGCATGCTGGCGGTGGTTGTCGTCGCCGCCTGGCTGTCCGGGTGGAGCGCGGCGCCGAGCCTGCTGCTCGGCGGCGCCGTCATGGGCCTCAACTTCTGGCTCATGCGGCAACTCGGCGCCCGCCTGCTGACGCCGGTGCGCGCCCAACGGCCGGCGCTGGTGATGCTCCTGATGCTGGCCAAGTTCGCCGTGCTGATCGGTCTGCTGGCGCTGCTCTTCTGGCGCGCCCCGATCGAGCCGCTCGGTTTCGCCGTCGGCGCAACGCTGCTGCTCGTCGCCTGTGTCGTCGCGACACTGCGGGCGCCGCAGCCGGCCCTTTCCTGATTCGAGGCACCCGCACATGGCAGCAGGCACCGAACACGGCTTCACCTGGATGCAGATCATTCCGGGGCTCAATTACCTGCCCGACCACGTGGCGACCGCCGGCGTCGTGACCGCGGCGCTGATCGGCACCGCGCTTCTCGCGCGCCGCCAACTGGCGCACGCCGGCGAGGCGGCGGTGGTGCCCGATGGGACGCTCACCGCGCGCAACTTCTACGAGGTCTTCGTCGAGCAGTTCACCGGCCTGGTCGACGGCATCGTCGGCCGTGACGCGCGCCAGTACGTGCCGCTCTACGGCGCCATCTTCCTCTTCATCCTGGCCAACAACCTGATCGGCCTGATTCCGGGCGTGTTGCCGCCGACCAGCAACGTCAACACCACGCTCGGCCTCGGCCTGCTGTCGTTCGTGATGTACAACGTCTACGGCATCCAGAAACTCGGCCTCGGCTACCTGAAGCACTTTCTCGGGCCGATCTGGTGGCTGGTGTTCCTGATGCTGCCGCTGGAGATCATCGACAACGTCCTGCGACCGCTGACGCTCAACCTGCGTCTGTTGATGAACATGTTCGCCGATCACCTGGTGCTCGACATCTTCACCGATCTTACCAAGGTGATCGTCCCGGTGCTCTTCTACATGCTCGGGACCTTCGTCTCCGTCATTCAGGCGTTCGTCTTCACCCTGCTGAGCCTGGTGTATGTCGCGCTCGCGACGGCCGGGCACGGCCACGACGACGCGCACGGCGACGCGCAACACTGATCGACATCAACCCAGCGGGACTCGCGCGGCCGAGGTGGTGGCGAGGAGGTCAGAGAGGCGTGGCCTTACGCGAACCCGCATACCGTACGAAGGAGGATACACACGATGCGCAACACTCTGATCAAAGCGAGCACGCTCCTGCTGGGCGTCATCGTCCCGAGCCTGGCGGCGGCCCAGGAGGCGGCGGGCGCCGGCGTCGGTGACGGCCTGATCGCCGTCGGCGCCGGCCTCGGCATCGGCATCGCCGCCGTCGGCTCCGGGCTGGGCCAGGGCAAGGCCGTCGCCTCGGCGATGGAGTCGATCGGCCGCAACCCGAACGCGGCGGATCGCATCCAGACGCCGCTGATCATCGGTCTTGCTTTCATGGAGGCCCTGGCGATCTACGCCCTGGTGATCGCCTTCTTCCTGCAGGGCAAGGTCGGCTGAGCCGATTCGTCCGACGCAGCACCCATGGGGGCGGGGACGCAGGTCCCCGCCCCTTTTTTTTCGGCTCTGGCGCGAGTAAAGCCGCGCCATGTCCCCCGTCGTCGCCGGCACCATTCTGCGTGGCACACGCACGACGCTCACGGCGGTGCCGGTCGACAAGCTGCGCGCCAACCCGGAGCAACCGCGGCGGTACTTCGATGCCGAGGCGCTGGCCGAGCTCGCCGCCTCGATCGCGCAGCACGGCATCCTGCAGCCGATCATCATCAAGCGCGCCGCCGACGGCTTCATGATCATGGCCGGCGAACGGCGCTTCCGCGCCGCGCAGCTGGCCGGGCTGACGACCCTGCCGGCCCTGGTGCGCGACGACGATCCGATGGAGATCGCGATCATCGAGAACCTGCAGCGCGAGAACCTGACGCCGCTCGAGGAGGCCGAGGGGCTGGGCGCGCTGATCGATCAGTACGGCTATACGCACGAGGTGCTCGCCGAGCTGATCGGCAAGAGCCGACCCTATGTGAGCAACACGCTGGTGCTGCGGCGCCTGCCGGCGGCGATCAAGCAGGCCGTGCACGCCGAGCCGGACGTCTCGCGCGAAATCCTCATCTCCCTGGCGCGCGCCGAGTCGCCCGAGAAGCAGGAGACGCTGTGGCGCCTGACGCGGGCGCGCAAGCTGTCGGTGCAGCGCTTCCGCTCCGAGCAGGCCGGCGAGCCGGTGGCGCGCGACGAGATCGCCGACCTGGCGCGTCTCGTGCGACGCCTCGGTCGCAAGCTGCGCGCGCTCGACACGGCGACGCTGGCCGAGCCGGAGCGCCTGCAGCTCGGCCGCCTGCTGC
This sequence comes from bacterium, assembly GCA_031401035.1. Lineage (GTDB taxonomy): Bacteria > Desulfobacterota > Binatia > HRBIN30 > CADEER01 > JANNRA01. The sequence continues at coordinate 42,110 of JANNRA010000035.1, read as the reverse complement.
GCCGCGCCCAGGGGCGCATCGTCAAGACGCTGGCCAGCGTCTGAGTCCGCCGCGCGGTCAGTGCGCCAACGCCGTGCGCACCGCCGGCAGACGAACCGCCAGCGCGGCGTAGTCGACCGGCATCAGGCGCAGCGCCGAGACGTTGAGCAACCCCGGCGGGGCGGCCGCGTCGGGGGCGACCACCAACGTGTTGCGCGCCAGCGCCATGCGAAACGCCTGCGGCGGTGCCAGCAGGTGCTGCGCCAACGCCAGCGCGCTGGGGTTCGCGGCGCCGCGCCGCGTCACGGCCGCCACCGACGGCAGAACGAAGGCGCCGCTGCCCTCCGCGTCCTGATCCGGTACGACGATGACCAGGCGCGCCGCCTGCGCCTGCGCCGCCGCGGCGCGGTCGCTGTCGAGCAACGCCAGGGGCCGCTGGCCGGCGACGAGCGCCGTGACGACCGCGTCGTCGTCGGCGACGAGCAGGGCGCCGCCGGTGCGCAGCTGCGCGAAGAACGCCGCCCCCGCTTCGTCACCGAGCCGGTCGAACAGCGCCGCGGCATGCCAGGCGGCGGCGCCGCGAGCGGGGTCGGCGAGGACCAACTGGCGCGCCTGAGCGGCATCGGCGAGGGCGGCGACGCGCGTCGGCGCGCTCGCCTCGGCGATGCGCTCGGGGTCGTAGACGAGGACCCGCGCGACGGCGTCGGTGGCTGCCCAACGGCGCCGCGTGTCAACGAGAGACGCCGGCCGGTCGGCCGCCTCCGTTTCCGGCAGCGGCGCCAGTTCGCCCGCCGCCGCCAGGGCGAGCACGCGCTGCGGATCGCTGTCCCACAGCAGATCGGCGTCCGCGACCTTGGTGCGGACGATGGTCGCCTGCTGCGCAACCAGGCCGTCGCGCAACAGCGGCCGGGCGACCGACTCCGCGATGTCCGTGGCCAGGTTCACCGGCGTCGCTTCGCGCGCGCAGGCGGCGAGCAGACCGGCGAGGAGAAAGACGGCGAGGCGCATACAGGGGGTGTAGCAGACGGACGGCCCGATCCGACGCGCCCGCAATCCCGCGCCCCCCATCCACCGCCGCCACCTGCATGCTAGCGTCCAACGCATGGCGACCCGTGAAGTGCACTATGACCGCGCCGTCGACTGCATCGCCGAGGGCGACCTCGACGGCGCCGTGGCGGCCTACCGCGAGGCGCTGGCGATCGACGCGGACTACGCCGACGCACTGGAAGGCCTGTCGATGGCGCTTGCCGACCTCGGCCGCTTCGACGAGGCGATCGCCGCCGCCGAGCGCGCCGCGGCGTTGATGCCGGAGGAGATCCTCTCGTACACCAACGTCTCGCGCATCTACCAGCGCGCCGGCGACGTGCCGAGGGCGGAGGAGTGGGCGGCCAAGGGCCGTCTGCTCGACTGGAAGCAGCAGCTCAAGGACGGGAAACCGCCTGGGGCGTGAGCGCGGCCGCGGCCGGCGTTGCGTAGCGGCGCGCGACCGCCTCGCGCAGCCAGGGCGCGGCCGGCTCGACGCGCCGCCACACCTCGCGCTCCTCCGCCTCGGGGTCGGCGACCGCGCGCGCCTCGGTCGGGTTGATGTTGTGCCCGCGCGCCGAGACCTCCGCGTGCCGGCGCAGCAGCGTCTCGCGATCGGCGACCGCCGCGAGCAGTCCGAGCCGCTCGCCGGCGGCGAGGAAGCGCGCCGGGTCGTGCAACTCCTCGGCGGTGATATCCACCAGCGGCGTGCCGAGCGCCGCCAGGCGCTCGCCGTACAGGCGCTGCCGTCGTTCGATCTCGAGGGCGTACCAGAAACAGAGCTGGTAGCTGGTCAGCGCCTGCCAACCGGGCAACGCCAACACGCCGGGGTCGCCCGGATGGACGAGATACTTCCGCCCCAGCCGGCCGCGCCCCGGGACGGTGTGGCGCGTCAAGAGGCTGGTGGCGATCGGGCGTGGATGCCGCCGCAGTAGAATGATGCCCGGACGCACGCCGAGTTCGAGCAGCGCGTCGAGGAAGCCCTTGCAGAACAGGTGGCTGGTCTCGATGTAGCGCGGCCCTGCCAGGGCCGCGATGAACGGCAGCTTGTACTCCAGCCAGAACCGCCGAGCGAGGGCGGGGCGTCGCTGCACCTGGCGGAGAAAGTACACGTACGACGGATCCGGTTCGTGCAGGCTGACGGTTCCAGGAAACAACTCTCCGAGCCGCGTCAGGTAGGTCGTGCCGGTGCGTCCGGCGGTGATGGTGAAGGTGAGTTGCATGCGCCGCACGGCGTCGAGCAGGGCGGCGGGATCCGCCGCGCCGGCGCGCAGCGCCTCGATGCGGCGCAGCCGCCGCCGCTGGCGGAGCAGGAAGACCTGCTCGCCGAACCAGTGCGAGAAGCGCGTCGTTGGCGCCGGTGCCCGCATGGCGCCGACATTCCGGCCCGCCGCCGGCGATGTCAATCGCCGCGGTTCAGAAGCGATCGGCGATCCAGTACCGGCTGCGACCGGGCGGCAGCCGCTCGGCAAATACCGCCGGCGACAGCGCCGCCGGCGCCACGCCGAGCCGGTCAGCCAGTCGCCGTGGGTCGAGGATGCGCCACATCCAGGCCGAATCCATGATCGGGGCCGGGACCAGGCCGCGCGTCGCCAGGACCACCGCAAGCCGCGTGTCCGGCGCCAGCTGCAGCAACGTGCCGGGCGCTGGCGCGGCACCGGCGTGCAGGTGCGCGATGCAGTCGGCGAGGCGTTCGGTCTGTCCGGGCAGGGCGCCGTGTTCGATCACCACCTGCACGTCGTAGAGGGTCGTCGCGCGCGCGTAGGCGACGACGCGCCCGGCCTCGCGAGCGACGACGGCGCGCTCGGCGGGATTGCCGGCGTAGCGCAGCTGCCCCGTCCAGTAGGCGCGGTCGCGCAGCGTCGCACCCGGGACCCCGCCGCTGTATGCGTCGTACACGGCGATCACCCCGTCCAGATGCCGTTCGCTGTCGAACCACTCCACGTCCGCCGGCACGGGCGGCGCCGTGCCGGCGCTGATGAAGTCGAGCTGGCGTGGATGGCTCACCCAGCCGAGGCGAGCGTAGAAGTCGAGGCGGCTGGCGAAGAGCAGCGAGGCGTCGAAGCCGTGCGCGGGCAACTGCGCGAGGGCGTGGTCGAGCAGACGCGAGGCGATGCCTGCACCGCGCTCGGCGGGGGCGGTATAGACATTGCCGACCGCCGCCACCTCCAGCGTCACGCCGGCGCCGAGTCCGACCCGCTTGCGAAACACCTGTAGCGTCGACAGCAGGCGGCCGTCGCGCTCGGCGACGAAGCACAGTGCGTCACGGAAGGTCGGGTCGTGCTCGATGTAGCGAGCAAAGAAGGCTCGCGCCCGCGCTCGCTCGGGCGCCTCGCTGTCGTCGAACCAGCCGCCGAGCAGATCGAGCACCGCGGCGCGCTCCTCCGCTGCGATCGCGCGCAGCCGCGGCTCGGTCATCTAGCCCCCCTCTCGGCGCCCCTCTGGCGCAGCCGGCCCCGCCTTGCAAAGACGGCCGCCCAGGTCGATGGTCGCCGCATGTCGCCGCGCCCGCCGCAGCCGCTCGAAGTGCGCCGCGACGCGGCGGCGCGCGAGGTGCAGATCGCCTGGAGCGACGGCCACGCCAGCGCTTACGCGTGGACCTATCTGCGCGGCTGGTGCCCGTGCGCGAGCTGCCAGGGCCACTCCGGGGACAAGCGCTACATCCACGCCGAGAACACCGACCTCGAGCGCATTGCCCCGGTCGGCCGCTACGCCTTTTCGTTCGTCTGGGGCGACGGCCACGAAACCGGCATCTACGCCTATCCCTACCTGCGCCAGCTGTGCCCCTGCGATCAGTGCCGCCGCGCCTGAAGCGACGACGGTCAGCTCGAGAAGCGCGTGGTGTGGGGCAGGCCCGCCGCGGTCGCCTGGATCTGCGGCGTCGCTGTGAGCAGCGCGCGGATGCGTTGGGGTGGTGAGTCCTACCCCAATGACGATTGATCGGGTGCGAGATAGACGCCGCGATGGCAAATAGTTGCGCTCGCCGAAGTCAGCTCGGAGCCTGCCCACCGTGCGGAGTGCCGGTTCGTTGTCCATGTGCCGAATCCCGTCGCGGCATGCTAAACGAATACGAGATGAACGGAGTGCCACGATGAAGCATGCGGCCGACGAGGAACACGCCCTGCTCAAGAAAATCCGTGAGCTGCCGGAAGACAAAGTCGCGGAGGTCGAGGACTTCGTCGACTTCCTGCGTCAGCGCGCCTTGGACAGCAAACTGACGGCGGCTGCGGCAGAGCTATCCATCGAGGCGTTCCGCCGCATCCGGGACAATCCGGACGATGCCGACTACGACGGGATATGAGTTCGGCGACGTCGTACTCGTCCCCTTTCCCTTCACTGACCAGACGACCACCAAGCAACGTCCTGCCATCGTGATCAGCTCAGCGGCCTACCACCGCGAGCGATCGGACTTGATAGCGGCAGGTGCTGTCCACCATCATCGGGGACTGACAACCTGCTGAGAAGCCCCGCGCCGTGCTTCAACGGGCTCCGCATGAGCGGATCCCCCCCTCTTGTTTGAAAGATTCTCCCACGTGTCGATCCTCTCGCCGGCAAAGATTCGACTTCCGAGCTTCGTGCAGAGGCGCTGCGGCGACCCGACGGAGCATTCGCCGGCCCGTTCTCGGTCACCGGTGTCGTGAGAGTGACTGAACCGATCGCCCAGACTACTGGGCTCGGGTTCCGCTGCGAGGACAGCGGTGCGCGAGGAAATTCATGGACAACGCTCAAAAGCCTGTGCGAGCGTGGCACCTGACCTCGCACCCAGTCGGTGCCCTGCAGATTCTGCGCGGCAGCAAATCCGGGCGCGCCTGGTCGAACGGAGGCCGAGATGAGCGGAAGAAGTGTTGGCAGAGTGGCGCTGGTACTGCTGATCGCGGCCTCGGCCGCGCACGCGGCGCCCACCCCCGAACAGAAGTGCCAGGCGAGGAAGAATCTCGCGGCCGGTAAGTATTCGCTGTGTCGTCAGAATGCGGTGAAGACGCTGATTCTGAACGCCGACGCGGTGAAGTACACCACCGCCCTCGGGGCGTGCGCGACAGGACTGTCGGAGGCATGGCAGAAGGCGGACCAGAAGGCAGCCGACGCGGCCGCCGCGTGTCCGGATGCGCCGTTGTCTCTGGCGCAGATTCAGAGCGCACTCGACGCCCAGACAGACAACATCGCCGGGGCCTTGGGCGGGGCGGCACTGCGACCACCAGTGCTGTTTCTGAAGACGGGAAACACCGAATGCGATCAGGGTGGCGGCACGCTCGGCCCATGTCCCGGCTCGCCGCTTGGACAGGACGGAGATTTCCAGAGGGGCATCGCCCCCAGCTTGGCGGACAATGGCGACGGGACGATCACCGACAATCAGACCGGTCTGATGTGGGAGAAGCTATCCTACGACGGCTCCGTCCACGACTTCCAACCGGTCTACACGTGGTCTTCCGGCTTTGCGAAGATCACCGTGTTGAATACCGCCAGCTTCGCCGGCCACACCGACTGGCGGATGCCGAACATCAACGAGCTCCACAGCCTGAGCCGGTACGTCCTCGAGGGAATCGATCCCGTCTTCTTGTCGAATTGCACGCTGGGGTGCACGGTCCTCACGTGCAGCTGCGGCGGTTTCTCAGCCTGGAGCTCAACCAGCCGAGCGGATGACCCGAGCGCGTGGGTACTCTCGGGAGGCAGGCTGTCGGCGTCGGCGACCAACAAGACCGATGGCGCTCTGAGTAGTGTTCGTGCTGTTCGGCTTGGTTTCTAGTCATCTTGCCTGCCGTTCCTGGCGTGATTGCCCGCCGTGAGCAGTGCAGCGGGTCAGGCCGGCTGCGGCGCGCTGCTGCGCGGCGCTTTCATGCGCGGGAGCTACGCCCGTTCTCGGTCACCGGTATCTAGGGATTGACTGAACCGATCGCCCAGGGCACCGGCCTCGGGTTCCGCCGCGCTCGCCCGTTGCGATAGCTGCGCCCTTCGGCCTGGGCAGCCAGCAGGGCGGAACGCCGGCTGACCCATTCCCGTTTCTGGGAAGGCTGGACTTCCCGTGGCTTTGGTCATGTGGGCCAGCCGCCTGGCCGGGAGATCGCGACGGTACAAACCGGGAGATCATTGTGGTGCAGAAGCCCGCCATGCCGCGGCCCGCTTCGAAAGACCGTTGAGCCCCGAACGGGTCGGTCGGGCACACCCCGACGCCGGCCGAGATCAATGCGGCCAAGCTGCTGCTCGAACCGTGGCATTGGCTCACCGCACCGCGTCGACGCGGGGATCCATGCTACGGGGGCGTTTCCTCGATCGCTACGCGCTGGGCGACAAACTCGCGGTTGCTCCGGCGGGGGCGGACCGGGTCACGGCCAGCCGCGCAGGCGCAGCGCTTTCTGGTATCCGTCTGTCGCGCCTGCGGTCTATTGTCTGCCATCTCATAGCGCACCAGGAGGCAGCATGGCTGATCAGAACGGGCACCGGATCGAGACGGGCGAGGCGCTGCGCGCCATCATCGGCGAGTCGAACCCCGCCTTAGAGATGAAGATAAACTCCACCATCGATCCCTTCTCGCGCGCCTTCATCGAGCGCTCGCCGTTCGTCGTGCTGTCGACCGCCGACCGCGCTGGCCGGCTCGACGTGTCGCCGAAGGGCGACCACCCCGGCTTCGTCGCCATCGAGGACGAGGCGACGCTGCTGATCCCGGATCGCAAGGGCAACAAGCTCATCTTCGGCCTGCAGAACATCCTCGAGAACCCGCACGTCGGCGTGCTCTTCCTGCTGCCCGGCACGAACGAGACCGTGCGCGTCAACGGCCGCGCCGAGCTGACCAGCGACCCCGCCGTCCTCGAGCGCCTGGCGGCGCGCGGCGCGCCGGCGCTGCTCGCCATCCGCGTACACGTCGACGAGTGCTTCTTCCACTGCGGCAAGGCCTTCCTGCGGGCTCAGCTGTGGAAGCCCGAAACCTGGGCGCCGCAGCGCGTCTCGTTTGGCAAGATGTTCGCGGCGAAAGTTGGCGGCGATGAGCAGATGGTCGCGGCGATCGATGAGATGGTCGATGAGGACTACCGCTCGGAGCTCTGACGTTTCGCGGATCGCTTGAGCGCTCGAGTGGGAACCGTGGCACAAGCTCGCCGACGGCGTCATCGCCGTCTCGTGTCTTGAGCCCCGTGGTGGGTCGCTGGACGGCAATTCCGGGCTCGGCTCAGCCGCCCGGACACGGATCGAGGCGCAGGGAGACGGCGGTTTCCCTGGCCTCGCGGGGGTAGAGACCGATCGCGGCGGCGCCACGGGCTACCGCGTACTTCTCGACCTTGAGGGCGTGGATCGCTTTGACGGTCGCGCGGTCCTCGTGAAGCACCGGCACGACGCACCGGATCTCCCCATGTCGGAGCAGCTCGAGGCGCGCTCCATCCAGGGAGTGCTCGACCGCCTTGGAACGCGGCATTCCCACCCACTCGCCGTCGCTGCGGTCGACGATCCAGAGGCGTAGATCCGCCTGCTTGCCGGCGCTGTCGGTGGCGTAGAGCGACACCACCTCTTCGAGCTCCGCCATCGTCGCGTAGAGCCCGAAGAAGAGCACCACGGGGCTGGCCGCCAGCGCCAGCCAGCCGAGACGGCGTGGCGCGGCGGGCCACACCAGCACACCGCCGAGCAGCAGCGCACCCAGCCCACCGAATAGGTTCGCGCCGCGCGGCATCGCGTAGGGACCCTCGTGCAGGACGCGTACCGCGAACACGCCGATGCCGAGGGCGAGGAGCGCGCAGCCAGCCACCTTCCGGACCTTGGAGGACGAGTTTGCTTCCGTCACGGCATCCCTCGGGAGAATCGGCAGCTGCGGTCAACCGGCGAAGCGCGTCACGTAGGGCAGGCGCGCCGCCGTTGCCCTGATCTGCGGCGCCGCCGCGAGCAGCACGCGCGTCGCGTCCCAGGTGCCGGCGAGGAACTGGTTGCGGATGCCGGTCGGCAGGGCGACGGCGATCGTCAGCGGGCCGTAGGCGGCGGTCTGCGCTGTCAGGTCGACCACCAGCTCGTGCGTCGGCTCGGCCTCGACGGCCGCCAGCAGGCGGGCGATCTCGTCGCTGCCGGCGGTGACGCACGGCATGCCGAGGGCGACGCAGTTGCCGAAGAAAATGTCGGCGAACGACTCGCCGACCAGCGCCTTGATGCCCCAGCGCAGCAGCGCCTGCGGCGCATGTTCGCGCGACGAGCCGCAGCCGAAGTTCTTGTTCACCACCGCGATGCGCGTGCCCTTGGCGCGGTAGCGTGGGTCGTCCATGACGTGCCCCTTCAGGTTGCCCTGCGCGTCGAAGCGCTCGTCGCGGAACGACGCCTCGCCGAGGCCGTCGAAGGTCACCGCCACCAGGTAGCGGGCGGGGATGATGCGGTCGGTGTCGATGTCGTTGCCGCGCAGCGGGATCGGCCGGCCGGCGACGCGGGTGATCTTCACGAGCTGGCTCATCGCGCACCTCCCAGCAGGGCGCGCACATCGGTGACGGCGCCCTCGATCGCCGCCGCGGCGACCATGGCCGGGCTCATCAGCAGTGTGCGGCCCGACGGGCTGCCCTGGCGGCCCTTGAAATTGCGATTGCTCGACGAGGCGCAGATCTGACGGCCGCTCAGCTTGTCGGGGTTCATCGCCAGGCACATCGAGCAGCCGGGCAGCCGCCACTCGAAGCCGGCGGCGCGGAAGACCTCCGGCAGGCCCTCGGCCTCGGCCTGGCGGGCGACGTCCTGCGAACCCGGCACGACGATCGCCTTGACGTGCGAGCGCACCCGGCCGAGCTTGGCGACGCGCGCCGCCTCGCGCAGGTCGGAGATGCGTCCGTTGGTGCACGAGCCGATGAAGGCGACGTCGATCTTCGTCCCAGCGATCGGCGCGCCGGCCTTCCAGTCCATGTAGGCGTAGGCGTCCTCGACCACGTCGCGTTCGTCGGCGGCGAAGGCGCCGACGTCGGGAATGCGCTCACCGATGCCGATCGCCTGACCGGGATTGATGCCCCAGGTCACCACCGGCGTCAGCGCCGCGCCGTCGAGGCGGGTCACCGCGTCGTACGCCGCGCCGGCGTCGGAGGCCATGCCCAGCCACCACCCCGCGGCGCGCGCGAAGGCGTCGCCCGGCGGCGCCAGGGCGCGGCCGCGCAGGTAGTCGACGGTGCTCTGGTCGGGATTGACGTAACCGCAGCGGGCGCCGCCCTCGATGCTCATGTTGCAGACGGTCATGCGCTCTTCCATCGTCATCGCGTCGATGGTCGAGCCGGCGTACTCGTAGGCGTAGCCGACGCCGCCCTTGACGCCGAGGGTGCGGATGATGTGCAGGATGACGTCCTTGGCGTAGACGCCCGCCGGCAGGGCGCCGTTCACCTCGATGCGGCGGATGCGCGGCTTCTCGATCGCCAGGCACTGCGAGGCGAGCACGTCGCGCACCTGACTGGTGCCAATGCCGAAGGCGATGCTGCCGAAGGCGCCGTGCGTGCTGGTGTGGCTGTCGCCGCAGGCGATGGTCATGCCGGGCTGCGTCAGCCCCATTTCAGGGCCGATGACGTGCACGATGCCCTGGTGGCCGGAGGCGCGGTCGTAGAGCGTGATGCCGAACTCGCGACAGTTGCGTTCGATCTCCGACATCATCGTCTCGGCCTGGGCGTCGGCGAAGGGGCGCGCCTCGCTGTGCGTCGGGATGATGTGGTCGACGGTCGCCACGGTGCGCTCCGCGAACAGCACCGGCAGGCCCAACTCGCGCAGCATCTGGAAGGCCTGCGGGCTGGTCACCTCGTGCACCAGGTGCAGGCCGACGAAGAGCTGCGTCTGGCCGCTCGGCAGGTCGGCGACGGTGTGCGCTTCCCACACCTTGTCCAACAGGGTTTTCGGCATCGTGAATCCTCCGGCAATCCAGAGATGTAGCGCGCGGCGCGGGCGCAGGCGACCCCCCGGCGCGCTCTGTGCCCGGGGTCGCCAAGCCTTGACCGGCGCGGTGCCATCAGCCTTAGCTGCGGGCAGGAGACCACCCCTAGTGCAGTCAGCGACCGACCCCCGTTTCGAGAGCCCGCGATGCGTGGCGTAACCGCCGCCGTCGTCGGCGGCGCCGTCCTGGTCCTCGTCGCCATCGCCTTCTTCATGCGCGGCGGCGACGCCCCCGCGGCGGCGCCGGAGCCCAGCCGGGCCGCGCCTGGTGCGCCGCGCCCGGGCGGCGGCGTCGCGCGTGGCCCCGACAGCGGCGACGCGCCCAGTGCGCGCGTCGAGGACCGCCTCGGCCAGTTGCGCGCCGAGTACGAGCGCCGCCAGGTCGATGTGACCAGTCCGGGCGCCAGCAAGCGCGAGGTGCCGACCGCCGCCGGCCGCACGCGGCAGATGGCGGAGCGCCAGGAGCGCGCCATGGAAGCGGGCGACGAGGAAGAAGATCAGGAAGAGCTGACGGAGCTGCGCGAGACGCTCTTCAACGACCCCGACCCGGAGGAACGTATCGGCGCCGTCCTGATGCTCACCGGCGAGGAGGGTCCCACCTCGATGGCCATGCTGGTCGAGGCGATGGGCGATCCCGACCCAGAAGTACGCCTGGCGGTCGTCGAGGCGCTCGGCGACCGCTCCGAGGAGATCAGCCCCGGGACGCTCAGCGGGGCGCTCAACGATCCCGATCCGGAAGTGCGCTTCGAGGCCGTCAGCATCCTCGGCGATCTCGAGGATCCGGAGGCGCAGGAGCACGTCAAGGGAGCGCTGAACGACCCCGACGAGGACGTGCGCGCCCTGGCCGAGGGAATCCTGGACTTCTCCGACGACGACGAGCCGACCCATGCCCAGCCAACCAAGCCCCGCATGTGAGACCACCGCGCTGAAGGCGCGCGTCGCGGCCCGCGTCGACGCCGAGCGCGACGCGCTGCTGGCGCTGAGCGCCCGCATCCACGCCCACCCCGAACTCTGTTTCGACGAACGCCGCGCCGCCGAGTGGCTGTGCGAGTACCTCGACAGCCGCGGCCTGACGGTCGAGCGCGGCGCTTACGGCCTGCCGACCGCCTTTGCCGCCCGCGCCGGCAGCGGCCGGCCGCGCCTCGCCGTGCTGTGCGAGTACGACGCGCTGCCCGGCATCGGTCACGCCTGCGGCCACAACATCATCGCCGCGGCCGGCGCCGGCGCCGGCGCCGCGCTGGCGGCGGTGGTGGCGGAGACCGGCGGCAGCGTCGTCGTGCTCGGCACGCCCGCCGAGGAGGGCGGCGGCGGCAAGGTGATGATGGCGCGCGAAGGCGCCTTCGCCGACGTCGACGCGGCGATGATGATTCACCCCGCCAGCCTCGAGCTGATCGGCATGAACGTCCTGGCGATCAGCGCCGTCGAGGTCGAGTACCGCGGCCGCGCCGCGCACGCCGCCGCCTCGCCGCACGCCGGCATCAACGCGCTCGACGCGCTGGTCACCGCCTACCAGACGATCGCGCAGCTGCGGCAGCACATCCGGCCGAGCGAGCGCATCCACGGCGTCATCACCGACGGCGGCCAGAAGCCGAACATCGTCCCCGAGCGCGCCGCCGGGCTGTTCTACGTCCGCGCCGCCAACGAACGGCACCTCGGCAAGCTCAAGCAACGCGTCGACGCCTGCTTTCACGCCGGCGCCCTGGCCAGCGGCGCCGAGATGTCCAGCCGCGTGGTCGGCGAGGACTACTCCGACATGTGGACCAATCCGGCCATGGCCGCGGCCTACCAGGCCAATCTCGAGGGCCTCGGCCGCACCATCACGACGGCGCCGGCGGCGCTGATCAGCGGCAGCACCGACATGGGCAACGTCAGTAAGCTGGTGCCCTCGATCCATCCGATGATCGGCATCGCCCCGTCGCGCGTCGCCCTGCACACCGAGGAGTTCGCGCGCTGGGCCGCCTCGCCAGACGGCGACCGCGGCGTCCTCGACGGCGCCAAGGCGCTGGCCCTCACCGGCGTCGACATTCTGTGCAACCCGCCGCTGCTGCAGGCCATGCGCGCCGCCTTCGACGCCGAACGCGGCACCCTGTCAGCCTGAGCCTCCCGCGCTCCGGGTGCGGGGCTGCGGGGTTGGTCTGCCGGGGCGCCGCTGCGCTAGAGGGGGATCATGACGCCACGTCCCGCACCGCGAACCCTCGCCCACGCCCTGCTGGCCGCCACCCTCTTCATCGCGCCGGCGTCGGCGCAGGACGTGTTGCCGCGACCCGCGCAACCGTTCGGCGGCCACATCGGCCTCACCGCCGCGGATTCGGTGAAGGACTTCCCGGCGGAGGTCGCCGCGCCCGAACGGGCGCCGAACATCCTGGTCATCCTCACCGACGACGTCGGCTTCGGCGCCTCGAGCCCCTTCGGCGGGCCGATCCCGACGGCGACGCTCGACCGGCTGGCGAAGAACGGCCTGCGCTACACGCAGTTCCACACCACGGCGCTGTGTTCGCCGACGCGCGCCGCGCTGCTCTCCGGACGCAACCACCACGCGGCGGCGACGGGCGTCATCATGGAGGCCGGCACCGGCTTCCCCGGCTACAACACGCTGATGCCGAAGAGCGCCGGCACTTTCGCGGAGGTGCTCAGGCAGAACGGCTACAACACCGCCTGGTACGGCAAGAACCACAACGTGCCCGACTGGCAGGGCAGCCAGGCGGGGCCGTTCGATCTGTGGCCGACCGGACTCGGCTTCGAGTATTTCTACGGCTTCATCGGCGGCGACACGAGCCAGTGGACGCCGGCGCTGGTCGAGGGGATCAAGCCGGTCGAGCCGCCGCACGACGATGCGGAGTATTTCTTCGACCGCGACATGGCCGATCATGCCATCGCGCGCATCCGCATGCTGCACGCGGTGGCGCCGGAGAAGCCGTGGGTGACCTACTACGCCCCCGGCACCGCGCATGCGCCGCATCACGCGCCGCAGGAGTGGATCGCCAAGTTCAAGGGCCAGTTCGATCAGGGCTGGGATAAGGTGCGCGAGGAGACGCTGGCGCGGCAGAAGCAGCTCGGCATCGTGCCCGCCGATACCAAGCTGACCGAACGCTCACCCGGCATCCCGGCGTGGGATTCGCTCGACGCCGATCACCAGAAGGTCGCGGCGCACATGATGGAAGTGTACGCGGCGGCGCTGGCGCACTGCGACTTCCAGATGGGGCGCGTCCTCGACGCGGTCGCCGAACTCGGTGAGCTCGACGACACGCTGGTCATCTACATCCAGGGCGACAACGGCGCCAGCGCCGAGGGCGGCGCCAACGGCCTGCTCAACGAGATGACGTTCTTCAACAACATCCCCGAGCAGTTCTCGGAAGTGCTGCGCCGCATGGACGAACTCGGCGGGCCGAACACCTTCAACCACTACCCGATCGGCTGGGCGCACGCGATGGACACGCCCTTCCAGTGGACCAAGCAGATCGCCTCGCATTTCGGCGGCACGCGCAACGGCATGGTCATCTCGTGGCCGGCGCGCATCAAGCAACCGGGCGGTGTCCGCACCCAGTTCCACCACGTCGTCGACCTCTATCCGACCATCCTCGACGCTGTCGGCGTCGCCTCGCCGTCGGTGCTCAACGGCGTGCCGCAACAGCCGGTCGAGGGCGTCAGCATGCTCTACACCTTCGACGACGCCAAGGCGCCGTCGCGCCGCCGCACGCAGTACTTCGAAATGCTCGGCAACCGCGCCATCTACAACGACGGCTGGGTCGCGGCGACGACGCCGCCGAGTCCCCCGTGGGCGTCGGTTGCCGGGACGGTCGGCGTGCTGGACTACAACTGGGAACTGTATCGGATCACCGACGATTTCAGTCAGGCGAACAACCTGGCGGCGCAGGAGCCGGCGCGGCTGCGCCAGATGCAGGACCTGTTCTGGGTCGAGGCGGCCCGCAACGGCGTGCTGCCGCTCGATAACAGCAAGGTCGAGCGCCTCGACACCACCAACCGCCCGAGCCTGACGCGCGGCCGCTCGGTGTTCACCTACTTTCCGGGCCAGGTGCGCATTCCCGAAGGCGCCGCGCCGGACATGAAGAACAAGTCTTTCACCATCGCCGCCGGCCTCGAGGTCCCGAAGGGCGGCGCCGAGGGCATGCTGCTCACCCAGGGCGGCCGCTTCGCCGGTTGGGGGCTGTTTGTGCTCAAGGGCAAGCCGGTCTTCTGTTACAACCTCGCCGGCGTCGAGCGCTACTGCGTCACCGGCAAGGCGGCCCTGGCACCCGGCAAGCACACCGTCGAGCTCGCCTTCGCCTACGACGGTCCCGGACTCGGCAAGGGCGGCACCGCGACGTTGACGGTCGACGGCAAGCCGGCCGGCGAGGGCAAGCTCGCGCGCACGCTCGGCTTCCGCATGTCGCTCGACGAGACGCTCGACTGCGGTGAGGACACCGGCACGCCAGTCAGCGAGGAGTACCAGGTACCCTTCCGCTTCACCGGCCAAATCGACCGTGTCGCGGTGCGTCTGGGGGACGAGAAGCTGACGGCGCCGGAGCAGCGCGAATTCGACATCGTCCGCGGCCGCGGCGTCATGGCGGAGTAGCGCAAACGCCAGTCCGGACCCGGCAGAACCGTCAACCCACGGTGAGAGGGACGAGCGTCATCGTGTCGTTGCCGAAGATGTCGATCACCTTCACGGCTACGACGTAGCGACCGGGCGTCGCATAGGTGTGCGTGGCGGAGGTCAGTTCCAGCGCGCGGTTCTGCCGGGTGCGGAAGCTCTGCCACTCGTTCTCGAAGACGTAGGCGCCCGTCCAACGCTCCTCGAACTCGATGAACTCACTGGTGTCGGCCGTGCCGGGGAGCTGCCCTTCGACGCCGAGATTCTTCGCCACCTTGATGATTTCCTTCCGACTCTCGTAGTCGAAATCGACCGCCCAGTAATCGACCCAATCCGTCCACAGCTTGGTCAGGACGTCGCGTGTGACGATGCCGTTCTTGTCCTTGCTCACCTTGAGCAGCTGGCCCTGCTCGCAGACGACCTCGCTCTTGCCTTCCTTCAGATCGGCGGCGATGGCGTCCACCAGGCCCTGCGAGTAGTAGACCGAGAAATCGGTCAGCTCGACTGCGAGGGTCAGCGAGTCCGGCTGGGCGACACGCGGCGTGACTTCGATGTAGGCCACATCGTGGAAGCGAACCTGGCCCTTCTCGACGGCGCGCTTGTCGAACACTTCCGGCGGAATCGCCTTGGGCGCCAGATCGATACCCTTCTGCTTCGCCTCGTCCAGCACGGCGGGGAAAAGGCCCATCTCGAACTCGAACGCCAGCACATCGGCGCGCGTCGCGCCGCGCTTGCGGCACTCCGTGATGACCTCCTCCACGAACAGCCGGCCCACCGGCAGGTTGATCGGGCCAACGACCACCAGCCGCCCCCCGCTCTTACCGTGGAAGAATCCCGCATCCGGCAACGGCTCAGCGCGGTAGGCCTTGAGGATCAGATCGCGGAACTCCTGTTCCTTGCGCGCCAACGCCTGCTCCTTCTTCTTGCCCGTGAGCCGACCGCTGACGTTCAGATACGCTTGGCGCTCGTAGCGGCCGAGGTTCAGCACCTCGAAGGCACGGAACGGCTTGCCACCTGCCTTGAGTTCGCGCTGCACCTGAATCAGCCGCTTGCGAGTGGTGTGGATGCCGAACTTCCCGAGGTCAGTAGCGATCCACTTGCGCCCGAGCTTCTCGGCTACGGCGGCGGTTGTGCCGCTGCCGCAGAAGAAGTCAGCGACGAGATCGCCTTCGTTGCTGCTGGCCCTGAGGATGCGCTCAAGCAAGGCTTCGGGCTTTTGGGTGGGGTACGCAAGACGTTCCTGAGCCATGGCGTTGATTGGAAAAATGTCGGTGATGACATCCTGAACCGGAATCCCAGCCATCCTCTCCTGATGCTGCTTGTGCCTCGGCCAGCCGCTCTTCTTCTTCGGCCAATGGATCAAACCCCTGCTATCCATCACATCGAGTTCCCTTGGTGGATAGGCCCAATGCCGGCCTTTCTCGGTGGGATTAAAGCCACGCCACGGCAGTCCGGTGTTGCCTTGTCGAATGCCCGAGCCGGTGAGGTCAGCATCCTTCCATGGCCTGCCGTCCGGGTCAGTTCGGGCGAACCTTTGCTCAATGTACGCTGCCTCATAATCTTGCAGCACTTCGTTCCAAATCTGCGCATCTGTCTTTGCGTAAAGCAGAACTGTGTCGTGGACCGGGCCAAAACGCTTCGCACTACTGTGGGCACTCGTCCTCTTCCAAATAATCTCGTTTCGAAAGTTTGATTCATTGAAGACCTCTCCCATTGCCAAGCGAATAAACGCCGTCACCCGCCAATCGCAATGCACATAGATGCTGCCCTCGCTGTGCATCAAATCGCGCATGAGAATGAGGCGTTCGTAGATCATGGCGATGAACGAATCCGCGCCGCGGCCCCAGGTGTCGCGGTAGGCAATCTGTTCGAGGAGGTTCGGTTCTTTGTGGAAGGTTTCGCCGCCGATTTCGATGTCCATGCTGAAGTCGGCGCCGACGTCGAAGGGCGGGTCGATGTAGATGAGCTTCAGCCCGCCGGCGTCCTCGATCTGGCGCCGCAGCGCGCCGCTCTTGAGCGAGGCGAGGATGAGTTTGTTGTCGCCCCAGATGAGCTTGTTGGTCCAACCTTTGAGCTGGCGGCCGCGTTGATCGAAGAGGGCGGCTTGCTCGTCTGCCGCCTCTTGCCGCGGCTCGTCGATGTGTTCGAGGGTCTGGAAGGGAAGGATGGTCGTGCAGACGTCGCGCGACTTGCCGTTCCAGACGAGCTCGACCTCGCGCTTATCGGCGAAGAGGAGGAAGCGGTACCTCTCCGGCAGCGGCTTGCCCTCGGTGATGAGCTTGATGAGGTCGCGCTTCTCGGCGTCGGAGAGCTCCTAGGCGTCGGCGGGCGCGCGGGCCATCGTCAGGATTCTCGGCCGCGCGGTTTGGTGGGGGCCTTGCCTGCCAGCCGCTGCGCTTTCTTCGCCGCTTGCGTCAGCGCCAGGTAGTTCTCGCCGCTGACGACCTTGCGGCCGCTCTTTTGTTCGAGCTCACGGCGGGCATTGCCGGCGACCGTGCCGCCGGCGTGGGCGACCTGCTTGTTCTGCGGAAACCCCTGGGCATCGCGGGTGCGGGCGATCTCGGTAGTGGCGGCTTCGCCCAACATGGAGAAGATCAGCTCGAGGTCGTCCATGTGGTCGCGCAGGTTCTCGCCCTTGAGTTGCTTGAGCGCGGCATAGTGGCTGGGCGTCAGACCGAAGGTGGCCTGGGAGATCTCCGCCGTGAGGATGCCGTACTCGCGCCCTTCTTTCACGCCGCGCTTCTTCCATTCGCCGGTGAGCTCGTCGCGGATGGCGATGGAGCGCATCCGCTTCTCGATCCAGGCGTCCGAGTAGCCCTTGGCCGTGTACAGGGCGCGGCTGCGTTTCGTTGCGAGCTCGGGGTCTTCGATCTCTCGGATGCGTTCGTAGCCGACCTTGGCGAGCCAACGCTTGAACGGCTCGGCCTTGCGGCTTGGAATGGATTGGATGAGGCGGAACAGCCCCTCGGTGTTCCAGCAGAGAATCTTCTGAGGACCGCCGCCAGTCGCAAACTCCAGGGCAAGGGGGGGTACAACTTGTACCCCCCCTTTGAAGACCGCATCCAGGTGCGGATCACGCTGGCGGATGCGCTTGAGGTACTGCGACGGATCGACCGAATCGGTCAGGGCCGTGATCACGTCCGTGATGACGAACCACCATTCGTTGTCGTGGATGGTTCGGCGAACTTCCTTGCGCTGGAACAGCGCGATGCGGGTCTCGGGATTGGGATGGGAGTCGCTCATGGGCACCCTTTGTGCTCGGTGAAGCTGGCGGCGACCGCGGCGAATGTCTGCGGGACGTGCTTCTCGAAGCTGGGTTGATCGACGAAAACGAAATCGTACCGCTGGCCATTCTCCTCGGCGGCGGTCGCGTCCGCGCACCACTGCCGCAGCCGCGTCATCTTCTGCGGCAGATCGATCTCCTGACGACCCTTGGTTTCGACGATCCAGACCGCACCGTCGGTGGTGCGGACGATGAAGTCGGGCGTGTAGTTGGAGAGGTCGCCATCGGCCTTGACGTAGTCGAGTTTGAAGCCGACCGCGAGGTAGTTCTTGGCGAACGCGGCGACGTCCGGCGCGGCGTCGAGGAAGGCCGCAAAGGAGAGCTCGAAGCCGCCGGAGTGGGGCTCGCCGACGATCTTGGTGAAGATCGACTTGCGCGCCGCGAGATAGGGCCGGGGCTCGGTGCGAAAGGGACGCGTCTCGCGCAGGCGAATGCGATCTTCGATGCGCGTCGTGCCGGTTACCTGAATGGTAAGCGCGTTGATGGCGGTCTTGAAGGCATCGTACAGCACTTTGCCGACATCGGCCTCCGAGAGGTTGCGCAGCACGACCGGGTCCTCGAGCTGCACCGGCGATGGGGCGAACAGATGCTCGCGCATGAAGGTCTTCACCTTCCCATAGAGCACGTCGTAGCCGCCGACGAGGCGCAGATCTTTGAGGAGCTGGCGGGCGAAGAACGCCACGACGGAGCGGTAGTCGGCCGGCCCGGCGCCGTCGAGCTGGATGGTGTGATGGACCTCGGCGTCGAGGATGGTCTTGAACACGATCTGCCGCGTCTCTTCCGGCGTGAACGGTTTCAGGGGCAGCCGCGTGTTCCCCAGGGCCGCCGGGTCGAGCGCGTCGAGGTCCTTGAAGTCGCGGTGAAAGCGGCGCGTGAGTTTCGGGAGCGCAATGTCGAGCCCGTCGAGGTCCTTGTCGGGGTTATCGGTGTCCACTTCGACGATGAGCGAATCCTGGCGTGTCGTGCCGGCGCCCATCGGGACGTGTTCGAAGCTGACGCCCTCGCTCTGGATGGACTCGACGAAGTCCATGAACGCCGGCGTCCCCATGACGGACACGGTTTCCTGCGTGTCGGTGCCGAAGTACATCCGGCGCAGCCCACGCCCAAGCGTTTGCTCAGGCAAGATGTTGCTCTTCGCAACGTAAGCGCGGAGGCCGACGATGGTCGTGACGTTGCGCAGGTCCCATCCTTCCTTGAGCACGAGGACCGAGACGATGGCCTTGAACGGCGATTTCCAGGAATCGATCTCGTTGGACTGCTTGCGGAGGAGTTCCAGTTCTTCCTTGTTCTTGCCTGAGGCGGCCTCGGAAATGTCGCCGTTGTTCTTGGTGTGGATGACGAGCACCGCCCCTTGCAGCTCGGGGCAGATGGTTTCGAGGTACGCGCCGACGTCGTCGCAGTTGCGGGTGTCGTCCACCATGACGAAGAGGACGGTTTTCTTGCCCAGCGGTTCGTGTTCGGCGTAGCTCTTGCGCCACTCCTCGATGCCGAGCGCGAGGTAGTCGGCGTATTTCTCCGTGAAGATGGCGCTGGTGTGCTCGTGCAGCTTGGCCCGGCTGACGGCGTCGGGCAGGACGGGATGCTTGACGACGTTCTGGTGGATGGCCTCGACCAGGGGGTAGTCGGAAACCGTCTGGACGAAGATCGCCCCGTTGTCGTGGCGCGGCGTCGCCGTTACGTCCACTTGCAGCGCCAGGCGGCGATCCTTTTGCAGCATCCCGTGGTGGATATCCTGGATGGATTTGAACCACGCCATCTTTGGGTTGTGAATGTGATGCGCCTCGTCGTTGAAGACGGCCAGCTCCTCGACGTCGCGGATGATCTCGCCGAGGTCGGTCTTGCTGTCGGTGGTCTTTCCCGCAGGCTTCGGGCCAAACGGGTCGAGGAAGTAGTCGCGCAGGTCGTCGTCCTCCAGCGAGGGATCGGCAACGTCGCCGAGGAAGACGCGGTGGATGTTGGTCAAGAAGAGATTGCCGGTGTCGCGGACCACGCGCACGTCGTCCTGGATGTGAAGGGTCAGTTGGAAGTCGTCGTGCCAGTTCCGCCCTGCGTGCCCATTGGTAGGCAGGACGGGGTCGTTGAAGAAGATGCGCAGGCCGTCGAAGTCCGCCCGCAGTCGCTCAAGCACGATGATGTTGGGGGCGATGACGAGGAAGTTGCGGGCCAGCGCGGAGTCATCCTCGTAGCGCTTGTGGAAGAAGCTCCACGCAATCAGCAGGGAGAGGACTTTCGTCTTCCCCGCACCGGTCGCCATCTTCAGGACGTAGCGCGGCCAGTCCTCATCGAACATGCCCGAGGACACCGCGCCCGATGCATCGAAGCGAAGCAGATCGAATTTGTCCCGCGCGCGTCGGACCTCGTGCAACCAGATGAGCGTCTCGACCGCTTCACGCTGGGCGAAATAGTAGCGGAACAGAGAGCGCGAACCATCGGCACCTTCGATCCAGTGGTCCGTCTCGAACCACCAGCGCAACAAGGCCGCCGAGGTCGCAGAGGCGCCCAGGTATCCCTTGCTGCGCCACGCGTAGACCTCTTGCCGAATTCTCGCCACCAGCGGCGGCAGCAGTTTCTCGTAGGCCGTACTGCGCAGCGTTTCGTCGGCCGGAAACCACCGCTGTTCCGGGATGAGCTCGGCGTACGGCGACGCCGGGAACGCGGGGTGCAGAGACATGCAGGGGCGCCTATACCACTACGGTTGCATCGGGAAACCGTCCAGAAAGAGAGCGGCACCTCAGTCGACACGGGCGTGCTGCAGCCGGGGCGCGCCCGCGGCGGCGGCGCTTGACACGCGGAGCAGGCGGCGGGTCTGGTGCGGCACATGAAACGTGTCGCGACGGCGGTCGGCCTTGTCTTCGCGCTGCTGGTCCTGGTGGCGGGGAGCGTGCGCCTGCTGATGGGTGGCGGCGCCCGGCTCGAGGATCGCAGCACGGCGCCGCTGCTGCCGGCGGCGGCGCTCGAGGTGGTGGTCGACCTCGACCACCCGCCCGGCAACGTCGCGGTCTCGGCCGATGGCCGCGTCTTCTTCACGTTGCATCCGGACGGGGCGCCGCCGCTGAAGGTGCTCGAGCTGGTCGACGGCCGCCCGACGCCCTACCCCGACGCGGCGTTCCAGCAGCCGGCCGACGGCACGCCGCATTTCCAGAGCCCGTTGGCGCTGCGCATCGACCGGCAGAACCGCCTGTGGGTGCTCGACTACGCCGACTACGGCCGCGGCCAGCCGCGCCTGGTGGCGTTCGATCTGGCCACCAACGCACTCGTGCACCAGTATGACTTTCCGTCCGACGTCGCCGGCTTCCCGTCGATGCTCAACGACTTCCAGGTCGCCCCTGACGGCAACACGATCTTCATCGCCGAGACCAGCCCGATCCTGCAGCGGCCGGCGCTGATCGTCTACGATGTCGCGCAGCGCCGCAGCCGGCGGCTGCTCGACGGCCATGCGTCGGTGGCGACCGGCGACTACGTCATTCAGGCCCCGGGCCGCGACATGGTCATCTACGGCCTGGCGACGCTGCGCATCGCCGTGGACTCGATCGCCCTCGATCAGCGCGGCGAGTGGCTCTACTACGGACCCGTCACCGGCGACCGGCTGTTTCGCATCCGCGCCCGCGATCTCACTGACCCCTCACTGACGCCCGAGGCGCTGGCGGCGCGCGTCGAGGATTTCGCCGCCAAGACGCTCAGCGATGGGCTGACCATGGACGCGCAGGACAACATCTACCTGAGCGACATGGAACACTCGGCGGTGCTGCGGCTGGGCCAGGACCGCCAGTTGACGACGCTGATCAAGGACCCGCGCCTGCGGTGGCCGGACGGCTTCAGTTTCGGCCCGGACGGCTGGCTGTACGTCACCGCCAGCTCGCTGCAGAACGTCCTCTTCGTCCCCGCCGCCGAGATGCGCGCGCACGCGCCCTACCAGATCTTTCGCTTCAGGCCCGGCGTCGCCGGCCAGCCCGGGCACTGAGCCGCCGCGCGCCGCGCCTCAGTCCTCGGCGTCGCCGGCGCGGATGCCGTACTTCTTCACCCGGTAGCGCAGCGTCTGGCGCGTCGTTCCCAGCATGCGCGCCGCGGCGCTGAGGTTGCCGTCGGCGCGGGCGACGGTGGTGGCGACGATGTGGCGATCCATGTCATCGAGCGACATGCTGCCGTCGAGCGGCAGCAGCAGGCGATCGCCGTCGGCCAGCGGCGCCTCGACGGCCGCCGCAGTGTTAACGGGTAGCTGCAGCCACTGGACGGGGAAGGTGTCGCCGTCGGCGAACAGCACGCAGCGCTCGACGACGTTGCGCAGCTCGCGCACGTTGCCCGGCCAGGCGTGCGCCGCCAACGCCGTCCACACCGCGTCGGGGATGAGGCGCACCGACTTGCGCGCCTTGGCGTTGTATTCGGCGACCACCAGCGGCACCAGGTCCTCGAGGTCCTCGCGCCGCTCGCGCAGCGGCGGCAGGGTGAGGCCGAAGACAGACAGGCGGTGATAGAGGTCGGCGCGGAACTCGCCGACGCCGGAGAGCGCCGCGAGGTCGCGATTGCTGGCGGCGACGAGCTGGATGTCGACCGTCACCTCCTGTTCACTACCGAGCGGACGTAGGCGCTGGTCCTCGATCACCTTCAGCAGCTTCGCCTGCAGGTCGAGCTCGAGCTCGCCGATCTCGTCGAGGAACAACGTCCCGCCGCTCGCCTGCTCGATCAGGCCGCGGTGGCGCTTCTTGGCGCCGGTGAAGGCGCCGGCCTCATGCCCGAAGAGCTCTGACTCGAGCAGCTCGCGCGGCAAAGCGGCGCAGTTGATCTCGATCAGCGGCCCGGCGGCGCGGCCGCCGCTGTAGTGCAGGATGCGGGTCGCCAGCCCCTTGCCGGTGCCCGTCTCGCCGCCGATGACGAGGGCGCTGAACGGCACCTCGCTGAGCTTCTGCAGCACCTCGCGGACGCCGCGCGCGGCGGCGCTGCGACCGACGAAGGTGCCGACGGAGTAGCTACCCTGGCGCTGGCGTGCCGCGTCGCCGAGCTGGCGCTGGGCGCGGGCACTGCGCGCCGCGCCGGCGACGATGAGGTCGAGGCGCTTCTGGTCGCAGGGTTTCTCGAGGAAGTCGTAGGCGCCGAGGCGCAGCGCTTGCACCGAGTCGGCGACGCTGCCGTAGCCGGTGAGGAAGATCCACTCGCCGCCGCCGCGCTTGTCGCGCACCTCGGCCAGCAGATCGAGCGCGTTGCCGTCGGGCAACTGCATGTCCGAGACGACCACCAGCGGCGCCAACTCCTCGTCGAGCAGGGCGCGCCGCCCGCAGGCGACATCGGGCGCCAGCACCACCTGCCAGCCGCCGCGCCGGAAGTGACGCGCCAGCTCGTTGCCGAGCAGCGCCTCGTCCTCGATCAGCAGCAGCGAGTCGGCCATCCCGCGCGATTGCTAGCAGGGCCGCGGCGGCGAACCAACGGCTGGCTGCGGCCCTTCAGCTCGCCAGCGCGCGCGGCAGGACCAGGCGCACGCAGGCGCCGGTGGGCTGGCGGTTCTCGAGCATCAGCTCGCCGCCGACCTCGCGCGCGAAGCGGCGCACCATCGCCAGGCCGAGGCCGGTGCCGCGTTCGCGGGTGCTGAAGAAGGGGCGGATGCCGCCCTCGAGCAGCTCGGCGGGAAAGCCGGGTCCATCGTCGCAGACGCTCAGTTGGATGCGGGCGCCGACCGGCTCGGCGCTGAAGACGACGGCGCCGCCCTGCTCGGCGAGCGCGGCGCCGGCGTTGAGCAACAGGTTGAGCAGTGCCTGGCGGACCTGATCGGCGGGCAGGTGGCAGATGAGCGCCGGGTCGATGCGGTTCTCCACCCGCGCCGTCGCCGGCAACTGCACGCCGATCAGCGCGACGACGTCGTCGACCAGCGCCGCCAATGCCACCGGCCGCGCCGCCTCGGGGGTGGTGCGGGCGGCGTCGAGGAGGGAGTTGAGCAGGCGGGTGAGACGCTCGACCTCGTTCGAGACCAGCGTCAGACGCTCGCCGAGCTCGGCATCGCCGATCTCGGTGCGCAGGTTGGCGAGGGTGATCTGGATGCCGGCGAGCGGGTTGCGCAGCTCGTGCGCCAGCGAGGCGGCAAGCTCGCCGGTGGCGGCGAGCCGCTCGGCGCGCGCCAGGGCGCGTTGCTGGGCGAGGACCTTCTGCGTCGCCGCGCGCACGGCGTCCTCGAGCGACGCGGCGCGCGCGGCGTGCTCGGCCTCGAGCTCGCGCAGGCGCCCCACCACCTGATTGAGCTGGTGGTGCAGTGGCAGCAGGAACGGATCGACACCGCTGACCGGCGTCGGCGAGAAGTCGCCGTCGGCCAGGCGCGACAGCTGCGCGGCAAAGGCGTCGAGCGGCTTGATGATGCGCCGTCGCGCCAGCGGCAGCAGCAGCACGCCGACGGCGAGGATGGCGACCGGCGCCGCCGCCTCGAGCCAGCGCTGCGCTTCGTTGTCGCGCTGCAGGCGCGCCAGCAGCGCCGCCTTGTGCGTCGACTCGGCCGCATCGGCTTCGTTGAAGAGCGTCACGCCGTCGGCGAAGTGCGAGGCGCCGCCGGTGTCGATCAACTCGAGGTGGACGCGCACGGCCGAGAGCTTCTCGACCGTCTGCGGCGCCAGCGCGAGACCGATCAGGATGTCGATCTGCTGTCCGGCCGCCTGGCGTCCGGCCGGGTCGGGGGCCGGGTCCTCGCCGAGGTCGTTGAGGCGATGCGAGACGACGACGTAGACGCGCTGGAACTCGTGCATGCGGCCGATCTGCACCTGCGCCAGCTGCAGGCGCCGCTGCTCGCGGACGCTGAGCACGGCCGACACGATGAGCCCGATCGACAGCAGCGCCAGGAAGGCGAAGGTGGCGAGGCGGACCTGGCGGAAGATGGAGTGCGGCATGGATGGATGGATCAAAGCACGCCCCGTCGCATGGGGCCAAAAGCGCCGCGCCAGCGCGGCGCCGCGGAGGGTCGGACGAGGGTGCCTCCGTTCCTTCTCTGTCTGACGAATCCGCCGCGAGGAAACGGGCGATTCCCGGAGGCACCCCCGGCCTGGCCCGCCCGCGCTGTCCCAGGCACGGACGGGATATCGGTCATGGGCTGGCCGCGCTGAACACCTGCACCAGGTCGGCCTGGCGCACCCAGCCGACCGTGCCGTCGGCGCGCCGCACCCGCGTCCAGCCGAGGAAGTCGCGTTCGGCGAGAACCACCGCGCCGGCCGGCAGCGGCGCCGGCGCGGCGGCGTCGTTGGCCGTCGCCTCGGTGGGCAACGAGCGTAGCGCGACGGCACGGGCGAGCAGGGCGGCGCGCGGATCGGCGAGCGGCCCGTACTCGTGCAGCGCCAGCGCCGCGACGCCGGCACCGGACAGACCGACGGCGGCGACCAGCAGCGCGGCGCGCCGCCGGCTGGCGAGCGCCAGGCCGGCGGCGACCAGTGCGGCGCTGCCGAGCAGCACCATCTGCCACTGCCAGGGGGTGGCGAGCGGCGCCAGGCGGCCGTCTTCGGCGAGGCGAGCGACGGCTGCGTCGCCGTCGCGGCGCCGCGCGACGAGGGCCGCCAGCGCCGCGCGCAGATGGGGCTCACGCGGGGCTTGGACGAAGGCCGCGCCAACCTCGGCGATGGCGCGATCGAGATCGCCGCCGGCGGCGGCGGCGACGCCGGCGTTGTGGCGCGCCACCCAGTCGAGCGGGTCGGCCGCGACACCGGCACCGCGCGCCGTTGTCGCCAGCCCGGCGCACATGAGTGAGAGCGCGACCGTCTGTGGAATCAGGCGGGCACGACGGCGCCGCCGCGCCCGCGCCGGCCGTGGCGGCGGCGCGCACAGCACCAGCGCCTGCGCGGCCCACTCGTCTGGCAGCGCGTGGCTGCGCGCAAACAGCGCCCGCTCGCTCGCCGCCCACACCGCCGCCCAGGCCGGGGCGCCGCAAGCCATGAGCTGCGCCGTCGTCGGCGCGGCGTGCTGGAGGGCGATGAGCTGCGCCGTCGTCGGCGCGGCGTGCTCGAGGCCGAGCCAGGCGGCGGCGGCGCGCTGCCAGGCGAGCAGCGCCGCGCTGCGCGCCGCCGGCGTGGCGGCGTCGCGGCTGGCCAGGACCGCGGCGCGCAGATTGCGCCGGGCGCGTCGCGTGGCAAGGCGTGCAGAACCGGCCGCGGCCCGCCAGGCGGCGACAGCGAGCCATCCGCACAGCGTCAGCGCCAGCGGTGCGACGGCGAGCCGCCACAGCGTCTCCGGCGGCAGCGGTGCGCGACCATGGCCGACGCCGGGCAGTGCGGCCGGCAGTGCGACTGCGCTCGCCGTGTCCTGCGGTGCGGGTGCGACCGCCGCCGGCGCCGGCTGCGCGGCGGCGAGCGGCGCGCCGCTGACGTGCAACGACGGCGGGCGCGCTTCGCTGGTCTGGTAGGTGCCGAGCAGCGGATCGAAATAGACAAAGCGCACCGGCGCCAGGAGCAGATCGCCGGGCTGCTCGGGGAGCAGGACCAGGTCCTCGCTACGCTCGCCGCTGAAGCGGCCGGCAGCGCCGAACGACGCGTGCTGTTTCGGCTGCAGCGTGCGCAGCCCGACCGGCACGGCGCGCGCCGGCAGGGCGACGCCGTTCGGCCAGTTGCCGGTGCCGGAGAGGGTGAGCGTCCAGGTCACCGGCTCGCCGGTCTTGGCCTGCGCGGGCGTCAAGCGCGACTCGAGCGCGAACTGCCCGACGGCGCCGCTGAAGTCGGGCGGTGCCGGCTGCGGCAGTGGTTGGACGTCGAGCTGCACGGCATTGCTGCGCGCCTCGACGGCGCGCATCGGCACGCCGCCGGCGAAGCGCTCGAAGAAGGCGTCGAGCGGGTCGGTGCCACCGAAGCGGCGCACCGTCGCGGCTGCGTCGCCGCCGCGCGCCGATTCGATCTGCACCGTCTGGACGGCGGGGGCGAGGGCGACGCGGCCGGGCGCTGGCGCCAGGACGCGGCTGTGGAACTGCACCGCGCCGCCGTCGGCGGACTGCACGACGTGCCCCTCGCTCCATGCCTCGGCGCTCAGCGCGCCGGCGTCCCAACGCGGGCCGCCGACCACCTGACCGCGGCGCACGCCGCGTAGGCTGACCTCGAGTTCGAGGTCGACCACTTCGCCCGCGTACGGCGTCATGTTGGACGGGGTCAGGCGCGCCGCGACGACGGCGTCGTCCGCCCGCGCGCCCGGAGCGGCGAGAAGGACGGCGGTCAGCAGCACGAAGAACGCGACCCTGCGACGGGTGAGATCGTCTGCCATTACAGCCGTCACCGTGATCACCAGTTCTTTCCGCCGGCAGCGGCGCGCGGCCGCCCCTCGGCGCGATTCATGCGGTCGAAGAGCACCGCCGGCGCGTCGCCCTCGGCGACCTGCCGAGCGCGCGCCTGCAGCGCGTCGCCGCCCGCCTCGTGCGGCGACTCACCCTGCGGCATGCCGCCGCCGACCATGCGCGTCGGCTCCTCATCGGCCGCCGTGTCCTCGCGGCCGCTCGCCGACGCGGCCTGCGCCGCCTCCGGTTGCGGCGACGGCGCCGCGTCGCTTGCGTGCTCCGGCGCCGCGTCGCCTGGCTGGCGCGGCGGCGACTGGGCGCCGCCGCCCTGCCCGCTCGTCGGCGCGGGCGCGTCGCCCTCTGCCTGCTGTTGCGCCTCCGGCGCGCCATCCCGGCCGGCGCCCTGGTCGGCCGCATCCTCTTTCTCTTCGCCTGGCTGTTGCGCCGCCGCTTGTGGCTGCGGCTCTTCCTGCTGTTGCGGCGGCGGCGGTGGGTCCGCGACCGTGCGCAGCCGCTCGAGCTCGCGGCGCAGCGCCGACCAGTCCGCCGCCTGGGCATCGGCGCGCTCGCCGCGGTCGACGGCGGCCAGCGCGTCGTCGACCACGCCTTCGCGCGCGGTACCGCGCGGCGCCTGCGGCTGTGCGACGAAGCCGATGGTGTCGGCGGCCAGGCGGCTGTAGTCGGGCGCGGTCAGGGTCGGACGAACGCTCAGCTCCGCGACGGTGGCGGCGAGATCGACGGCAGGGTGCGCGGCGACGACGGACTGAGGAGGGGGTGCGTCCGTCGCCGCCGCTCGCGCCGGACACGGGGAGGCGTGCCAGGCGATGAATCCCCCCAGCGCCGTCGCGATGGCCGTGGCGGATGCCCGGTGCGAACGGCGGCGGCGCGTGGAGAACGCGCCGGCGAGCGGGAAGATGGGAAACTCGAACGAGAAGCTCAGCAGGGCCAACAGCAGCGCCGGCGCCAGGAACCATTGGAAGCGGTCGTGCCGGCGCACCCGCGGCGGCGCGGCGGCCTCGGCGGCGCGGCCGTGCGCGACGGTGGCGCCGACCAGGTCGACGATGTCCACCCAGGTGGCGGCGTCGCGGTAGGTGCCGCCGGTCTGCTCGGCCAGCGCCTGCAGCGTGCGCGGCTCGAGCCGTGAGAGCACGGGCGCGCCGGCGGCGTCGTGCATCACGCCGCCGCGCTCGTCGGGCACCGGCGCACCGCTGGCGGTACCGACGCCGAGGCCGACGACGCGGATACCGCGCTCGCGCAGGGTCGGCAGCAGGTCCCGCCAGGCGTCGTCGTGCGCTTCGCCGTCGCTCAGCACGACGAGGTAGCGATCGCCGTCGCCACTTGCCGCGAAGGCCTCGGTAGCGGCGCGCAGCATGGCGGCGTAGTCGGTGCCGCCCTGCGGCAGAAACGACGGCTCGAGGCCGCCGAGCAGCTCGCGCAGGACCTCATAGTCGGCGCTGAGCGGGCTCTGCACGAAAGCGGTACCGGCGAACACCGTCAGGCCGACGCGTTCGCCGCGCAGCGCGTCGAGGAGAGCCTCGACCAACAGGCGGGCGCGGGCCAGGCGGCTCGGGGCGACGTCGTCAGCGAGCATGCTGCGCGACAGGTCGAGGGCGAGCATGACGTCGCGCGAGCGGCTGACGCGCGGCTCCGCCACTTCGCCCCACTGCGGCCGCGCCAACGCCAGCAGCGCCAGGGCGGCGGCGCCGCCGAGCAGCAGGCCGCGTCCGCGCGACGCGTAGGCGCCGGACACGGCACGCAGACCGCCGCGGTCGGCCCACAGGCGATGGATGCGCGGGAAGCGGCCGGCATCGGCCTCGACGCCGCCGCGACGCAGCAGCAACCAGGTGCCGACACCGGCGAGCGGCGCGAGGAACAGTAGCGTGGGATACGCGAAGGTCATGTCGCACGCACCGGCGACAGCTTCCCTGGAGGGCGCCGCTCCGTCGGCGCCGGGTGGGTGGTGCCGGCGCCGCCCCGTTCAACAGGCGCCGACGGAGCGGCGCCCTCCAGGGGCGCGGACGACGCGCGGCGCAACCCTCCGACACGCGACAGGGCGAACCCGCTCATCAGCAGCGCCAGGGCGGGCCAGGCCGCCCAGGGGTAGAGCTCGTCGGTGCGGCGCAGCGCCGTCGCGTCGAAGCTGATCGTGCGTTCGCGGTCGATGGCCGCGAAGGCGGCGTCGACGGTGTCGGCATCGGCGGCGCGGAAGTAGCGGCCGCCGGTGGCATCGGCGATGGCGCGCAGGCTCGGCTCGTCGAGATCGGACACCGCCTGGCGGTAACCCAGCGTGCGGCCGGCGTCGTCGAGCACCGGCATCGGCACGACGCCCGCCTGCCCGGCGGCGACGGTGTACACCGGGATGCCCTGCGCGGCGGCGAGCGCGGCCGCCTCGCGCGGCGCGACGGCGCCGGCGTTGCTGGCCCCGTCGGTGAGGAGGATGACGAAGCCGCCGAGGCGCGTGCCGGCGGCGGCGCGCCCGGGCTGCCCGAGGCGGGACACCGCCAGCGACAGGGCGTCGCCAACGGCGGTACCGTCCTCGATCAGGCCGACCCGCAGCCGCGCCACCTGGCGGTGCAGCCAATCGTGGTCGGCGGTCAACGGGGCCAGCGTGTAGGCGCGGCCGCCGAAGGTGACGATGCCGATGCGGTCGCTGGGGCGGCGAGCGATGAAGGCATCGATGATCGGCGTGATCGCCTGCAGGCGGTTGATGCGCTCGCCGTCGCGCGCGTAGTCCTCGGCCAGCATGCTACCCGAGAGGTCGATGGCGAGGACGATGTCGTAGCCCTGCTGTTGTCCGGGCCGCTGCTTGTCGACGCGCTGCGGCCGCGCCAACGCCAGCACCAACAGGGCGAGACCGGCGTAGGCGAGCAGCAGTGGCAGCCGCGTGCGCCGGACGCGCGCGCGACCGTTCCACTGGCTGACGAACGGCACCACCAGCACCGCTCGGCCGCGCCGTGCGCGCCACCAGGCGAACGCCGGCAGGGCGAGCAGCGCCAGTAGCCACAGCGGATCGGCGAGAGTGTACGAGGCGCCGGTCATCTCGGCAGACCCGGCGCCGCCCCCGCCCGCATGCCGTGCATGCGGGCGCGGAAGAAGCGCACCAGAGCGCCCAGCAGGTCGTCGTCGGCGCTCACCGTCAGGCGCGTCAGCGGGGCGGGAAAGAGCTGCTGCCAGTATGCGTCGCGGGCGCGCACCCACAGGGCGTGCCGGGCCCGGCTGGCGCGCGAGGACGGGTCGAACGGCAGCAGCTCGCCGCTCAGCGGGTCGATGACGGCGAGGCGGCCGCGCGCCGGCAGCAGGCGCTCCCAGGCATCCTCGACGCGCACGCCGATGCACTGGTAGCGCGCCCGCAGGGCGGCCCACGCCGGCGGCAGCGGGCGCGGGGCGAAGTCACCGAGCCAGAGCACGACGCTGTGGCGCGGGAAGGTGCGCAGCAGGCGCGGCCAGTCGATGGCCACCGCGCCGCCGGCCGCGAGATCGGGCAGCGGCTGTGCGAACAGGCGCGCGGCGGTTTCGACAATGGCGGTGCGGCCGCGCACCGCTGGACGCACCAGGTGCGCGTCGGGCGTGGCGTGCCAGAAGCCGACGCGGTCGCGGTTGCCGGCCGCCAAGAGAGCGCACAGCCCGGCCAGTTCGAGCAGCGCCTCGCGCTTGCTGCGCGCGCCGGAACCGAACTGCAGCGAGGGACTGTCCTCGAACAGCAGCACGATGGTGAGCTCGCGCTCCTCGACGTACTGCTTGCGGTAGGGTTCGCCGCGGCGGGCGGTGACGTTCCAATCGATGTCGCGGACATCGTCGCCGAACGAATAGCGCACGACCTGGTCGAACTCGCGGCCGCGGCCGCGGAAGGCGGAGCGGTACTCGCCGCCGAGGGGCGCGTCGGCGGCATGGCGGACGCGCCACTCGAGTCGGCGCAGCAGGGAAGCGGGGGTGGGAGCCGGGGCGTTCATCGTCAGGTCCAGGGCGGGCACCGCGGAGGCACAGAGGCGCAGAGGGGGAGGGCGTGGGAGGGAGAACGCGTGGGAGGGAGGTACGCGTCTTCTCTGCGCCTCTGTGTCTCCGCGGTGCAGGGTGGTCAGGCGTGCGTCGGGAGCGGCGTCGTCGCCAGCAGGCGCAGCAGAATGGCGTCGGGGGTGATGCGCTCGGCTTCCGCCTCGTAGGTGAGGCCGATGCGATGGCGGACGGCGTCGCAGAAGATCTCCTGCACCAGCGCCGGCGTGGCGAATTCCTCGCCGCGCACGAAGGCCAGGGCACGCGCCGCCTGCGCCAGCGCCAGGGTCGCGCGCGGCGAGGCGCCGAAGGCAAGCGTCGCCGGGCCGACCACGGCGCCATGCACCAGGGCGCGCGTCGCGCGCACCAGCGCCAGGATATAGCGCTGAAGATCCTCGCTCAGGTAAACCGCGTCGACGCCGACGCGCAGCGCCAGCAACTCGGCGGCCGAGGAGACGGCGCGCAGCTGCGGCTGCTGCGTCACCTGTCCCCACCGTCGCAGCATCCCGTGCTCCTCGTGCTCGGACGGGTAGTCGACGACCAGCTTGAAGAGGAAGCGATCGGTCTGCGCTTCGGGCAGCGGGTAGGTGCCCTCCTGTTCGACCGGATTCTGCGTCGCCATGACCAGAAACGGCTTCGGCAGCGGATGCGACTGGCCGCCGATGGTCACCTGGCGCTCCTGCATCGCCTCGAGCAGCGCACTCTGCACCTTGGCCGGGGCGCGGTTGATCTCGTCGGCGAGCACCAGGTTGGCGAAGATCGGCCCGAGATGGGTCGTGAACTCGCCGCGCTGCGGCTGAAAGACCATCGTGCCGACGACGTCGGAAGGGAGCAGGTCGGGGGTGAACTGCACGCGCTCGAAGTGCAGACCGAGGGCCGTCGCCAGGCTCTTCACCAACAGAGTCTTGGCCAGGCCCGGCATGCCCTCGATGAGCACGTGCCCATCGGCGAGCAGGGCCACCAGCGCGCGTTCGATGATCGCGTCCTGACCGACCACCGCCTGTTGCACCTCGCCGCGCACGCGCGCCGCCCATTCGACGCCGCGCTGCGCCGCGCCGCCCGCGCCGCTGCTGTTCACCATTTGCCGTTCCATCGTTGGTCGCGCCTCCTGGCGAGAACGTATGGCAAGCCTCGTGCCAAGCGGGCCTGATGACGGGTGCGGTCGCCATGCCCGCGCCGCGCGCCGCCCGGCGGTTCATCGCAACCACCCCCGGTCCATAGGGGCCACCATCCGGGAGCGCGGGCGAGACGTCCGCCGCGCCGCGCGCTGCGTGGCGTTGCTCACAAGAAGTGCCGTACGCAGCGGGCGAGACGATTGTCGTCACCGAAGAGCTGCTCTGTCGTGGAGGGCGCCGCTCCGTCGGCGCCCGTTGCGCCAAGGCAGCGCCCTGCATCCAGACGCGCTACGAGCCGCGTCTCGACGGTGCCAGGAGGTACGAAGACGGGCCCTGGCGGCCCGCAGGTTACAACTCCAGAGGTGCGAGCTCTCCCTGATAGGGCCATGCGTCCGCGACCGCTACAAGGCCGTGCCGCACGGGATTCATTCGAACGTACTGCCAGCGTTCTTCGTAGTGTTCGAACCCACGCAGCTGCCGATCCCAGAAGTCGCGCTGCCAGATCGGATGATCTGATACCCGTGGCCATTTGCGGGCAGCAAGCGACTTCCAATAGGCGACCCAGCGCGGCAGCGACGGCCCAGATAGTGCGGGCGCGCAGAACAAATGAACGTGGTCGGGCAGAACAACAAATCGCCCGATGTGCCAACCACGTGCTGCGTGCCATGATGCCATCAGCGACGCGAACGCATCATCCCGCGCCAGAATTGGCTTCCGGCCGTGCGTGCAAACGGTCAGCAGAACAATCGTTCGGCGATTGAACCGATCGACGAGTGGAATGTGGACGGGTGCTCGCCGCCTGGCCATATGCCGAGTCGCTTAGTGGGGTGTCACGCAACCGGCAATACCGGCGCCGCGACGAAGCATCGCGTGCATGCCGAACGCCGCGCGACCGTACGTTCCTTGGGGCCCGTTCCGGCACCGACAAGAGCGCCACCACGTCAGGGATCGACTGAGCCACCCCCTCAGTAGTGACACGCGCGCTCAGGCGCCCCGGACTAGCGGTCTACACGGGAGAGGAAATGCAGAACCACTTTTCGCTCCTGCCCCTGGCCTTTTCCGTAGTACCGATCCGGGAGGCAAAGAGAACATCCGCCAAGCTCCCCACGACGATGGAGCGGAGGTCGTCACGAAAGCCATGAAAATGGACCGCCCGCTATTTTGATGATCCCGAGGGCGCCGCTCCGTCCGCGCTTCTCGCTCGGATCTCAAGCCAGGCTGATGCCACGGGCGCCGACGGAGCGGCGCCCTCCAGGTTGTCCGCTGTCAATGCTGAACCACGGGTCTCGTCGACAGGGCCGCCCCACAGCGCCCAAGTGAGACGGGCGGTTCCGTTTCTCCTGCCGGTGTGGTCAGAACGCGACATGTCGACCACCGTTTTCCGCAACTGCACCTTGCTCGACTGTACCGGTGCGGAGCCGGTCGCCCGCTCGACGGTGGTCGTCGCGAACGGGCGCATCGCGCAGGTGGCGCGCGGCGACGAGCCGGTGCTGCCGCGCGACGCGACGCTGGTCGACTGCGCCGGTCGCACGCTGATGCCCGGCCTGACCGACGCGCACATCCACGCCGCGATCGTCGAGACCGACCCCGCCGCCGCGCGCCGCGATTCCCCCGCGACCCTGGCGCTGCGCATCAAGGACGTCCTCGAGCAGACGCTCGACGCCGGCTTCACCACCGTGCGCGACGCCTTCGGCCTCGACTGGGGCTTCCCGCAGGCGATCGCGCGCGGCCTGTTGCGCGGCCCGCGCGTGCTGTTCACCGGCGCCTGCCTGTCGCAGACCGGCGGGCACGGCGACTGGCGCGAGCCGCACCACCAGCACGCGCCGCTCGAGGGCATCCCCGGGCTGGTCGCGACGCCGCGTATCTGCGACTCGCCCGACGCCATGCGCCTGGCGGCGCGCGAGCAACTGCGCAGCGGCGCGCATGCGATCAAGATCATGGGCGGCGGCGGCTGCATGTCGCCCACCGACGAGCTCGAGCACACCCAGTTCACCATCGAGGAGATGGCCGCCGCCTGCTACGAGGCGCGCGCCGTCGGGCGTGTCGCCATGGCGCACGTGTACACGCCACAGGGCATCCTCAACGCCCTCGCCGCCGGCGTCCGCAGCATCGAGCACGGCAACTTCCTCGACGAGGAGTCGGCCGCGGCGATGCGCGCCGCCGGCGCCTGGTTCGTGCCGACGCTGACCACCTACGAGCTCATCAGCCAGTTCGGCGCCGCGCAGGGCATCCCGGCGCGCATGCTGGCCAAGATCGAGCAGGCGCGCGCCGGCGGGGCGCGCTCGCTGCACATCGCGCGCGCCGCTGGGCTGCGCATCTGCTCGGGCTCCGACGTGCTGGCGTCGATGCAACCGTTCAAGGCGATGGAGCTGGCGCTGAAGGCCGCCGTGCTCGGCGCGCACGCGGCGATCCTGTCGGCGACACGCAACAACGCCGAGCTCTTCGGTCTCGCCGACGAGATCGGCAGCATCGAACCCGGCAAGCGCGCCGACCTGATTCTGGTTGACGCCCAGCCGCTCGACGAGATCACCGCGCTGCAAGACGCCGCCCGCATCCACCTGGTGATGCGCGACGGGCGCATCTACAAGCACCTCGACTGACCAGACGGGAGATCCACCCTGTCGCCTCCCGACGACTCCGTCCGTTCCACCGCCACCCTGAGGGCGGGGCCGCGACCGAGTCGGGAACGCCGGTTGACACCGGTAGCTACGCGGGGCTTCTTCGACGACCTGAAGGCTGTGGCCGTCAAGGAGTTGAAGAACCGACTCAGTAGCTACCTGCGCGAGGTGCGCAACGGCGAGGTGGTGTTGGTGACCGACCGCGGCCAGGTGGTGGCCGAGTTGCGCCAGCCGGGGCCGGGGACACCGCGCAGCGTGCACGAGCAGGCGCTGGCGCGGCTCTACGCCGAAGGGGTGCTGGTCGCGGGCCTGCCGCAGGACGCCGGCGCGTATCGACCGTCGGCGCTGGCGGAGGCCGTCGCCAGCCGCGACCTGCTCGACGCCGAACGCGGCGCGCGGTGACGCTCTACGCGGAGACCAGCGCGGTCCTGCGCTGGCTGTTCGCCGAGCCCGGCGGCGAGGCGCTGCGTGCCGCCCGCGCCGCCGCATCGGCGGTGGCGTCCTCCCGCCTGACGCTGATCGAGACGCGGCGCGTCGTGCGCCGCGCCTGACGCGGCCCGCCGCGTTCTTGCCCTTGAAGTCGCGCAACTGTTCCGATGTGGATCCCCTCACCCTGACCCTCTCCCGGCGGGAGAGGGGACTTTGGCAAGCACCGCGTTGCCTGTCCGGGTCCCCTCTCCCGCCGGGAGAGGGTCAGGGTGAGGGGATCGCCGCAGGGTCCCGCCGACCTGACTGCGTGGGCAACGCCCGATGCCGCCACCGCCCCTGACCTTCGATCGGGCGCCGCGCGTCGTCCTGCTGGTGCGGTCGATCCTCGTCGCGCGCATGCTCGCGGTCACCCTCACCATCGCCCGCCTGGTCGGCCTGCACACTTCGCGACGCGCCTGAGGAGGTGCCCTCCGCGGGCGGGATTTCCGCGAAGTTTCCGACCTTCTTCCGGACCTATGGCGCCGCATCGGCGCATGCTGTCGGCATGAATCCGGATGATCCGGGGGAAGCGTCCGCGCGCCCGGCGCTGCCGGCGTGGAAGGCGTTCGTCGTCCAGTTCAGCCGCGAGACGGCGCACGTCAGCGAGCGCTGCGCGGGCCGCGTCGAGCACCTCAGCTCCGGGCGGCGCGAACCGTTTGCGTCGCGGGAGGAACTGCTGGCAGTGCTGGGCCGGTTGCTCGACGAGCTCGGTGAACGAGAGGGGTGAAGGTATGTGCAAGGAGATCCGCAGACCGTGGCGCCGCGCGGCGCTGACGGCGCTTGCCGCGCTGGCGCTGCTCGGCGCGACGGCGCGCCGCGCCTCGGCCGGCGGGCTCGGCCTCTACGAGGTCGGCACGCCCGACCTCGGCACGGCGGCGGCCGGGCGCGCCGCGCTGGCCCAGGATGCCTCGACGGCGTTCGGCAATCCGGCCGGCATGGCGCGCCTCGATGGAACGCACCTCCTGTTCGGGCTGCAGCCGCTGATCGTCACCACCGAGTTCGACAGTGGAGGGGAAACCACGGCGACGGGCACCAACGGTGGCAACGCCGGCGGCTTCGTGCCGGCCGGTAGCTTCTACGGCGTCTATTCGATCCTGCCCGAGCTCAAAATCGGCGCCAGCTTCAACTCGTACCTCGGTGGCGCCCTCAGCTACGACAGCAACTGGGTCGGTCGGTACTATACCACCAAAGCCGAGCTGTTGACGTTGAACTTCAACCCCGTCATCGCCTATCGCGTGCTGCCGCAGCTGTCGCTCGGCGTCGGCTTCTCGGTGCAGTGGGCGAAGCTCAACTCCCAGGCAGCGGTCAACAACGTGCTCGATGCGCTCCCCGACGGCCAGCTCAAGTACGAGGACAGCAACGTCGGCTTCGGCGGCAACGTTGGCGCGCTGTACGAGATCAACGAACGCGTACGCGTCGGCCTCACCTATCGCTCGCAGGTCGACCAGAGCTTCGACGACGTGCCGTCGTTCAACAACCTCGGGCCCGGCCTGGACGCGGTGCTGCGCGGCTCCGGGGTGATCGGCAACAACCTCGGCCTCGATATGACCGTGCCGCAGGAGGTGATGCTGAGCGCCTACGGCGCGATCACCGACGACCTGGCGCTGATGGGCAATGTCGGCTGGCAGGACTGGAGCCAGTTCGGCGAGTACAGTGTGTCGCTGGCCTCGGCGCCGCCGCGTGCGCTGGCCGCCGACGCCGGCTTCGACGACACCTTCCACGGCGCCATCGGCGCCCACTACCGACTCGGTGCGCCGACGCTGCTGCAGCTCGGCTTCGCCTACGACAGCTCGGCCCTCACCGAGCCGCACCGCGGTCCGGCCCTGCCGATCGACCAGCAACTGCGCTTCGGCGTCGGCGTGCTCTACGACATCACCGAGGACTACCAACTCAGCTTCGCCTACGAGTACGCGAGCCTCGGCAGCGCCCCGATCAAGACCACCCGCGGCCCGCTGGCCGGCACCGTGCAGGGCGACTATTCGGCCAATTCACTCAACGTCATCGGCTTCACGGTCGCTCACAACTTCTGAGGCAGATGCATGGGCCAGCCACTCGCCCTTTTCGTCGGACTCTTCCTGCTGCTCGCCGCCGCCGCGCACGCCGAGCAGAGCGCCGAACAACTCGCCAAGGAGACGCAGAACCCGGTCGCCAACCTGATCAGTGTGCCGTTCCAGAACAACTTCAACTTCGGCGCCGGGCCGGACAACGAGATGATCTGGATCATGAACGTGCAGCCGGTGATCCCGATCCCGCTCAACGAGGACTGGAACCTGATCACGCGCACCATCGTGCCGATCATCAACCAACCCGGGCTGGCGCCCGGTATGGACGACGCCTTCGGCATGGGCGACATCAACCCGTCGGTGTTCCTCTCGCCGGCGTCGGACAAGGGCTTCATCTGGGGCGTCGGTGTCACCAGCACGATCCCGACCGCGACCGTCTCGGCGATCGGCAGCGGCCAGTGGAGCATGGGCCCGACCGGAGTCGCCCTGTACATGCACGGTCCGTGGGTCGTCGGCGCATTGGCCAACCAGCAGTGGTCGATGGTCGGCTGGCGCGACACCAAGGTCAACGCGCTGCTCATCCAGCCCTTCGTCAACTACAACCTGCCGGACGGCTGGTACCTGACCAGTGCGCCGGTCATCACCGGCAACTTCTCCGCCGCCGGCGGCGACGACTGGACCGTGCCGGTCGGCGGCGGCGTCGGCAAACTGTGGCGACTCGGCAAGATCGGCCTGCCGCTCAACACCCAGCTGGTGCCGTTCTACAACGCCGTGACGCCCGACTTCGGCCCCGACTGGCAGCTCCGCTTCCAGGTCCAGTTCCTCTTTCCGCGCTGACGAGGGAGAACGTAATGCCCATGCTCCGAGCCTGTGCTGTCCTGGCGCTGCTGCTGGCCGGCTGCGCCAAGCCGCCTCCTCCACTGCCAGCCCCGCCGCCGCCCACGGCTCGGGCGACGCCGAAGCCGGTCCTGCAGCCCGCGGCGCTCGAGCTGTTGCAGGCGATGAGCGCCCGCCTGGCGGCGGCGCGGACGATGTCGTTCACGGCGACGACGACCTACGAGAGCCCCAGCCGCCTCGGGCCGCCGCTGTCGTACACGAGCATCTCCAAGGTGACGCTGCAGCGGCCGGACATGCTGCGCGTGCTGACGCCCGGCGACGGCAAGGCGAGCGAGTTCTACGTCGACGGGCGTACCATGATGGCGTACTCGCCGAGTGAGAACCTGGTCGCCGTGGCGACCGCGCCGCCGACCATCGACGCGACCCTGAAGGCGGTCTACGACAATGCCGCCATCTACTTTCCCTTCGCCGACGTCATCGTCGCTGATCCATACAAGGACCTCGCCGAGGGCCTGACGCTGGCCTACGTCATCGGCCAGTCGAAGGTCGTCGGCGGCACCACCACCAACATGGTCGCGATCGCCAACGCGCGCGTCTTCGCGCAGATCTGGATCGGCGCCGCCGACCATCTGCCGCGCCGCATCAAAGCGGTCTTCGCCAACGACCCGGCGCGGCTGCGCCATCAGGTCGATCTGTCCGAGTGGCGCCTGAACGGCCCGGTGCCGGCCGGCAGCTTCACCTCGACGCGCGCCGCCGCGGCGCGGCGCATTCCGTTCGCACCGCCAGCCCCGAAGGCGCCGGCGGCGGCCGCACCGGCGCCGGCGAAATGAGACAGCAGGAGGTACGCATGAGAGCCCTCGTCATCGGTATCGTCGCGCTCGCATTCACGACCGCCTGCGCCGGGCGCGCCCAGGGCTGGGCCCACGCCGGAGCCTACGGTTCGGCGTCCGGCGGTGGCGGCTCGTGGAGCGCCAGCGGCTATCGCGGCGGCTCGGCCTCGGGGGGCGGTGGGTCGTGGAGCGGCACCGGCTTCCGCGGCAGCAGCGCCTCTGGTGGCGACGGGTCGTGGAGCGGTACCGGCGACCGCGGCGGCTCGGCCTCCGGCGGCGACGGGTCGTGGCACGCCACCGGGGCGTCCGGCGGCACCGCCTCGGGCGGCGACGGCTCCTGGCAGGCGCACGGTGCATACGGCGGCAGCGCCTCGGGCGGCACCGACACCAACTATTACGGCGGCACCTACTCGACCTACCACCCGCCGACCGTGGTCAACGAGTACGGCGCCGGTTGCTACGACTGCGGCGGCTGGAATACCGCCGGGGCCGTCGCGGCCGGGGCCGTCGCCGGCGCCGCCATCGGCAGCGCCGCCACGGCCAACGCGTACAACGAAGGCGTGGCCGCCGGCAGCGCCTACGCGATGAACTCGATCTATGCGACGCTGCCCGCCGCCGGTTGCACGTACACGCCGGTCGCCGGCGCCACCTACTATCTCTGCAACGGCGCCTGGTTCAGCCCCTCGTACGGGGCCAACGGCGTCTACTACCGCGTCGTCCCGGCCCCCTGACGGGCGCCGCTACGCCGAGGAACCGCGACTGCCTGGCCCCTGGAGGGCGCCCCCCCGTGGGCGCCTGTTGCACTGGGGCGGTGTCGCTTCATTCCACAGGCGCCGACGGGGCGGCGCCCTCCACGCAGCAACTACGAAAGATATTGTCCACGCACGAGCAGAGAGGAGCCATCATGACCAAGACACACCTCGCGTATGGAATCGTCCTGGCCGCCGTGGTCGGCGGCTGCATGTCGCAGCAGCAGCAGCTCGCCGAGCAGCAGCCGACGGCGGTGCAGACGGCGCTGCAGCGCGGGCGCTTCGACATGAACTGTCCGGGAGCGACGGCGACGGTGCTGTCGAGCGACTTCATCAACCCCGCTATCCAGGGGCCGTGGGTCGCCGGCATGAGCCGCGTCGAGTACACCGTCGGCGTCGAGGGCTGCGGCCAGCGCGACGTCTACGTCGTCATCTGCCAGGCCGGCAATGAGACCTGCTTCGCCGCCAACGGACGTCGCGATGGGGCGTTTGGGCAGTAACCGCGCCGCCGTCGCGGCGTTGTTGCTCGGACTGAACCTGGCCGCCGGCGGCTGCAATCCGTATGTCGCCGCGATCTCGGCGACCTACGGCGTCGCGACCGACCTGCGGCCGGTGGGCGTGCAGGCGTCCGACACCGAGATCGAGGCTGCGGTCAAGGCCGCGCTGCTCGATTCGCCGGTCGACGGCACGGGCGGCCTCAAGGCGTACTGCCGGCAGGGCATCGTCGTACTGACCGGCGTCGTGCCGCCCGGGTCGCCGGCGGGGCAGGCAGCGGTGCAGCTGGCGCAACAGACGCCCGGCGTGGTGCAGGTGGAAACCTTCTTCGTACCGTCAGCGCCGTCTCCGGCTGGCGATCTGGAGATCGAGGCGGCGGTGAAGGCCGCCTTTATCGAAGACCCCAACCTCTTCGCTGAGCGCGTCGACATCGCCGTATACGGCGGCAATGTTGCGCTCATCGGCGTCGTCGACAGCCAGGCACATGCGGAGCAATTCATTTCCGAGGCGCACAGTGTTCCCGGCGTCCTCTCGGTTCGCTCCTATCTCCAATTGGTGCAGTGAGCCGCGGTAGCCGCCACACGTCGCGCGTCGGCGCGGCGCTCTGCGGGCTGCTGCTGGTCGCGTCGGTCGCGGACGCGGCAGAGCCGCCGGCGCGGCCGTCGACGACCGAGATCAACAAACAGGTCTCCAATCCGGTCACCACCACCTGGTCGCTGAAGTTCGAGAACGAGATCCTCTGGCTCGACAGCGATGGGGACGGGGAGCGGGCGCAGTATCAGTTGAAGTTCCAGCCGACGCTACCGGTGGTGCTGACGCGGCAGTGGAAGCTGATCACGCGGCCCGAGTTCGTCCTCGTCGACGACAAGCCGTACACCAACTCGCAGGGCGCGGCGCGGCGCACGACGGGCGTCGGCGACACCACCCTCGACCTGGCGCTGGCGCCGATATGGGAGCACTGGCTGCTCGGACTCGGACCGACGTTCATCTTCCCGAGCGCCAATCTGGACGAGACCGGTCAGGGCAAATGGCAGGCGGGGCCGGCCGCCGTCGCCGGCTATCAGGCGCAGCGCTGGCTCGCCTACGTGATCGCGCAGCAGTGGTGGTCGTTCGCCGGCGCCGCCGATCGCCAGGCGGTCAGCCAGCTGCACCTGCAGTACGTCGCCAACTGGTTCTTTCCGCACGGCTGGAGCGTCGGCACGTCGCCGACGATCAAGTTCGACTGGCGCGCCGACGCCGGCCAGCAGGTGACGTTCCCGCTCGGCCTTCAGGTGTCCAGGGTGCTCCGACTTGGCGACCATCTGCCGGTCAAGTTCCTCGTCCAGGGCCTCTACATGCCGATCCACCCCGATGCGTACGGCGAACACTTCGGTCTGCAGATCGAAGTCACGCCGGTGATTCCCTCCCTCCTGCCGCAGCCGTTGTTCGGGGATCCCTGAGCCGGACGTTCGCCGGCGCGGCCGACCTCGGCCGGCGCTACGACGCGCCCCGCCGAGACGCGCCGCGCCTCCGGCGCGTCGGGAAACTGCCCGAGAATTGCCTGGCTGCCGATGACGATGACCTCGTCCTCCTCGCACAGGTCGCCCGCCGCGCGCAGCAGGTGCTCGAGCGGCGCGCGCGTCACCGCGCCGTCTCCACTGGCGAGCGCGTCGCGCGCCACAACCGCCAACGCTCCGCGGCAGCCAGTGCGCCGGCGAACGGACTCGATTGGCGCAGCGCGCGGGCTCGCTCCGTGTCCTCGGTCAGCACGGCGGCGACGGCGGGTGGATCGCCGGCCAGCACTTCGGCCCAGGCGTCGGCCTCGGCCGGTGCCGCCGGTCCAGCCGCGCGCCACGCGGCGACGCGCTGACGCGCGCGTGCAAGCAGATCCGGGCGGGTCGCCAGCCGTATGGCAATTTCCCCATGGTACGCGAGGCTGCGCAGCTCGGCGCGGCGGTGCGAATCCATGACCGGGAGCCTAGCAGGCACCGCCGCAATCACGCAGGTTTGGGGTTCCCAAGGGCGCCGCTGCGTCGGCGCCTGTTGAATCAGGCCGCCGCGACCCACTGCAACAGGCGCC
>JANNRA010000034.1:0-1572 GCA_031401035.1 bacterium | reverse complement strand
CGTCTCGCCCGCAGCGTACCGCGCTGCGCTGCGGGCGAGACGCCCGCGGTCCCAGCCACTGCCCTGGCGCCGGGCGAGCGTTCTCCGCCCACCGGCGCTACACTGCGCCCCGATGCTGCTGCGCGATCCGGTTCACGGCGACCTCTCCCTCGGCCCGCGCGAGGCCGCCGTGCTCGACCTGCCGGCCGTGCAACGCCTGCGCGGCGTCAAACAGCTCGGCACCGCATCGTATGTCTACCCCGGCGCCTTGCACACGCGCTTCGACCACTCGCTCGGCGCCAGCGCCCTGGCGCACCGCCTGGTCGCGGCGCTGCGGCGGACCGGCGTCGCCATCGACGCCGAGAGCGAGGAACTGATCGCCATCGGTACGCTGCTGCACGACGTCACGCACGTTCCGTTCGGCCACACGCTGGAGGACGAGCGTCGCCTCTTCCCACGCCACGACAAGGGGGCCCGCCTGCAGCGCCTGCTCGACGGCGGCCTCGGCGAGGGGCTGGCGCGCCTCGGCATCCGGGCCGAGATCGCCGGCCTGCTCGGCGCCGGACCGAGCGCGCTGCCGGCCTGGGCGGCGGAGATCATCTCCAGCACCATCGACGCCGACCTGCTCGATTACCTGCGCCGCGACGCCTACTTCACCGGTCTGGCGCACGACTACGACGACCGCGTCTTCCACTACTTCACCGTCGCCGAAGGCCGTCTGGCGCTCGCCATGGTCAAGCACGGCATGGATCGTCCCGACGCCCGTTCGGAGGTCATCCAGTTGCTGCGCATGCGCTACTTCCTCACCGAGCGCGTGTACTATCACCACACCAAGGTCGCCGCCGGCGCCATGGTGTCGAAGGCTGTCGAGCTGGCGCTCGACGCCGGCGCGCTGGCGGAAGACGACCTGCTGGCGTTGAACGACTGGACGCTGCTCGAGCGCCTGCAGCGCGGCGGCGTCGCCGGCGCCGCGGCGCTGGCCGAGCGCCTGGCGCGACGCGCCCTGCTCAAGCGCGGCTACGTCATCTCGGCGCGCAGCGTCGACGCCGCCGCGCGCGCCGCGCTGGTCGGCCTCTTCCACGAAACGCGCGCCGAGCGTCGCGCCGCCGAAGCGCATCTCGCCGCCGCGCTCGGCTGCGCCGCCGGCGAGGTGATCGTCTACTGTCCGGCGCTGACGGTGATGAAGGAAGCCGCCGCGCGCGTCCTCACCAGCCGCGGCCTGCGCGCGCTCAACGACGCCGACGATCCGGCCGGCGCCGAGATCCGCGCCCTCGAGGAGCGCTACGCGCAGCTCTGGCGCCTGTACGTCTTCGTCCCCGCCGCCCACGCCGCGCGCGCCGCCGGCCCGGCCGCCGAGTTGTTCGGGTTTCCGAGCGAACACCA
The DNA here is from genome assembly GCA_031401035.1 of bacterium. Classification (GTDB taxonomy): domain Bacteria; phylum Desulfobacterota; class Binatia; order HRBIN30; family CADEER01; genus JANNRA01. The sequence goes on along the minus strand of JANNRA010000034.1, from coordinate 210 downwards.
GGCGGCGAAGGGGACGTTGGGGGGGAAATTTAACGAGTGGCGGGGGGTAGATTACCGTTTGGCCCACCCTGCCCCCGCGCCCCCGGCGGGGGCCGGCGGGGGCCGGGCGGGGGTTTTGTGGGGGTTGCGGTGCTAACACCTGGGGGGTTTGGGGATTTGGGGGGTATTGTTACACTTGTGGCGGTGTTTTGTTTAATTTTCGCCCCAACG
>JANNRA010000033.1:0-42305 GCA_031401035.1 bacterium | reverse complement strand
GATGGCGGACTTCGCGGCGCCGTTCGGCGGCTACAAGCAGTCCGGCAACGGCCGCGAGTGGGGCGACTTCGGCTTCGAGGAGTTCCTCGAGGTCAAGGCCGTAATGGGCGCCCCGGCCTGAGCGATCTGGTCGGCTGCTCCCCCAGGGCCGCGGTCCGGGAGCGCGGGCGGGCCGCCCCCGCTCCCGGACGCTGCCTCTTGCGACGCCGCGCGCTCTGAGGCGAGCACGCAGATGCGCGCCATTCCGCCCCGCCAGCGCCTTGGCCCGATGCGCCCGGCCTGGGCGGCGGAACGGCTGCGTTTTCTTTGGCGCCAAGCGCCGAACTGCGCTATCCCCATCTCACACGAAACGTTTTCAATTGGGGGGGATTCACATGGCGCGACTCGTCTCGCTCGCGATCGTGCTCGCCATCGCGCTCGCCGCCGCGCCGGCTGCCGGCGGCTGCACGGCGACCAGTGATACCGGGCTGGTCAAGAAGAGCCTCAAGAAGGCGGTGCGCTGCGACTACAAGATCCTGCGCAGCGGCCCGTCGTACGTCTGCACCCCCTTCCCGCCGCCGGCCTGCAGCGACACGTTGGTGGCCGACGCCGCCGCGCTCGCCTATGGCGACAACCATCCGCCCGCCGCCGAGGTCGACGCCAGCGCGCTGCGCGACCAGCTCAAGTGCCAGAAGCGCATCGGCAAGGCGGTGGCGCTCTATACCGGCATCAAGCTGCGCTACCTGGCGCAGGGCAAACCCGCCGCCGAGGCCGAGGCCAAGGCGGTGCGCCAGCTCGACAAGCTGCTCGACGACTGCGCCGTCACCGTCGCCCAGGACGTCAGCGGCGTCGTCCTGCCGTCGGTCGGCGCGCAGTGCGCCGCCGCTATCCCGGCGCCGGGCGGCGCCGTCGACGCGCCGGCGCTGCGCACCTGCCTGCGCCAACTGCTCGAGGTGTGGGTCGACCGCAACGGTCCAGACCCGCAGCCGCTGCGCCCGAACATCCTCTTCATCCTCACCGACGACCAACGCTGGGACACCACCGACGACACCCACTCGCCGGTGCCCGGCGAACCCATCATGCCGGGTGTGCGCAACGAACTCGCCGGCAGCGGCGTCGAGTTCGTCAATGGCTTCATGACCACGCCGCTGTGCTGCCCGAGCCGCTCGAGCATCCTGCGCGGTCAGTACGCCCACACCACCGGCGTGTACACGAACTCCGGCGTCAAGGGCGGCGCCGACGACTTCGTCGACAGCGAGACCATCGGCACGCTGCTGCAATCCTACGGCTACCGCACCGGCTTCATGGGCAAGTACATGAACGGCTACCCGAACCTGTGGACCGATCCGGCGCCGGCGTACCAGCCGCCGGGCTGGTCGATCTGGAGCGCCTTCGTCAACCCGCGCTACTTCGACTACACGCTGCTCGAGAACGGCGGCGCGGTCGACTACGGCAACGCCGCGGCCGACTATTCCACCGACGTGCTGCGCGAGCGGGCGAAGACGTTCATCACCGACTCGGTCGCCCTCGGCCAGCCGTTCTTCCTGCACCTCTCGTTCAAGGCGCCGCACGGACCGTGGGAGCCGGCGCCGCGCCACGTCGGCAAGTACGCCGGCCTGCCGCCGTGGCGGCCGGCGAGCTACAACGAGCCCGACGTGTCGGACAAGCCGACCTGGGTGCAGAACACGGCCCAGCTCGACGCGCAGGAGCAGGCCGACCTCGACGCCATCCGCATCGCCCAACTGGAGATGCTGCAGGCGGTCGACGAGGCGATCGGCGGCAGCACGACCTACGGCATCACCGGCATCATGCAGCACCTGCGCAACCTCGGCGTCGACGACGACACGATGGTCGTCTACATCGCCGACAACGGGTGGCACTGGGGCGAGCACCGGACCCAGGCGAAGAACAAGCCCTACGACGAGTCGATCCGCACGGCGCTGTTGGTCCGCTATCCGAAGCTGGCGCCGCTGCCGCGCGTCGAGACGAAGATGGCGCTGAACATCGACATGTGCCCGACCTTCGTCGAGCTCGCCCAGCGCCCGCTCGGCGACCCCGATCCGACGTTGGCCTTCGACGGTGCCAGCCTGCTGCGCCTGGTCGACGGCACGGCGCCGACCTGGCGCAGCGACTTCCTCACCGAAGGCTGGCCCAGCAACCACGTCTGGGCCTCGGTGCGCGAGGCGGACTGGAAGTACACCGAGCTGCCGGTGACCCCCGGCGATCCGATGACCGCCATGGAGTTCGAGCTCTACGACCTTGCCAGCGACCCGCTCGAGCTCGACAACCTCGCCGACGACCCCGGCCAGGCGCTACGCATCATGAACATGCACGCGCGGCTGCTGGTGCTGCGCCCGCTGTGGCCGCTCGACGCCGATCCGTTGTTCGAGGATCTGGACGAGTAAAGAAAACGCTCACACGGAGGCACGGAGTCATCTCTGCGCTCTCCGTGCCTCCGTGCCTCCGTGTGAATTCCTTTTCTGTCATGACTCCCAAACGCCGCCTGGCCATGCTGGCGCGCGTCCTCGGCGGCCTCGGCGGCGCGCCGGCGACGCGCGCCTTTCCTGCCCTGACGGCGGCGAACCTACCGACGATGCAGGGTCGCGTCGAGATCCTGCGCGACGCCAACGGCGTCGCGCACGTCTACGCCGACGACGAGGGCGACCGCTGCCGCGCCGCCGGCTGGCTGCAGGGCGCCGATCGCTTCTTCTTCCTCGACATCATCCGCCACCTCGGCGCCGGCCGCCTGGGCGAGTTCATCGGCGACCTCGCCGTGCCGAAGCGCATCGCCGTTGCCGGCGGGGCGCGCGTCGCCGACCTCGACGGCTTCCTCCTGCCGCTCGGCTTCGAGGCGCAGAGCCGCGCCGATGCAACCCGACTCGACGCCCGCGCCGCCGCCCTGCTCGAGGCCTTCGCCAGCGGCGTCAACGCCGCCCTGCGCGCCATGCGCGGCGTCTACCCACCGGAGTACCTGCTCTTCGGACGGGTGCGCGAATGGACGCCGGCCGACTGCCTGCTCAACGGCCGCACCTGCGCCTTCGTCGTCGCCCTCACCGGCTTCGAGAACGAGCGCACCTTCGACGCCGTGCGCGGGGCCATGGGCGACGGGCTGGCGCGCCGGCTCTATCCCGAAGCGCCGTGGGAACAGGTGCCGACCAGCTATCCGGTCGGCGCCGGCGACGATGCGCCCGAGCCGCCGCTGCACGGCGTCGCCGCCGGCAGCAACAACTGGGCGGTGGCGCCGGCGCGCAGCGCCAGCGGCGCGGCGCTGGTCGCCAACGACCCGCACGTGCCCTTCGTGCCGCTGCCGACCTTCTGGCATCACCTGCATCTCGAAGGCGGTGGCCAACGCGTGCAGGGTGGCATGTTCCCGGGCTTCCCGGCCTTCGGCTTCGGCCACAACGGCGCCCTCGCCTGGGGCTGCACGACCGGCTTTCGCGACGCCTTCGACGTCTACCGCATCCACCGCCTGCCCGACGACCCGACCCGCTATCGCACCGAGCACGGCAGCGGCGCCCTCACCCGCCACCGCGAAACGCGCCCGGCGCGCCGCGGCCGCCGCCTCACGCACGCGTGGGAGTCGTGCGCGCACGGCATCCTCTACACAGGCTGGACGCACCATGACGGCGTCGAGCTGGCCGTGCGCGCCGTCCCGTCCGATCTCGCCAACTGTTTTCGCGGCTACCTCGATCTGGCCGCCGCCGGCACGGTGGAGGAGTTCCGCGCCGGCCTGGCGCGCTGCCACGATGGGCCGTTCGACTTCAATCTCGTCTACGGGCACCGCGACGGCACCATCGCCTGGGAGCTGTTCGGCCGCACGCCGCGGCGGCACGGCGACGGCCTGTTCGTGCGCGACGCGCAGGACCCGGCCGGGCAGTGGGACGGGTGGGTGCCGTTCGAGGCGATGCCGAAGCAGCGCAACCCGACGCGCGGCTTCGTCGCCACCGCGAACTCGATGACCGACGCGGCCCAGTGCGCCGTCGCCTTCACCGCCACGCACTGCGAGCCGCGCCACCGCACCGCGCGCATCGAGCGCGTCCTCGCCGCCGGCGCCGCGCACGATGTCGCATCCTTTCAGGCGCTGCAGGCCGACGTCAGGGGCGACTATGCGCCGGCGCTGCGCGACGCCCTGCTGGCGGCGATCGGCGCCATCGTCGGCAACGACGTCGCGGCGCGCGCCGTCGCCGTGCTGCGCGACTGGGACGGCACCTTTCCGTGCGCCTCCGCCGGCGCCCTGCTCTTCGCGCTGCTGCAGCAGGAGCTGCCGCAGCGCCTGTTCGTGCCGCTGCTCGGGGCGAAGCTCGGACCGCGCTTCGCCAACGGCCGCCGCGCCATGCCGCGCCTGCACCAACTGCTGCTCGACGCCGCCGACCCGCTGCGCGCCGATTGCGAACGAGCCGGCGGTCGTTCGCTCGACGCGCAGGTGCGCGCCACGTTCTTCGCCGTCGTCGCACGCTGCGCCGCCGCGCAGGGCCCCGATCCCGCCACGTGGCGCTGGGGTGCCGTGCAGCGCGTGCGCCTGATGACCCTCTTCGGCGTTGTGCCGCTGCTCGGACGCCGCTTCGTCGCCCTCGACGCCGAGTTCCCCGGCGACGAGTACACCGTCAACCCGTCGCGCGGCATCCCCATCCGCGGCCGGATCTACGCCTTCGTCGGCGCCACCAGCCGCTTCATCTGCGACCTCGCCACCCCCGACGAGGCCCTCTTCGCCCACTCCGCCGGTCCGAGCGCCGACTTCCGCAGCCCCTTCTTCCGCACCGGCGCCGCGGCGTGGCAGCGCTTCGAATACTTCCGCTCCGCGCTGTGGCCGGCCGATCAGGTGCCGAACGTCGTCGAGCGGGTGCGCCTGGGCTGACGCGAGATCCCCCCGGTGGGCGGCGCACGCGCCGCTCGGCCCAGCGGCGGTCGAGTAGTTGACGGGCTCGCCGCAAAACGCTGCTGTATCGTCGATGCGACTGCCCATCGCCACCCTCCTGCTGGCCCTGCTCGTCGCCGCCGCGGCGCCGACCCTGGCGCGTCAGGCGCCGCCGCCGGGCTACGTCGGCGGCGCCCAGTGCACCGGCTGCCACGCCGAGGAGGCGCGTCGGCACGCCGGCTCGCACCACGATCTCGCCATGCAGCCGGCGACGCCGCAGACCGTGCTGGGCGATTTCGCCGACGCGCGCTTCACGCACAACGGCATCACCTCCACCTTCACGCGCCGCGGTGACGACTTCTTCGTGCGCAGCGACGGCCCCGACGGCGCCCTGCACGACTACCGCATCGCCTACACCTTCGGCGTCGAACCGTTGCAGCAGTACCTGATCGAGTTTCCCGACGGCCGCCTGCAGGCGCTCAGCCTCTGCTGGGACACGCGCCCCAAGGCGCAGGGCGGACAGCGTTGGTACCACCTCTACGCCGACGAGAAGATCGACTTCCGCGACGAGCTGCACTGGACCGGGCTGGCGCAGAACTGGAACTACATGTGCGCGTCGTGCCACTCGACCGGCCTGCGCCGCAACTACGATGCCGCCGCGCGCCGCTTCGACACCACCTGGAGCGAGGTCGACGTCTCCTGCGAGGCCTGCCACGGCCCCGGCGCCGCGCACCTCGACTGGGCACGGCGCGGTGGCGGCGCCGCGGCCGACCCGCGCAAGGGCCTGACCGTCGACCTGGCGGCGCGCGGCGGCGCCTGGGTGCTGCACGACGGCGAGCCGATCGCGCGCCTGGCGGCGCCGCGCGACGGACGCGCCCAGCTCGAAACCTGCGGCCGCTGCCACGCCCGCGCGACGCAGATCGCCGAAGAGGACGCGCGCGGCCAGGGGCTGGCGCAGACGCACGCGGTGGCGCTGCTCGAGGAGGGCCTCTACCAGCCCGACGGCCAGATGCAGGGCGAAGTGTACGAGTACGGTTCGTTCGCGCAGAGCCGCATGCATGCCGTCGGCGTCGTCTGCAGCGACTGCCACGACGCGCACAGCGGCCGCCTGCGCGCCGAAGGCAACGCCGGCTGTGCCACCTGCCACCGCACGACGGTGTACGACACCCCGGCGCACATGCATCACGCCGCCGGCAGCGCCGGCGCGCAGTGCGTCGCCTGCCACATGCCGGCGCGCGACTACATGGGCCACGACCGCCGCCACGACCACAGCTTCCGCGTCCCGCGCCCGGACCTGTCGGTGGCCCTCGGAACGCCGAACGCGTGCACCGACTGCCATCGCGACCAGTCCGCCGCCTGGACGGCGGCGGCCGTGCAGGGCTGGTACGGGCCGACGCGGCGCCGCGGGCCGTCCTACGCCGCGGCCCTCACCGCCGGCCGCGGCGTCGCCGCCGATGGGCGCGGCCAGCTCACAGCGGTCGTCGACGATGCCGCGGCGCCGCCGATCGCACGCGCCACGGCGCTGAGCCTGCTGGCGCCCTATCTCTCGGCGCACGAAGTGCCGCGCGTCGAGCAGGCGCTGCGCGACCCCGATCCGTTGGTGCGCGGCGCCGCCGTCGCGCTGCTGCCGGCCTGGGATCCGGCGCGGCGGTGGCAGGTCGGGGCGCCGCTGCTCGCGGACCCGGTCCGCGGCGTGCGGCTCGAGGCCGTCAACGCGCTCGCCGAGGGCGCGGCAGCAATTCCCGCCGCGCACCGCGCCGCCTTCGCGCCCGCCGTCGCCGAGTACCGCGCCGCCCAGATGCTCAACGCCGACCGCCCCGAAGCGTGGCTCAATGTCGGCTCACTCGACGCCCGCCTCGGCCAGGCCGGCGCCGCCGAGGCGGCCTACCGGCGGGCCCTCGAACTCGATCCAGCCTTCGTCCCGGCGGCCGCCAACCTCGCCGACCTCTACCGCCAGAGCGGCCGCGACGCCGACGGTGAGACGGTGCTGCGTCAGGCCCTGACCCGGCGCCCGACCGACGCGACCCTGCAGCACGCGCTCGGCCTGGCGCTGATTCGCCAGCAGCGCCGCGCCGAGGCGCTTGACGCGCTGCGCGCCGCCGCCGAACAGGAACCGCGCAACACCCGCTACGCCTACGTCTACGCCGTCGCGTTGCACGACGCCGGCCGCCGCCCGGAGGCGATCGCCGTGCTCGAACAGGCACACCGCGGCGCCGGCGGCGATCGCCAGGTGCTGACGGCGCTGATGACCTTCGCCGCCCAGGCCGGCAACCAGGCCGCCGCCGCCGACTACGCCCAACGCCTCGCCGCCCTCGACCCGACGGCCGCGCAGTAGACGCCGGCCAAGCCGACTGGGGGGTTGGACCGGCGCGCTGTTTGTGCGCTATGCGCGGCACTGCCGTCGCGTGAGGGCAAAAGGGAGTGGCAATGACGAGACTCGATCGATTCCTGGCAAGCGTAGTTCTCAGCCTGGCCTTCGGCACGGCGGCGCTGCCGAGCGGCGCCGTCGCCCAGACGGCCAAGAAGCCGAACATCCTGGTGATGTTCGGCGACGACATCGGCTACTGGAACCCGAGCATCTACAATCGCGGCATGATGGGCTACCGGACGCCCAGCATCGACCGCATCGCCCACGAAGGGGCCGTCTTCACCGACGCCTACGGGCAGCAGAGCTGTACCGCCGGCCGCGCCGCCTTCATCACCGGCCAGTCGCCGATCCGCACCGGCCTCACCAAGGTCGGCCTGCCGGGCGCGCCGGAGGGACTGTCGGCCAAGGATCCGACCATCGCCGACCTGCTCAGGGCGCAGGGCTACGCCACCGGCCAGTTCGGCAAGAACCACCTCGGCGATCGCAACGAGTTCCTCCCCACCGTGCACGGCTTCGACGAGTTCTTCGGCAATCTGTACCACCTCAACGCCGAGGAGGAGCCGGAGAGCGAGGACTACCCGAGCGACCCGGCGTTCAAGCAGAAGTTCGGCCCGCGCGGCGTCCTCAAGTGCGTCGCGACGACGACCGAGACGCCGGGCGACGACCCGCGCTTCGGCAGGTGGGGCAAGCAGAAGTGCGAGGACACCGGCCCGCTGACGCGCCAGCGCATGGAGACCGTCGACGGCGAGGTGCTCGACGCGACGCTGGATTTCATCGACCGCCAGCAGCAGGCGCAGAAGCCGTGGTTCGTGTGGTTCAACACCACCCGCATGCACATCTGGACGCACCTCAAGCCGGAATCGAAGGGTAAGACCGGCCTCGGCGTTTACGCCGACGGCATGGTCGAGCACGACGCGCAGATCGGCCAGCTGCTCAAGAAGCTCGACGACCTCGGCATCGCCGACAACACCATCGTCATCTATACGACCGACAACGGCGCCGAGGTGATGAGCTGGCCGGACGGCGGCACGACGCCCTTCCGCGGCGAGAAGAACACCAACTGGGAGGGCGGCTACCGCGTGCCGATGACGGTGCGCTGGCCGGGCGTCATCAAGCCCGGCACCGAGATCAACGACATCATCTCGCTCGAGGACTGGCTGCCGACGCTGCTGGCGGCCGCCGGCCAGCCGAACGTCAAGGAGGCGCTGCTCAAGGGCGCCACCATCGGCGGCAGCCAGTACAAGGTACACGTCGACGGCTACAACCTGATGCCGGCGCTCGCCGGGCAGGGCCAGTGGCCGCGCACGGAATTCCTCTACTGGACCGATGACGGCGACCTCGCCGGCCTGCGCTCCAACCCGTGGAAGATCGTCTTCATGGAGCAGCGCGCGCACGGCTTCGACGTCTGGCAGGAGCCGCTGATCACCCTGCGCGTGCCGAAACTCTTCAACCTGCGCGCCGATCCGTTCGAGCGCGCCGACCGCGAGGGCATGGAGTACTCGCGCTGGCGCATCGACCGCATCTACCTGCTCATGCCGGCGCAGGCGTTCGTGGGGCAATGGCTACAGAGCTTCAAGGAGTTCCCGCCGCGCCAGAAGCCCGGTTCGTTCAACCTCAGCGACGCGATGGACAAGCTCACCGACAGCAGCAGCAACTGATCGCGCGCCGCGGCTCACTTCTCGTCGAAGGTCACCACCGGCTCCCAGTCGGGCGGCGGCGGCGTCGCGAGGTAGGCGCGGGCGCGGCGCAGGTAGAGCGCCGACGGGTGGTCATTGGGGTGCTCGTCGAGCGCTTCGCTGAAGGCGGTGACGGCGGCGGTGAACTCACGCCGCCGGTAGGCGGCAAGGCCGGTGGCGAAGCGTGCGCGTAGCGGAGCGCTCGCCTCCGCCTGCGCCGGCGCGCCGACCACCTCGTAGATGCGCACGGTGTCGTCCTTGCCCTTGACGCGCACGACGTCGAGCTCGCGCGCCACGATCACCTCGCCGGCGGCGGCGATGGTCGCCTCGCTGGCGAGGATGGTGGTGCCGTACTGCTTGTTGACGCCCTCGAGGCGGGCGCCGAGATTGACGTTGTCGCCCATCACCGTGAGGCTCAGGTGGCCGCGCGAGCCCATGTTGCCGAAAACCATCGGACCGCTGTTGAGGCCGATGCGGATGTCGAGCTTGGGCAGGCCGCGTTCGGCGTTGGCGGCGTTGATCGCCTCGAGTCGGTCGATCATGTCCAGCGCCGCCAGGCAGGCGCGGGCGGCGTGGTCGGGCTGCGCCACCGGCGCCCCCCAGACGGCCATGACGCCGTCGCCGATGTACTTGTCGAGCATGCCGTCGTGCGCGAAGACGACGTCGGTCATCTCGCCCAGGTAGGCATTGAGCAGCTCGACGAGCTGCTCCGGCGACAGCCGCTCCGAGATGGTGGTGAAGCCCTTGACGTCGGAGAACAGCACCGTGCGGTCGCTCTTCTCGCCGCCGAGCTGCAGCGTCTCGGGGCGGTCGCTGACGTACTTCGCCAACGCCGGGCTGAGGTACAGATCCAGAGTGCGGCGGGTGCGCCGCTTCTCGCGGTCGACGGTGACGAAATGATGGACGCTGACCGCGACGTAGCTGAGGCCCACCGCCATAATGGGGTAGACGACGCCGAGCACCGTGCCGCCGTGCGTGAACAGCCACTGACTGGCGCCGAGATAGGCGCCCGCCACCGCCGCGGCGACGAGGGCGCCGGCGACGCCGCGGGTGAACTGCAACCCGACCGCCAGTAGCAGAACGAGACCGAGTATCGCCGCGACGTCCGGGCCGAACCAGGCCGGCCGGTGCAGGAACTCCTGACGGACGATGTTGTCGAGCACCGTGGCGTGGATCTCGACGCCCGGGTAGACGGGATCGAACGAGGTGGCGCGCACGTCGCCGACGCCGACGGCGGTGACGCCGAGCAGCACCAGCTTGTCGCGAAAGGCGTCCGCCGCGACCCGCCCGGCGAGGACGTCGGCGGCGCTGACGTGCTGGAAGGTGTACCCGGGGCCGCGGAAGTTGATCAGCAGCTGGCCGCTGGCGTCGACCGGCAGCGTCACCGCGCCGACGCGGATCCATTCGACGCCGGCCGGTCCGAGGCGCAGCGACGGCACGGCCTCGGGACGGGCGCGCTGCAGCATCGCCAGCGACAGCGGCAGGGCGATGCGCTCGTCGAAACGGATGGCGAGCGGTGCGCGACGGAAGATGCCGTCGACGTCGGGAAGAAAATTGAAATAGCCGAGACCGGCGGCGGCGGCGGTGATGTCGGGGAGATTGCTGGCCGCGTCGCGCCCGAGCGGCAGGTGCTGCTCGCCGCCGCCCGGGCCGCGCAGCACCTGCGCATACACCGCCTCGCCCGCGTACGGCGTCACGCGCTCGCTGCCGAAATCGAAATAGTAGCCGAGCACGATGCGGCCCGAGGCGCGCACCGCCGCCGCCAGGCGCGCGTCCTCGTTGAGCGGCCCGGTCAGGGCATCGTTGAGCTCGCTGGCGCAGCCGGCGCTGATCGCCGCGTCGAGCCCCTCGACCTGACAGGCGGCCGTGGGCTCGGACTGGATGATATCGATGCCGATCACCGCCGCGCCGCCGGCGGTGATGCGCTCGAGCAGCGCCGCGATGCGCCCCCGCGACCACGGCCAGCGGCCGATCTGCTCGAGGCTCGCCCCGTCGACGCCGACGATCACCACCTGCGACGACGCCGCGCTGGCGCCGCGCTGCAGCAGCCGGTAGTCGAGACCGCGCAGTTCGAGCAGATCGAGCGGCTTGCAGCCGCCGATGCGCAGTACCGCCACCGCCACGCCGACGGCGAGGGCGATGGCGAGCGGCGTCAGGCGCGGCATGCGCGGCGCGGCGCCGCGGCACGGCGCGCGCTGGTCGTCACGGCACGCCCAGCTGACCGCGCGGCGAATCGATCACTGCCGGCGGCTGGCCGGCGACGTCGCCCGGGTTGCGCAGCTCGTCGCGGCCGACCTGGCCGGCGAGACCGGACGAGGACGGCGCGCGATCAGGCGCCGGGACGCTCGATCCGGCCTGCACGCCGCTGCTGGCGGCAACGCCGGCGGCGGCGCCAGCGCCGCCCAGGGCGAGCGGCTGCAGTACGTCGGATTCGTGCAGCATGTAGTCTGGGTCGATCGGCTCGGGCCGCGTCGGCACCATGCCGCGGCGCACCGTCGTCCCCTCGTTGGCGGTGACGTAGACGGTGTCGTCGAGGCGCTCGGCGAGACTGCGCACCATGATGCGCCCGTCGATGCCGATGACGTCGGTGGTATCGCGCTTGGCGTCGTACTCGATCAGGAAGGTGGTGCCGCGCACGCCGGCGACGGCGGTCGGCGTCTGCACCTCGTAGCTGGCGCCCGGCTTGCCGTAGACGTCGCTGACCATCGCCCGCGCCTTGCCGGCGGCGAGGCGCAGCAGGGAGGTGAAGCGGCTGCTGCCGGGATCGAAGACCTGCGTGTCGACGGTGAGCGACGAGCGCTCGGCCAGGTCGATGATGCTGTCGTCGCGGAAGACGACGCGCAGCAGGCCGTCGCCGGTGCGCAGCTCGTCGCCGAGCTGCACCACGGCGCCGACCGTCGCCGGCGTCAAGGCGCCGCCGCGGCCGATCTCGGCGACGCCGCGCAGCGAGGCGACGGTGCCGACGTCCTCTGCGGCGGCCAGCGAGGCGGTCAGCAGGACAACGAGCGTGGCAAGACGAAAGCGGGAGTCGATCATGGTCAGAACCTCACTTGGAGTCCGAGTGATCCGATGTTGCGATCGTACTCGAAAACGCTCTTGTTGGAATGGTTAAATGTGCCGAGGTAGGCCGCCACCACCGAAAGGTGCTCCCACAGCTCGGGCAACGGCCGCTCGAGGGAGAGGATGAAGCGGTGGCTGTTGTCCGCGCGGCGGGACAGGCCGGTCGGCAGCGGCGCACCCGGGATGCACGAGGGGTCCGGCGACGAATTGCTGTTCGGCACGCAGCCACTGGTCGCCCCGTAGCTCTGGTGCTCGTAGCGATAGGCCGCCTCGCCGAGGATCTGCCACAGCAGCGGCCAGCGGATTCCCACCTCGCCCATCTGCGAGCCGAACTGGTACTGATCGCGGTTGAACTGCTGGTCGACGTTGTCGCTGTCCTTGGGGGCGCTGAAGCCGAGCTGGTAGCCGAGCCAGATCTGCTGCGAGGCATTGCCGATGTCGAAGAACTGACGCACGCCGCCGTAGCTGTAGACGCCGCTGAGTCTACCGTAGTCGCCCTTGAAGTCGCGCGGCTGGATGCGCGCGTATACCTCGGTGCGGCCGATCCCTTCCTCGCGAATCGAGGCCCACGGCATGGCGGTGAACTCGGACAGGAAGCTGTCACCGCCGAGCAGGTAGTAATCGTAGCGTCCGAGCACGCCGAAGGAGACCTGATCGAAATCGTACTGCAGCTGCAGCGCCCCGCGATTGTCCATCAGGTCGTAGCCGGTGAGGTCGAACTGCAGGCTCTGGAGGAATTCGTAACTCACCGACAGACTGAAGCGCTGCACGTGCAGCGGCGTCCAGCGCGCCCCGGCGTTGAGGGTGACGCGCCCGTCACCCTCCGGCTTCTCACCCGCATCTCCGGCCTGGTCCGCGATAACGGCGGGCCCCAGGTTGACGTTGCTGTCGTACTCCACCGCCACCGTGCCGAAGGCCGAGTAGTCGGCGGCGCGGGCCTCGGCGATGAGCTCGACGTACTGTGCCGACTCGCGCGCCATGGCGGAGTCCGGGCGCTCGCTCCGCACCGCCGCGAACGCCTTTTCGGCGCTCTCGTAGTCGTTCTGCCGGAAGGCGATGACGCCCTCGTAATACTGCGTCGCGGTGGTCACAGTCGGATCGAGTTGGCGGGCGCGCGCCAGGCTGGCCTGCGCCATCTCCATGCGGCCGAGACGCAGTTGCGCCAGGCCGAGATAGAACGACGCCTGCGCGTCGAGCGCCGGCACCTGCTGCGCCTGCAGCAGCGGCGCCTCGGCGTCGACGGCGCGATCCGCATCGACCAGCGCGATGCCGAGCTCCAGGGCGGCGTTCGGGAAGTACGGCCGCACGGCCAGAGCGCGCTGCAGGTCCTCGATCGCCCCGTCGGCGTTGCCGCCGCGGGCGCGCACGACGCCACGTTGATAGCGCGCCTCGGCGTCGTCCGGATCGGCCACCAGGGCGGCATCGAGCAGCTCCAGCGCCTCGGCCGTCTTGCCGGCATTGAGGGCGATCACCGCCCGCGCCGCCAGCGCCTGCGACTGCTCGTTGGCCTGCACAGCCTGGGCGCACAGCGCCAGCGCCAGTGCCAGTGCCAGCAGCACGGCCGACCGTCGATTCCGCAAACCCGTCGGCAGCCTGCCCCTCATCGTTCCGCCTCGTACAGCTCCGGCAGGTTGTGCACGACGTCACGCGGCCGGAACGTCGACTGCCAGCACTTGTTGACGTTGTTCACCAGCTGCACGATGACGTCGTCCTGCTGGGCAAAGAACTTATCAATGCTGACCGGCAGCGGGAGTTCCAGGTTATCCCCGCCGGCGCCGGCCTGCAGGGTGTCGCTGCCCAGTCGCCCGCCGCGCAGGAGAAGCCGTTCCATGCCGTACTGCATGCCCGAGGCGTCGGAGAGGCGATAGCCCCTGGTCGGAGCGCCAACCCTGGACCAGCACGGCATGCGGGCGCAATCGCCGCCGCCTTCGACCTGGGCGGCGAAGACCAGTGCGGGAACACCGGCGGTCGAGTCGTAGATGCACAGCGCGTAGTCGGTGGTGCTCGTCGGATCGCCGAAGTCGGCGAGCGGGATCGCGCCATCGAGCCAGCGCCAGCTCAGCATCGAGTTTCTGGAGACCTCGATGCGCAGCAGGGACGCCCCCGAGGTGCCACAGCCGCCGGACGGGGCGGACTTGCACAGCGTCGTCGGTGTCGGCCGCGGCGTATCGGTCGGGGTGCGGGTCGGGCTGATCGTCGGCGTCATCGTGTTGACACGCGTCGCGGTGACGGTGGCGGTGACGGTCGGCGTCGCGCTGAGCGTCCGCGTCGCGGTGACCGTCGCCGAGGGTGACTCGGTCGGCGTGAACGTCGGCGTCGGCGTGTTGCTCGGCGGCACGCGGGTCGGCGTCGACGAGGGGACAGTGGTACTGGTCGGCGTCGGCGTCTCGGTCGGCCCGGGCAGAACGACGAACACGTAGCGGAAATCGAGGTCGCGCGCCGGATCGGCGAGGTTCTGCGCCGTGATGCGCGCCGCGACCGGGCCGGCCGGCAGGTAGGACAGGTACTCCGCTACGCCACGCGCCTTGAATCCGGACAGGTCGAAGTCGCCCTCCGGGCTGCACGGCGTGCCGCTGCCGTCGCGGCACGGATCGAGCACCACCGGCACGCGCTTGGTGAGCGGACGGAAGACCGGCGGCTGGCCCTGCGGCACGTCGAGCGTGATCTCGAGTCCCACCGACGGCCCGGCGATGCCCGTCTCGGCGTCGACGACGGTGAACGAGAGATCGACCGGCAGCGGCACCTCGATGTTCTGCGGCGGCGTGAACTCGAGCACGAACGGGAGCGCGGCGACTTCGACCTCGCCGAGGTTGACCTTGACGCCGGAGAAGATGGTGATCGGCTTCGGCGCGCTCGCAAAAGCGGCCGAGGCGTTGCGGATGTCGTCGCAGGGACGCACGCCGGTCGTGTTGACGGTCTTGCACGTCGTCGTGACGTCGTCCGGCGCCGGCGCAAAGTCCTCCGTGTAGCCGGAGATCTCGACGGTCGCCGGGCCGATCGGCAGGTCGTCCAGCACCAGCGTCGCCTGCCCGGGCTGCGGGTCGACGGGCAGCAGGATGGGGTCGGCGGCGACGCAGCACGTCTCGCCGTTGCTGGCGCGGAAGACGACGCGGGCAATGGTGACGATGGGCGGCAGCAGCGACGGCGAGCCACCGGGCGTCGGCGTCTTCGGCGGCGTGCCGACCGCCGTCGCGGTGGGCGTGCCGGGCCGCGGCGACGGCGACGGCGTACCCGGCGACGGCGTGCCCGGCGAGGGCGTGCCCGGCGAAGGCGTGCCCGACGGCGGCGTCGCCGTGCCGGGCGGCCGCGATGAGCCGCCGGAACCGCCGCAGGCGGCGAGACCGAGCAGGGCGGACAGCGCGAGGGCGTGGAGCAGTCGAACCAGCATGGGGAAGGTCACGCGGCGCCTAGGGCAACTGCGCCGCCACCTCGCGCAGGACGTCGGTCACCGGATGGTCGGGATGGGCGAGGGAGAAGACGCCGCTACTGGCAAGGCGCACCATATCCTCCGAGAGCGGCAGGACGCCGGCGACGGGGACGCCGTAGGACTCGCCGATGCGCTGCTTGACCGCCGCGACGTCGATCGGCGGCAGCACCTTGTTGACGACGAGCATGATGCGCGGTGTCTCCAGTCGTTGGGCGAGGTCCACGGTCACCGCCGTCCCCTGGTAGTCCTGGTGGTCGGCCCGCAGGACGACGACCAGCGCGTCGGAGATGGCGATGGAGAGCAGCGTTTCTTCATTGACCCCTGGATGCGTATCGATGAACAGATAGTCGAGCTTGAGCGCTTGTTGCAACTCGCGGAAGCCGTCGTTGAGGCGGGTGACGTCGTAGCCCTCGCGCAGGACGCGGGCGATCTCGCCGGTGCGCAGGCTGGAGGGGATGAGGAACACCGCCGCCCCGGGCGCCGCCGGGACGACCGCCTGCTCGAGCACGGCACTGACGTCGTAGGCGGTCTCCTCGATGCGGCAGCGGCCCCACAGGTAGTCGTTGAGGGCCTTGTCGACCCGCTCCTCGTCGAAGCCGAAGAGGACGTGGATGCCGGGCGACTGGACGTCGGTGTCGACGATGCCGACGCGCTTGCCGCCGAGGGCGGTGAGGACGGCCAGGTTGGCGGTAATGTTGGATTTTCCGGTGCCGCCGCGGAAGGAGTGGATGGAGACGATCTTGGACACGGAACTCCTCGCCGTCAGTCGCGCTCGCGCAGGTCGCGGACCTTGCGCTTGAGGTTCTGGAAGTAGTCGGTATCGGTGATCTCGGCGACCTGGCGGGCGCGTTTGACCTCGTCGATCTGCACATGCAGGTCGCGGATCTCGCTGCGCAGCCGGTCCTCGCGCATGTAGACGTCGAGCGCCGCGGCGGCGAGCATCGACAGCGCCTCGACGATCGGCACCAGGCCGGCATCGAACGGCACCACCGCGCCGGTGTCGGGATCCTGCGCGTTGAGCAGCTGCAGCACGCCGATGACCTTCTGGTGCACGTTCTTCAGCGGCACGGTGAGAAACGACCTCGAGCGGTAGCCGGTCTGGCGGTCGAAGGCGATGGTGCCGGAGAACTCGAACCCCGCGGCGTCGTAGGCGTCGGCGATGTTCACCGACTCGGCGTGCAGGGCCGCCCAGGTGGCGATGTTGCGCTCGTTCGGCGCGCCGCTGGCGTCATGCAGCGGCAGCGGCGCGAACGGCAGGTCGCCGCCGGAGGCGCCACCGAGGGCGATGTCGAGCGAGTCGTTGCGCATGATGACGAAGCGCAGCGCGTCGTCGTCGGTGCGCAGGTACAGGGTGCCGCCGTCGGCATGGCACAGCGCCTTGGCTTCGAGCAGGATCTTGTCGAGCAGGGCGTGGAAATCGCGCGCCCCGAGCAGCGCCACGCCGATCGGGATCACCGCCTTCACCACTGCGTCGAAGCGGCGCTCGAGCCGGGCGAGCTGCTGCGCCAGCGCCTCGGCGCTCGGCGCCGACGCGGCCGCGACGCCGCTCACTGCCCGGACCCCGCGCCGCCGCGCGCGCGCATCGCCTCGGTCAGGCTACCGTGCGGGCGGTGGCACTCGAAGACGTGCAGCCCGTAGCGCTGCGCCAGCGCCTCGCAGACGCGGATGCCGCGCACGCTGTTGCCGCGTTCGTCGAGCGGCGGCGAGAAGACCGCGACGCCGGCCTCGCCCGGTATGACGGCGATGATGCCGCCGCCGACGCCGCTCTTGGCCGGCAGGCCGATGCGGTAGGCCCACTCGCCGGCGAAGTCGTACATGCCGCAGGTGTACATGAGGCTGAGGATGTCGCGGACGTATTCTGGGGCGATGGCGGATTCGCCGCTGACCGGATTGACGCCGCTGTTGGCCAGCGTTGCCGCCATCATCGCCAGGTCGCGGCAGGTGACCAGGATCGAGCACTGCTTGAAGTAGAGGTCGAGCGCCTCCTCGACGCGCGCGTCGATGATGCCGAAATTCAACATTAAATGCGCGATGGCGCGGTTGCGGTGCCCGGTGGCGCGCTCGGAGGTGAACACCGCCATGTCCACCGCCACCGCATGCCCGATATAGCGCGCGAACGTGGCGAGCACGTCGGCCAGCCGCTCTGTCGGCCCCTCGCCCGGCACCAGACTGGCGGCGGCGATGGCGCCGGCGTTGATCATCGGGTTCTGCGGCCGGTGCGTGCCCGCCTCGAGCACGATCGAATTGAAGGCGTCGCCGCTCGGCTCGACGCCGATCTTCGCCAGCGTCGCCTCGCGGCCGTGCGCGGCGAGCGCCATGCCGTAGACGAACGGCTTGGAGATCGACTGGATGGTGAACGGCTGCTCGAAGTCACCGAATTCGAAGCGCTGGCCGTCGGTACTGACGACGCAGATGCCGAACCAGTCCGGGTCGGCCTTGCTCAGCTCCGGAATGTAGTCGGCCACCCGGCCCTCGCGCAGCGCCTGGAACTGCAGGTGCAGATCGCGCAGAAAGGCCCGCAGCGGCGACGCCGCGGCGCGAAAGTGCCCAAGGAGGGCATCGACATCGTCGTTGCCGGCATTGCGTGTCATCTCATGAAAAGCCCCTGCGGCGTGCAGCAAGAACCGTGCAACCCAGTGCGGCGACAAGGCGACGACGCCAGGGGACGCGTCCCGGTTGCCGCTGCTTACCTGCTGGGCAGGGTTGGGGCAGCTGGGCTCCGGCGGGCGCTGAAATGCGGGGGCACAGATTGACGGTTGTGGGCGCCGCGGTCTAGCCACAGGCGATGCCCACCGACGTCGCCATTTCCTGGCACCACGACCATCTCGTCGAGATCGACGGGGTCGGCTTCGAGCTCGGCGTCGATCCCTCTCCGGCCTCATCGCCGCAGCGCCTGCGCATCCTCAAGCCGCGCTGGATGGTGGAGAAGTACCTGCGGCTGATCGCACGCGAGCGGCCGGCGCGGGTCCTCGAACTCGGCATCTACGACGGCGGCAGCGCCGCCCTGCTGGCATTGGCGGCACGGCCGCAGCGTCTGGTGGCGGTCGATCTGGCCGCGGCGGCGCTGCCACTCGACCAGTGGCTGGCGGCGCCGTCGACACCGGCGCCGATCCGCGCCGCCGTGCGCCCGTTCTACGGCGTCGACCAGGCGGACAAGGCGCGGCTGGGCGCCCTGCTGGATGCGGAGTTCGGCGCCGCACCGCTCGATCTCGCCATCGACGACGCCTCGCACCTGCTCGAGCCGACGGTGGCGTCGTTCGAGGTGGTCTTCCCGCGCCTGCGGCCGGGCGGCGTGTTCATCGTCGAGGACTGGGCCACCGTGCATGACATCGAACGCGTACTGCTCGAGCGCCCGGAGCTGCTGCTGCAGCACAGCGGCAAGGCGGTCGAGCCGTCGACGCCGCTGACCCGCATGCTCTTCGAGGTCATCCTGGCGATCGCCTACACGGAGGTCGTCGCCGACATCCACATCGCCCGCCACTGGGCCGAGATCCGCCGCGGCCCGGCCTCGATCGACGCCGCGACCTTCGCGCTGCGCGACTGTTACGCACGGCGCGGCGCCGAGCTGCTGCGCGATCCCGCGACGCTGCCGCCCACCGACTGGACGGGGCGGGGCGCGACGTAACCGGGTGAGGGGATCGCGAACTGGCCCCCCGCCGGCGAGTCCGCACCGGCATATCCGCGTCAGCGCAGCAATTGCCCCGGCAGCGCGCCGGTGTGGACGCCGTCCTCGAACAGCGTCTGGCCGTTGACGATCACCGCCGCGTAGCCTTCGGCCTCGACGACGAAGCGCGCGCTCTCGGCCGGGAAGTCGCGTACCAGATGGGTGCGGCCGGCGCGCAGGCGGGCAGGGTCGAAGAGCACCAGGTCGGCGTGGGCGCCGGCGCGGATGACGCCGCGGTCGGTGATGCCGTGGATCATGGCCGGAAACATCGTCAGGCGCGCCACGGCGGCCTCGAGGGAAATGGCGCGCGGCACCCACTCGCTGAGCAGCCGGGTGGTGTAGTCGGCGCCGACGAACGACAGCAGGTGCGCGCCGGCGTCGCTGGAGCCGGCCATGACCAGCGGGTCGCGCACCAGGGTGGTGATCATGTCCTCGAACACCTCGCCCGGCGCCTCGACGAGGAACTGCGTCTGCAGATCCTCGGCCAGCGCCATGTCGAGGAAGGTGTCGAGCAGGTCGGCGCCGCGCGCCTCGGCGAGCTCGGCCACCGAGCGGCCGACCCAGGCGGCGTTGGCCGCATCGCGCACCGCCTCGACGACGCAGATCTGCCAGATGAAGACGAAGGCGCGGCCGGTCGGGTCGGCGAGCTCGGCGCGCATCTGCGCGCGCACCGCGGGATCGCGCAGGCGGTGGGCGCGCTCATCGGGCGGCAGCGTCAGGGTGGCGCGGAAGCTCGGCATCTCGTCGAAGAGGAAAGTCGTGTCGAGCGCGAAGTGGGCGTTGAGCCTGTTGGTCGGGAACATCGGGTGAATGCGCAACCCCTCGGCACTGGCCTCGTGCGCGAAGCGCAGGCTGTGCCGCCAGCCGTCGGGCGCGGCGGGCAGCGGCGTCAGGGTGTTGAGTTCGAGGGGCCGGCCGGAGACGCGCGCCATGCTGCGCATCAGTGCGCGATCGGCGGCGTCGTAGCCCTCGACGAAGCTGCGCGGGATGAACTCGATGGCGCCGCGGCCGAACTCGGCGAGCACGGCACACAGGGCGATCAGCTCTTCGGGCGCGGCGTGGTTGGATGGCACCTCGCGCCCGTCGTGGGCGACGTGGATGTCGAGTTGCGAAGACGAGAAGCCCACCGCACCGTCCTGCATCGCCTGGCGCACGTGCGCCTGCATCGCCACGATCTCGTCGGCGCGGGCGCGGCGGCTCGAGGCGTCGTCGCCCATGACGCAGCGGCGGATGGCGGAGTGGCCGACGTAGCTGCCGACGTTGACGCCGATGCGGCCCTCGACGCGGCGCCAGAAGTCGCCGAAGCCGCCGCCGTTCCAGCGCAGGCCCGCGGCAAGCGCTTCCGGCGCCATGCCCTCGACACGGCCGAGCATGCGCGCCAACCACGCGACGTCGCCAACCCGCGCCGGTGCCAGGGTGAAGCCGCAATTGCCGGTCAGCACCGTCGTGACGCCGTGCCACGAGGACGGCGAGCAGGTCGGATCCCAGTCGATCTGCGCGTCGTAGTGCGTGTGCACGTCGATGAATCCCGGCGTCAGCACCAGGCCGTCGGCATCGAAGACTCGCGCCGCGTCGGCGTCGACCCGCCCGATGCGCGCGATGCGCCCCTGCTCGACCGCCACGTCGGCGGTGAACGACGGCATGCCGGTGCCGTCGACGACCCGCGCCCCCCTGATCAGCAGGTCGAACATGCTGGCGCCGCCGGCGCGTGCGCGCCGGCGCTTCCGTACGAGACAAGGATCTCCGCAGCCATGGCACGCCCCCCCCAGCCGGCAGCTTTCCCCCGCGACGTCGGCGGCTGTCAACGGATTGCGGGAGGGTCCGACCCTGCCCCCACCCGCGCCGGCCGCGGCAGCGGCGTCAGTGCGCTGGTGCCCAGGCGACGAGAGCGCACCTGTAGCAGGCCGTCTCCGTTGCTCCGTTGCTCCGTGTGCGATCTTCCCTGTCGACTCAAGGCTGGTTGAACGGCTCCCGTATCCGTGCGCGTGGAGGCCAACGTGCCCAGCGCGCCCACCATCTATGTCGACGCCGACGCCTGTCCCGTGAAGGAGGAGGTGTACAAGGTCGCGCGGCGCTGCGGCTGCCCGGTTCGCGTCGTCGCGAACGCGTTCATCCGCACACCGCCGGACGTGGAGAGGATCGTCGTCGATGCCGGACCGGATGTCGCCGACGACTGGATCGCCGAACGCGTGCAGCCCGGCGACATCGTCATCACCAACGACATCCCGCTGGCCAGCCGCAGCCTCAGGGCCGGCGGCCTGGCGCTGAGCCCGACCGGCAAGCCGTTCACCGACGACTCGATCGGCTCGGCCCTCGCGCACCGCGACCTGATGGATCAACTGCGCTCGTTCGGGGAGATCACCGGCGGGCCGAAGCCGTTTACGCCGGCGGACCGTTCGCGCTTCCTGTCGGCGCTCGATGCGGCGGTGCGCCAGGCCAGCGCGCGACGGTGAACTATCCTTAAGATCCGACAATAAACATTCCACACGGAGGAACGGAGACATGGAGACGACCTGCCACAGGCGACGTTTCCTCGCCTCCGCAGCCGAACATGCACGGGTCCTCAACACCAACGAGTATTGGCAGGGGGCCGGCCGATTGCCGCGTACGGTGGCCATCGCCGCGGAATGGTTCAACGCGGGGACCAGCTTCGTCTGCGCGAACGAGACCGCGGGGACGCCGAACCCGGCGCTCGAAGCCGCCGTGTGCGGCTGCACCGACGTCACCACAGGCGTCGGTAACATGCCCGCACTGATCTTCACGGACAATTCAACGTCATCCCTCGCCCGGGCGGCGACGGCGGCGCTGGCGCGGACGAGGCGGCCCGGTGACGGTCCGCGCCCATCGTCGATCTGAGGACACAAACTCAACACCCGGTTGCAAACGCTACACCCCTGCAGTAGCGCGAGGCGGCTGTTCGGCGCGGGCTTCATGCGCCCGGTGGGACTCGAGTTATGATCGCGCGTACCCGGGCGATGTCTGTTGTGTCCGCCCTCCTCTTTGCGGCGGGTATCGCCAACGCCCAATGCGACACCACGGGTGAATGTTTCTGTGGTCCGCAGGGGACGGTGACCATCGCCCAACTCATTGGCGCGGTGAATATCGCGCTGGGACAAGCGGCGTGCCCATCAGCCCCCGCGACCGCGTGCACGTGCTGCGCCTGTGCCTTTCGTGACGGCAACGTGCAATGCGGCGCGCCCGACCCTGGTTGTGCACTGTGCGTGTCCCTCGGCGGCAACCCCGCCGCCGACTGTTCCATCTGCGGCAATGAATGCAGCGCCGGGCAGACGTTGTGCGCGAACAATCCCCAGCAGTGTCAGGCATCACGCGGCGCGACCGTGGCCTACAGCGGTGCGCAATCGCACCTGCCCGACGCCTCGACGGCCTCTGCCCGAGCCAGCCGATCGGGGACCGACGCGTACAACCGGTAAGACGGGTTGCGCCTCGTCCCCAGCAGCCCGCGCCGTCGCTCGACACGATCTGACGTTCTGGCGGAGATCTCCGATGGCAATCCGGTCGGCAACCCCTCGCATCGACATCGACGCATCCCTGTTTCGGCTCGCCTACCGGTGTCACCCGAACGGCTGCCCCAGCGATCGCACCTGTTGCGTGGGCACGGCGGTGAGCGTGTCGCGCCGCGAGATGCGCGTCATCGACTCGCTCCTGATCGAGCTTGCCCGCCTGGTTCCGCGCCTGCGTGAGCCGAACGGGTATGCCGACGTCTTCGCCGATGAGCCGGCGGGGATTCTGATTGAACCGCGCGACGAGCGCGGCACCTGTCCCTTCCTCTTCCGCCGCGCTGGACGCGCCCTGTGCGCCATCCACCACACGGCGCTGCAGACCGGTCGCGACGTCAGCGCCGTGAAGCCGCGCGCCTGCCGCCACTGGCCGCTGGTCCTCGACGCAACCGGACACCGCCTGCGCATCACCATTCACCCCGACGCCGAGGCGATGGGGTGCGTCGCGCCGCTGGCCGAGCTGCCGGGGCAGACGTCGATGCGCCAGGCATTCGCCGCGGAGATCGAGGAGATTCGACGCCTGGCGCGGGGCTGACGTGGCGCAGGTCGGCGCTCGCCGCCGCGCCGCGAGGCGGCGTCTGGGATGACCGCGCGGCTCGGCTCGTGTGCGGTCAGGAGCCCTCGCGGTCGCGCCGGGCCGGGAAGGCCCTCACGATGCCCCGACGGCAGGCGCCTTTGCGTCACGCCCGGCCGACGGCTAGACCCGCGGCGACATGCACACGACCCACATGACCCGACGCCTCGCTCTGCTCGCCTCGCCGTCGCTGCTGATCGTCGCCGGCTGCGGCGATGACGACGACTCACCGCGTGCGACGCCGACAGCGGTGGCGACTGTCACGCCTACCGCCGCGGCCACCGCGACGCGTACCGCGACGGCCACCGTGCCGCCGAGTTCGACCGTCACGGCGACCGCCACGGCGACTGTCACGGCGACTGTCACGCCCACCGCCACGCGCGATGCCGAGGACATCTACCGGGTCGCCAACGGCTGCTACGCCGTCGAGGGGGCTGCCGGATTCCTGGCCCGCGACGGCGCCGGGTTCGGTTTCACCGCCGCAGAGGCCGAAGCCACCGCGTTCTTCCTCAAGCCGTCACGGCTCGGCAGCTACCTGCTGTTCGACGACGCCGGCGGCTACCTGGTCTCCGACGGCACCAGCCTGGCGCGCGCGCTCAGCCTCGAATCGGACGTCACCACCGTCGACGACGCGTTCCAGTCGGCAGCGGAGTGGGATCTGCAGCCCGCCCCGGATGACGACCGCTTCCTCCTGCGCCACCGCAAGAGCGGCCGCTACCTGTCCGCCGGCGGCGTCGCCGCCGAGGGCGCGCCGATCTTGCTGCGCCGGCGCGGCGGCTGCGCCCAATTCCCGGAGGAGGACACCTTCGCCAGCGGCGCGGTGGCGCGCACCCAGTTCGCTGACGGCGCGGTGTTCGGCTTCAGCGACGCCCACTCCCACATCCTCGCCAACTTCGGCTTCGGCGGCGGCGGCGTCTTCCACGGTGCCCCGTTCCACCCGCTCGGCGTCGAACACGCCCTCGGCAGCTGCGAGCGGTTCCACGGCGAAGAGGGCCGGGCCGATCTGTTCGGCGCCGGCTTCGACGCCGGCGGCGACATCAAGCTCGAGGATTTCATCGCGGCACTGGCCACCGGCCGGCTGCCGGAGTTCAACCACTTCACCGCCGGATATCCAGACTTCACCACCTGGCCGAGCGCCCCCGACAGCTCGACCCACCAGGTGCAGTACTACAAGTGGCTCGAGCGCGCGTACCTCGGCGGCCTGCGACTGGTCGTGCAGCACGCCGTCAACAATCAGATCATCTGCGATCTGCTCGGCCGCGGCGGCATTCAGCCGATCCGCTACGCGTGCAACGACATGGTCGCCGTCGACCGCCAGCTGGTCGAAGTCTACCGCATGCAGGATTACATCGATGCGCAGGAGGGCGGGCCGGGCCGGGGATGGTTCCGCGTCGTCACCTCGCCGGCGGCGGCGCGCGAGGTCATCCAGGCCGGCAAGATGGCGGTCGTGCTGGGCATCGAGACGTCGAACCTGTTCAACTGCTTCCTGACGCCGAGCGCGGAGTTCCCCGCCTGCACCGAGGCCTTCGTGCAGGAGCGACTCGATCACTACCACGACCTCGGCGTGCGGGTGATGTTCCCGGTCCACAAGTACGACAACGCGTTCTCCGCCGGCGACGGCCACAAGGGTTTCATCGAGCTGGGCAACATCATTCAGACCGGCCACTTCTCCAACTTCACGACCACATGCGACACGACCGTGCCGACGGTGTTCGACCGCGGCCAGATGACGTTGCCCGGCATAAACGAGCCGCGCCTCGACTACTTCGCGCCGGCGCCGAACGATTTCAGCTCGTTCTTCCTCGACCCGATCGCCACCTTCGCGCCGTTCCTCGACCGGCTCACGGCACCGCCGGTCCCGGGAGAGGACAATCACTGCCAGGCGGCCGGCCTGACGCCGCTCGGCGAGTTCCTCATCGAGCGGATGCTCGCCAAGGGCATGATCGTCGAGCTCGACCACCTGCCGCGCCAGTCCTATCGCCGCGCCTTCGAGATCCTCGAGGCGAACGACTATCCGGCCGCCGGCACGCACGGCATCGACAACTCCGGCCGCCTCTTCGCGCTCGGCGGCATCTCGACGTCGGGCTTCTCGAGCTGCCGGTCGGCCACCACGCCGGCGACGGTCGACGACGGCTTTCAGTCGCGTCTGCAGCGCGTCCGCGACAACGGCGGCTACCCGGGTCTCGGCTTCGGACTCGACTTGAACGGCTTCGCCGGTGCCCATGGACCCCGCTTCGGCGCCAGGAGCGGCTGCGGCGCGACGCCGCAGAGCGATCCGCTCACCTACCCCTTCACGTCCTATGCCGGCGACGTCACGTTCCAGCAGCCGAAGGTCGGCCGCCGGACGCTCGACTTCAACAGCGAGGGCCTGGCGCACATCGGCCTGCTGCCCGACCTGATCGAGGACGTCCGCCGGGACGGCGTCAGCGACGCCGATCTGGAGCCCCTCTTCCGCTCGGCCGAGGCCTACATCCGCATGTGGGAGAAGGCCGAGCGGCGCGCCGTCGAGATGCGCGGCGCGCCGCGCGATCGCTAGGCATCGCCCCCGGGAGGACCACCGCCATGACGAGCACCATGATTGCGACCATGCGCTATGCGGATGCGCCGCGGATGATCGAGTGGCTGTGCGACGCGTTCGGCTTCGCGCGCCACTTCGTCGTGCCGGGCGACGACGGAACCGTCGCCCATGCCCAGCTCTCCTGCGGCACCGGCATGATCATGTGCGGGTCGGCGCGCGACGACGAATGGGGACAGATCGTCACGACCGTGCGCACGCTCGGCGGCAATAGCGGCGGCGTCTACGTCGTCATCGCCGACGCCGACGCGCACTGCGCGCGGGCCGCGGCCGCCGGTGCCGAGATCGTCTACGGCCCGCGCGACACGGACTACGGCTCGCGCGAGTACTGCGCGCGTGACCCCGAAGGTCAGGTCTGGAGCTTCGGCACCTACGATCCCTGGGCCTGAGGCGATGGCGGGCCGGACAGATCTTCGCGCAGATCGACACCGACGATCGCGGCGCCGATCACGTCGCAGTGCGGCCGCCGGCGGCCTGCAGCCCGATGGCCGCCTCGGCGCGGCGGCCGTCTTTGCGCGTCGCGCGCAGGATGGCGATCTTGGTCGAGTGGTTGAAGGGCGCCGGGTCGGCCGGCGGCGCGGTGACGCGGAGGTAGCCCGTGCAGTCCGCCGGCACGTCGATGCGCGTCTCGAGGCTGAGGTAGGCTCCGTCGCAGAGCGAGTCGAGGAGCCCCTGGTACGCCGCGCCGGAGACGAAGACGGCGTTGTTGACCAGGACCAGCGCGCCGCCGTGGCCGACCAGCGGGCGCACCTTGTTGATCAGGGCGCCCATGCCGGCCTGCAGATCGACGACGCCGTTGTCGCTCTTCGCGTACACCGGCGGATCGACGAAGACGCAGTCGAAGAGCGCCTGTTCGCGCTTGAGACGCGCCACGACTGAGAAGAAGTCGTCGACGCGCACGTCGCGCCGCGGCACGTCGAACCCGTTCAGGGCGAACGACGCCTCGGCGATCGCCAGAAATTGGCGGTTGGCGTCGGTGCTGATGATCTGCCCGCACGGTGCGGCACGCGCCGCCACGCCGAGGCTACCGGTATAGGCGAAAGTGTTGAGCACGCGTGCGCCGCGCAGCCGCTCCTTCGCCCAGGTGCGCAGGGGGCGAGTATCCAGATACAACGAGGCGTCGCGGTGCAGGGTGAGCTGCAGCGCGTACCACACGCCGTGCTCGAGCACTCTGTCGGGTAGGTCGCCCGGCGCGCCGAAGACGACGTGCCCATTACGCGCCGCGGGCGCCCCGTCGCGCACCTTCACCACCGCGCTGGTGAGCCACGGCAGCTGCGCGCGCGCCGTGGCAAGCGCCTGCGCGGTCAGCTGAGGGTCGCCACCGGGCGTGTAGTCGTGCAGCAGCAGACAGCGCCGGTAGACGTCGAGGACCAGCTGCGGCAGCCCCTCGCTGAAACCGTTGAGCAGCCGGAATGCCGTCTCGTGGGCCGCGTCGACCAGCGGCGCACGCGCCGCGATCGCCGCCTCGAGCAGGGGAGTCACCATGACGGGTGCAAGTGTTATCGCGAAACAGAGGCGAACAGCAGCGGACGCCGATCGGGGTCACGCCACCGGCCGGCATTGTGCTGCGGGCGGCGTTCAGTCAGGAACGGCAGCGTGGCCAAGCAGTTCGACCAGCTCGAAGCGTCGCTGCTCCTCTGCCCGACCTGCCGCACGGCGCAGCCGGAGCGCAAGCGGCTGCTGTTGGTGTTGAGCGAGGGCGAGAAGTTCGACTACGTCTGCACGCAGTGCGGCAGCGTCGCCGGCGACAAGATCGAGCGCCCGCCGGCGCGCTGACGGTTTACTCCCTGCGGGCGAGGAGCCAGGCGTACCCCGCGCGCAGCGCTTCGCGACCACCGCTCTCCAGGATATCGCCGTGCGCGACGACGACGCGGTCGAAGTCCCAAGCGAGAATACGTTCGAGACTCTCGCGCGCCGCGCCCCGATCGCGGATGAGCAAGGGATCGAGCGTGGACGGCCCGAAGTGCCCGTAGCTGCGCAGCAGCTTCATCAGCCACCGCGTCGGCGCCGCGGCCGTCGGCCCGAAGTTGAACGCCAGGTCGCAGAGGACCAGGGTGCGACTGCCGGCGTGCAAGAACACCACCTCGTTCTCGTACGGGCGACCGCGGAAGAAGATCTGCCGCACCTCGTCGCACCATTCCTCGGGCGGATCGTCGTCGAGCACCGCGACGTAGGCGAGGTCGGGGCGCTTGCGATCGAGCCCCGGGGCGATCCACAGCCGCGCCGCCGGATAGTCCCTGCCGACGTTCCCGGCGTAGAGGTGGTGCAGCCGATTGGGCGCGACCACGTAGCTGACCCGTCCGAGCGCATCGAGCTCGGCCCGCAGCGCGGCATCCAGCGGCACGGGGGAGTGGAGCAGCAACCGCTCGCCCGACAGGCGAATCACGGTCATGCGCGTGCCGACCGGCAGCCCGTAGAAATACTGCGGCCTGTCGGCGACCCAGAGGTTTTCCGCCAACGGCCTCAAGCGATGAGTGCTGTGTGCCATTGCGCCCGACAGTAGCTGACGCGGCGGGCATCCGCCCATGCTCGCGCACGAGACCTCTCCAAGAAGGCCGGAGTGCTCACCTACCAGAGCATCGGCTGCCCCGGCGACTGCGATCCGGTCACGGCGGGGCCGCAGCCGTGCGCCAACCTGCAGGCGTACCAGGACTTCACCCTCGGTGACACGGGAACGCGGGCGACCGTCAACCTGCAGGGGAGCATCATCCCCGTCCTCACCGGCTGCACCGACAATGCGAGCTGCCTTGCCGAGTCGGCCCGCTACGGCAAGTTCGCGCTCGCATCCCTGAAATGCATGGGCGCCTGCGAGGCCGACTTCAAGAACAAGAAGGGCAACGGCGGGCTGACGGACGCTTCGGTCTGCCACCTGCCGGTGACGGCGCCGCCCGATGCCGGCGGCACCGATCCCTTCTTCGTCGCCTGCATCGGCAAGGTGCTGGCCAGCGCCGAGAAGAAGGGGCCGCTGAACGCGCTTTTGAAGGACGGACTCAGCGCCGCCCTGAACGGCGCGGTCGACGCCGTCAACAACGTCCCGGGCGGCAACTGCGGCCCGTGACCCGGCGGCGGTAGTCGGCGGCGGCCAGCCCTCGCGCCAGCGCTTGGCGGGGCGGCCGCTTGCCCTTTTCGACGTCGCCGAGGAGCAGCGGACTTATCGCCGCCCTGTTCTGCCTCGTTCTCGCCCTCGCCGTCGGCGCCACCATGCCGTGGGGCATGGCGGCGCAGAGCGCCGCGGCGGGATTGTGCGGCGCCGCCATCGTCGCCAATGCCGCGCTGGTCGACGGCGGCCTCGCCGCGGTGCCCCTGCAGTCGGCGGGCGCCGTCGTCGTGGCGCTCGTCGCGTCGCTGGTCCTCTCGGCCGAACTGCGGCGCCAGGGACGCGTGCTCGAGGCGGAGAATCAGCGGCGGCGCGGCGCCGAGGCGCGCCTGGCGCAGCTCAACGCCGCCCTCGAGGAGCGTGTCGCGGCGCGCACCGCCGAGCTCGAATCGGTGATCGAGAACACCACCGATGCGATCTGGTCGGTCGACCGCGCCGGGCGCGTCAACGTGATCAACCGCATCGCCCGCAACCGCCTCGGTATCCACCTCGGCGCCGCCTTCACGCCGGACTCGCCGTTTCGCGACGAGTCGGCGCGCGTCTGGAAGGTCGTCCGCGGCCTCCACGACCGCGCCTTCGCCGGCGAAGCGGTGCAGGTCGAGCTCGCCGTCGAGGCGCCCGACGGGGTCCGCCACGCGCAGGTTGCGCTCCATCCCGTCCGCGCCGGCGACCGTGTCGTCGGGGCGACGGTGTTCAGCCGCGACATCAGCCAGCGCAAGCGCGACGAACAGCTGCACCGCCAGCATCAGACCGAGCTGGCGCATGTGCAGCGCCTCGGCACCATGGGCGAGATGGCGGCCGGCCTGGCGCACGAGATCAACCAGCCGCTCGGCGCCATCGCCAACTTCGCCCAGGGCGCCGTGCGCCGCCTGCAGGCCGAGACCGTCACGCCGGCGGCGCTGTTGCCGGTGATTGAACAGATCGCCGCCGAAGCGCTGCGCGGCGGCGAGATCATCCGCCGCCTGCGCGAGCAGATGCGTAAGGACGAGCCGCACCAGGAGGCTCTCGACATCAATGCGCTGGCGCAGGCGAGCGCGCGCCTGCTCGAGAGCGAGGCGCGCCAGCACAGCGTCGCGCTGGACCTCGAACTCGCCGGCGCCCTGCCGGCGGTGGCGGGCGACCCGACGCAGATCGAGCAGGTGATGATCAACCTGCTCCTCAACGGCATCGAAGCGTCGGCCGGCAGCGCCGGCGCCCGCCGCGTTGTCCTGCGCACGACGACTGAATCCGGCGCGGTCGCCGTCGCCGTCAGCGACAACGGCGCCGGCCTCCCGGGGCCGCCGGCCGATGTCTTCGCTCCCTTCTTCACCACCAAGCGGCACGGCCTCGGTATGGGCCTCTCCATCAGCCGCTCGATCATCGAAGCGCACGGCGGCCGCCTGGAGGCGCTGCCGGCCGACGCCGGCGCAACGTTCCGCTTCACCCTGCCAGCGGCGTGGCGCGGCGGGCATGGAGTCTTCGGCGGATCTGCCGAATCGCTCGGCGGCGATTCGGCGTGCGGTGCAGGCGTTCGCCGCGCGTGAGCTGCACCGATTGCGCGACGCCCGTGCGCTTGAGAATGACAGTCTGAGGAGACGACGATGGCAAAGATCCTGATCACGGGAACGAGCAAGGGAATCGGCTACGAGGCGGCGCTGTTCCTGGCGCGCGCCGGGCACGAGGTGATCGCCACCATGCGTACACCGGGCGCCTCGGAGCTCGAGCAGATCGCCAGGACCGCCAAGCTGCCGCTGACGGTCCTACCACTGGATGTGGACGACGACGCGTCGGTGGCCGAGGTGTTCGGCCAGATGCGCGGCTCCATCGAAGTGCTGATCAACAACGCCGGCATTCTCAGCATCAACGCCGTCGAGGACGAGAGCCTCGATCAGTTCCGGCGCGTCATGGAGACGAACTACTTCGGCGCCGTGCGCTGCATCAAGCAGGTACTGCCGTCGATGCGCCAGCGCGGCGCGGGGTGCATCATCAACGTCACCTCGATCGCCGGGCGCATCGCCTTCTTCGCGGAGAGCGCCTACACGGCGTCGAAGTTCGCCCTCGAGGGGTTCAGCGAGGCCCTGGCGCAGGAGGTGAAGGGCTTCGGCATCCGCGTCGCCCTGGTGGAGCCCGGCATCATCGACACGGCGATGGCGACGACCAACCTGCCCGCCTATGACCCCACGACGGCGTATCCGCATGGCCGCCGGATGCACAGGTTCTTCGGCAACCCCAACAAGCCGACGGCGGCGCCGTCGCTGGTCGCCGAGCTGTTCCGCTACCTGATCGAGACCGACGACGCGCGCCTGCGCTTCCCGGTCGGCCCGGACGCGCTGCCGTTCATCGGCTGGCGCGCCGCCCTGAGCGACGCGGAGTGGGTCGGCCTCAGCGGCATCGTGTCCGAGGCGGACTACTTCGCGCGCGTCTTCCTGGACACCGGCGTCGACCTGCGATGATGCGCCGCCGTCAGGACACGGCGAAACCGGCGGCGGCGCCGCGGTGGTGGCCGGCGGCCGGCTGACGCGACGGCTCAGCGCGCCGAACGGCGGTAGAGCTGTCCGGCGGCGACGGTCAGCAGTGCCGCCAGTCCCGCCCCCAGGGCCCAGGGTGCGGCAGCCGGCGCCGGGGCGGGTGGCAGCGCTACCACCTCGGCCTCGGCGCAGCCGAAGCCGAATCCGGTGTCCTGATCGCACAGGACGCAGGTGCCTTGGAGGCCGCACTCGGAGCTATCGTCGCAGCCGTTGCCGGCGTTCATGCCCCCCTGGCAGATGCCGTCGCCGCAGACGCCCGTGACACCGCAGGCCGCGTCGTCGGCGCACGCCGCGCCCTGCCCGACACCCGCCTTGCAGACCCCCGCCGCGATCAGGTTGACGAAGGCCAGCGTGTAGACCTTGCCGGTGCTGGTCACCGGCACCGTTGCCTGGCAGTCCAGGCTGGCCATCGCGCCCGGCGCGAGCGGCGGCAGCACGCAGCCGACGCTACTCCCCGCCTCCTCGGCGTCGGTCCCGCAGACGACGCCGCTGCCGCTGCAGGTCGTCGCCGTGGCGCCGGCCGCCGCGATGATCTGCATGACCTGCTCGCGGGCCGCGGCGGCAGTCGCCGCCTGCTCCGCGCCGGACAGGCTGGCTGAGGCCGTATAGGCGGGCGGTGCATTGCCGATTTCGCAGAAGAATAGCAGCGGCGACTCTTCGACCGCACTCGCAGGCACGTAGGGGGCCAGCAGCAAGTCTGCACCCAAACCACCCTCGATGTTCGCCAACGGGCAGGCCGAGATGTTCGTCACCTTGAGTTGGATCGACTGCGTCTGCCCCGCCGGAGCGACGCTGGGGGCCGTCACCATGATGTCGACTCCACAACCGGCCGTCGTCAACAACGCTCCGATCACGACCAGTCCGCGATAGTTCCACCGTCGCATCATCTCAAGCCTCCGCGCACGCTCGCCGCGGCCGTACTGCAGGCAGGACAGCGGGTCAACGGCACAGACCGGGACCGGCGCCGGCGGGTCCCGCCGCCCGCGCATCGCACGCAAGCGGCGCACCGCGGGTGCGGACGCGGCGTGACTTGTCCCGATCACTCCGACGAGTTGCTCTTTGAACTCTTGACGGTGGTGCCGCGCTCGCTGCTGTTGCTCTTCGAGCCCTTGACGGTGCCGCGCTCGTCGGCCGTTGCGCCGTCCGCGCCGACCTGGTCAGCGGACGCACCGCCCGGATCGCCCTTGACCGCCGCCGCGTCGTCGGCGCAGCCAGCCAGGTATCGAGTGTCGCCCGCCTGGCAGAGGGCCGGAACCGAGATGAGTACCGCCACCAGAAACATGGGGAACCGCTGCATGGAACCTCCTCGTCTGACTGGGTTCGTCGGGCCTGCCCGCGCCGCGCGTGCCGGACGATCCGCCCCGCCGCGCAGACTGTCAAGGGCGCGGCGACAAACCTTCGCTGCAGGTCGACGGCGTCCTCTTCGATTCCGATGACACACTGGCCGGGCCGGCGATCGACTGGCTCGACCGCTGCGCCGCGCTCTCCGGCGCTGCAGTCAGGGTATGGAAGTGGACGTTGGTGTCGAGCCCCGCGCCGCAGCGCTGGATGGCGGTGACGGGGCCGCGCCCTCCGCCCGGCTGGCGAACCAGGCGAATGCCTGCGCCATGCCGTCAGCGGTGCGCAGGCGCGGCGTCCAGCCGAGGGCGCGCAGGCGGGCGTTGGAGAAGCGCCAGCGATGGCCGAAGGACTTGACGTCGTTGGTGAGCAGCGGCGGCGCGCCGCGCAGCGGCAGGACGCGCCAGGCAGCCTGCAGCGCGGCGGCGGCGGCGAGGGCGACGGGGTACGGGACGTAGCGCGGCCGGAAGGGCACGGCGAGGATCTCGGCCAGGCGCGCGCAGACCTCTTCGAGGGTTGGACCGTCGGCGTCGTCATGCACCAGGTAGCCGTGGCCGACGGCGGCGGGATCAGTGCCGGCCAGCACGATGGCGTCGGCGAGGTTGTCGACGTGTACCCAGGCGAGGCGCGTGTCGCGCTGCCAGAAGACCAGATGGCCGTCGCGCAGCGCCTCGGCGAAGCCCGGAAAGAGCGCCTCGTCGCCGGGGCCGTAGACCCAGCAGGGGTAGATGACCGACACCGGCAGGCCGCTGTCGCGGTGGAACTGCCACAGCCACCGCTCCGCCTCGATCTTGGTGTCGGGGTACGGCTCGCGCCACGGCGACAGCGGCGTCGCCTCGTCGAAGGTCGGCGTCGAGACGGCGCGCCGCGGCGGCATGCCGAACACATCGCTGGTGCTGACGTGCACCAGGCGCCGCACGCCGGCGGCCTGCGCGGCGCGGGCGACGGTCTGGGTGCCGCCGACGTTGAGGGCGCGATAGCGCGCCCAGGGGTGAAAGCCGTGCACCAGCCCGGCGACGTGGAAGACGCGCTCGACGCCGACCAGGTGCGGCGCCAGCCGCGCCGCGTCGGTGATGTCGACCTCGACCACCTCCGCCGCCAACGCCCGCAACTGCGGCAGCCGCCGCTCGCCCGGCAACGCCAGCGCCCGCACCCGCTCGCCGTCGGCGAGCAGCCGCCGCACCACCGCCTGACCGACGAAGCCCGCCGCGCCCGTCACCAGCGAGACCATTCAGAACAAACACTCACACGGAGGCACGGAGATACGGAGAGGCCGGCACTTCTCCGTTTCTCCGTGCCTCCGTGTGAAGCCTCTGGTCATCGGCGCGGCTTCTTGGCTTGCTGTTCGAGCTTGAGCCCGGCGAGGGCGAACCGTACCAGGCGCCGCACGCCGCGCTGGGCGAAGAGTGCGTCGATGAGCGCGTCGAAGCGGCGGTATTTCTCGGCGGTGTAGGGATACCAATTCGCCTCGATCTTGCCGCTGTCCCTGTCGAGCAGCACCGATTTCACGTTACAGAAGGCGTGCAGGCCGAGTTCGCCCTTGTAGCGGCCGAAGCCGCTGTGTTTGACGCCCCCGAAGGGGAGCGCCGGGTTGGCCTCGCTGGCCATGACGTTGTTGATCGAGACGCCGCCGACGCGTAGGGCGCGGGCGACGCGGCGGGCGCGCGCGAGGTCCTTCGTCCAGACGCTCGCCGTGAGGCCGTACGGAGAATCGTTGGCGCCCGCGATGGCCTCGGACTCGCTGTCGAAGGGCAGCAGCGGGATCAGCGGCCCGAAGGTCTCCTCGCGCGCGATCAGCATGTCGTCGCGCACGCGGTCGATCACCATGGGCGGGATGAGGCGCGAGACGCCGTCCCAGTCGGCGCCGGTGAGGAAGGCGGCGCCCTTGGCCTTCGCATCGGCCACCTGCGCGGCGACGATGCGCACCTGGGCGTCGGTCGTCATTTCGCCCAGATCGGCGCCGAGATCGGCGTCGCCATCGACGTCCCCTTGGCGATCGACACGCTGCACCAGCGCGCGCACCTGGCGCACCAGTTCGTCGCGGAAGGCGTCGTAGACGGAACGCTCGACGTAGACGCGCTCGACCGAGGTGCACGACTGGCCGGTGGTGGTCAGCGCGCCCCAGGCGGCGCCGGCGGCGGCGCGCGTCAGCGTCGCGTCGGCGAAGACGATCATCGCGTCCTTGCCGCCGAGCTCGAGCTCGACCGGGATCAGGTGCTCGGCCGCCTGCGCCAAGATGCGCCGCCCGGTGCGCGTGCTGCCGGTGAAGAAGACCTTGTCGGGCTTCTCGGCCAGCAGCGCGGCGCCGGCGGCGCCGTCGCCATACACCACCTGCACCCAGGCCGGCGGCCACTGCGCCTCGGCGAGCAGGTCCTCGACCAACCCGGTCAGCGGCGTGTGCTCGGACGGCTTGTAGGCGACGCTGTTGCCCGCCGCGATCGCGCAGGCGATGGGCACGATCGCCTGATAGAAGGGATAGTTCCAGGGCGAGATG
Source organism: bacterium (assembly GCA_031401035.1). Lineage (GTDB taxonomy): Bacteria > Desulfobacterota > Binatia > HRBIN30 > CADEER01 > JANNRA01. The sequence continues at coordinate 7,173 of JANNRA010000033.1, read as the reverse complement.
ACCAGGACGACGCCGAGCGGCTCGCACCACGTCTCGCTGCGCTTGCCGGTCAACGCCAGCGGCGTCTGCACCTTGTGGTCGGCGAGGGCGGCGCCGGCGTGGCGCTCGAGCCAGTCGAGGTTGTCGAGGACGCCGAAGATCTCCGAGATCAGCGCATCGGCGCGGCTCTTGCCGGTGTCGTGCTGGATGCGCCCGACGATCTCCTGGCGCCGGCGCACGATGACGGCGCGCAGCGCGGCGAGGTGCGCCAGGCGCTCGGCGACCGTCAGGCGCGCCAGGCCGATGGCACCGGCGCGGGCGCGTGCCATGGCCTCGGCCGCGCTCGGCGCGACGGACGCGATCTTCGGCGTCACCACCGTCGACGCCTGCGGCGGCAGCGGCGCGTCGTCGGCCCACGGCGCGCCCTCGACGCGGGCGTCCCAGCCTATCGCCGGCAGGATGCGGTCGCCGTCGTCGATGCCCGAGTAGTAGAGCGTCATGACGACGCCCTTGACGCCGAAGTTGAGCGTGCGGCAGGCGGCGCCGAGCGGGCCCGGCGCCGCCGCGCCGCGCACCGCGGCGTGCAACACGGCCCGAATGACGAAGCGCGGCAGGAAGCGGACGACGGTCAGCAGCGCCGTGACGCCGTCGCGGTCGCCGGCGTTCATGTGCGCCAGCATGCGCTCGACGTGCGCGGCGCAGCCGCAGGCGGAGAACGACGGCAACACCTCGTCGCCGGGGATCATGACGTCGCCGAGCTTGCGCAGACCGGCCTGCTGGATGGGAGTCAGGGGCATCGGTGTACGCTCCGTACGGTTCTCACCCCCTCACCCTGGCCCTCTCGCATATCACCCTTCATGCGCGCGCGTCGGCGACGATGCGCTCGGCCGCCATGCCGGCCAGCGCCATGATGGTGAACGACGGATTGATCCCCGGCGCATTGGGAAAGATGCTCGAGTCCGCGGCGTAGATGTTGTCGAAGCCGTGCAGGCGGAAATCGGGGCCGGTCACCGAGCGCGCCGGATCGACGCCGATGTTGCAGCCGCCCATCAGGTGCAGGCCGATGGCGACGGCGCCGTCGACGATCTCGCGCGCGCCGGTGGAGAGAAAAATGTTGCGGATCGCCGCCAGGCCGCGGTCGCGGCGGCGGCGGTCCTCGGCGTTGAGCACCTTGTCGACGATCGGCGCGCCGCGCCGGCCGACGCGGATCCGCCCCGGCTGCGTGTCGCGCACCGCCACTTCAACGCAGGCGAAGTGGGTGATCTCGCGCATGCGGCGCAGGTGGTCGGCCCCGAAGCCGGGCAGCAGAATAGCGATCGCCGCCGCCGGGGCGAAGATGTTCTCCAACTTGAAACCGGCGCGGCGAAAGCCCGGGTCGTCGGACTTGTACGACTGCAGCGGCCCGCGGTGCGCGTCGATCGGGTGGTCGTAGACGCCGAGGGTCATGAACTGCGGGTGGGTGTAGAAATCGTAGCCGAGCCGCGGCAGGCGCGCGGCGAAGCCCGACGCGAGCAGCAGGCGCGTGTTGCCGATGGCCCCGGCGGCACAGATCAGGCGGCGACAGCGATAGCTGGCCGCGGCGCCGTCGATACCGACGCCGTGCACGGCGACGGTATCGCCCTGGAGCTCGACGCGCTGCGCCTCGAACTCCGCCACCACCGTCAGGCCGGCGGCGCGGGCGCGGCGCAACTGCGTCACCGGCATGCTCTGCTTACTCTCGATGCGGCAGCCGCGCAGGCACTCGATGCACGAGTTGCCGTCGCCGAAGCGGCAGTCGCGCTGGCCGCGCACCAGCGGGGCGCTGCGGTAGCCGTTGCGCGCGAAACCCTCACGGAAGACGACGGCGTTGCCGTTGGCGAACTGCTCGGGGACGGTGGTGATGCTCATCTGGCGCTCGACGCGCTCGTACCAGGGATCGAGGCCGGCGCGGCTGAAGAACGCGACGCCGGAGCGCTCGCGCCAGCTGTCGATGGCGTCGTCGTCGAAGCGGTCGAGCAGCGCCTGGTTCACCACCGAGCCGCCGCCGACCGCCTTCGGACGCAACAGGCCGAGGGCCGCGTCGCTGGTCAGCTCGAGGCCGCCGCCCCAATACAGCAGCGAAGTGGCGTCGACCTCGTGCCGCGGGAAGGTCTCCGGGCTGAAGTCGCGGCCGGCCTCGAGCAGCACGCATTGCAACCCGGCCTGCACCAGGGTGTTGGCGATGGTGGCGCCGGCGACACCGGCGCCGACGATAACGGCGTCGTGGATCACAGCGGCTGGGCAGCCAGTGGCTGGGCAGCATGGAAGGAGCCGTGCATGCGTTCCATCCACATCGTCATCAGCGCCCGCTTGGGCAGGCCGAGGCTGCGCAGCTCGTCGGCGATGGGATGGGCGCCGAGCTGAAGCTCGGCGCCGCCGAGGTGAAAACCGACGCCCTCGGCGGCAGAGGTGAACGGCGTCGCGTGCGGGGCGCCGCCGATGAGCGAAAAGGTGGTGAGCGCCTGCGCCGGCAGGGTGCGGGCGCCGCCGGCGGGGAGGCTCAGCGTCAGGACGTGCTGGCCGTCCATGGTCAGCGTCCAGGTGCAGCGCTCGGGGCGGCGGTCGAGGTCGATGCGCTGCACCGTCTTCGGGAAGCCCCAGATGGTCGCGCCGGCCTCGCAGGTGAAGGCGCCGTCGACCGGCAGGTGGCGGATGTAGGTCGCCAGGCGGCCGCGGCAGAAGTCGGCGACGTTGGTCAGCGGCGTGCGCCGCTCGCCGCGGCGGCGCACGAAGAAGGCGATCGACACTTCGTGGTACTGGCCGAGGTCGTTGTCGCGGTAGTCCATCGCCGCCAGGCTGAGCAGCGCTCTACCGGGCCAGATCTCCGCCACCTCGAAGGCGTCGGGCACCAGGCGGCGCGCCGCGGCGGCGCCGACCAGGTAGGTGGCGGCACCCGAGGACGCGTCGCGGACCTCGACCGGCAGGCGCACCGGTTGGCCCTGGATGACGTACGTGTCGGCTGGCGCCGCGGCCATCGCGCTCATGCTCTTCCTCCCCCGGGTGACAGGAGAGATGAACCACAGATCTCGGGCGCGGTGAAGGGGAGCGGCGGCGCCGGCTCGCGGCAGCCGCCGTTCGTTGACGGTCGGATGGTGATGCCGTAGCACCAGCACGCGCGGCGCCGACGACGCCTGCCGCGATCGCGAGCGCCTGCGCCGCGGGCCCAGATGCAGGACTGACGTTGTGCGAACTGACGCCGTGACCCCGGATCGAGCGAACCCATGACCTGCGCCAGTTGCGGGCACGACAACCGCGCCGGACGCCGCTTCTGCGTCGAGTGCGGCGCGGCGCTGGCCCTCGCCTGCCCGGGCTGCGGCACGCCGAGCGAGCTCGGCGAGAAGTTCTGCGGCGCCTGCGGCGCCGACCTGCGCGAAGCCGGGGTGACGCCCACCTCCCTCCCCCCGCCGCCGCGCGTAGCGACGCCGCCGAGCAGCGCGCGCAAGGTGGTGACGATCGTCTTCGCCGACCTCGCCGGCTCGACGGCGCTGCACGAGCGCCTCGATCCGGAGTCGGTGCGCCGCTTCATGGAAGGCTTCTACCAGGCCATGCGCGGCGCCATCGCGGCGCACGGAGGGACGCTGGTGAAGTTGCTCGGCGACGGCGTCCTGGCCGCCTTCGGCATCCCGCAGGTGGCCGAGGACGACGCGCTGCGCGCCGTGCACGGCGCCGCCGCCATGCAGACCGCCTTCGCCGCGCTCGCCGCCGAGCAGCTCGCAGCGCTCGGCGAGCTCGGCCTGCGCGTCGCCGTCAACACTGGTGAAGTGGTGGTCAGCGCCGACGACACCGACGTGGTGGGCGACCCGGTGAACGTCGCCGCCCGCCTGCAGCAGGAGGCCGGCCTCGGCGAGGTGGTGATCGGCGAGGCGACGCAGCGCCTGGTCGCGGCGCACGTCACCCTGGCGCCGCTCGGCCGCGTCGCCCTCAAGGGCCGCGCCGGTAGCGTCACAGCCTGGCGCGTCGCCTCGCTCGCGCGGCCGGCGAGCGCCGCGGCGGCGGCCTTCGTCGGCCGCGAGGCGGAGCTGGCGCGCCTGACGGCGGTCTACGACGTCGCGGCGGCGGCGCCGGCCGCGCGCCTGGTGGTGCTGCTCGGCTCGCCCGGCCTCGGCAAGTCGCGCCTGATCGACGAGTTCACGCGCCGCCGCGGCGAGACGGCGACGCTGCTGACGGCGCACTGCGACGCCGCCGGCGGCGCCACCTTCGCGCCGCTGGCGGCGGCGCTGCGCGCCCGCCTCGGCCTCGAGGATGCCGCCGGCCCCGAGACGCTGCGCGCCGCGGCCGAGGGCGTGCTCGCCGGCGACGACGCCGACCGCGCCCGCATCGCCGGCGGCATCGCCGCCCTGCTGGCGGGATCGCCGGCGGCGCCCGAGGAAACCTTCTTCGTCATCCGCCGCTTCCTCACCGGGCTCGCCGCCGACGCGCCCCTGGTGCTGGTGATCGACGATCTGCACTGGGCCGAGCCGCTGCTGCTCGACCTGGTCGAGCACCTGGTGCAGTGGGGCGCCGGCGTGCCGCTGTTGGTCCTGGTCGGCGCGCGACCGGAGCTGCGCGACCTGCGCTCGACGTTGGTGTCGCCGGGCGGGCTGGTCGCCGACGTCATCACCCTCGCCGGCCTCGATGCCGGCGCCGCCATGCGCCTGGCGGCGAACGTCATCGGCGCCGCCGACCTGCCCGCCGCCGTCGCCGTCAAGGTGCTCGCCACCAGCGAAGGCAACCCGCTCTTCGTCGGCGAGCTGGTGCGCATGCTGGTGCAAGAAGGCGCCCTCACCCGCGAGGGCGAGCGCTGGATCGTCGGCGCCGGCCTGGCGGCGCTGGAGATGCCGCCGACGATCCACGCCCTGCTCGCCGCCCGCATCGAGCGGCTGCGCCCCGAGGAGCGCCAGGTGCTCGAGTGCGCCGCGGTGGTCGGCCGCCACTTCTCGCGCAGCGCCGTCGCGGCGCTGCTGCCGCGCGACACCGCAGACCTCGACGCGCGCATTGAATCGCTGCACCGCGGCGAGCTGATCGAGCGCGACAGCGGCTGGCTGCTCGGCGAGCCGGTGTTGCGCTTCCACCACGTGCTGATCCGCGACGCCGCGTACCGCCGCTTGCTCAAGGGTACGCGCGCCGAGCTGCACGGGCGCCTCGCAGACTGGATCGAGGCGCAGGTCGGCGACGCGGCCGAGCACGACGAGACCATCGGCTGGCATCTCGAGCAGGCGCACCAGCTGCTCGGCGAACTCGCACCGCTCGACGCCACCGGTACCGCGCTCGGCGCCCGCGCCGCGGCGCGCCTGGCCGCCGCCGGCCGCCGCGCCCTCGCCGCCGATGACGTGCCGCTGGCGGCGAGCCTGCTCGGCCGCGCCATCGCCCGCCTCGCCGCCGACGACCCCGCCCGCGCCGAACTGGCGCTCGACTGGTGCGAGGCCCTGCTCGCCGCCGGCGACGTCGCCGCCGGCGCCACGGCGATCGGCGAGCTGGCCCGCCACGCGGCGGCAGAGAATGTGGATCGGGAGAGGGAACCGGCACCGCCGCCCGCGCCGGGGTCCCCTCTCCCGCAGGGAGAGGGCCAGGGTGAGGGGATCACAACCAATTCGAGCTCGGCTACCTCATCTCAATCCCGCCGCCTCGCCGCCTGGCACACCTGTTTCGCCGGCCAGCTCACCGTCCTCACCGCGCCGGCGGCGCTGCAATCCACCGCCGACGCCCTCGCCGCCGCCGCCGCCGAGCTGAGCGCGCTCGGCGACGCCGCCGGCGAGGCCAAGGCGCACTCGGTGCACGCCCAGGCGCTGGCGCGGCTGGGCCGCGTCGGTGCCTGCGAGGCGGCACTCGACCGCGCCCTCGCCGCGGCGCGCAGAGCCGGCGACCGCCGCCGCGCCCACGCCGTCCTCGCCGGCGCGCCGCTCGCCGCGCTGTGGGGTCCGAGCCCGGTGACGCGCGCCAGCGGCCGCTGCCTCGACGTCGTACGCGTCCTGCGCATCACCCTGGGCGCGCCGGCGGTCGAGGCGGTGGCGCTGAGTTGCCAGGGCGTGCTGGAGGCGCTGCGCGGCCGCACCGACGCGGCGCGGCGCATGCTCGCCGCGGCGCGGCAGATGGTCGCCGAGCTCGGCATCGCCCACCGCCTGCACGAGACCGACGCCTTCGCCGGCCGCATCGCGGCGATGGAGGGCGACACGACTACCGCCGAACCTCTGCTGCGCGGCGCCTACGACGGCCTGCGCGAGCTCGGCCTCGGCATCGACGCGGCGCGCGCCGGGGCCCTGCTGGCGCGCGTGCTGCTGGCACAGGACCGCGCCGCCGACGCGGAGGCGCTGTCGCACGAGAGCGAGGCGCTGGCCGGCGACGACCTGCAGGCCGCGATCGCCTGGCGCGGCGTCCGCGCCGAGGCGCTGGCGCGGCGCGGCGAGTACGCCGGCGCGATCGAGCTGGCGCAGGCCGCGGTCGCCATCGCCGCCGCCACCGACGCGCTGCTCGACCACGCCGACGCGCGCCTGGCGCTCGCCGCGGCGCTGACTGCCGCCGGCCGCGGCGCCGAGGCTGCCGCCGAGGAGCGGCGCGCCATCGAGCTGTGGGAGACCAAGGGCGCGACGCTGCTCGCCGAGCGGGCACGGCGGGCGCAATCGGGCATCGCCGCCGGACCGGCGGGCACGACGGAGAGCGAGGCGCCTGCCGAGCCGTCCCCCCGCCGGCGCGGAGCGACAGGCGACTCGCCCTCGTCGAGCGAGCCCGCGACGCCGTCGTCCCTGCAGACCCGTCGCCTGCGGCCGAACGCGGCCGGCGACGCCGCGCTGTCGGACCCTATCGGCGAAACCTATGAAGAGATCGACCATCCGACGGGTTCGACCTACGGCAAGCGCGAAGCGCTGGCGCCCGCCTCCCCGATGCCGCCCGCCAACCACCGCGTGCACGCCAATGCCGCGACGCAGGGCATGGCACGGATGGAAGCAGCGCTCGCCGCGCGCGACAGCGGCGTGCTGGCGGAGATGTTCAACGACGCGCTGCAGGTCGTGCACCACCCCACTCGGACCACCTACGGCCGGCGCGAGATGCTCGGCGTGTGGCGCTCGGTGATCAAGGCCGAGCGCTTCGACTTTCGCTCCGAGATCCTCGCCTCCCTGGGCAACACGCTGGCCCTCGAGCGCCATGTCCTGTCACTCGAGGGGCTGACCGAGGCGCACCTAAAGGGGTTCGGCCGCAGCG
>JANNRA010000032.1:0-141931 GCA_031401035.1 bacterium | reverse complement strand
AGACGCCGACGCTCTCCGACTACCTGCGCACCGCCGAGCAGCGCCGCGCGCAGCCGGGCAAGGCTGTGGCCGCTCCAGGGGCATTCGCGCCGCCTGCGCCAGCCGCTGACACCGCCACCAACCCGCCGGCAGTGCCGGCCGAGCCCGAGGAGTCTCGATGACCCCGACCCGCATCACCGCCCTTGCCCTCGCCGCCGCCCTGACCGATCACCTGTGGGGGCGCCACACCGCCTTCCCAACCGAGCGGGATACCACGTTGCTCGACGCGCTCAACGCCTGGACCATGGCGGAGCAAGGCGGCCCGGACTGCCTCCCTGCCGTCGAAGCGCGCGTCGCCGCGACGCTGGCGGCTGCACAGGCGGCACCGTGACCGCGCCCGCCGCCGCCGCCGCCGCGCTCCGGCACGCTGCGGGCGAGTTGTCGACCTGTGGCCTTTTCATGGCCCGCCGCTTCGACCAGGCGCTCGAGCAGTTCCACGCCGCGGTGCTCACAGCCGGCGGCACTGCCGAGGCCCACTTCGGCCTCGTCGAGCTGGTCGCCGCACACATCGCCGCGCAGCTCGCCACCGTGCCGGCGCAGGCACAGCGCTGATGTTACGCCGCGCCGTCGCCACCGAGATCATCGCCGACCGCGTCCGCCGCGACGCCGAGCGGCAGCCGGCACCAGACACGCCCGCCACACCCGACGTGCCCAGCGATGCTGGCTGGCAGCACCTGTGGCGGTGCGGCGCCTGTGGGCACGAGTGGGCGACCCGCCCCGGCGCCCGCCCGCGCGCCTGCCCACCCTGCAACGCGGACCGCGTCACCGAGACCGCCCGCCTCTACCTCGACCACGACGGCACCGTGCGCCACCGGCGCGCGGTCCGCTAACCCGACAGGAGATTCACCATGATGACGAAGTACACACCGAAGGACGCCGACGCCGTGCGCGGCGACGCGACCACGATCCTGGCGCAACTGCGCGCGATCCGCGCCGCCAAGCAGGCCGACGACGAAGCGCTGCGCGCCGACACGAGCCGCACGGCCATATACAAGGCCGTGCGCGAGCAGCAGATGCGCTCGGCCCGGCAGGCCGAAGCGCTGCAACTGCTGCAGTCCGAGAAGATTCTCGACCGCATCCAAACCGTCTCGACGATGGCGCCGGTGTGGCGTCCCGAGATGGTCGCCCGCCGCGGCAAGTTCGCGGACGGCGACCCGCAGGCCGAGCGCCTCGAGCGCCTCCTCGCGGCGTTGACGCTGCCGCAGGAGGCGCTGGGCGACCTGCAGGCGTTGGCCGACGACGCGCTCGCGACCGGGCGCACCGGACTCGCCGATGCGATCCGCCGCGAAGCCTGGCGCCGCACGCGCCAGCCCGGCGCGGACGACGCAGACCGCCAGGTCGCGCTGACGCTAGAGCGGGCCGTGACCGCGGCGCTGCCGGCGTCCGACCCCGACAACGGCGCGGACACGCTGCGCGAGTTGTCACTCCTGCGCCAGGCGCTGGAGCGTGAGTTCTCTGCCATCGGCAAGCCCGCGCCGGTGACGGCTTCAGTCAGCGAGCTGGCGAGCGGTCCCGCCCCGATGACGCGCCTGCGGGAACACCGGGCGACCGAGGCGGCGGCGCCGACGAGCTGAGACAGCCTCACGCATCGCGGCGGCCCATCCCCCGCGGTGCGTTGCCCGGTTCGGCGTCGGCGGACCTCCTCCCGTCGGCGCCGGGCCGGGAACCTTCAACCGGATGGGAACAGGTGTGGCGGTGGTTGATCCAATCCAATTCTTCCGCGACGTGCTCGTGAACCCGGAGACGGGACAGCCGTTCGTACTGACCGAGGCGCAAGAGCGGTTTCTTCGCGAAGCCGTGAAGCGCGGACCCGACGGGCGCTTGCTGTATCCGGAACTCGTCTTCTCCGCGATCAAGAAAAGCGGCAAGACTACGTTCGCCGCCATGCTCTGCCTCTACTTCATGGTGACCGGCGGCAAGTACGCCGAGATCCTGTGTGCGGCAAATGATTTGGAACAAGCACAGGGGAGAATTTTTCGCGCGGCGTCGCGCATCGTCGAGTCGAGTCAGATGCTGCGGCGTGACTGCAAGGTCACCGCCTATCGCATCGAGTACCTTCCCACGGGCGCGTCGATCACCGCCATCGCCAACGACGACCGCGGCACCGCCGGTGCCGAGCCGACGCTGACCTGCTTTGACGAGCTGTGGGGCTCAACCTCCGAGGCCTCGCACCGCATGTGGGATGAGTGCGTTCCGCCGCCGACGCGGCAGACCGCCGCGCGCCTGACGGTGAGCTATGCGGGCTTTCAGGACGAATCCAACCTCCTGTGGTCGCTCTATCAACGCGGGCTGCAGGGCGAGGAGATCGCACCCGCGCTCTACGCGCAGCCGGGCATGCTGATGTTTTGGAGCCACGAGCCGACCGCCCCCTGGCAGACCGAGGCGTGGCTCGAGCAGATGCGGCAGCAGTTGCGCCCCACCGCCTTTCGCCGGCTCATCCGCAATGAGTGGGTCAGCACCGAGAGCAGCTTCGTCGACCTGGCGTGGTATGACGCCTGCGTCGGCGCGGACTATCGGCCGGTGCTCTCCGATCCGCAATTGCCGGTGTGGATCGGCTGCGACGCGAGCACCAAGCGCGACCGGACGGCGCTGGTCGCGGTCACCTACGACCGCGAGGCCAAGCGTGCGCGGCTGGTGACGCATCGCACCTTCCAGCCCACCGCCGAGAACCCGCTCGATTTTGAAGCCACGATCGAGGCGACGCTGCTCGACTGGCGGCAGCGCTACCACGTGCGCGCGGTCAAATTTGATCCGTGGCAGATGGCTGCGGTCGCCCAACGGCTGCGGCGCGCTGGGCTGCCGATGGAGGAGTTCGCGCAGACCGTCGGCAACCTCACCGCAGCCAGCACGAACCTCTTTGAGATTCTGAAGGGCCGCAACCTGCTGCTGTACGCCGACGACGAACTGCGGCGAGCGGTGTCGCAAGCCGTCGCTGCGGAAACCTCCCGCGGGTGGCGCATCACGAAGGAGCGGGCCTCGCACAAGGTCGACGCGGTGGTGGCCCTCGCCTCGGCCGCGCTTGCCGCCGTGCAGGACGGCACGCGCACCGTCGCGAGCACGATCCCCGTGAGCGGGTTCTAGCGATGCGCTTCGACGACGACGACAGCCCGGCGATGCGCGAGTGCCCGCCGCCCGACGGCGTGTACGCGCTGCGCTGCGGCGTGACATGCGGGCGGGACTCCGCACACCCGCACGCGGTGCTGACGGCGCGGACGTTCGCCGCCCTCGACCGCAAAGAGTATCGCTGGCGCTGCCCGACGTGTGACGCGACGGCGTTCGGCGTGCGGCGCCCTACTGTGGCGGGCGCATGAGCGCGCAGCGTTGGAGCCGACTGCGCTGCTCGCGCTGCGCCTACACGCAAGAGCAGCCGGGCGTGGTCGACGGGGCCGCGCTCGACGCGCCGTGTCGGTTGTGCGGAGCGGCGCTAGGAGCGGCGACGGTGTACGTCGTCAGGGCGGCGATCAGCGAGGTGCGCGCGTGCGCTTCGCACGAGGAGCGGGCGTGACCGTACCCGGCTCGGCGAGCTTCTTTGTCTTCTTCGCCATCGCCGCCCACTTCTTCGCTAACGCTGGCTCGTGCTTCGCGTATATACGCGCCGCGAACCCGGCCAGTTCAGAAAGCCGCTTCATCGTCCCTTGCTTCGGCGTGCGCCGGGGCTTCTTCGGCGCCGTGGTTCGCGGCGTGACCGTCTTCCGACTGGTGCGGGCGCCCATGACTACTTGTACCGCGCTTCCAGCACCGCGAGCCCCTCGAGCAGGGCGCGCTTCGTGACAGCAGCGCGCGTGATCCCGGTGACGCCCTGCATGGCCGCATCGGTCGCGATGGGGCGAATCAACGCGTCGAGGCGCTTCACGATGCCGAGCGGCACGCGCACCGACAACGGCGTATCGGACAAGGGGACCTTCGTTCGCTTCACCACCGCCACCTCCTCGACTTCGGGGCGGTAGCTACCACGAACGGGCCGGCGGACCAATCGAGTATTGACCTTCATAGGTGCTACTTGTAAGACACTGCGCAGACAGTTGCAACTCCGCCGGATGGGCCGGCGGCACAACCACATGGAGGAGCACCATGCGACCGAAGAAGCCGACCCCGATCAGCCGCCTGATCCCCGACGCCGCGCCGGAAGTCCTGCGCGCCCACACCATCGCCGACACCATCCGCGCGCTCTGCAACGCCGGGGCGCTCGACGGACCCCTGCAGCCCGAGCAGCGCGACGCGATCGCCGAGGAGCTGGGCGTGCCGGCGCTGTGGATTGACGCCGCGCAGAACACGACGCGTCTCAACCTCGACCTGCTCAACGAGTGGCGCGAGTGGGCCGAGGCGCTGATGCCGCGCAAGGCGGTGGCGTGATGGCGACCAAGGCCAAGGTGAAGCGGCCGACGCAGGCGAAGCGGTCGCCCGACTACCTCGATGGGGTGTTCGCCGCGCTCGACGCCGCGGCGCACTTGGGCGCGCTGCGGATCGAGAGCAGCGAGGTGTTCCACGCCATCGCCGAGCGGTTGGGTGTGCCGGTGCTGCTCATCGAGGCGGCGCAGAGCTACGAGCGGGCTGACGTCGACGCGTTGGTGGCGTGGTGGCCGACGCGCGGAGGGGCGGGCTGATGGCGACCGTTCGCGAGTATCGCGGCCAGTGGTGCGCCGACTGGCGCGACGACAACGGGCGGCGGTTCATCAAGCCGTTCGCCGACAAGGCCGAGGCGAACATCTACCTCGGCCAGATCCAGGCGAAGTTGAAGAAGGGGACGTTCAAGGCCCCCGACGAGTTGCCGACGCTCGCCACGGTGGCGGCGGAATGGTTGACGGAGACCGCGACGCGGGTGCAGGTGGCGACGGTCGCGGGCTTCCAAGTCCACCTCGACTTGCACCTCGTGCGGGCGCTGGGCGACTTCCGCATTGACCAGATCCGGCCGAAGCACCTCGAGGGGTTCTGTCGCGAGAAGCTCGCCGCCGGGCTTGCGCCGCAGACCGTCAACAAGATCCTCACGACCGCGGCCCGTGTCTTTGACCATGCAATCCGGCACGAGCACATTGACCGCAACCCGGTCGACGTGGTGCCACGCTGCCGGCGCGTGGTCAGTGCAAAGACGGTGGCGGCACTCGCCGCGCTGCCGGCCGAGACGGAAGACGGGGCGGTGGACCCCACAGCCGTGCTCTCCGCCGCACAGGCCCGGCAAGTTGTCACGAAGGCGACGCCGGGGATGTATCAGACGTTCCTGTTGACTGCCGTGCAGACGGGCGGACGGGTAGGGGAGTTGACCGCCCTGACCTGGGGCGACGTGGACTTGCTCAAGGGTCGTCTCTGGATTCGCCGCAGCGTGTCGTGGGCGAAGCGGCGCGACACCTCCGAGAGCGGCCCGACGTACGGCCCGCCGAAGACCACATCGGGCAAGCGGCGGATCCCGCTCAAGCCCGAGCTCGTGGCGGTGCTCAAGCGGTGGAAACTCGCGTGTCCGCCGACGGCCGACGGCTGGGTGTTCCCGAGCGCGACCGGCACCACGCCGGTCCACCGCAGCACGCTCGCCCACAAGGGACTGCATCCGGCCTGTGACGCCGCCGGCATCACGCGCGTCCGCATCCATTCGCTGCGCCACACTTTTGCCTCGTCTCTGCTGATGGCGGGGCGCCCTGACACGCAGGTGGCCCAGCTCTGCGGACACAAGGATTCGTCGGTCACGCGCCGCATCTATGCCCACTGGCTCGAGACCGACCACGACGCGAGCGCACTGGCGAGCCTCGACGGCATCGCCGCCGACGTGCTCGCCGCGCTGGGCTAATCAGCATGGAAACAGATGGAAACACAGCGGGTGTTCCCGTCGCGCTAAGTAGCCGGAATCAAATGCCCCCGGCGCGATTCGAACGCACGACCCCAGGATTAGGAATCCTGTGCTCTATCCACCTGAGCTACGGGGGCCCACAGTGTTTTCGGCGACTTAGCCCATCGCGGCGGCCTCGGGCAACCCGCCTGCTACTGTTCGGCTACCACGACCTTTGACCGACCAGTGGCAGTCCACATGACGCCCATCACGGGTAGACCAGGGTGGTGCCCTTGGCGCGGCAGGGGAGGCTCTGGGACAGTTGCACCGCGCCGACCTGAATCGCGAGGCTCATCTGTGGATCGAGCGTGATGCCGTCGAGATTCGCGGCTTTGATTTTCAATGAGTACACCGGCTGAGCGCCGCTGCTGTTCGAGGTCAAGCGCACGCTGCCGACGCCGGGGACGGTGGGAGCGACCGTGCCCTGCATCTTGCCCGCGGGTGTGGCGAGCAGCGATCCCGCCGTGGCGGCGAACGACAGCACCGGGCCGCTGACGGAACTCAGTGTGACGGACACGGCATCGACGGTGGGATCGAAACTGGTGCCCGATGGCAGGCTGAACAGGGTGCTGATGGCGATACTGCGTGAGCGCGCGACGGCGTGGGTGACGAGCAGGCCGGTGCCAGGCGAGAACGTCACCGTCTGCGAGCGTGTCTTCGTCATGTTGCCGCTGAAGTCGTACGCGTACGCGCGTAGCTTGTGGCGTCCGGGGCTGAGCGCCGTCGCATCGACGACGAACGCGTAGGGCGCGCTGGTCGCGACGGCGTGCAGTCGATTGTCGATGAACAGTTCGACGCGAGCGATGCCGACATCGTCGGCGGCCGTGATGTCGATCGGGACCATGCCCGACACCAGGCTGGCCTTCGCTGGGCTCAGGATCGACACCGTCGGGTCCGCCTGGTCGGCCGGGGGGGCGCCGGTACCGCCCGGCACCAGCGCGGCGTATGCATCCACCCGGCCGGCGCCGTAGTAAGGGTCCCAGCCGTCGAGGCCGAGATCGACGGCGCCATTCACGACGCGCTGCACGGCCTCTTGGCGGGTGATCGTTGGGTGCGCGCCGAAGAGCAGGGCAAAAACCCCGGAGCCGAACGCGGCAGCGGGCGAGGTGCCGGTCGAGGTGGAGTAGCCGCCCGCCAACGTCGTGGTCGCGACTTCGACGCCCGGCGCGGCGACGCTCACCCACGACCCGTAATTGGAGTTGGCCCAGCGCGTGTCCGAGGCGGAAATGGCGCCGACCGCCACGACGCCGGGCAAGGCGGCCGGGTAGACAGTCAGGTCGGAGCCGAAGTTGCCCGCGGCGGCAACGACGACGGCGTCATGCGCGAGGGCATAGTCGATCGCGTCCTGCAGCAGGCCCGATTGTGCGGCGCCTGCGAGACTCAGGTTGACGACGCGCGCACCGTGGTCGACGGCGTAGACAATGCCGCTGGCGACGATGCTGTACGGCCCCTGGCCCTGCCCATCGAGCGCCTTGACCGGCAGCAGCATCGCGCTCGGGGCGACGCCGCTGACGCCGATGCCGTTGTCCTGGGCGGCCGCAATGATGCCGCTCATGCGCGTGCCGTGGCCGTTGTCGTCATTCGGCGTCGCGTCGTCATTGATGAAGTCGTACCCGGGCAGCAGACGTCCCTGCAGATCAGGGTGGGACAGTTCAACGCCGGTATCGACGACCGCGACGGTGACCCCGGCACCGGTCGACACGCCCCAGGCGGTCGGCGCGCCGACCCGCGGCAGGCCCCATTGCGTGCCATAGTAGGGGTCGTCCGGCAGCTCGGCGCTGTGCGCCAGGTAGTCGCGTTCGACGCTCTTGAAGAGGCCGGAGCGCCGCAACGTCGCCTCGACCCCGCTCAGGGCCGCCTCGTCCGCCACGATCACGGTTGCACCGAGCGCCGCGAGCGCCGCCGCCCGTTGCGCTCCGACGTGCCGCAGCGCGACACGCAGTGCGTCGTCGCTGAGGCCGGCGCGCTCGCGCAACAGCAGCCGTCCGGCGACGCGACCCTGCGGCTCCGCCGCCAGCGCGACGCCGCCAACGATGCACATGAGTACCGCAGACGCGACTAATCGGAGACTTTGCCCGGTCATCACGAGCAGGGTCCAACGGCAATCGCCATGCCACGCGCCCAGTGAAGTCCCGTGCGAGGATGTGCCCCGACGCCAGCGGCGGCGGTGTCGCAATCGGATGTTCTCGCGTCCGTAAAGTGCCGCGGCGTCCGATTTGAGCCTCCGGCTGGCTGGTAGCGAGGCTGCGTGGTAGATCCGCGCCATGCTGATGCGCGCTGATGCTGAGGCCCTCGAGGATCAGTTGCTGGCGCCGCATGCGATGCGCAGTACGGCCAGCCGGGGCCGCGTCCACCCAGAGGCCGAGCACTCGTTTCGCACCGTCTTCCAGCGCGACCGTGACCGGATCATCCACAGCACCGCCTTCCGGCGCCTCGAGTACAAGACGCAGGTCTTCGTCAACCACGAAGGCGATTATTATCGGACCCGCCTGACGCACACGATGGAGGCCGCCCAGATCACACGCACGATCGCCAAGTCGCTCCGTCTGAACACGGATCTGGCTGAGGCGGTGGCTCTGGCGCACGATCTCGGCCACACCCCGTTCGGCCACGCCGGCGAGCGCATCCTCGACGAACTGATGGCCCCGTACGGCGGCTTCGAGCACAACGCGCAGAGCCTGCGCATCGTCGATGTCCTCGAGGAGCGCTACCCGGATTTCCAGGGCCTCAACCTGACCTGGGAGGTACGCGAGGGAATCGTCAAGCACACACCGCCCTACGACAAGCCGCTGGCGGCGGCATTCGCGTCAGGGCAGGGCCCGTGCCTGGAAGCGCAGTTGGTCGATTACACCGACGAGATTGCCTACAACAGCCACGATATCGACGACGGGCTGAAGTCGGGGCTGTTGAGCTTCGACCAGCTCGATGCGGTGACCCTGTGGCGGGAAGCCTACCGCGCGGTGCGCAGCGGACATCCCGGCACCAGCCAGCGCATCTGGCGCTACCAGGCCATCCGGTTGATCATCGACCGCATGGTGACCGACCTGATCGAAAGCCTGGAATCGCGTCTCGCCCGGGAACGCATCGGCAGCCTCGCGGATCTACGCGCCTATGGCCGCCCGATCGTCGGTTTCAGCCCCGAGTTGGAAGCACAACGACTCGAACTCAAGCAATTCCTGATGGACAACCTGTACCGACACTATCGGGTCATCCGCGTCTTCGAGAAGGCCAAGCGCGTTATGCGCCAGCTCTTTGAGGCGTATATGAACGAGCCGAAGCAGCTGCCGCCGCACATCCTCGAGCGGCAATGCGTTGGACTGGATCTGCCGCGCGTGATCGCCGATTACATCGCCGGGATGACCGATCGCTTCGCACTCGAGGAACACCGCAAGTTGTTCGATCCGGTGGCGACCGGCTGACGAAGCGTGCACCGAGAGTCCTCGGTGGTCAGGACCTCATTGCACGCCAGACAGACCAACGCCGCGCAGCCACGCCAGCCGCTACGCAACGTCCGATAAGGTTGATTATGTAAAGCGCCAGACGCGCAGGCCCGTCCGGGACGGTCAGGATCCTAGCTTGGCGCTCAGCAGGTCCCGTGACGGCAGATCTGGGTACTGCTCGAACGCCTGGCGATAGAGTTCACGGGCCTTATCCGTCTCACCCCCCTGGTCACGAGCCCGCGCCTCACCGAGCAGCGCTTCGCCGCTGTAGGGTCCGCTGATCGCTGCGGCTTCTTTGTACCGTCCGGCGGCATCTGCCCACTGCTGCTTGGCTTCGAGGGCGGCGCCCCACGCGACGTAGGCCTGCTGGCGCAGGTACGGCGGCAGGCTGTCCGCCTGCGACTGGAATGCGGTGAGCGCCGCGAGCGCCTTGTCCGGCTCTCCGGCCCGAACCGCGGTGCTGATGGCCATGATCGCGGCCACCGAGCCGACCTGGGATCCGGACCAGCGAGCCGAAACATTGGTCAGCTCGGTCGCCGCGGCGACAAAGTCGTTGGTCTGCAGCTTCGCCATGGCGCGCCCCAGATCGGCATTGGCATCGCGCTGCTGGGCACCTCGATAGGCCGTGGCGATGCCCAGACCGAGGAGCAGCAGCACCGCGACGATTCCGGCGATCGCGACGCCCTTCTGATTGTGTTGCGCCCAACCGAGCGCATGCGCCGACTGGGTGATGAATTCATCCGGATGCTTTATGTCCTTGCGCGACAGGCGCCCCTTGTCTGCCACGATCGCCTCCCCTTGTCCTGGCCGTTGCGAAAACGGGCGCGGCGGGTCACCTGGCCGCGCCGCAGTTGATGCCGTCGCACTCGCCGCGACGGCGTTCGGTCACATCTTGTACTTGAAATCGTCTGGCGACATCTTCTCGAGGATATCCGACCATCTGTCCGGCGAAACGTTGGAGAGATTGCTGTCCGCCGAAGCCTCCGACTGCTGCAACACGCTGGAAGCCTCCAGCACCCGCTTGGCGACAAAGATCGGACTCTTCGAGCGCAGAGCCAGTGAAATCGCGTCGCTCGGTCGCGAGTCGATCGCCCGCGGCGTCCCATCGATGACGAGGTTGATCGTGGCGAAATAGGTGTTGTCGCGAAGGTCCGAGATCTCGATGCTCTGGACGGTGGCACCGAGTTCGCCGATCAGATTGCGCAACAGGTCATGCGTCATCGGGCGGGCCATCTGGATGCCTTCGAGCTCGGTGGCGATGGCCGTTGCCTCCAGCAACCCGATCCAGATCGGAAGATTCAGCTTGTTGTCGTCGTCGCGCAGAATGACTATCGGCGTCTTGGTCGCCGGGTCGAGGGTCAGGGCCCCCACGCTCATCGGAATCGCGTCGTCCACACTCATGGGCGCACTCCTGCGTGATAGTGCCCAGAAAGGGTTCCGTCGGTCAACGCGTTTTCCGAGCGCTCAGCGGACCAGCCGATCGACGACGCGGTACAACTGGTTAAGGTTGCGGCACTCCTCGACCATATCGCAGAACGGCAGATAGCGGTCCATCTCACTGTCGCCGAACCCCCAGGTCAGGCGGCTCTCCGGATTGAGCCAGATCAGCTGCTTGGCGCGTGCCTGGATGTCGCGCAGGACCCATTCGTGCGGGGCGTTGTAGTTGTTACGCGCGTCCCCCAACACGATCACCGTCGTGCGGTTGTTCACCACCCCCAGGTGATCACGGTGGAAGAGCTTGAAGGCGCGGCCAAAGTCGGAGTGGGCGAACACGTTGATCACCGAACCCGTGAGCGCCTGCTCGATGGCGTGCTGCGTATCGTTCTCTTCGAACAGTTGCGTCACCTCCCCCAGGTCGCTGACGAAGACGAAGCTGCGCACGCGCGAGTACAGATCCTGCAACGAGTACACAAACTGCAACATGAAGCGTGACACGTTGCGAACCGAGTCGGACACATCGCACAGGACCAGCACCTGCGGCTTATCCTTGATCTTGCGGTCGAAGACGATCCGGAACGGCACACCGCCGTACTGCAGGTTCTTGCGCAGGGTGGCACTGAGATCGAACTTACCGCGCTTGCCACGCTTGCGGCGGATCGACACCACGTTCTTCAACCGCTGCGCCAACTTGGTCACGGCCGCGCGCATGCGGCGCAACTCGTCCTCGGAGAGGTAGTAGAAGCTTTTCTCCGCCAGACTGGCCAGGCGCGTACGCTCGCGCTGCGCCTGGTCGCGCTTCTCGAGCTCCAGTCGCACCGTCCGGCGGATCATTTCGCGCAGATCTCGCAGGCGTTGATCGATGAACCGCTGCATCGCCTCGGTAAGATCGGGTGGCGCCCCGGCCGCACCGATCTGCTGCTTCACCTGCTCCAACTCTTCCGCGAGACCGCCAAGCCCAAGGCTCTGCGCCGTGCTGTGACTGTACCGGCCCTCCTGATAGGAGCGCTCGATTCCCTGGGCGTTGGCGTGATCAGCCGCCTGGCGGAGCAGGCGCTCGAGCCGCCCGGTATCATTCTGTAGCAGGGCCTCGGCGAGGTCGGAGAGGTTGATGTCCAGGTCCTTCAGCAGAGCGGCCAGCTGCTCGATCAGCGACTGGAACTCCTTTGGGGACACTTCCAGTGCCTGCATGGCGGCGGTGGTACTTTCGCCGATCGCCGTGCCGAGGCCGGTGAAGAAGAGATCGAACAGCTCCTCGTACACGGGAACGTCGACCGAGCGCTTCACCATCGTCGTGCGCAGCGCATCCTTGAGAGCTTCGCGCTCGCCGATGCCCAGCTCACCAAGGGCGTGGAAGGCGTCGAGGTGCTCCGACATCGAAACGCGCAGGCCATTGGCGCGCAGAAGCGCCGTGAAATCGACGATCTTACGATCCATTGCCTAGTGCAGCACGTCCTTGTCGTCGCCCTGCCCCGCTGCCGCGCGTGCGCGCTGCGCCTGCAGGTAGGCCTTGAGATCGTCCTGTGCCTTGCGCATGTCCCCTTCGTATTTGAGGATCGCGCTCAGCGTGTCCTCGACCAGGGCCTCGTCGAGCTCCTCGGCGTTGAGCAGGGTCAGGGTGCGCGCCCAGTCGAGCGTCTCGCTGATACTCGGCACCTTCTTGAGGTCGAGCGCGCGCACCCGCGACACCGCGTCGACGACCTGCGTGGCGAGCTTCTCGCTGATCCCCGGCACTTTGAGACGGACGATCTGCAGTTCCTGCGCGCTGGGTGGGAAGTCGATGTACAGGTGCAGACAGCGGCGCTTCAGCGCGTCGGACAGCTCTCGCGCGTTGTTGCTGGTCAGCAAGACGATGGGGATGTGCGTCGCACGCAGCGTCCCGAGTTCGGGCACGCTGACGGTGAAATCGCTCAACACCTCCAGCAGGAAGGCCTCGAACTCGCTGTCCGATTTGTCGATCTCATCGATCAACAGAACGCTCTGTTCGGGCGAAGTGATCGAGCGCAGCAGCGGCCGAGGCAAGATGAAGCGGTCGGAGAAGAAGACGTCGTCCTGGGTCGCGATGCGGTCGACGGCCTCGCGCAGCGACGCGGCACCGCCGATGACTTCACTGATCTTGTCCTTGAGAATCTGGGTGTAGAGCAGCTGCTTGGCGTACTCCCACTCGTACAGGGCCTTGGCCTCGTCGAGCCCCTCGTAGCACTGCAGCCGAATCAGGTTGAGATTGAGCGAGGCGGCAACCACTTTGGCGAGTTCGGTCTTGCCAACGCCGGCCGGCCCCTCGATCAAGATCGGCTTGTCGAGGTGCGTGGCGATGTACACCACCGTGGCGATGCGCCGGCTACAAATGTAGTTCTGGGCGGCGAACCGCTCGATGACGTCTTCTATACTGGAGAACATGCCCGCTCCGGATGCGCAGTCAGGTCGAATCGAGATTCGACCGGGCTACCATAGGGGGTGTGGGGGTACAATCGACCGCCAGGTGGTTGCCCGCCGACGTGCGCATCCGCTAGCCAAGCTCGGTGTGCACTCTCGCGGCGTACGTCCGCGCTTCCCCGACGCTGCCACTCGTGGTGGCGGCCAACCGCGACGAGTTCCTGGACCGACCCAGTAGCGAGCCGTCGATCCTGGCGGTCGAACCCTGGGTGGTGGCTGGCCAGGACCTCAATGCCGGAGGAACGTGGTTCGGCGTCAGCCAGGCGGGGTTGGTCGTCGGTCTGCTGAATCGCCGCGGCCCTGACGGCCCTGACCCGACGCGTCGCTCGCGCGGGTTACTCTGCTTCGAGACACTGCAGCAGCCGGATCTGGCCGCCGTGCGCGCGGCCCTCGCCCGTACTCGGGCGGCCGACTACAACCCGTTCACCCTCATGGTTGCGGACCGTCACCTCGCGCTCGTCGCAACCAGTGTCAGTGGACGCATTCTCGTTACCGTCCTGCCGCCAGGACTCCACTTGCTCACCAATCTCGACCTCAACGACCCGACGTGTCCCCGCATCGCCGCCGCGTCGGAGCGCTTCCAGAGCCTCCCGATCGGAACCGATCCGACAGCCCTGATAGCGCCACTACGCCGCATCCTCGCCGATCACACGACGGCGCTCGACCCCCGCACACGCGAGATCGACACCCTGTGCGTCCACCGCGCTGGCTATGGAACCCGGTCGTCCGCGATCGTCACAGTGCCGCGCCGTGGAGCGCTGCGCTACTGGCATGCCCCGGGCCCGCCCTGCCAAGCCAAGTTCGCGGAGGTGGGCTTACCTCCGGCGTGAGCCGGCAAACGTTGGTAGACAAGCCGAGGGCAACCCTTTACGCTCCCTCGCGTCTCGGTTGTGGAGGAGTGATGAGGCGTGGGTGGAAGACATGCGCGTGTGCACTGGCGCTGCTCGGCAGCGGCTGCCTGCGACGGGTTCTGCCCCCAACTCAACCCATTCCTCTCCCGGAAAGCCCCTTGGTCGCGGTGACAGGGTCCCAGGCTACGACGCCCGCTGTCGCGGCTGCGGCTGATTCGCCGGCGAGCCCGGCGGCTGGAGCGTCCGGCGGCGCTACGGAAGGCGCCGGCGCGGTGGCGTCACCAAGTATGGAGCGCGTTCGCAGCCTCGAGGCGCAGCTTGCCGCCCGAGACAGCGAGATTGCCGCCGTGCGGAGCGAGCTCGAAATGGTACGCGAGCAAACGCTTGGGGACGGTGGGATGGCGCCGACGGCTGCCACCACCAGGGGTGCGGATGCAGGGCGGTCAGCGGCAACGCTGGTCGAGGCAGAGCAGCAGATCAGCACCCTCCAATCTCGGCTCGAGGCCGAGACCGATCGTCGCAAGGAGGTCGAAGCCGAGATGTCACGCGTCCTCGAGGAGACCTCAGCTGGTCCCTACGATCGCGCCGAAGACGCCGTTGCGACGCGACTGCGGCAGGACCTGAAAGCGGCGCACGGAGAGATCGCCGACCTGCGCACCACCATCGCGACCGAGCGGCGCCAGCGCGGCGAGCTCGAGCGCCGCTTCGCCGCGCTCGAGGCGCGTGCCGGCTCGGGGAACGACGGAATGACTGGCGGCGAGGAAATGGCCGCACTCAAGGAACGGCAGCGCCGCGTCTTGGCGAGCATTCGGCAGGATCTCGAAGCGAGTCGCGAGCGCGAGACCGAACTGCGTGCGACGCTCGAGCGGACGCACGGCAGCGACGGGACCGTGCTGGCGACCGAGGTGAGCGGACTGCGCGCGGAGAATACCGCGCTGCAGCGCCGCCTCGACGAGGAGCACAAGCGCAATCAAGCACTGGCGCAGAAGGTCAAGCTCGCCGGCCGGGTCACCGACCTGATTTTCAAGATGCAGAGCAGTGGAGCCGTTCAGGCCGCCCCTGCCCTGCCGGCACGCTGATCAGCCGGTCGGGCACCCCGCCAGGGCGGCGTTCACCGCCTGGATCAGTTCGTTGACGGTCACCGTCCCGTCGCCGCCGGTGTCGAACGCTGGGCACTCGCTGATCGGGGCACTGCCGAGCGAAATGTTGACGCCGACGATCAGTTCGTTGACCGCGACCTGGCCGTCGCTATTGCAGTCACCAGGACAGATCAGCGCGTCTCCACACAGGCATTCCGATGGACAATCGCCCTCAGCAATGTCGACGCAGCCGCCGTCCCACAGGTCGTCGCAACAGAAGCTGTCTACGGTGCAGACGCAGTCCTGGCAGGCGCTGTCTGCGCAACCGCCCTCCTCGCGCACCTCACAGCAATCGCTTGCCGCGCAGGCGCTGCAACGCGTAGCGCATTCGTCGGCGGCAACGTCCGCGCAGCGACCATCCCACTGATCCGAGCAGCACAGGGGGTCAACCCCGCAGACGCAGTCCTGGCACACCTCGGATTCACAGCCGACGCTCTCGTGTGCCGCGCAGCAATTCCCGGCGACCTCACACATGCAGTCGACGGGGCACTCCAATTCCGCTTCGTCGGCGCAGCGCTGATCCCACTGTTCCGTGCAACACGCCGCATCGAGGTCGCAGACACAGGACTTACAGCGCACGTCGTCGCAGCTGATGCCGGCGTGCTCGGCGCAGCAGTCCCCGGGCGCGGCACATGCGCACTGCAGGGCACAGTCGATGGCAGCTTCTTGGGCACACGTCGCGTCCCATCGCCCGCTGCAGCAGGCCGGATCCCCGGCGCAGACGCACGCCTGGCACGCAGGCTCGTTGCACCCCGGACCTGCGTGATCGGAGCAGCAGTCCCCACCGGGAGTTGGTACCGGGGTTGCGGTCGGCGTCGCTGGCGGCACACAGGGACAGCTGTCGATGCATGCGTCCAGCACCTCCAAGACGCAACTCGCGTCCCACACCCCCGTGCAACACAGCGCATCACCAGCACAGACGCACGATTGACAGGCCGGAACGTCGCATCCAGGGCCACCATGGGGGCTGCAGCAGTCCCCTCCAGGTGTGGGCGTCGGTGAGGGAGTACGGTCACACCCACATTCCGCGGCGCAGTCCGCCGTTGCCGCCGCCACACAGAACTGATCCCACCCGGCAATGCAGCACACTCCTTCCGCCGGGAGGTCGCAGACACAGGCACTACACGCTGCCGAATCGCAGCTGGCACCGGCGTGAATCGAGCAACAGTCACCGCCAGGAGTCGGCGTCGGTGTCTGGGCCGCGGCGCCGTGGGCGACCAGGACCAGCGCCGCCGCGAGGACGATGAACCGATAGCGACAGGCGGTAACGATCTGTGTCGATGTGTCGGTATATCGCACGCGAACCCCCCAGCTGCGGGACTGAGATGACCATAGCCCGCCGCTATCCCTCACGGAACGGAAATCGAGCCCTTAGAAACGAAGAGGGGGCCAGGTCTCCCGACCTGGCCCCCTCTGGCGCACATGTAAAGCGATCTTCGTCTCTCAGCGCCCGAAGTCGCAAGACACCGGACCGATGGAGATCAGCTCTCCTCCGGGACCTGTCGCAGAAGCCGAGGCGCTGATCGAGAGCTCAGCATCGGAGTCCAGCGAGTACCGGAAGGCGGCCGTCCCTCCGTCCGGTAGCGAGCGCGAAAGACCCGGGGCACTGTTCAAGCTGAATGGTCCACCCTGGATATCTAGCGCGTGGGCCGTGAGACCTGAGAGTTGCGCACCTGATGCATTCTCTACCACGAGCGTGACGTGGATCAGGTTGTCCTTGGCCGCGGGGCCACCCTTGTCGATGGCGCCGCAATAAGCGGACACCCCACCGGCTGAGAACTCCGGCGGCGGTGCCTCAGGCAGCGGCGTGCGGGTCGGACGAGCGGTACTGGTCGGCTTACGCGTCCGCTCGTCATCGCCATCAGGCGTGCGTGTAGAACGTTCAGTCGGCGTCGGCTTGCGCGTGCGCTCGTCATCGCCGCC
The DNA here is from genome assembly GCA_031401035.1 of bacterium. Taxonomy (GTDB): domain Bacteria; phylum Desulfobacterota; class Binatia; order HRBIN30; family CADEER01; genus JANNRA01. The sequence continues at coordinate 124,851 of JANNRA010000032.1, read as the reverse complement.
AGGGGTGCGGGTCGGGCGCTCGGTGGACGTCGGCTTACGGGTGCGCTCATCGTCACCACCGGGGGTGCGAGTCGGGCGTTGCGTCGAGGTCGGCTTACGGGTCCGATCCTCTTCCCCACCCGGGGTACGGGTCGGACGCTCGGTGCTCGTCGGTTTGCGAGTCCGGTCCTCTTCGCCGCCCGGGGTACGGGTCGGACGCTCGGTAGAGGTGGGCTTACGCGTCCGGTCCTCCTCGAGAATCGGGGTGCTCGTCGGGCGCTCTGTGCTCGTTGGCTTACGCGTGCGCGTCTCGCCAACGAGAGCCGTGCTGGTGGGGCGAGCAGTGCTGGTCGGCTTGCGGGTCCGCGTCTCGCCAATGATCGGCGTACTGGTCGGCCGCCCGGTACTGGTCGGCTTGCGGGTCCGCGTCTCGCCGACGATCGGCGTACTGGTCGGCCGCCCGGTGCTGGTCGGCTTCCGCGTCCGCGTCTCCCCGACAACAGCAGTGCTGGTCGGGCGAGCAGTGCTGGTCGGCTTGCGGGTCCGCGTCTCGCCGACGACCGGCGTACTGGTCGGACGCGGGGTGTTGGTTGGCTTCCGGGTTTCGATCCCCTGCGCTCCCGCCATTGCCGCCGTCAGAAGAACAATGGCGATTGCGCCGGCGTGTCTCCCCACCTTAAACCTCAACATGCCCTATCCTCCCTGTCCGGAGCCGTGCAGCCTTGAGCGTAGCGCTCACGTATTTCGGTGGCCGAGTCGTCCCCACGACTCGAAAGACCGATACACGCTGTCCCAGCTACACACCCGAGTCCCCCTAAAAACCTGACAAAAGCTATCACTTCCGATGCCACGTCTATTGGTTCCGCTTCTCATTAGTCAAGGACTTTCCTGCTGATGAGGATTTTTGTCCGCCCGCAGAGCGGTGGTCATGGGACCACGACCTCGGCGCGCGCCGTGTTGTTGGCGTAATTGTGTTCCGGGATAACGTGCGCGGGGTTGATGACCACTTCAAGGACGTACCGTCCCGAGGGCACCCCGGTGATGTCGATCCACTGGCAGTCGAGTCCACGGTGGTACACATCAGCCCAGCCGGCGCTGATTCCCTGGAAGCCGCAGTGCACGAACTGAGGTGTTGGGTCACCGCGCAGGCCCGGGGGCTGCCACAGATCGACCAGGCAGAAAGCCTGTTTATGACCACGGGCGACGATATTGCCGGCCATGTCCAGCAGCCGATAATCCGCGTACTCCTTGAAGTGGTAGTGGTCGTGGCAGGACGAGTACTCGAAGGTGTTGCTGCTGCGCGGATCCCCCAGGAATACATCGCCTGGTCCGTAATTGGGCGTCGTCGAATTAAACCGTAGCAGTTTCCGCTGCCCCGGACCGTCGACACAGCCCTCGAAGACGGCGCAATGGTCAGGCGCGAAATTCCGCGTTTCGATCAGCATCGAGTCCTGCATGTCGGCCTCGTCGATGCCGAGGTCAGGCAGCACACCGCCGGCCGTACCGAGCTGGACGGAACACTCGATCTTGCCGGTCGATATACGCGCGGATGTCGCACGCGAGCCCTTGCCCTCGAACTGAATCTTGACCTCGCCGTTGCCGAGGAAGCGCGCTTCGAAGGCGAATTCCCTGCGCGCCCCTGGTGTCAGCTGGCGAACGTTGCGTGGTGCCGGACCGCGCAACTCGAGCATCGTCGCCGTGCCCGTGGTCGTCTTGGTAATGAAGAACGCCTCGACATTCTCGAGCGTCTCGCGCGATCCGTTACGCAGTTCGAGGGTCATCCCCCCTTGCTCGCCTGGGCGGATCGAGCACGTGCCGGAGAAGCTCGACGGGTCGAAGTTCGCCACGTCGGCGCCCGTCACGCCGCAGTCCACGAGGCCGGTGCGGAACGCTCCGCCTGGCCCATTGCCGGAAGCGGTGGCGCTGAACCCCATGGTTCCTGCCGGGCTCAGACGGCCGTTCCACTGGAACGCCGCGCTGGCGCCGGGGCGCAGCAGAGGCACCGAGCCGGGACTCGGACCCGTACGGTCGAAGAACAGCGAGCCTCCCTCGGGCTGCAGGCTGAGTGGGCTGGCGCCGAGGCCCCGCACCTCGAACTGGGTACGATTCTCGACCACCATGGTGATCGTTACGAGGTCGATATTGCGCCGCAGGCTGCAATTCGCCACCAGCCCATCCGTCGGCAACTGACCACCGGTCGGCGTCGCTGTCGGCGCCACATTGTCCGGGGTGCGGGTGGCCCGGGGAGTCGGGTTGCCCCCCTGGGTGCGGGTCGCACGTGCTTGCACGGGAGTGCGCGTCGCCTGCGGCCGCGTAGCGGTTGCGGTTGCCGAGGGGCGCACAGGCTGAGTGCGGCTCGGCGTACGCGTCGGATCCACCACAGGCGTACGCGTCGGGCGGCCCACGATCGGAGTCCGTGTCGGGCGTGCCGCCGTCGCGGTCCGCGTAGCCGGGACGCGCGTCGCCGTCGCCGCAGGCCGGTTGGCGGTTGCCGTCGAGGTTGGATCTAGCTGCGTGGTGCGCGTCGGCCGCGACTCAACTGGCGTGCGCGTCGGCCGAGCGGCGGTGTTCGTGGCCGTCGGCTGGCTGACGCCCGGCGTGTTCGTCGGGCGGTTCTGCGGCGTGGGGGTGGGCGGCTGCTGGGTGCCAGGGTCGCCGACGGCCAGGCGATTGCAGTTGACGATCCCGGTCGACTCGATGTGCCCGTCTTCGAACTCCGCGAAAACCTCAACCGACAGATCGAGGTAGCCATCGCCGTACAAGCGGCCGCGCCAGTCGAAGGATGCCCTCTTGCCGGGCAGGATCTCACGTGCCGGGCGCGGGAAACTCTGTATGAAGAATGTGGCGGTGCCAGACGCTCCCGCAAGGAGGTCCGACGGGGTGATGTCCGTGATCGAGCCGCTCCAGAGGTTTTCGACCGCAACGGTCATCGTGCCGCGGCCGGCCTGGTTCGTCACCTCGCAGGTGCCACGCACCTTGCCGGTGCCATCGTGCGCTGGCGCCGGGCCGCCGACGAACACCGTCAGCAACGCGACGGCGATGCCGCCCACCGCCCGTCCAAACACCCCGAATGCCTTCCTCACGTCGCGTCCCCCGTTCCGTTCCGCGCGGCCATTGCCCGTCCGCCCGGAACCCCCGACCCATCTCACCCGGCGGATCATAGCGTCCGAACCCAGGCCCGACCAGTATGCCGCCCCCCTTCTTTAACAGGGACGGCGATGGAGAAGTCAATTCATTTGTCGGGATCGCGCCGCCGGCGGCCGGCTAATCCCCGCCGCGGAGGAGCAACTCGCGCGACTGGAGGCGCTGGATCTCGTCGCGTAGGGTCGCCGCACGCTCGAACTCCAAGGCTGCGGCCGCGGCGCGCATTTCCTTGCGCAGCGCCGATACGCGGCCTGGAATCTGTGCCACCGGGACGTACTCGCCCTCGTCTTCCGCAACCATCGGCAGGTCGGCGTAGTCGAGTTCGCCTGCCTCGACCAAGGCGCCACCGATGGCCTTGCGAATGGTCGTGGGGGTGATGTCGTGTTGGCGATTATGCGCCTCCTGCAGGACACGACGCCGGGTGGTCTCGTCGATGGCGGAACGCATCGACCCGGTCACCGTGTCGGCGTACAGAATCACCGTCCCATTGGCGTTGCGGGCGGCGCGGCCGATGGTCTGGATCAGGGAACGCTCGGAGCGCAGGAAGCCCTCCTTGTCGGCGTCGAGAATGGCGACCAGCGACACCTCCGGCAGATCGAGTCCCTCGCGGAGCAGGTTGATGCCGACCAATACGTCAAAAACCCCCTTGCGCAGGTCGCGGATGATCTCGACTCGCTCGATGGTCTCGATGTCGGAGTGCAGGTAGCGCACCTTGACGCCCAGCTCGAGATAGTAGTCGGTGAGGTCTTCGGCCATCTTCTTGGTCAGCGTCGTCACCAGGACGCGCTCGTTGCCGGCGACGCGGCGGCGAATCTCCTCGAGCAGATCGTCAACCTGCTGCCGCGCCGGCCGCACCGAGATCTGCGGGTCTAACAGCCCGGTCGGCCGAATGAGTTGCTCGACGACGATGCCCCCCGCCTGCTGGCGCTCGTAGTCGCTCGGCGTCGCCGAGACGTAGAGTACCTGGTGCGCCAACGCCTCCCATTCGGCGAAGCTGAGCGGCCGGTTATCGAGCGCCGACGGTAGGCGGAATCCGAACTCGACCAGTGTCTCCTTGCGGGACCGGTCGCCGCGGTACATGCCACCGATCTGGGGGACGGTCACGTGGCTCTCATCGACAACCAGCAGATAGTCGTCCGGAAAATAGTTGATCAATGTCGGCGGGGCCTCGCCAGGGGCGCGCCCGGTGAGGTGACGCGAGTAGTTCTCGATCCCGGGACAGAACCCCATTTCCTCGAGCAACTCGAGGTCGTACATCGTCCGCTGTTCGAGGCGTTGTGCCTCAAGCAGCTTGGCCTCGCCGCGCAGCGCCTGCAGGCGGGTCAGCAGCTCGGCGCGAATGCCGTCGACGGCCCGCTTCCGCTGCTCCGGCTGCGTGACGTAGTGGCTCGCCGGGTAGATGGCGACGCGGTCGAGGCCACGCAACGTCTTGCCGCGTAGCGGGTCAATTTCTGTGATGCGGTCGATCTCGTCGCCGAATAGTTCGATGCGCAACGCCTGCCCGTCCTCGTAGGCCGGGTAGATCTCGACCACATCGCCGCGCACACGGAAGGTGCCGCGATGGAAGTCGTAATCGTTGCGCTCGTACTGAATCTCGACAAAACGGCGCAGCAGTTGGTCGCGATCAATGCGCTCGCCGCGCTCGAGAAACACGAGCATGTCGAAATACGCCTCAGGCGAACCGAGGCCGTAGATGCACGAGACGCTGGCGACTATCAGCACATCGCGCCGCTCGAGCAGGGCCTTGGTCGCCGAGTGCCGCATCTTGTCGATCTCGTCGTTGATGGACGAGTCCTTCTCGATGAAGGTGTCGGTGCTCGGGACGTACGCTTCAGGCTGGTAGTAGTCGTAGTAGCTGACGAAATAGCGCACGGCATTGCGCGGGAAGAGCGTCTTGAACTCGTTGTACAGTTGCGCCGCGAGGGTCTTGTTCGGCGCGATGACCAGGGTTGGGCGCTGCAGCGCCTGCACGACATGCGCGGTGGTGAAGGTCTTGCCGGAGCCGGTGACGCCGAGCAGCACCTGCGCCCGCTGGCCGCTGCGCGCCGCCGCGATCAGCGCGGCGATGGCACGCGGCTGATCGCCCTGCGGCGTGAACTCGGCCTCGAGCTCGAAGCGCCCCTCGCTGGGCACGACGCGCGGCGCACGGCGCTGCGTCCCGGTCGGCTGTTCCGCGTCCATATGGCTGCGCGTGCCGGGCTCCTCCTGATGGCGCGTACTCACGTCGTCTCGCGGGCGGCGAGCCAGGCGCGCGCCGCGGCGGCGCTCGCCGCCGCGGCATCGCTAGTGAGGCGGCCGCGCAGCTGCTCGACGCGGAGCAGGACGAAGTAGGTCTGCACGGCGTCGTCCAAACAGTAGCGATGGATGGTGTCCCAGACTCCGCGCTCCCACAGGCGCTGCACGTCGGCGCCGGAGACATCGGACTTGCCGCTCAATCCGGCCAGCTTGGCGATCAGGTCGAGGCCGCCGCGCAGCCGGACCGCACCGTGGTTGCCGAACCAGTCGAAGAGGTCGAGATGCCGCCCGAAGCGCTGTCGGAGTCCGTTGCGCTCGCCGCCGAAGTAGCGCGGCGCCGACAGTCCGTGGTGCAGGGCGCGCAGCTCGAGCACCGGCAGATCGAAGCCGCGCCCGTTGTACGACACCAGCTGACCATCGAAGCCTTCGAGGCGGCTCCAGAATTCCCGCACCAGACCCTCCTCGCCGAGGCGGTCGGCGCCGAGCACCTCGATACTGCGCAACGCGAGGTCGTCGCCCGCATGCACCACCGCGATGGAGATGGGGACATGAAAGCCGAGCGGGAAGAAATCGCTGCGCCCGTCCGACTCGTGCCGCAGCTGCTCACGCATACGCTCGTAGGCCTCGTCGTCGCCGATCCGCTCGCCGGGATACTGCGTCGCCCGCACCAGCGCCTTGTCGACGCGGGTCTCGACATCGAACACCACAATACTCATGCGAGTTTCGCCTCGATCACCCGCACCCACACTACCCTACCCTCCTCGTCTTCACGCACCTCGCGGCTCGCCACGCTGAAACCGCGCGCCGCGAGCTTCTCACCCAGGCTGGTGCGTGCGGTGTTCACCGAGTCCGCCAGCCAGGCGCGTCCGCCCGGACGCAGCAGGCACGCCAGCGCCGCCACCAACGGCTCTTCGGCGGTACGATCGTAGGCAACGTCGGCGCCCAGGCAGAGATCGAATCCGCCGCACAGGGCCGGCTGGGCCCAGTCCATCTGCACGCAGGCCGCGGCGACGCCGTTCTCAACCAGGCTGCGGCCCAGCACCCGCAAGGGCGCGCGCTGCCAATCGGTGGCGACGACCTGCGCGCCGCGCCGCGCCGCTACCAGCGCCGGCAACCCGAGGCCGGCGCCGAGTTCGAGCACGCGTGACGCGGCCGCGACGCTGGCGTCGGCGAGGACCATGCGCGCCAGCGCCACGGCCCCGGGCCAGAGATGCATCCAGTATGGCGGTTCGGGCGCCGCCCCGGCGCTCAGCAGAGAGTCGGCATCGACGAATCGCTCCAGGGATGAGGCGCGCCACAACGGCACCAACGTACCACCGAGGTCGAGCGTTGCGCGTTGTAACGGAACCCCCTGATCTGCGACCACGTCAGTACCCCTCCGCCTCGATCTCGTCGTCGTCGAGACCGAACACATGGCCGACCTCGTGAATGATGGTCTTGCGGATCTCACGCCGGATCGCCCCCGGGGTGCGAAACTCGCGCACCAGCGGCCGGTAGTAGATGGCAATGCGATCGGGCAGCCGCAGCCCCTCGTCGAGACCGCGCTCGTTCACCGGCACCCCCTCGTAGAGGCCGAAGATTGTATCGCGACGCGGATCAAGCCCCATGTCGCGCAGGACGTCGTCGTCCGGTTCATCCTCGATCACGACCTCCACGTCGGCGAGATAGGCGCGGAACGGCTCCGGAATCTCATCGAGCGCCGCGACGACCAGGGCGCGGAAGCGTTCACGATCCATACGGCATTGTAGCGAGCCGGCGGGCGGCTGGGAACGCCGGCTCGTTTCCTTGCACTGGACGGATCTTGCTGCCAGAGATTCGCAGATGAACCGCCGCTGGTCTGCGTCACTCCTTTCCGCCCTCCTACTCACAGCCGCTGCCTGCGGTACCAGCGGCGATGGAGCCGAGGCGCGGCCGATCGAAGTACTCTACTTCGTCTCCGGCGGACCCAATCTGACCTTCGAGTTCGTCGCCGCGCCAGACGCCAACTGCGACAGCGATGGCACCGGCATCCAGGGCTTCAACCTGGACCACCAGTTTGGCGATCGCGTCTTTCAGACGCCGCACCTGTTCGTGCTCGAGAACGCCCGCCAACCGATTCGCGCCGTGATCCGCAACACCTCAGAACTCCCGATCGCGGTCGACATGTTTCTCGGCATCGTCCAGGTCGTCGGCGGCGGCGACGCCGGCCTCATCAAACCCGGCGCCTGCGCGACGATTCAGTCGGCGCCACCCGCAACGACACCTTGCAAGTCGGCGCCCGGAAGGTTCCCGTGCGACGTTCGCGGCCCGCAGGTGCAGGTCGAAGTTTGTTCCCCGCGCACGCCTACCGGCGAGCAGGATCTGAGCATCGGCTGTGGGGCGGAGGGAAAGTGTTCGTTCTCGACGGAGGACACCTGCACGACGGACAGCAATTGCCCTGAAGGGGAGACGTGCAAGCATCCGCATCCGCCGCTGCCGCTAGATGCCAGCATCGGCTTCTTCGCGACCACCGGCGACATCGTCGCCTCCACCCTCACCAGATGCCAGCTGCCGCCATTCCAAGAAGACTGCCGCACTCCCGCGACGTTCTTCTGGGAGAGGCCGCAGGACGTCTACGCGGCGGTAGCGACCGTCAATCCCGGCCAGAGCCCGGAGGGGCAGCCGAAGGCGCGCGTCCGCTCCGAACTGTACATCGACGGCGACCGCATGGACTTCTCAAGCGGTACCGAAACGATCGTCGAGCACGATTTCTAGGGGCGTTATCCACAGGGGCCGAATGTCCCCGCCATAACGCGCTGTTTTGCGCGAAGCCTCGATCCGGTCGACATTGAGCCTGCATGCCCCAGATAATCCTTGGGTATTGTGGAGTGTGGCCAGGCTCCCGTAGGCGGGGGTGGGCGTCGAGTCTTAGATCCGGGCCTTCCCGTGCGGGGAACTCAACAGGTACTCCACAGGCCTGCGATCAGCGCTTGCCCACCGCCTTGACGATCTTGCGGGCGGCGTCGGACATATCGGTGCCCGATTCAATGTTCAGACCGGATTCAGCCAGGATCTTGCGTCCGAGTTCGACGTTGGTGCCCTCGAGCCGCACCACCACCGGCAGCGCCAACTTGACCTGTTTGGCAGCCTCGACGACCCCGTTGGCGATGATATCGCACTTCATGATGCCGCCGAAGATATTGACGAGCACGCCCTTCACGTTCTTGTCGGCGAGGATGATCTTGAAGGCCTCCGTCACCTTCTCGGTGGTGGCGCCGCCGCCGACGTCGAGGAAGTTGGCCGGCTCGCCGCCGAAATGTTTGATGATGTCCATCGTCGCCATGGCCAAGCCGGCGCCGTTGACCATGCAGCCGATGTTGCCGTCGAGGGCGATGTAGCTGAGGTCGAACTTCGACGCGTCGATTTCCTTCGGATCCTCTTCGTTGAGGTCGCGCAGCTCGCGGATCTCGGCGTGGCGGAAGAGCGCGTTGTCGTCGAACCCGAGCTTGGCATCAAGCGCCAACAGGTCGCCCTGCGTGGTCAGCACCAGCGGGTTGATCTCCGCCATAGCCGCGTCGCTCTCGACAAAGGCCTTGTACAGCCCGAGCATGAATGCCACCGCCTTGTTGACCGACGCCGCGGGGATCCCGATGCCGAAGGCCAGCTTGCGGGCCTGGAACCCCTGCAGGCCGACGGCGGGGTCGATGCTTTCGCGCAGGATCTTCTCCGGCGCGAGGGCCGCGACTTCCTCGATCTCGATGCCGCCCTCGGCCGAAGCCATCATCGCCAGGCGGCCGGTGCCGCGGTCGACGACCATCCCCACGTAGAACTCGCGCTCGATATCGCGCAGCTCCTCGGCGAGAAGGCGCTTCACGACGCGGCCCTGCGGACCCGTCTGGTGCGTCACCAGAGTCGCCCCGAGCAACGTCTTTGCCGCCTGCTCCGCCTCCGCCGGGCTCTTGCACAGCTTCACGCCGCCGGCCTTGCCGCGACCGCCAGCATGTATCTGCGCCTTGATGACGCAGCTGCCGCCGAACTCCTTCGCCGCCACCGCGGCGTCAGCGGCACTCACTACCTCGCGACCCTGCGGCACCGCCACTCCGTAGCGCTTGAGCAATGCCTTGCCCTGGAACTCGTGGATGTTCACGTCGCCTGCCCCTCTCTCCCGACCGCCGCTCAGGCGGTGAGATACTGTTCCGAAGCCGCGACCAGCTCGCGCACGTGCGAAACCGATTCGTCGAGCTGTTTCTGCTCGGCGGCGGTCAGAGCCACCTCGATGATCTTCTCGACGCCCTTGGCCCCGATCTGGACTGGCACGCCGACGAAGAATCCGTTGACCCCGTATTCGCCTTCGAGGAGCGCCGCGCAGGGGAGAATCTCCTGCTTGTTAAACAGGTAGGCCTCGGCCATACGGATCGCTGCCGCGGCGGGCGAGTAGAATGCCGAGCCGGTCTTCATGAGGTTGACTATCTCGCCGCCGGCGCCGCGCGTCCGCTTTTCAATGGCGTCGAGCCGCTCGGCCGGGATCCGCGTTTCCACCGGCACGCCGCCGACGTGGCAGAGGCTGCGCACCGGCACCATGTCGTCGCCGTGGCCGCCGAGGACGATGGCCGAGACGCTCTGCACCGAGACGCCGAGTTCCCAGGCGACGAAGGTGCGGTACCGGGCCGAGTCGAGCACACCGGCCTGGCCGACGACCTTCTGCTTGGCGAAGCCGGTGACCCGCTTCATCGCCGTGACCATGGCGTCGAGCGGGTTGGTGATGACGATCACGAACGAGTCGGGGGCGTGCTTCTTGATGCCCGCGCCGACGTTCATCATAACCTTCACATTGGTTTCCAGCAGGTCGTCGCGGCTCATGCCCGGCCGCCGCGGCAGGCCGGCGGTAACGATGCAGACGTCCGCGCCCTCGATGTCGGCCAGATCGTTGGTGCCGGTGACCGACGCGTCGAAGCCCTCGATCGGGCCCGATTCCACGAGGTCGAGTGCCTTGCCCTGTGGCATGCCCTCGACCACGTCGAAGAGAACCACGTCGCCGAGGCGCTTGAGGAGGGCGAGATGGGCCAGGGTGCCGCCAATCGCGCCCGCTCCGATCATGGCAAGTTTGCGTCGACTCATTGGGAAAGGATCCTTTCGCTGCAGACTGAGGTGCGCCCACGTCCCTACCGAGTATCCTGCGGGTCATCAAGCCGTCCGCCGACGCCGCCGAGTTGTCTCGCCATCGGCACCCGAGTAGGCATGCGCGCATGGCGTACGAACACATCCAACTCCTGCGCGACGGGCACGTCGCGACGCTGAAGCTGAACCGCCCAGACACCCGCAACGCGATGTCCCCAGCGATGGGCGAAGAAGTGCAGCAGGCCGTCGAGGCGGTGCGCGCCGACGCTGACATTCGCGTCCTCGTCGTCACCGGCGAGGGCAAGTCTTTCAGCGCCGGCGGCGACCTCGGCATGCTGGCCGCGGACGCCGGCCTGAGTGACGCCGCGCCCGGCATGGGCGGACCCCCGCGCGAGTTCTACAAACGCTTCCTGTCGGTGGCGACGTTGCCCATCCCGACGTTGGCGGCGATCAACGGCCACGCCATCGGCGCCGGGCTGTGCTTCGCGCTCGCCTGCGATCTGCGAATCGCGGCGTCGGATGCGAAGATGGGCATGACCTTCACCCGCCTCGGCATTCATCCGGGCATGGGCGCCACCTACCTGCTGCCGCGTCTGATCGGCGCCGCGCGCGCCTGCGACCTGCTCTTCACCGGCCGCGTCATCGATGCCGAAGAGGCCGAACTCCTCGGGCTGCTCAACGAGGTCGTGCCGCGTGAAGCCCTGCCCGGCGCGGTCGAGGCGCTGACCGAGCAGCTCGCCACCGCGGCGCCGGTCGCCGTGCGTATGGTGAAGCGCGCCCTCTACCGCGGCCTCGAACACTCCCTGGCCGATGCCCTCGACCTGGAGTCGACGCAACAGAAGGCGACGTTCCAGACCGAGGACGCCAAGGAGGGCATCCGGGCCGTTCTGGAGAAACGCACGCCGGTGTTTCGCGGTCGCTGAGGCAGCAGCTGATCAGCGACGTTCCACGATCACCACCGAGGCGTTCGCGCCGCGTCCAACCGTGTGTCCGAGCCCCAGCCGCGCCCCGGGCACCTGCCGCGCCCCGGCTTCGCCACGCAGCTGCCAGTACAACTCGACGATCTGTCCGAGCGCCGAGGCGCCGAGCGGCTCGCCCTTCGAGAGCAGGCCGCCGCTCGGATTGACCGGCAGCGGCCCGCCCATTTCGCTGCGGCGCTCCGCCACAAGTCGTCCGGCGCCGCCCTTGGCGCACAGCCCGAGTTCCTCGCACGACAGCAGCTCGCGGCCGGAATCGGTGTCCTGCAACTCGACCACATGCAGGTCTTCGGGCCCGACTCCCGCCTCCTCGTACGCTGCCCGCGCCGCCAGCTCGGTCGGCGACGGCAGGTCGTCATCGAGCAGGCCGCTCATCGGCGTGTGCTCGCCGAGAACGCTTCCGGGCAGATGCGAGCGCAGCGTTGCGGCGCGCACGACGACGCGGCCGGCCCGGTCCCCCGTCACCCGGCGCAGCACCACCGCCGCCGCGCCCTCGTTCGGCGAGCACAGCATAAACAGCGTCAGCGGCTCGCAGACGACAGGCGAGGCCAGCACCTGTGCGAGCGTGAACGGTTTGCGGAACATGGCATGCGGGTTGGCGACGCCGTTGCCATGATTCTTCACCGACACCGCCGCCAACTGCTCGCGCGTCACGTCCGAGTCGCGCATCAGGCGTTGCGCACGCAGGGCGAAGTACGCCGGCGTCACCGCCAGGCCGGCCTGTTCGCGCCACGGTTCGAAGAACGAGGAGCGGATGATGCCCTTCGGCATCTTCTCGATGCCGAAGACGAGAACGGTATCGCAGCGTCCGGAGCGGATCGCCTCGACGCCAAGCCCGAGCGCCGCTCCCCCACTCGCGCAGCCCGCCTCGACATTGATGATCGGCATGCCGCTCAGGCCGAGCGCGGTCAGCACCTTGTGGCCCGCCGCGACGCCGCTGTACACGGTGCCGCAGAATGCCGCCTGGAACCCGCCCCGCGGCACCTCGGCAGCACTCAGTGCCTGCTTCACCGCCGCGACACCGAGCTGGGTTACGGTCAGCCCGTCGAAGCGGCCGAAGGCGTGCATACCGACGCCGGCGATCTCAACCACGGCGCTCACCGCGCCTCCGCCGGGGCGAAGGCGTAGGTGAGCACCTGACGGCCCTCGCTGTCGACGTGGAGGAGCGCGACGACGAAGCGCATCGCCATGCCCGCCCGCAGCAGCGCGGAATCGCCCTGCGTGAGGCGAGTGACGATGCGCAGTCCCTCCGCCAGCTCGACAACGCCGAACCCGAACGGCACTTCCCCTTCGTAGCCCGGCGGCCGGGTGCGCACCTCGGTGTAGAGCCAGAGGGTTGCGACGCCGCTGACGGCGCCCGTCTGGCAGCCGTCCGCGCAGCAGTAGGGGCAGTCCAGGGTGGCCGGGAAGTGCCAACGCGCGCATGCCACACAGCGCGCCGCCAGCAGGGACCCGCCCGCCTCCAGCGTCAACAGGCCTTCGCTCACCGGCACGCCCTGCATCGCCCCTCCACTACCCGCGCCGCTTGCCGAACAGCGCGTCCAGCTCGGCGCGTGTCGCCGCCGCCGCGACGCCAGGCGCCGCACGGTGCGCGGCGGCCGCGAAGTACTCACAGAAAGTGCCGCGCTCGCGGTCGACTTGCCGCTCCGCCTGCGGCTCCTGGCAGTCGTTGGACAGGCCCGGTGCGTGGAAGCGGCAGTTCCGGCAGCAGCGCAGATCGGCGCCGCAGCCCGCGCAGGCGTCGCGCCGGCCGATCCGCTTGACGATGTCGATGGCGACGCCGCAGCGCCAACACTGTCCGTTCTCCCTGGCCATGCCTTCCTTGTTCCGCCGCGGATCGGTTGTTACCATGTCGTTCGCCGTGCCGGCAAAACGGGCGCGCGCGAGCGAGGACGAGAGGCGATGACGATCCTGCAGGCGGCGCTCGATGATTTTCTCCGCACCCTGACGGTGGAGGAGAACGTCTCGCCCAACACCGCCCGCGCCTACGCCGCCGACCTGGGACAGTTGGTGGTCTCGATTGCCGCACGCACCGCCCAGGCGCCAGAAGCCGTGCCCTGCTCCGCCTTCGATCGCGACGCGGTGCGCGCCTATCTGGTCGAGCGTCTGAAGGCCGCGCAGCGCAGCTCGGTGGCGCGCAAGCTCTCGGCCGTGAAGCGGTTCGCGCGCCACCTGCTGCAGCGGGGCGTGCTCGTGCTCGACCCCTGCGCCGGCATCCAGGCGCCGCGGCAGGACAAGATCCTGCCGGCGCACCTGTCGGTCGATGAGATGTTCCGCCTGCTCGCGACGCCGGCCGATGACACGCCAGTCGGCTTGCGCGATCGCGCCCTGCTCGAGGTCACGTACTCCTGCGGCCTGCGCGTCAGCGAGCTCGTCGGCCTCGACTGGAGCGACCTCGACGAGGGGCTCGCCGTCGTGCGCGTGCGCGGCAAGGGAGGCAAGGAACGCCTGGTGCCGATCGGCGACGCGGCGGTACAGGCGCTGCATGCCTACCGCGCCGCGGTGCCGCAACTGTGCCGCCATGGCGTGGGCGCCGCTGACGCCGTGTTCCTCAACCAGCGCGGCGGCCGACTGACGGTGCGCTCGGTGGCACGCCTGGTCGACGTCAGCACCTTGCGCGGCGGCCTGGCCGCGAAGATCAGCCCGCACGCCCTGCGCCACAGCTTCGCCACCCACCTGCTCGGGGCTGGCGCCGACCTGCGGTCCATCCAGGAGATGCTGGGCCACGCCAGCCTCTCGACCACGCAACGCTACACGCACGTCGACCTCGACCAGCTGATGGTCGCTTACGACAAGGCGCACCCGCGCGCCTGATCGCGGCGGTCTCCGGGAACGCATGGCGACTTCGTCGGGCATCCGCAGCACCACCATTCTCGCGCTGCGCCACCAAGGCCGCGTGGTCATGGCCGGCGACGGCCAGGTCACGCTCGGGCAGGCGGTCATGAAGCGCGGCGCCCGCAAGGTGCGCCGCCTGCATGCCGGTCGGGTCCTGGCCGGGTTCGCCGGAGCGAGCGCCGACGCCTTCACGCTCTTCGATAAGTTCGAGGTCAAGCTCGATCAGCATCAGGGCAACCTGACGCGGGCGGCGGTCGAACTCGCCAAGGACTGGCGCAGCGACCGCGTCCTGCGCCGACTCGAGGCGTTGCTCATCGCCGCCAGCGCCGACGCCATCCTGGTCATCTCGGGCAGTGGCGACATCATCGAACCCGACGAGCCGGTGACGGCCATCGGCTCGGGCGGCAGTTTCGCCCTGGCCGCGGCGCGGGCCCTGATCAAGCACAGCGCGCTGCCGGCGCAGGCCATTGCGCGCGAAGCCATGCTGATCGCCGCGTCGTTGTGCATCTACACGAACGAGGAAATCATCGTCGAGGAACTGGCGGGGACATGAGTCAGATGACGCCGCGCGAGATCGTCTCCGAGCTCGACCGCTTCATCGTCGGTCAGCGCGACGCCAAACGCGCCGTCGCCATCGCCCTGCGCAATCGTTGGCGCCGCCAGCAGGTGGCGGAGGATCTGCGCGACGAGATCGCGCCGAAGAACATCATCATGATCGGCCCCACCGGGGTCGGGAAGACCGAGATCTCGCGCCGCCTCGCCAAGCTGGCGCAGGCGCCCTTCCTGAAGGTCGAGGCCTCGAAGTTCACGGAGGTTGGCTACGTCGGCCGCGACGTCGAGTCGATGATCCGCGACCTCGCCGAGCTGGCGATCGCCATGGTGCGGGAGGAGGAGACCAGCAAGGTGCAGGTGCACGCCCGCGAGCGCGCCGAGGAGCGCGTCCTCGACCTCCTGCTGCCAAGCCCGTCCACCGGGGACCGCCGCATCGAGCCCATGACCGGCGCGGCGAGCAGTGGCGACGGCGGTACGCGCGAAAAGTTGCGGCGCATGTTGCGCGAGGGGGCGCTCGACGCGCGCGAACTCGATCTCGAAACGACTCGACCGGCGACGCCGATGTTCGAGGTCATGACGCCGCAGGGCCTCGAGGACATGGCTTCGCAGCTCAAGGACGCCTTCGCGAATCTCTTCCCGGGCCGCGCGTCGACGCGGCGCTGCTCGGTGCGCGAGGCGCTCGAGCAGTTGACCCAGGAAGAAGCCGGCAAGCTGCTCGATGGCGAGGCCGTCGCCCGCGAGGCGATTCGCCGCGTCGAGGTCTCCGGCATCGTCTTCATCGACGAGATCGACAAGATCGCCAGCCGTCAGGGGGTCGGCGGACCGGACGTCTCGCGCGAAGGCGTGCAGCGCGACCTCCTGCCGATCGTCGAAGGCAGCACGGTGAGCACCAAGTACGGCATGGTGCGCACCGACCACGTCCTGTTCATCGCCTCCGGGGCGTTTCACATCAGCAAACCGTCCGACCTGCTGCCCGAGTTCCAGGGGCGCTTCCCTATCCGGGTCGAACTCGAGCCGCTGACGCGCGAGGACTTCGTCCGCATTCTCACCGAACCCGCCAACGCCCTGCTCAAGCAGTACGTCGCCCTCATGCAGACCGAGGGCGTCACGCTCAGTTTCACCGCGGATGGCATCGACGCCATTGCCGACGTCGCCGCGCAGGTCAACGAACGCACCGAGAACATCGGTGCCCGCCGCCTGCACACGGTCATGGAACGGTTGCTTGACCAGATATCGTTCGACGCGCCAGAGATGGCGGGTTCCAGCGTCGAGATCGATGCCCTGCAGGTGCGGGCGAAACTCGACGCGGTGGTAAAGGACGATGACCTGTCGCGCTATATTCTCTGAAGCGGAGTCGAGCTGATGGCGACGCGCCCCTCCACGCCGGTCGACGAATTGGTCGCCAAGGCCGAGGTCCTGCTCGACGCCCTCCCGTACATTCGCCGCTTCGCCGGCAAGACGGTGGTGGTGAAGTACGGCGGCCACGCCATGGTCGACGAGGCGCTCAAGGACAGCTTCGCGCAGGACATCGTCCTGCTGAAGTTCGTCGGCATCAACCCGGTCGTGGTGCACGGCGGCGGGCCGCAGATCGGCGCCATGCTCAAGCAGTTGGGCATCGAGTCGCGCTTCGTGCGCGGCATGCGGGTCACCGACCGGCCGACCATGGACGTCGTCGAGATGGTCCTAGTCGGCAAGACCAACAAGGAGATCGTCAGCCTGATCAACCGTCACGGCGGTCACGCCGTGGGGTTGTCCGGGAAAGACGGCGAGTTGATCCGCGCGCGCAAGCTCAAGGTCAGCGACGGCGGCGGCGATGAGTTGCTCGACATCGGTATGGTCGGTGAGGTCGCGGCGATCAACCCGATGGTCCTGGAGACGCTCGAGCGCAGCGACATCGTGCCGGTCATCGCCCCGGTCGGGGCCGGTGACGACGGCGAGACCTACAACATCAACGCCGACCTCGTGGCAGGCAAAGTCGCGGAAGCATTACGGGCCGAGAAACTTATTCTGCTCACCGACGTCGCCGGCATCAAAGACGCGTCGGGCGCCGTCGTGCCGACGCTCGACGACGCACGCGCCCGGCAGCTCATCGCCGACGGCGTCATCGGCGAGGGGATGATCCCGAAGGTCGAATGCTGCCTCGAGGCGCTGAAGAACGGCGTCAAGAAGACACACATCATCGACGGCCGCGTTCGCCACGCGGTACTGCTCGAGATCTTCACCAGCGCCGGGGTCGGCACCGAGGTGGTGCGCAGCACCAGTGCGGCCCGGCCCCCGGGCGACGCGGGCCGTCCCGGATCGGCGTGACATGACCAGCGCCGAGATCATCGCCCTCGCCGATCGCTATCTGTTTCCGACCTACGCACGAGCGCCGCTGGCGCTCGTGCGGGGTGCGGGCGCGCGCGTCTGGGATGCCGATGGACGGGCCTATCTCGACTGCTTCGCCAGCACCGTCGTCACCAACCTCGGACACCAGCACCCGGCGATCATCCGCGCCATCGAGACGCAGGCGCGGCAGATCCTGCACGTCTCGAACCTGCACTATTCGGAGCCACAGGCGCGTCTCGCCGAACGGCTGGTGCAGCGCTCCTTCGGCGACCGCGTCTTCCTCTGCAACAGCGGCGCCGAAGCAAACGAGGCGGCGATCAAGCTGGCGCGCAAGTACGGCCATTGTGAAGGCGGCGGCCGCTACGAGATCATCACCGTGCTCAACTCGTTCCACGGGCGCACCCTGGCGACCATCGCTGCCACCGGCCAGGAGAAGATACGGGTCGGATTCGAGCCGGCGCAGCAGGGATTCCGCTACGCTGCCTACGACGATCTGGCGGCGCTCGAGGCGACCCTGTCGCCGCGCACGATCGCCGTGATGGTCGAGCCGATCCAGGGCGAAGGGGGCATCGTCACGCCGGCGCCGGAGTACTTCCAGGGCTTGCGTGCCCTCTGCGACCGGCACGACCTGCTGCTCATCTTCGACGAGATTCAGACCGGCATGGGCCGCACCGGTACCTTGTTCGCGTACGAGCAGATGGGCATCACGCCCGATGTCATGACGCTCGCCAAGGGGCTCGGCAACGGCGTCCCGATCGGTGCCATGCTCGCCGCCGCGCCGATCGCCGGGGTACTCGATACGGGCTCGCACGGCTCCACGTTTGGCGGCAACGCCCTGACCTGTGCGGTGGCGTTGGCGGTGCTCGACGTGCTCGGCGAAGAGGGCGTGCTCGCCCACTGTCAGGCCATGGGGGAGCGCCTGCGCGCCGGGCTGCAGGCGCTGGCAACGCGCCATCCCATAGTCCGCGCCGTGCGCGGCCGCGGCCTGCTCGTCGGCGCCGAACTCAGCCAGCGCGGCGGCCCAATCGTCGAGCGGTGCCTGGCGCGCGGTCTGATCATCAACTGCACCGCCAATACGGTCCTGCGCATCACCCCGCCGCTGATTATCTCCGCTGCGGAGATCGACGAGGCGCTGGCCATTCTCGATGGAGCCCTGACGGCATGAAACGCGACTTCCTCACCCTCGATGGCCTCAGCCGTGCCGAGCTGGAGGAGATCCTGGTCCTCGCAGCGACCATCAAGCGCGACCTCAAGGCGGGCCGACGCGAACCGCTGCTGGCCGGCAAGACGCTGGCGATGATCTTCGAGAAGCCGAGCCTGCGTACGCGCGTCACCTTCGAGGTCGGCATGACGCAGCTCGGCGGCTATGCGGTGTACCTCACCCCGGCCGACATCCGGCTGGGCGAGCGCGAATCGGTGGCGGACATCGCACGCAACCTCGACCGCTGGGTCGACGTGATCATGGCGCGCACCTTCCTGCACGGCACGATCGAAGAGCTCGCCGCGCACGCGCGCGTGCCCGTCATCAACGGTCTCTCCGACCTGCGCCACCCGTGCCAGGTGCTGACCGACTGCTTCACCCTGGTCGAACGGGGCGCGCGCCTCGACGACCTGCGCATCGCCTGGATCGGCGACGGCAACAACGTGGCCAACTCGTGGATCGCTGCCGCAGGCCGCTTCGGCTTCACCGTCGCCGTCGCCTGCCCGGCGGGGTACGAACCCGACGCCGCGGTCGTCGCCACGGCGCGCGCCGCCGGCGCCAAGATCGTACTGACCCGTGCGGTTGCCGAGGCGGCCGTGGGCGCCGACGTCCTGTACACCGACACCTGGACCAGCATGGGCCAGGAGGCCGAGTCGGCCCGCCGCCAGCAGGACTTCGCCGACTACCAGGTCAACGCGGCGGTGCTGCGTCTGGCCCGACCCGACGCGGTGGTCATGCACTGTCTGCCCGCCCACCGCGGCGAGGAGATCACCAGCGACGTCATCGACGGCCCGCAGTCGGTCGTCTTCGACCAGGCCGAGAACCGCCTGCACCTGCAGAAGGGCGTGCTGGTGTGGCTGCACAATCAGATGGCCCGCCAGTAACCGCCGCGAGCCCCCACTGCGTGGCCGCACCCCGGTCACGCCTCGTCCGCCGAGGGTTTATGGAAACGAAACCGACGAAAATCGTGCTCGCATACTCCGGCGGCCTCGATACCTCGGTCATCCTCAAGTGGTTGATCGAGCGGTACGAGGTGCCGGTGATCGCCTTCTGCGCCGACCTTGGCCAGGAGGAGGAGCTGGAGCCGGCACGCGCCAAGGCGACGGCCGGCGGTGCCGCGAAGATCTACATCGACGACCTGCGCGAAGAATTCGTGCGCGACTTCGTCTTCCCGATGCTGCGCGCGACGGCGGTCTACGAACAGGTCTACATGCTCGGCACCTCCATCGCCCGCCCGCTGATCGCCAAGCGGCAGGTCGAGATCGCCCGCCAGGAGGGCGCCGACTCGGTCGCGCACGGCGCCACCGGCAAGGGCAACGACCAGGTGCGCTTCGAACTCACCTGCTACGCGCTCGAGCCCAACATCCGCATCATCGCCCCCTGGCGCATCTGGGATCTGACCTCGCGCACCAAGCTGATCGCCTATGCCGAGCAGCACGGCATCCCCGTACCGGTGACGCGCGAGAAGCCCTACAGCACCGACCGCAATCTGCTGCACATCAGTTACGAGGGCGGCATCCTCGAGGATCCCTGGCGCGAGCCTCACGACGACATGTTCACCATGTCCGTGGCGCCCGAACGGGCCCCGGATCAGGCCGAGTACGTCGAGATCGACTACGAGTGTGGCAACCCGGTGCGCATCAACGGCGAGGCGCTGTCTCCGGCCACCCTGCTGGCGCGCGCCAACAGCATCGGCGGCCGGCACGGCATCGGGCGCGTCGACCTCGTCGAGAACCGATATGTCGGCATGAAGGCGCGCGGCGTCTACGAGACCCCGGGCGGCACCCTGCTGCACGTCGCGCACCGCGCCGTCGAGTCGATCACCCTCGATCGCGAGGTGATGCACCTCCGCGATGCCTTCATGCCGCGCTACGCCGAGATGGTCTATTACGGATACTGGTTCGCGCCGGAGCGGACCATGCTGCAGGCGGCGGTTGACGAATCGCAGCGCGCCGTCACCGGCACGGCACGGCTCAAGCTCTACAAGGGCAACGTCATCGTCGCCGGCCGCAAGTCGCTACGCTCGCTGTACAACCCCGAACTCGCGACCTTCGAAGACGACCAGGTCTATCGGCAGGCTGATGCAGAGGGCTTCATCCGCCTCAACGCGCTGCGCCTACGCATTCGCGCCATGGTCGAGAAGCAGGGCGGATGAAGACCCTGCCGTCGGCGGCGCGCCGCACGCGTCCGCGCGCCGTGAAGGCCTGGTCGGGCCGCATGGCCGAGGCCACAGATCCGCTCGTCGAGGCGTTCACCACCTCATACCCGGTCGATGTGCGGCTCTACCCTTACGACATCGCCGGCAGCATCGCGCACTGCCGGATGCTGGCCAAGCAGCGCATCATCCCGACGCGGGACGCGTCGCGCATCGTCGCCGGCCTCGGCCGGGTGCGCCGCGAGCTCGCGGCCGGCGTCTTCCGCGTCCGCCCCCAGGACGAGGACATTCACATGGCGGTCGAGCGCCGACTGATTGAGCTCATCGGACCCGTCGGCGGGAAGCTGCACACGGCGCGCAGCCGCAACGACCAGGTGGCACTCGACCTGCGCCTCTACGCCCGCGACGCCATTGCGGCGCTGCGCCGCCGTATCGGCCAGCTGCGGCAGGCCCTCGGCCGCCTGGCGCGCAAGCACGACACCGTCATCATGCCGGGTTTCACGCACCTGCAACCGGCGCAGCCCATCCTCTTCGCGCATCACCTCCTCGCCTACGTCGAGATGCTCAACCGCGACGACGGTCGGCTCGCCGACTGCCTGGTGCGCGTCAACGTGCTGCCGCTCGGCTCCGGCGCCCTCGCCGGCACCACCTTTCCGATCGACCGTGCCTTCGTCGCCCGCCAGCTCGCGTTCCCGACGGTAAGCGAGAACAGCCTCGATGCCGTCAGCGACCGCGACTTCGCCGCGGAGCTGCTCGCGGCGCTGGCGATCATCGGCATGCACCTGAGCCGATTCGGCGAAGAAATCGTCCTGTGGAGTTCCCAGCAGTTCGGGTTCGTCGAGCTGCCGGACGCGTTCGCCACCGGCAGCTCGATGATGCCGCAGAAAAAGAATCCCGACGTCGCCGAGCTGATCCGCGGCCGCACCGGGCGCCTGTACGGCAACTTGATGAACCTGTTGGCCATGCTGAAGGGCCTGCCGCTGGCCTACAATCGCGATCTCCAGGAGGACAAGCCGCCCCTGTTCGACAGCGTTGACACCGTCGCGGCTTCACTCGAGGTTCTCAGCGCCATGGTGCCCCGCCTCCTGGTCCGTCCCGACCGCCTGCGCGCGGCGGCCGCCAGCGGCTATACCCTGGCCACCGAGCTGGCGGACTATCTCGCCGCGAAGGGCCTCCCGTTTCGCGAAGCGCACGGCGTCGTCGGCGCGGTGGTGCAGTCCGCGCTCGTCGAGGGCCGGCTGCTCGAGGACCTCAGCTTGGCCGAGTTGCGCCGCTTCTCGCCACTTTTCCAACGCGACGTGCGCCGCTGGCTGACCCACGAAGCCGCGGTGCGGCGCCGCAAGGCACCCGGCGGGACCGCCCCAGCCAACGTCGCGCGGCGCCTCGCCGCGCTCGGCGTCTGATGTCCCGCGCCGTCGCGCATCACTGCTGCGCCGGTGTCGTGCTGCTGGTGCTGTCGGGGGCCCTGCCCGCATGCGGTCGCAAGACCGACGTGCGCCCGCCCGAGTTGGTCGCACCGGCCGTCATCCGGGATCTCGAGGCGGAGAACGCCGCACGCGGCGTCGCGCTCAGCTGGCGGCGGCCGAGCACCAGCGCCGATGGCAATGCGCTGTTGGATCTCGACAGCTTCGTGATCGAGCGCGCGCTGCCCGGCGAGCCCTTCGCCTTTGTCAGCCGCGTCACGGTCGGGGACCGCGATCGCCTGCGTCAGCAAAAGCGCTTTAGCTATCTCGATGAGGGACTGCGTCTGGGCGAATCGTACCGATACCGGGTGCTGGCAGTGACCGTCGACGGCTACGTCAGCCACCCCTCCAACGTCGTCGACATCGTTCGCGGCGACCCGCCGCCTACGCCGGTCGGCGTAAGCGACAGCACGCCGTCCATCGACGATCGGTGAATCGCCGCAGCTTTCGATTCCACCCTCTGCGTGCTACCTCCCGACGACCGATGGCCCTCCTGCCCTTCGTGAAGATGCACGGCATCGGCAATGACTACGTCTACGTCGACGCCTTCGCGCATCGCATCGCCGACCCCGCGGCGCTGGCACGCCGCGTCAGCCCGCGCCGCACCGGCATCGGCTCGGACGGTCTGATCCTCATCCGTCCGTCGGAGCTGGCCGACTGCCGGATGGAGATGTACAACGCCGATGGGAGTCGCGGCGCCATGTGCGGGAACGGCATCCGCTGCGTCGGCAAGTACGCCTTCGAGCACCATCTCGCGCGCGCCAACCCGATGCATGTCGAGACCGATTCCGGGATCAAGGTTCTGCACCTTACCGTATGCGGTTCCGAGGTGTCCGAGGTCACGGTGGATATGGGTGAACCTATTCTCGACGGGCCGGCGATCCCGGTCGCGGCTGTCGGGCGCGTCATCGATTCACCACTCGAAGTCGACGGGGTTGCCTGGCAAGTCACCTGCGTGTCGATGGGCAACCCGCATTGCATCGTCTTCACGGCAGATGTCGAGGCCCTCGATCTCGCGCGCCTCGGTCCGCCTTTCGAGCAGCACCGCTTCTTTCCGGCCCGCGTCAACACCGAGTTCGTCCACGTTGAGACGCCGACCCTTCTGCGCATGCGCGTCTGGGAGCGCGGGTCTGGCGAGACCGCGGCATGCGGCACCGGCGCCTGCGCCGCCCTCGTCGCCGCCGTGCTCACCGGCCGCGCTGCGCGTCGCGCGACCGTGCGTCTGAACGGCGGCGATCTGGCCATCGAGTGGCGCGAATCGGACGGCCACGTCGTAATGAGCGGTGCCGCGGAAGAGGTGTTCCGCGGCGAGATCGAGGTCGACGCATGAAGCCAACGTTCCCGGGCACCCTGACCGCGCTGATCACGCCGTTCCGTGACGGGGCGATCGACACCGCCGCGCTTGAACGCATTGTCGACGACCAGATCGCGCACGGCGTGCAGGGCCTGGTGCCGTGCGGCAGCACGGGCGAGTCGGCGACGCTCTCGCATGCCGAGCACGTCGAGGTCATCAAGCTGGTCGTCGGCCGCGCCCACGGGCGCGTCCCGGTGGTTGCCGGCACGGGCTCCAACTCGACCACGGAGGCCATCCGTCTCACCCAGGCGGCCAAAGCGGCGGGCGCCGACGCCGCCCTCCTGATTTCGCCCTACTACAACAAGCCGACGCAGGAGGGGATCTACCGCCACTATCGCGCCATCGCCGACGCGACGGCGTTCCCGCTCATCGTCTACAATATCCCAGGGCGCACCGGCTCGAAGATCGAGGTGACGACGCTCGTCCGGCTGGCCGAGTTGGAGCACGTCGTCGGACTGAAGGAAGCGACCGGGTCGATCGACGAGTGCATGGAAGTCATCCGCTGTTGCGGCGACTCGCTGCCGGTCTATGCTGGCGACGATGCGCTGACGCTGCCCGTGCTCGCCGTGGGCGGCGTCGGCGTCATCTCGGTGATCGGCAATTGCGCGCCACAGGCCTGGGCGGCGGCGGTGGACGCGGCGCAGCGCGGCGACTGGGCCGAGGCCCGTCGCCGTCACTACGCGTTGCTCCCCTTGATGCGCGCCCTCTTCCTCGAAACCAACCCGATCCCCATCAAGGCCGCCATGGCCATGCTCGGCTTCTGCAGCGACGAGCTTCGCCTGCCGCTCCTGTCGATGAGCGAGGCGCCGCGCGCCCACCTGCGTTCCGCCCTGCAGGAGATCGGCCTGTTGCGATGACCGCTCCAGTTCCCCTCATCGTCTGCGGCGCCGCCGGTCGCATGGGGCGGACCATCATCGGCCTGGTTGCCGCGGAATCCGGCGCGCGCCTGCATGCCGCCATCGAGGCACCCGGCCACGCGACGATCGGACAGGACGCCGGTAGCCTCGCCGGCGTTCCCGCCCTCGGCATACGTGTCAGCGACGACTACGCCGCCGCGGCAGTCGCCGGAACCGTGACGCTCGACTTCACCGCCGCCCCGGCGGCGGTCGCGCATTTGCGCGTCGCGGCCGCCGGCGCCGCCGGTATCGTCATCGGGACGACTGGCTTCTCGGCCGCCGAGAGCCTCGAACTCGACGCGCTCGCGCCGCGTACGCGCTGTGTCATCGCCGCCAACATGAGCGTCGGTGTCAACGTGCTGCTGATGCTGGTCGAACAGGCGGCCCGCGTCCTCGGCCCCGGCTTCGACCCCGAGATCGTCGAGATACATCACCGTCTCAAGGTCGATTCCCCCAGCGGCACGGCTCTGGCACTGGGCCAAGCGGCGGCGACCGGGCTGCAGCGCGACTTCGACGCCAGCAAGCGTCTGGCGCGTACAGGCATCGTCGGGGCCCGCCGCGACGAAGAAATCGGCATCATTGCGCTGCGCGGTGGCGACGTCGTCGGCGACCATACCGTGGTGTTTGCCGGGATGGGGGAGCGGGTGGAGCTGACCCATCGCGCCCACAGTCGCGACTGCCTGGCACGCGGCGCTGTGCGCGCCGGCCTGTGGCTGGCCGGGCAAGCGCCCGGCCGCTACGCAATGCGAGACGTCCTCGGGCTCTGACCGCGGCTGCGCATCGGCGGGCGCGGCACAGACGCGCCCGCGACGAAGGTCAGCCCTCCAACGCGCCGCGCATGCGCTCCATGGCCTGTTCGAGGCGGGCATCGGAGACGGTCAGCGACATGCGGAAGTATCCCTCGCCGAACTCGCCGTAGCCGCGCCCGGGCGCCACTACGACGTTTGCCTGCTCGAGCAGCCGGTCGGCGAACTCGAGACTCGACGCACCTTTCGGCGTCGGTACCCACATATAGAAGGTGCCGCGAGCCGGCGTGTAGTCGATGCCGACCTGACGCAGCGTCGCCACCACCAGGTCGCGGCGACGCTTGTACACCTGCAGCATGTGCGGAACCGTGTCCTCGCAGCGGCCGAAGGCGGCGATGCCCGCGTATTGGACGGCGTTGAACACCCCCGAATCGGTGTTCTCCTTCACCTTCGAGATCGCGGCGATCAGATCTGGGTTTCCCAGCGCCATGCCGAGGCGCCAACCGGTCATGTTGAACGGCTTCGACAGGGAGTTCAGCTCAACGCCGACATCCCTGGCACCGGGGACGGAGAGGAAGCTGAGCGGCCGCTCGCCGTCGAAGACGATCTCGATGTACGGATTGTCGTAGCAGATGGCAATGTCGTAGGTACGGGCGAACTCGACCAGTTCCTTAAGGAATGCCGGCGTCGCCACCGCTCCGGTCGGGTTGTTGGGGTAGTTGAGAAACATCGCGGTCGCCCGCCGCGCCGTCTCGACGGGAACGTCGCGCAGCACCGGCAGATAGCCCTGCTCGGCGCGAATCGGCACGTTCACCGGCTCGCCGCCGGCGATCAGGATGCTCGAGCGGTACGCCGGGTACCCCGGGTCGGTCATCAACACGACGTCGCCCGGATTGACGCGCGCCAGCGCAAAGTGGTGGCAGCCCTCCTTGGAACCGATCAGGCCGAGCACCTCCGTTTGGGGGTCGACCGTGACGCCGTAACGGCGCTGGTACCAGCGCGCCACAGCCTCGCGAAAGCCGAACATGCCCTTCTCTTCATCAGTCGGATACTGATGATTGGCAGGGTCCCGCGCCGCCCTCGCCAGCTCCTCGATGACCGGCTCGGGAGTCGGCTCGACGGGATCGCCAATGGCCAAGCTGATGACGTCCCTGCCCTCCGCCTTGGCCCGCCCGATCTTCTGACGCAGCTCCATGAACAGATATGGCGGGATCTTCTTCAGGCGGTCTGCCGACTTCATCGCGTCTCCTCGGTATCCAGATCTAAAGCTCGCACGAGTTAGCACCCGGCCGCCGCTGCCTCAAGCTCGCCCCCTGCAACTCCGCGAGTCAGTTGCATACTCTGGCGTATAGCAGTAAAAGTGCGGCGACTTAGCCGCGTCCCGCGACACGCGGCGGCAGGGCCGGTTGTGGATGTGTGGCGGGGAGGCTGGATGGTATGCCCCACCGAGTGTTCATCGGAGTCGGATCCAACTTGGGCGAGCGGCGCAGCAACTGCCGTGAGGCGAAGCGCCGCATCGGCGAGTTGCCGAAAACCCGCGTCATGAAGGAATCGTCTCTGTACGAGAGCGAACCGCATGGCGACGCGAAGACCTGGTTCGCCAACAGCGTCCTTGAGATTGAAACCGAACTCGGCGCCACAGAACTCCTCAAGAAGCTTCATGGCATTGAGGAGGAAATGGGGCGTAAGCGCCTGAAGGGAAAGAAGTGGGGTTCCCGAGTGATGGATCTCGACGTGCTCCTTTTCGACATGGAGATCGTCGACAAACGCACCTTCAAGGTGCCCCACCCGCGTCTCTCGGAGCGCCGCTTCGTCCTGCTGCCCCTGAGCGAACTGGCGCCGCAGCTGATCCATCCTGCGCTCGGCATATCGGTGTCCGAAATGCTCGCCAAGGTGAAGGACATCAAGAACGTGCACCTGATGCCCGCCGGAGAGTAGCCGCTTCGTCACCCGCTCGCCGCCTCCTGGCTCAGAAGCGACCACCCGATGCAGTGCTGATCTCGGCCCCATGGACGGTTCGAATCGTGCTCCGTTCCGGCATATGCACGAGACGTTGCCGCCCTGGTGGCCGGTTGTCGCGATCCTGAGCGGCTTGATGGCCCTCTTGGTGTCGGTTCCCGTCTGAGCCTGCCCGACAGGCCCAGGGCGCAGCGCTTCAGACGAGGATGCGCAGGCGCCAGTGTCCGGTAACGGGCGCCGCAGGCTCGACCGCGTAGCCATGTGCCTCAGCTGCGCGTGGGATATCGCGCAGGCCGCGGCCGTCGTCGAGCAGCAGCACCAGCGCCGCGCCACGCCGGAGCTCCTCCAAGCGTACCTTCGCTCGCGCCCAACTCAGTGGGCAGGGCACACCGCGGAGATCGAGTATCGCTGTGCCAACATTCGACGTTTCTTCGTCTGCCATTGGATCCCGCCCGGGTGCTGCTGGTACACTTCGTAGCGCGTCGCGCCGCACTGCGCCACGCGTCTGGCATGACCGCTCCTTCCGACTCCGACGCCAACACGTACGTCCTGCGGCGTCCCGCTCGCGAGGCCCGTTTCCGCCTCGACTACGCCGCCCTCCTGAACCCGCCGCAGTTGAACGCGGTGACGACCACTGAGGGGCCCGTCCTGGTCATCGCCGGCGCCGGGAGCGGCAAGACGCGCACCCTGGTGTTCCGGGTGGCGCGACTGGTCGAGCAGGGCGTCGATCCGCATGCCGTGTTGCTACTCACCTTCACCCGCAAAGCAGCCAGCGAGATGCTGCGCCGCGCCGCCGGGTTGCTCGACGGGCGCTGCGAACAGGTCGGGGGAGGCACCTTCCACTCCTTCGCCAACCTCACGCTGCGCCGCCATGGTGGCGTCCTCGGACTGTCGAGCGGCTTCACCATCCTCGACCGCAGTGACGGCGAGGATGTCATCGGCCTGCTGCGCGCCCGACTCGGACTCGACAAGAAGGAGCGGCGCTTCCCGCGCAAGCAGACCATCGCCGACCTGTTCAGCGCGTCGGTCAACCGCGATCGGACGTTGACGGTGCT
Organism: bacterium; assembly: GCA_031401035.1. Classification (GTDB taxonomy): domain Bacteria; phylum Desulfobacterota; class Binatia; order HRBIN30; family CADEER01; genus JANNRA01. Next base: position 96,896 of record JANNRA010000032.1, on the reverse strand, counting down.
GCTCGACGAACACTACGCCCACCTCGCCGAGCACGGAGAGGATCTGGTCGCCCTGGACGCGGCCTACCGCGCCTACAAGACGGAGCGACAGGTGGTCGACTACGACGATCTGCTGGTGAAGCTGCACGAGCTGCTGGCAGCACACCCCGACGTCCGACGAGAACTGGCACGACGCCATCGCTATCTCATGGTCGACGAGTACCAGGACACCAACCCCCTCCAGGCCGGCATCGTCCGCCTGCTCGCCGCCGAGCACGGCAATGTGATGGCGGTCGGCGACGATGCACAGAGCATCTACGGGTTCCGCGGCGCCGACTTCCGGAACATCATGCAGTTCCCCAGCCTGTTTCCAGGCACACGAGTCATCGCGCTGGAGGAGAATTACCGCAGCACGCAACCGGTCCTCGACGTCGCCAATGCCATCATGGATGCGGCGCGCGAGCGCTACACCAAGGTGCTCTTCACGCGCCAGGGAGACGGCCAGACCCCCCTGTTGATCGCCGCGGAACACGAGAACTTTCAGTCGCGGTTCGTCTGCCAGCGCATCCTCGAGTTGCGCGAGGAGGGCGTACCGCTGCCGGAGATCGCGGTCCTGTTTCGGTCCAGCTTCCATGCGTTCGACCTCGAGCTGGAGCTGGCGCGCGCCGATCTTCCCTTCGTCAAGCGCGGCGGCTTCCGGTTCATCGAAACGGCACACGTCAAGGACGCGTTGGCGCACCTGCGGGTGATAGAGAACCCGCGCGACGCGATCTCCTGGCATCGCCTCCTCCTGCTGCTCGAAGGGATCGGGCCACGCACGGCCGACGACATCGCCGACCGTCTCGTCGGAAGCGCCGATGTGCCTGCGGCCCTGGAATCGGTCACCGGCCGCGCCTATTCCACCGACCTGCGCGCCCTCGCCGGTCTGTTGCGTCGCATCGGCGCCGCCGGCCGCCGACCGGACGAACAGCTGGGCGCGGTGCTGCGCTACTACGAGCCGCTGCTCAAGCGCCGCCATCCTGACGACCACGCGAAGCGGCAGCGCGATCTCGAGCACTTCGTCAGTATCGCCGCGCGCTACCGCACGCTGCAGCCGCTGCTGGCGGACATGGCGCTCGAACCACCGAACGACAGCGTCAACGACGTGCTGGCGACCGACGAGGACGAGGGTCTGCTGACGCTTTCGACCATCCACTCGGCAAAAGGACTCGAGTGGCACACGGTCTTCGTCATCTGGATGGTGGACGGCAAGTTCCCGTCCACCTACAGCATGCACAGCGACGACGAGTTGGAGGAGGAGCGCCGTCTCCTCTACGTCGCGGTGACGCGCGCCAAGCGACACCTCTACCTGTCCTACCCGATCAACATGTACGACCGCGGCATCGGGCTGGTGCTCGCCAAGCCGTCACGGCTGCTCGACGGCGTACCGCGCCGCCTGCTCAAACCGATGACGCTGACGGAAGCGTTCGACTAGATCAGCGGCGCGCGGCGCCCGCCGTGGCCGGGCCCAGCCTACTGCCAGCCAATCGGCTCGTATCCCTTGTCGCGCAGGCACTTCTCGACGAACGCGCGATAGGTGGGGTTGGGTTGACTGGGCTGGAACATCCACCCGAACAGAGTTCCGAGCAGACCGGCTGTCGCGCCGCTGGCGGCGCCGATCGCCGCGCCCTCTCCGGCGTTGCCACCGATCGCGCCGCCGACGGCGCCACTGGCAGCGCCCACCGCAGCCCCAACGCCGGTGTTGCGCGCTGTCTCGCCGACGCCGGGGCCGCTGCCGCCGCCGGTCTTCACGTACGCCTCGGCTTGCTGCTGACAGGCGGCGACGTCCTCGTCCGCCCTGGCGGCGCCGACGCGATTGTACTGGTCGTTCGGATACAGCGTCGGCGTCACAGAGCTGCATCCGGCCACGATGAGGGTTGCAGCAGCGGCCAGGGCAACAGCGCGTGGATTCATATGAGTCCTCTAATCGGTTTCGCCGACGCCGAACAGCGCTTCAGCTGCCCGCCAACCAGTTCTTCACCATCACCGGTGGCGGCTGCGAGAGCGGGATCGGAAGCGAGCGCGGGGCGCCATCGCGTACCTCGAGGCGACGCCGCGGTCCGCGCTCTGCGACCAGCAACAGCGCGACAACCTCGCCGATCCGTTGCCGATGCAGGTAGGCGAGCCAGTCGCGCACCTCGCGCCCGTACGCGGCCAGGCCCTCCTCGAGGGCAAACAGCGATTGCGCCGCGGCGAGGTCGATCGGTGTACCGCGCTCGAGGACGACGATCAGCGCGCGACCGGCGAAGCCGCGCAGCCACGGCCCGACCGCGCTCTGCAGCGTTTCGCCCCGCCGCAGCGCCAGATGCGAGATGGCTATGGCGCGGCCCCCGGGTCGGAGGTGCGCCTCCAGCCCTGCGACGACACGGCGCAGGACGCGATCACCGCGCGGTCCGCCGGAGTGATAGGCCGGGCCGCGTCGTCGCGCGGGCACGAAGGGCGGGTTGGCGATCACCAGGTCGAACTGCTCGCCGCGGACCGGCGCATACAGATCGCCCTGGCGCACCGTGACGCCGACGATGCCGTTCAAGGCGGCATTGCACCGCGCCAGCGCCGCCGCCCGCAGGCCGATGTCGACCGCGGTCACGCCGGCGGCGCGTGGCGCGACCTGCAGGGCCTGGATACCACTGCCGGTGCAGAGATCGAGCACCCGCTCCCCTTCGCGCGTCGGCACCGCCTCGGCCAGCATGACCGAGTCGGTCCCCGGCGGGTACACCATGTCCCCGCGCGGCAGGCCCAGCGCGGTGGCATCGGGGGCGGCGAAACGGCGGTCCGCGAGCAGCAGCAGCCCGCCGTGCACGTCGACGCGCAAGCGCGCGCGCAGGCGTCCCGCCGCCGCGCGCAGCAGCCCGGCCTCGGTCAGCGCGCGCGTGTCCGCCGCGCCCAGCAGGCGCCGCACTGCGGCGGGCGACTCCGGGTTCTCCAGATAGAAGAGGCGCGCGGCGATGTCGGCGGCAGCAGAACCGGCGCAGCGCGCCACAGCCGGCGCATGGTTCAGCAGCCCGACGTCGTCCGGATAGCGCACGCCCAGGCACTCCCGCAGACGCTCGGGCCCATAGGCGACCCGGCGCAATGCGGCGGCGAGCGCCTGCAGCGCGGCGGCGCGTTGCACATTGACTTTCCCCGACCCGACCCCTACGGCTCGCATTGGAGGCTCTCCCACTCGTGCATTGGTTCTTCCTGATTCCGTTCTACGTATTCAGCGCCATCGGGGTGTTTCTGGCCCTCACCATCGCCTGCCGCGTCCTGCGCTTGAAACTTGCTGCCAACTCGCTCGCGGTCACCGCGGTGTTCGCCGGAATCGCGGTCGTCGGCCTGCCGCTCATCGAGGGTGTCACCGCGGCGGACTACACAGCCGTACGGTTGCTCATTCTCGGAGGCATCACCTTCGCCGTGGCTACCGTCGATACGCTGCTCGAACCGTTTCTCCCGCTGCCGCTCGACGCCGAGCTGGCCGACCTCTAGGCGCGATGCCGCGCGCGCCTGCTCAGTCCAGGAGCGCGCTCGCAACGCTGTCCAATGCCGGCGCTTCTGGGGCAAAGCGGATGGTGAGCGCCTGTGCCCGCTCACTGTGGTGGTGCAGCGGATGCTCGACCACAAACCCGGCGCCGCCGTGCAGGTGATGCGCCGTCAACGTGATGCGCTTGAACGCCGGTCCGGCGTAGGCAACCGCGATCTCCAGCTCCCCGCCCTGCTCGCTGCCCGCCGCCACGCGGGAGATCGCCTGCCAGGCGAGATGCCGCGCCGCCGTGAAAGCGATCGCCATGTCCGCCACTTGGTGCTGGACCGCTTGAAAGACGGCGATCTTCTGCCCGAACTGTTCGCGTTCCTTGACATAGGCGACGGTCGTATCGAGGGCCGCCTGCATGCCTCCAACCATTTCGGCTAACGCCAGCGCCGTCGCCTCGCGTCGCAGCAGACGCAGCGACCGTTCCGCGGTCCCGGTCGCTCCGACCAGGCGCTGCACCGCAACGCCGGCGTAGCGCACGCGGGCCTGCTCCTCGCCGTCGAAAGTGCGCAGCACCTGCCGCTGCGCGGTCTCGCCGGCCACCAGGGCGAACGAGAGCCCGGCGCCGTCACGCGCCGCCACGAGATGCCAGTCGGCGCTGATGCCGTTGGCGACATACCACTTCTCACCGCGCAGGCGGGCCGGGCCGCCGCCCTCGAGCACAGTGGCGAACTGGCGCGGCTCGCGCGCGTACTGCTCGTCCAGCGCCAGTGCCAGGACGCGCCCGCCGCTGACGAGGCCTGCGAGTTCCGGTGCGTCCGCGTCGAGGCGAGCCAGGGCCCACGCCGCCCGAATCGCGTTGATCACGGCGCGCGGGACGAGGCCGCGCGCGCACGCCTGTAGCAACAGCGCCACATCGACCAGGCCGAGGCCGCTGCCCCCGCGTGCCTCGGGCACGCCGAGGCCGAACCAGCCGAGGCCGGCGATGGCCGCCCAGGTCGTGGCGTCGATGCCGCGCGACGCACCCTGCCAGGTGTGCAGGCGCTCCGGCGTCACCTGCTCCAGGCAGAAACGTTCCACCGCATCGACGAGGTCCTGTTGTTCCGGACTGGGAGAGAGCTGCATGCCCGGTCGCTCCTCACTTGCGCGGCAGGCCGTAGCCCAGCATCGCGATGATGTTGCGCTGCACCTCATTGGTGCCGCCGCCGAAGGCCAGCATCGGCGCCAGGCGATAGATCCACTGCATCCGGCCGAAGAGCAGCGCGGCCGGCTCCTCCGCGTGCAGTTGCCCGTTCAGGCCGAGTATCTCGGTGCCGGCGTCCGCCACCCGCTGCGCCAGCTCGCTGACGAACACCTTCGCCATCGAGGACTGGGCGGCAGGGACGGCGCCTTGTTCGAGCGCCCAGGCGGTCTCCAGGCCGATCATGCGCGCCGCTTCGATGTCCACCGCCAGCCGCGCCAGGCGCTCGCGCACCCACGGCTGCTGACGCACCGGGAGACCGTCGATCGTCAACTCGCGCACCACGGCGACCAGCTCGTGGAAGTAGCGACGGATCATGGCCACCGACCCGATCGAGAGCCGTTCGAAGTTGAGCGCCATCGCAGCGTAGTAGAAGCCCATGCCGCGTTCGCCGATGAGGTAGTCGCGCGGCACGCGCACGTTGTCGAAGAACACCGCGTTGGTGCGCAGTCCGGGCCAGACGTAGATCGGCGTCACGGTCACACCCGGCGCGTCCATTGGCACGATGATCATCGAGATGCCCTTGTGCTTCGGCGCCTCGGGCTCGGTGCGCACCGCGACCCAGTTGTGCGTCGCCATGTGCGCCATCGTGTTCCACATCTTCTGCCCAGTGACGATCCACTCGTCGCCGTCGAGGACGGCGCGCGTGCGCAGCGCGGCCATGTCGGTGCCGGCCTCGGACTCGGAATACGCCACGGCAAAATCGACCTCGGTGGAGACGATACGCGGCAGCCACTGCTTGCGCTGCGCCTCGCTACCGACGCGCATGATCGTCGGCGCCACCGAGGTCACCGCCAGCGGCAGCATCGGCGCCCCGGCGCCCTCGAGCTCGTCGACAAAAATCCACTGGTCGATCGCCGAGCGCCCGAGGCCACCGTACTCCTGCGGCCAGGCGAGGCCCCAGTAGCCGCGGTCGCGCAGCGTGACGATGAACTGCTGCGCCAACGGACCGCGGCCCTCGTTGCCGGCCTGGCGCTGTTCGTCGAGCAGCGCGGGCGAGATGTTGGCACGGATGAAGGCGCGAACCTCGTCCCGCCACGCCGTCTGCTCAGGCGTGAAGTCGTAGCGCATGCGGCCCTTGTGACGCGTTTACCGTACGCCTGCAAGCCGTTGTGCCGCAACCAGTGAAGGCGCTGCCGCCGCATGGTGCGGGCGCCGGACGCATGCTACCTTCGTTGCTCACTCCGCTGCCCGAGAGAGGTCATGAGCGCCCGCGAATCGTTCCGCGTCCACGTCACCAAGGACTACCTCAAGTTTTCGGCCGCGCACTTCATCGCCTATCCCGGCTTTCGCGAGCGTCTGCACGGCCACAATTACCGCGTCTCGATCGCCCTGCATGGCCCCCTCGGCCCGCAGGGCTACGTGGTCGATTTCGGCATCGTCAAACGCATCGCCCGGCGCCTCTGCGACGACCTGGATGAGCACGTGCTCATCCCGGTGCACAGCGACTGTCTGAGCGTGCGCGAAGACGGCGACGGCGTCGTGCTGCGCTACGAGCAGGACGAGTTCCGCTTCCCGCGTGGCGACGTCCGCCTGCTGCCCATCGCTCACACGTCGGTCGAGGAGCTGGCGCAGTACCTCTCGGGCGAGCTGCGGCGCGAACTGGTCGCAGAGGGCGTGGCAGGCCTCGACGCGATCGAAATCGGCGTCGAGGAGACCAGCGGACAGCACGCCATCCACCGTCGTGAAGGGTGAATGCGGCGCCTGCTCGCCGGCGCCGGGCTGCTGGCGATCAGCGCCGCGGCGTGTGACGCGCGCCTACCCGCTGCGGATACCCCCGGCGCACACCTGTACGCCAGCCGCTGCGGCGGCTGCCACCAGCTCTATGCCCCGGGCTCGATGACCGCACCGATGTGGACGATGATCGTGCAGCGCATGCAGGGCGAACTCGCCCGGCGCGGCGTCGCGCCCCTCACCGCCGCGGAACAGAGCACGCTGCTCGCCTATCTCGGGCAGCACAGCCTCGGACAGGACGCCCCATGAGCGTAACTCTCAGCACCACCCCGTTAGCCCGCCTGAAGACCGATCTGTTGGTCGTGCCGGTGACCGGACGAGTCGCCGACCATGCCGGAGTGCGCGCGCTCGACGCCGCCCTCGATGGCGCAGTCGCCGCCGAGATTCACCGCCGCCGCTTCGCCGCGGCACGTGGGCAGGAGTGCTGGGTGCACGCCGGCGCCTCCGGTACCGCTCCGATCCTCCTCCTTGGCGGTGGCGAGCACGCAACCCTGGGCCTCTGGTACGAGGCCGCCGATGCGATCGTTCGGCATGCCGCCCGGCTGTGCGTCACACGGGTCGGCGTGGCCCTCGGCGACGCCGTGACGGCGGCGATGGTCCAGGCGGTGACCGAAGGACTGGCACTCGCCCGCTATACCTTCACACGCTACCGCTCGCGACCGATTCCCGCCGCGCCGCTCAGCGTCGCGCTGCAGGTTCCCCGCCTTGACCCGTTGCTGCGTGAGGCGGTGCGCCTCGGCCAGGTGGCGGCGGCGGCGACCTGTCTGGCTCGTGACCTCGCCAACACGCCAGCCGCGGACCTCGTGCCGATGGATCTGGCGCGCGCCGCACGCCGCCTCGCCGCCCCAGGGCTGAAGGTGCGCGTGCACGACCGTCGCGCCCTGCGCCGCCTCGGTATGGGCGCGATCCTCGGCGTCGGCCAGGGCAGCGCCGCGCCGCCCTGCCTGATCGAACTCAGTTACACGCCGAAGCGCCCGCAACGACGGATCGCCCTGATCGGCAAGGGCATCACGTTCGACAGCGGTGGCCTGTCGCTGAAGACGGCCGATTCCATGCAATCGCAGAAGCGCGACATGGCCGGCGCGGCGGTGGTGCTCGGGGTCATGCAGGCCCTGCCCGCCCTGCGGCTGCCGATCGAGGTGCGCGCCTACGTGGCTAGCGCCGAGAACATGCCGAGCGGCACGGCGATCCGGCCGGGCGACGTGCTACGCGCCTGCAACGGCACGACGATTGAGGTCCTCAACACCGATGCCGAAGGCCGCTTGGTGCTGGCGGACGCACTCGCCTTCGCGGCGCGTCGCCGCCCCGACTGCATGCTCGACTTCGCCACCCTCACCGCCGTCGTCCGCACCGCGCTCGGTCCGCGCTGCGCCGCCGTGCTCGGCAGCGACCGGCGCCTGATCGGCGAGCTCATCGCCGCCGCCGGCGACGCCAACGAAATGCTCTGGGAGCTGCCGCTGATCGAGGATTATCGGCGCGACATCGACAGCCGCGTCGCCGACCTGAAGAACGTCGGCGAGGGGCACTCGGGCACCATTGTCGCGGCGCTCTTCCTACGCGAGTTCGTCGCCGGCCTCCCCTGGGCGCACATCGACTTCTCCAGCACCGTCATGTCGGACGGCTTCGCCTGCCACCCCAAAGGGGCGAGCGGTTACGGCGTGCGCACCGTCCTGCGCTGGCTGACCCGCTTCGGCGCTCAATCGGCGAGCCGGCCGGCGCCGACCGCACGCGGCGCAACGACGCGCAGGGCGGCGCGCCGCGGCTGAGCGCGGTAGGCGCCGCCGCGCGATGCACGTGCGCGGCCGCCGAGAGGACGAGCGGAGAACGACAGTTCGCCGTCGAGGCGGGTCGCGGCGCTGGCGTATGTCGCCTCGTCGATCAGGGTCTCGCCACCGCGCGCCGCCGCGCACAGGCGCTCCGCGCGGCGCAGCGGCTCTCCGATTGGCGTCGCCGCACTCCCGCCGCGAGCGCTGAGATCGACGACCAGCACCTCGCCCGCGGCCACGCCCACGGCCAGCCCGAGCTCCGCGGCGCGCGTCTTGCCCGCCGCCAGCCAGCGGTTGCGCAACGCCAGCGCCGCGCGCTGCAACGCCGCGGCGGCACGCACCGCGCGTATCGGGTCGTCGCGGCGCGGCGCCGGCACCCCGTACAGCAGCAGGACCCCATCGCCCACCACCGTATCAATAAGGGCATGGTGTGCGACGGCAACGTCGGCGATGGCGGCGAGGAACTCGTGCAGCAGGGGCGCGACGCGCTTTGGCTCGAGGTGCACCGCCAGCGTGTCGAACCCGCGCAGGCTGGCGATCACGACGCAGGCGCGCAGGCGCGTACCAGGGCGCGGCGTGGTCTGCCGCGGCGCCGCACCGCCGAGCCGCGAGCCGCCGGTTCCACCGCGTGCGCGCACCGGCGGCATATCGCTCACTTGGCCTGAATGGACTGCAGGTACTCGGTGATCATCATGATCTTACCGGTGGTCTGCAGTTGCAGGTCGAGCGCGGTTCCCTTCGACAATTCCTGTCGCGAGAAGACCTCGCCCCACGCCGGCATGCCGGCGCTTCCGTGCGCCTTCGGTAGCCCCGGCAGCGAGGTGTCCTGATTCTGGGCGTCGGGCGTCCGGCCTTCGATGATCAGCATGGTTTCGTAAAACGGAAACGTGCCCTCGTTGCCCTTGGCAATCTGCGTCAGATCCGAGGCCTTCGGGGTCGTCGCCGCAGCCTTCGGTCCATCGCCCTTGCCGGTCGGCCCGTGACACGAGGCACAATACTGGGTGAACAGCTGCTGCCCCTGCGTCACCCCTGGGTCGTCAGCTGGCGCTGCCGCCACGCTCGCGACCAATACCGCCGTCACCACCACGCCGCTCCAGTTCCGCATCACCGATCCCCCCTGGGCTGTCGTCACGTCGCCAGGTCCGACGACGACGTCCGCTGCATACTCGCGCCCGGGAAGTACTGTCAATCGCGATGCGCGACTCGCCGGCGCGCGCCTCAGACGCGGATCTGCTTCCAGTGCCCACCGTGCACACGCCATGCCTTCAGCCCCGCGCGCAGGAGGTAATCGCCGAGCAGCGCGCCCCACACCCACGCCAGCGACAGGTCAAGCACGTAGGCGAAGAGCCAGGCGAGTCCGAGTCGGGCACCGTAAAAGCCGGCGAGCACCGTCACGAGCGGAAAGCGCGTATCGCCGGCACCGCGCAGCGCGCCGCCAAGTGTCGAATCCGCCGCCATGAGCGGCTGCGCCAGCGCCAGCACGTGCATGAAACTGACCGCGGCGTCGATCACCGCGATGTCGTCGATGAAGAGCGTCACGATGGGACGCGCGAAGACGAAGATGAGGATGCCGGCCGCCGACATCAGGATCATCGCCAGGCGGTTGGCCTCCCAGGCGCTGCGGGCCGCGCCGTCCGGATGGCCGGCGCCGAGTTGCTGCCCGACCAGCGTGCTGGCCGCCGCGCTGAAACCGAAGCCAGGCAGGAATGAGAGCGCCAGAATGCGCACGCCGATGAAGTAGGCGGCGACGGCCGCCGTCCCATAGCGTGCCGCAATGCCCAGGTAGAGCAGAAAGCCCGCCTGCATCAGCAGTTGCTCCAGTCCGGTCGGACCACCGACCGCCACCACCCGGCGCGCCAGGGCGACGTGCGGGATCAGGTGACGCCAGTCGAGCCGTAGCGCGGCGCCGGGACGCCTGAGCGCCAGCACGCCGACGCCGGCGCCGACCAGGAACGCCAGCGCACTGGCGACGGCGGCCCCGCGCACGCCCAACGCCGGCGCACCGAACTTGCCGAAGATCAGCGCGTACGCCGCCACGACGTTGACGAGGTTGACCAGCCCGCCGATGACCAGCGGTGTGCGCATGTCGCCGGCACCGCGCAGCCCGGCCGAAATGACCGCGACAATCGCCATGGGCGGTACGGCGAACATGATCGCACGCGTAAACTCCGCCCCGGCGACCTGCACCGCCGGCTCGACCCGAAAGATCGCAACCACCTCCGGCGCCCAGACAAACACCGGCACGGCGATGCCCAACGCCAGGACGACGGCGAGATAGAGCGACTGCCCGACGACGCCCTCCGCGACCTGGCGTTCGCCCGCCCCGAAATGACGAGCGACCAGGGCGACGGTGCCGGTTGCCAGCGCCATGTTCATCACCGCCACCGCATGCAGCACCTGCGTGCCGACCCCGACGCCGGCGACCGCGGCGGCGCCGAGCCGGCCGACCATCAGCGCATCGATCAGACCGACCAGCGACTCGAGGCCGAAGGTCATGATCGCCGGCCACGCAAGGGCCCAGATGATCCGCAGCAGGTCGACCCGCGAGGTCGACGGCGAGATGCCCGCGAACGCCACGCCGGGCGTCAGCTCAGTTCGAGCATGCGCCGCAGCGAACGCTCGGCGCCCTGGCGGACGGACTCATCCAGGACGACCTCGAACTGCCGGTGGGTCAGCGCCCGCTCGGTAGCCTCCAGCGTGATCATCTTCATGAACTGACAGAGCTTGCATGCCTTGTAGAAGGTCTTCTCCGGTACCTCGAGCAGCAGCTTGTCGGACAGACCGCACTCGGTGACGATGAGGAACTCCTGGGCCGGGCTCTCCTTGGCGTAGCGCACCATGCCGCTGGTCGACAGCACCGCGTCGGCCAGGGCGATGACGTCACTGCGACATTCGGGATGGACCAGAACCTTGACGTTCGGGAGGCCGCGTTTCACCGAGAGGATGTTCTCGGGTGTGATCTGATGGTGCACGTAACAGTTGCCGCTCCAGCTGATCACCGTCTTCGACGTTTCCTGCTGCACGTAGTTGGCGAGATGCTCGTCGGGCACGAATAGAATGTGCTGGGTCGGCAGTTTCGCGCAGATCGCCACCGCGTTGGCGGACGTGACGCAGACATCGACCACCGCCTTCACGGCGGCGGTGGTGTTAACGTAGGCGACCACCTGCAGGTCTGGATAGAGGCGTCGCAGTTCGTCGCGGCGTGCGACCAGGCCCTCCGGGTCGACGCTGTCGGCGAGCGAGCAGCCGGCGCGCAGGTCGGGGATGAGCACCGTCTTGTCCGGCGAGAGAATCTTCGCCGACTCGGCCATGAAGTGCACGCCGCACAGCACGATGGTCTGCTGCGGCATCTGCTGTCCCTGGCGCGCCAGTTCGAGGGAGTCGCCGACGAAGTCGGCGACCTCGAAGATCTCGGGCCGTTGGTAGTTGTGCGCCAAGATGACCGCGTCGCGCTCCCGCTTGAGCGCCGTGATGCGGGCGATCGTCGCCGCCATCGCGTCACAGGCGGCTGGCGAGTACACGGCCGGCTGATCGAGGCGGGCGAAGGCGTCGGCCAGTTCCTCGCCGCTGCGCGCCGGGGCGGTCTCTGTCATGGCAGCACCCTACGCTGGCGCTGCCGCACCATCAACGGACCCCGGCCGCGCCACCCACAGGAGGCGACAGCCGTGCGCCGGAACACCTGCCAGGTGCACGACGCCGCCGATCACCGGCAGCAACGCGCCGCTCCATAGTTCCTCGACCGTCGACGCATCCGCGTCGACGGGAACCCGTCGATCAGCCACGCGGGCGCTGAAGTTGAACACCGCCACCGCCTCACCATCATCGTAGCGGGCGCGCAGGATCTCCGGCAGGTCGCGCTCGAAGAGGTCGTCGACCCGAGCCGCACCGCCGAGCAGCGGCAGCATCCGTTCGACCCACGCCAGCCGTTCGGGCGGAAGCGCCTCGAGGCGGTCGCTGAGTACCAACATTCCGTCGGTCACGGCGATGACGGTGGCCAGCGACTGGACCTCGGCCGGCTGCAGGCGGGTGTCGGCGGCGCGCACCATGAGGCAGTCCGGATCGTTGAGCCAGAGCCGGCGGTGCATGAACGCGCGCGTCAAGGTGTTGCGCAGCGCATGCCTCGTCGCGACGCCGTGCCGACCGCGATTCGGGCCGCGACTGACCGCATTCTCCCAGAACGGCGCCACGTCGGCGCCGATGCGCATGCCGTCGACGATCCCGATGGCCGGTCCAAGCGGGCACCCGCAGCCGAGCAGGAACGCGTCTGGCCCCGCGCCTTCGCGGATGGCCTCGAGACCGCGGCGCAGCGCTTCGGCGCGCGTCGCCGCAGGGTCGGCGCGGACGCCCGGCAGCGCCGCGGCATACAGGAAGTCGAGTTTGAGAATGCGAAACCCCCACTGGTGCACCAGCGTGCGGGCGAGGTCGCGCAACCAGGCGAGCACGTCGTCGCGCGTCGTGTCGAGCGCGTACGCCGGTCGCCCGAAGCCCCAGGCGGGGTTCCAGCAGCCCCAGCGCAGAGCACCTGTCGGCGTCCGGACGAACCATTCCGGACGCGACTGAAAGAGGCGCGACTCGGGGCGCGCGAGGAAGGGCGCCAACCAGATACCGGCGGCGAAGCCGGCCGCTTCGATGCGCTGGGCCAGCCACCGCATGCCGTGCGGAAACTTCGCGTTCGGCTGCAGCCAATCGCCGATGGCGGACTGATAGCCGTCGTCGACCTGCACGTAATCGCAGCGGATGCGCGAGCGCAGGCGGCTCAATGAATCGACGGCATCCAGGACGTGGACCTCGCTGACGCGGGTGAAGTAGTAGTACCAAGAGCACCAGCCGATCGGCGTCTGCGCGGGCACGCGCGCCTGCATCGCCGCGCCGCAGGCACTCGCCCACTGCGCGAGCAGCGACCAACCATCGCAGCCGGCCGCGAGCCAGAGCGCCGGCAGGGCCAGACGCTGTCCGGGACGGATTGTCACGCGGTCGCCGTCGACGACCGCCGCCAGGCGCGCGAACTGTCCGCCCGGTGCGTCCACCTCGACGGCGACGACGAAGCGGGCGGTGTCGAGAAAGCCGATCGCCAGCGCCGCACCGCTGGCGCGGTCGACGATCGCCGTCACCAGATCGGAGCGGAAGGCGCCAGCGCTGCCGCCGGCGCGGTGCACCGGGTCGGTATGCACGTCGCGCAGAAACTCCCACCACGGATCCGCATCGGCCTCTTTGACGCCGTAGGCACGCGTGCCGCTCCAAGACTGATACCCGTTGCGGTACACCGACCACTGCGCCGCGTCCGCGCCGACGCGCACACCCGCCGCGCCGACGACTGCCAGGGGCGCGGCGCTGAGCAGGCGCAGCGGCACGTCGCCACAATGCTCGAGGCTGCCGCTGAGCACGAGGCCGCCGTCGCGTTCCTGCGCCGTGAGGTCGAGGCGTAGCCCCGTCTCGGCCCACAGCGCCGACCACCCGTCGCCTGTCGGCACGAGAGCGTCAGCCTGCCACGTCAACCGCCGCCAGGCGCGCTCGACAACGAGCGCGCAGGTGGCATTGTCGATGCGCACCTCGCCGGCCCCGAGTTGCAGCCGCCCGCGCTCAAGGCGCGGCGTCAGTGTGGTCATATCGCCCCGACGGACCGGCGGGCGGGCGGCCGCCAGCAGGGGCCGGCCGCCGCCCTCTAGTGCGCGCCGCCGCCGTCGAGCCCGAGGATGCGCACCGAGGTGATGGCCTTGTGGCGCCGGTTGATGTTCAGGAGCATGGCGGTGATGCCCTCGGTGAAGCGCGCGTTGAGGAGCGCGCCGGCATCGACGGCGCGGTAGTTGGGGATGCGCCGCACCAGGTCGACGATACGGCCCTTTGCCTCGCCATGATCGCCGCAGATGATCACGTCGCCCTCGACCGGATGGTCGATCTCGACCAGTTCCTCGGCGCTCTCGTTCTTGAAGCCGGCCACCACGAAGCTCTCCGGCAATAACTGTTGAATCGCTTCGGCGGCGGAGCCCTGTGCCACCGGCGCCAAGCCGAACACCTTGTTGATGCGGGTGAGCGGATTGATGACGTCGAGCACTACCTTGCCCGCCAGTTGCGCCGCCAGCGCAGGCAGCAGATCGGCGACGCCGGCATAGGGAAACGCGACAGTGACAATGTCGGCGCCGCCGATCGCGCCCGCGTTGTCGGCACCGTGCACCGGGGTGCGGCATCCCACCGCGGCCAGTTTCGCCTGCATGTCGCGCGCAGCCTCCTGCGCCCGTTCGGCCTGGCGCGACCCGATCGTCACCTCCTCACCCGCCAGGGCGAAGCGCAGCCCGAGCCCGATGCCCTCAGGTCCTGTACCGCCGAGTATTGCGATGCGTCCCATATCGTCCTCCGAAAATCGTCGCGTTGGCTGTGCTTATCCGCCCTGGCCCGACGCTGCCAGTGGAGGGCGTGGCGCCGCTGCGCTGGGGTCAGACGCGGCGCGACGGCGCCGCGTCCTCCGTTGATGCCATCACCGCGGCCGGGCCCGGCGCCGCAGGTTGCTGTTGGGTGACACAGTGAAAGGCACCGAGCCCCCACACCAGATCGGTCGCATCGATGGCGACGATGCGACGCGTCGGGAACAGCTCCGCGAGGGTCGCCACCGCGCGCGCATCATTTGCGCAACCGAACACTGGTACCAGCACGGCGGCGTTGGCGATGTAGAAGTTCGCGTAGGAGGCCGGCAGTCGCTGCCCTTCGTGCTCGATCGGCTTCGGCATCGGCAGCGTGACGACGCGCAGCGGGCGCTCGGCGGCGTCGCGCATAGCGTGCAGGCGGCGTAGGTTGTCGAGCAGCGGGCCGTGATTGGCGTCGCGGGGATCGTCTTCGATGACGGTGACGACGGTCGCTGGGGCGACAAAGCGCGTGATGTCGTCGACGTGACCGTCGGTGTCGTCGCCGACGATGCCGTCGCCCAGCCAGAGGACCCGGCGCACGCCGAGGAAGTCGCAAAGCGCGCGCTCGATAGCGGCGCGATCCAGGCCCGGATTGCGGTTGGGGTTGAGGAGACACTGTTCGGTGGTGAGCAGCGTGCCGACGCCGTCGACGTCGATCGAACCCCCTTCGAGCACCAGTCCTGGTTCGAAGCGCGCCGCCGCCAGGCGCGCCGCCAGTGCCGCGGGAACGCGGTCGTCCTGCTCCCAGGGGGGGTACTTGCCGCCCCAGGCATTGTAGCGCCAGTCGATCAGCGCGTAGCCGTCGGCGCGCGTCACGAACGTCGGGCCGTGATCGCGCATCCAGGCGTCATCGGTCGGCACCTCGTGCAGGCCGACGTGATCGAGTGGCACGCCGCCGGCCGCCAGAGCGGCGCGCACATGCGCCGCCGGCGCCGCGGCGTTGACGAGGATCTCGACCCGCTCACCCGGGGTCAGGGCTCGCGTCATTTCCACCCAGTAGCGCGGGATGCGCTCGATCATGCCCGGCCAGGACGACTCCTTGTGCGGCCAAGACAGCCACGTCGCGGCGTGCGGTTCCCACTCGGCCGGCATGCGGAAGCCGAGGGCGGCGGGACTCTTTGAACGCGGGGCCTGGGGCATCACGGATTACGCTCCGGTCCTCCTGCCCCCCCTGCGGCGGGAGGGGGGAGTCAGTCGAGGTAGCGCTTGAGGAGACCGTCGTAGGCGTCGATGCGGCGGTCGCGCAGAAACGGCCAGTTGCGGCGCGTCTCGCCGATCAGGCGGCGGTCGCAGGGAACGATGAGGATCTCTTCCTGATCGTGGCTGGCGCGGGCCAGCACCCGACCGAAAGGGTCGGCGACGAAGGAACCGCCCCAGAACTCGAGACCGCCCTCGATGCCGACGCGGTTGACGGCGGCGACGAAGACGCCATTGGCGATGGCGTGGCTGCGCTGAATGGTCTGCCAGGCGTCGTGCTGGGCGGCACCGAACTCCGCCTTCTCGCGCGGCTGCCAGCCGATCGCAGTCGGGTAGACGAGGATCTCGGCGCCGGACAGGGCCGTCAGGCGGGCGGCCTCCGGAAACCATTGGTCCCAGCAGACCAGTGCACCGACCCTGGCGCCGGCGGTGGCAAAGCTCTTGAAGCCGATGTCGCCGGGCGTGAAGTAGTACTTCTCGTAGAAGAGGGGGTCGTCGGGGATGTGCATCTTGCGATACAGCCCGGAAATCGCGCCGTCGGGGTCAATCAGCACGGCCGTGTTGTGAAACACCCCTTCGGCGCGCTTCTCGAACAGCGACGCGACGACGCTGACCCGGCAGGCCTTGGCGACGCGGCCGATCGCCACGGTGCTGGGACCCGGAATGGATTCAGCGAGATCGAAGGTCGCCGTCTCCTCCGCCTGACAGAAGTACTGCGAACGGAAGAGTTCCTGCAGGCAGACGATCTCGGCGCCGCCGGCCGCCGCTTCCTTGATGCGCGCCAGGGCGGTGGCCAGATTGGCGGCGACATCGGTGCCGCAGCGCATCTGGACGAGGCCGAGCGTGGTCGTCGTCGGGGCCATGCGCCGTTGCTACACCACCGGCCCCGGCGGCGGAAGTGGTGCGGATCTGATACACCGCCCCGATGGCGATGGTGTCCGAGCATTTCACCAACGCGGCCGCGGCGGCGCTGCGCGCCGCCATCGTCGACGCCGGCGGCAACGAGGTCTTCGTGCTCGGCGGACTCGAGGACCGCCTCGTCACCAGCGTGCGCGTCCTGGCGCGTGGCAACCGTCACGCCGCGCCGGCGATCATGCAGGTACCACGCCCCGGCGAGGTGGTGATCCACAATCATCCCAGCGGCGCCCTGACACCCTCTGATGCCGATCTGGCGATCGCCTCGACGCTCGGCAACGGCGGCGTCGGCGCCTATATCGTCGACAATGCCGTCGAGCACGTCTACGTGGTCGTCGAGGCGCACGCCGAGCGCGTCCCGACGACGCTCGATGCGACGGCCGCGGCCGCTCTACTCGAGCCAGGCGGGAGGGTCGGTGCCGCGCTGGAGGGCTATGAGCACCGCCCGCAGCAGCTCGCCATGCTCGGTGCCGTCGCCGCCGCCTTCAACGACGACATGGCGCTCAGCGTCGAGGCCGGCACCGGCACGGGCAAATCGCTCGCCTATCTGGTGCCGGCAATCCTCTGGAGCCGCGCCAATCACCAGCGCGTCGTCGTCTCCACCCACACCATCAATCTCCAGGAACAGTTGGTCGCCAAGGACCTGCCGCTGCTCACCAAGCGCGCCGGCCTGGAGGTGCGCGTCGCGCTGGTGAAGGGGCGTGGCAACTACCTGTGCAAGCGCAAGGCGGCGCAGGCGGCGGCGCAGCCGGCGCAGTTGGTCGATGACCAGCTGCTCGGCGAGCTGCGCCAGGTGCTCGACTGGGCACACCGCACCAGCGACGGCAGTCTCGCCGATCTGCCGGTACGCCCGCGCCCGGAGGTGTGGGAGCACGTGGTATCGGAGAATGACAACTGCCTGCGTGCGCGCTGCCCGCACTACTCCAGTTGCTTCTTCTACACCGCCCGGCGCGCCGCCGCCGCCGCCGACGTGCTGGTCGTCAATCACCACCTGTTGATGGCCGATCTGGCGCTGCGCGCGGAGGTCGGCGACTACAGCCAGAACGGCGTCCTGCCGCCGAGCACGCGCGCCATCATCGACGAGGCGCACCATCTCGAGGATGTCGCCACCGCCTACTTCGGCAGTCAGGTGGGGCTGGGCATGATCGAGCGCGCCTTCGCCCGCCTGCAGAGCCGGCGCAATCCGGGCAAGGGACTGCTGCCGGCGCTGGCGCTGGCGCTGGACGCCATCGACGATCCCGCCGACGCCCCGGCGGCGCACGGTGCGGCGCATTGGATCGACAGCCGCCTGCTGCCCGCCTGTAGCGTCCTCGCGACCGACGCCGAGGAGGACTTCATCCGCCTGCGCGTCGCCTTCGAGGCCCTGCCCGACCGCCGCCCCGGCGAGCGCGAAGAGAAGCGCCGGGTGACCGAAGCGCTGCGCGAGGGCCCGTTCTGGCGCGTCGTGCTGGAGCGCAGCGGTCGCCTGGCGACCGCGCTCGACGGTTTCGCGGCCGATCTCGGCGGCGTGCTCGAACGTCTCGAATTGCTCTCCGAGAACGCGCCGCCGCAGATCCGCTACCTCGCCACCGAGCTCGGCGCCATCGCCGCTCGACTGCGCGGCACGGCCGCCAGTCTCCTCGCCTTTACGGAGGAGGATCCGCGGCAGTGCGCCTGGCTCGAGCGCCGCGAACGCGGCCGCAGCGGGCCCAGCCTGTCGCTGCACCAGGCGCCGATCGACGTCGGGCCGTTGCTCGCCAAGGGCCTCTTCGCCCCCTTCGCCACCACGGTGCTCACCTCGGCGACGCTGACCGTCGAGGGGCGCTTTGACTTTCTGCACCAGCGCATCGGCGTCGACCGCATCGACCCGCCGGAGCGCGTCGAGACGCTACGCGTCGCGTCGCCCTTCGACTTCGCGCGCCAGGCTCTGCTCGCCGTGCCGGCCGACCTGCCTGAACCGACCGCTGTCGGTCACGACGCCGCCAGCCACGCCGCCATCCGCCGCATCATCGACGTCACACGCGGCGGCACCTTCCTCTTGTTCACCTCCTATAGCGCCCTGACGCACGCCTGGACGGCACTCGCCGACGACCTGCGCCACGCCGGCTACCTGCCACTGCGCCAGGGCGAAGTCAGTCGCCCCGTGCTCCTGCAGCGCTTTGTCGCCACCCCGGCGTCCGTGCTCTTCGCCGTCGACAGCTTCTGGGAGGGCGTCGATGTCCGCGGCGATGCGCTGCGCTGCGTCGTCATTGCGCGCCTGCCCTTCCGCGTCCCCACCGAGCCGCTCGAGGAGGCGCGCGTCGAAGCCCTTGCCGCACGCGGCGGCAATCCCTTCGCCGAGCGCGCCCTGCCGCAGGCGGCGATCAAGTTGCAGCAGGGCTTTGGACGCCTGATCCGCAGCCGCAGCGACCGCGGTTGCGTCGTCATTCTCGACAGCCGCATCGTCCACAAGCGCTACGGCGGCGTCTTCTTCGCCTCGCTGCCCCCAGCCCGCCGCGTCATCGGCGACACCGATATGGTTCTCAGCGAGATGCAGTCGTTCTTCGCGCCTCGATCGTGACCGTCGAGGGGGCGGCGCTGGCCGCGCCCGCGATCAGCGTCTCACACCGGCGGCCCGTTCGCCGCGTAGATACCGAACCGCTTCCACAGCCCTGCCCACCCCTCGGTCAGCACGCCGAGTTCCCAGCACAGCTGGCGCGGTTTGAACAGCGCCCGCTTGAGGTGTTCGGCACCGAGCGACCCCGGGCCGTACGCCTCGTCGACGTCGTCGCGCTCGTGCTCTGCCTGCGGCAGCTCACCGGTCAGACTGGCCAATGCGGTCATCGTCCAGATCTCCTGTAGGGGGCCGCCCGTCCGGCAGCAGGCGCACCAGATCGGGGGGCTTGTCGAACAGCGCCGCCAACTCGGGGTTGAGTCGCGTCGCAATCATGAAGGCGACCAGACGCCGGATCTCGCGGAAGGCGTCGTCGTAGGGCAGCAGCGTCGGCGTAATATGGGCGCCGAGGGACACGCCGTCGAGCAGAGCCAGGAGCAGACCCGCGACCGTCTCCGCCCCCGGCACGGCGACGCCAAGCGCGTCGCGCATGCCGTTGACGATGGCGTCGCGCGCCTTGCCAATGATCCCCTGCAGCGTCGCGCGCACCTCCGGCTTGTGGTCGGCGACTTCGAGCGCCAGGAGTTGGAAGAGTTTGAGGATCCAGGGCCGCTCCTCGAGCATGGCGCGCATGCCGACGAGGGCGCGGTCGAGTCGCTCGAGTGGCTCGCCGCCCTGCCTGGCAGCCTGCTCGATACCCTCGATCCAATGCGTCGCGGCACGCTCCAGCACCGCGACGAGTAACCCCTCTTTATTGCCAAAGTGGTAGTAGATAGCCGTCTTGGCGATACCTGAACGCTCGGCAACGCGGTCCACGCCGGCCGCCGCATAGCCCCGCGCTGAGAACAGCTCGATAGCGGACTCGAGGATCCGCTCGCGGCTGATATCGCTCTTCTGGTATCTCCCTCGCGCCATACGTACGTACTGGTCTGTACAGTTGCGCGTCGGATCGGTCAACAGCGCTTGGCGCCGGCCCCGTCATGGACACGCACGGAGGCGTCCGCTTTAGTCTCCCAACCGATTGCAGCGAGAGGAGCGAGACGTGAACTTCGACTATTCGGACAAGGTGAAGTCCCTGCAGCAGCGCGTGCAGGCCTTCATGGACGAGCACATCTACCCGAACGAGGCGGTGTATGCCGAGCAGGTCGCCCTCGACCGCTTCGCCCAGCCACCGATCATCGAGGCCCTCAAGCAGCACGCCAAGACGGCCGGCCTGTGGAACTTGTTCCTGCCAGAGAGTGCGCGCGGGGCCGGGCTCACCAATCTCGAGTATGCGCCCCTGTGCGAGATCATGGGGCGTTCGGCAATCGCCCCGGAGGCGTTCAACTGCGCCGCGCCAGACACCGGCAACATGGAGGTCATCGAGCGCTATGGCTCGGCCGAGCAGAAGCGCCAGTGGCTCGAGCCGCTGCTCGACGGCACGATCCGTTCCGCTTTCGCCATGACCGAACCCGAGGTGGCCTCCTCTGACGCCACCAACATCCGCTGCGAGATCAAGCGCGACGGCGACATGTACGTGGTCAACGGGCGCAAGTGGTGGACTTCGGGGGTCATTCACCCGCACTGCAAGATCCTCATCGTCATGGGCAAGTCCAACCCCGACGCCGGCAGACACGAGCAGCAGTCGCAGATCCTGGTGCCGCGCGACACACCAGGGGTGACGATCCTGCGCCACCTGCCGGTCTTCGGCTACGACGACCTGCCGCATGGGCATGGCGAGGTGCTCTTCGAGGACGTGCGCGTGCCGGCGGCCAACATCGTCCTCGGCGAGGGGCGCGGCTTCGAGATCGCCCAGGGTCGGCTCGGCCCGGGCCGCATCCATCACTGCATGCGCGTCATCGGCGTCGCCGAGCGCGCCCTCGACCTCATGTGCACGCGCGTCAAGTCGCGCGTCGCCTTCGGCAAGCCGATCGCCGAGCAGACCGTGACCCTGGAGCGCATCGCCGAATCGCGCATCGCCATCGAGCAGAACCGCCTGCTGGTCCTGCGCACCGCGTACAAGATGGACACAGTCGGCAACAAGCTTGCCCGCAAGGACATCGCCATGATCAAGGTCGCCGCCCCGAACATGGCCCAGAAGGTCATCGACTGGGCCATCCAGGCGCACGGCGGCGCTGGCGTCTCGGACGACTTCATCCTCGCGCGCGCCTTCGCCAACACCCGCACCCTGCGGCTGGCCGACGGCCCCGATGAGGTGCACCGCAACCAGATCGGCCAACTCGAGCTGCGCGAGCACTGAGCGGAGGCGCGATGGGCCCGGGGGCGGCGGCCAGCCGCGCCGCCCCGCGTCCCGGGAGCGCTTGCCGCCACACGCACCTGCGTAGCGAGGAATACCTGGACAATCCCCGTCGACCCAGATACGAACGCGAATCGGATTCGGATTCTTGATGCCGTTCGTAGCTCACCTCCAGACCGTCAGCGGGCCGAAGCAGGCGCGCAGCGAACAGACACTGCGCCGACTGCTCGCGGCCGCCGAGGAACTGATCGTCGCCAAGGGCCACCGGGCAGTGTCAGTCCCGGAAATCGCGCGGCGCGCCGGGTCGTCCGTCGGCGGCTTCTACGCCCGCTTCCGCGACAAGAACGAGCTCCTGCGCGCCCTCGAGGAGCAGCACTTTCTCGAGCTCTCCGAGCGCGTCGAACGCCTGGCCGACGCGACGCGCTGGGCCGATGCGCCGACGACGGCGATCGTCGAGGCGGCGGTGGCCGAGTTGGTGACGACGACGCGCGAGCGGCGCCACATGATCGCCGCCTTCCTCGCCCGCGCCCTCGAAGATCCGGTGATCCTCGCTGGCGGCCTGCGCTTCCGGCGCAGCGTCGAGGAGCGCCTCAGCGCCCTGCTGCTGGCGCGGCGGGAGGACATGACCCATCCCGATCCGCCGCTGGCGATCGCCCTGGCGATCCAGACGGCCTTCGCCATCATGCAGCAGCATGTCCTGATCGAGGAGACGCATGCGGGCGGCCGCGCCCTCGGCGACGACGAGTTGCAGCGCGAAATCACCACCCTGGTGCTCCGCTACGTGGGCATCGAGCCGCGCCGCCGTCCGGCGGCGCGCGACCGGAGGAGGACCTGAAGATGCAGTACACCCAGCACAACCCCCTGCCGCTGCGGAAGGGCGGGCCGGCCTTCGAGTCGGTGCGCGCCACCATCGATACCGTCTTCGATTGGAAGTATGCGCTCGAGAAGCAGAACCTGCTCGCCCTTTACGAGAAGGGTAAGACCCAGACGTGGAACGCCAACGACCTCGACTGGTCGATCGACGTCAACATCGAACGCATGGTGAAGCAGCGCGTGGCCAACGGCATGCCGGCGCTGATGAACTCGCTCCTCAACCCGCCGACGCCGCTGAGCGACGAGCAGGTCATCGAGTTCCAGCTCAATATGAACGCCTTCATGTTGTCGCAGTTCCTGCACGGCGAGCAGGGCGCGCTGGTGGCGACGGCGAAGATCGTCCAGGGCGTGCCGTGGGAAGAGGCGAAGTTTTACGCCGCCAACCAGGTGGCGGATGAAGCGCGCCACGTCGAGGTCTACCATCGCTACCTGACCGAGAAGCTGGGCCTCTCGTACGAATGCGTGCCGAGCCTGAACCGGCTGCTCGACGACATCGTCTGCGACTCGCGCTGGGACGTCACCTTCCTCGGCATGCAGATCATGGTCGAGGGCCTGGCGCTGGCGGCCTTCGGCGTCACCCGCATGCAGATGATGGACGAGCCGCTGATCCAGGACCTCATCACGCGCGTCATGCAGGACGAGTCCCGCCACGTCGCCTTCGGCGTCCTGTCGCTGTCTGATCTGTACACCAACCAGATGAGCGCCACGGAGCTGCGCGAGCGCGAGGACTTCGTCATCGAAGCCACCCACCTGCTGCGCGAGCGCCTCGTCCCGACGCCGGTATTCGAACACCTCGGCTGGGATCCCAAGGTGTGGACGGCGTGGTCGGAGACGACCCCGTTCATGCGCGGCTTCCGGCAGATGATGTTCCAGAAGATCGTGCCCAACCTGAAGCGCCTTGGCCTGCTCACCCCGCGCGTGCGCGAGGCCTACGCCAAGCTCGACCTGCTGCAGTTCGAGCATCTCAAGGATTCGGTCGAGGATCCCGAGACGACGCCGCCGCAGGAACTCGTCCAGTTGCTCATGCAGTTCATGCAGAAGACGTCGAACAACGACCAGCCGGTCGCCGCCCAGTGACGGCATCCGACGCGCTCGCCGGCCAGGTCGCCGTCGTCACCGGCTCCTCCAGCGGCATCGGCGAGGCGACCGCCCGGCGCCTCGCCGCCGCCGGCGCGGCGCTGGTGATCAACTCCTCGACGTCGGTCGAGGCCGGCGAACGCGTCGCCACCTCCCTCCCCAACGCCTGTTACGTACAAGGCAGCGTCGCCGACGAGGCCGCCTGCCAGGCGCTGATTGGCACGACGCTGGCGCGCTTCGGCCGCCTCGACATCCTGGTCAATAATGCCGGCACGACCCAGCTCATCCCGCATGCCGATCTCGACGCCGTCACCGACGAGGTCTTCCGCCGCATTCTCGACGTCAACCTGCTCGGGACCTGGTACCTCTGCCGCGCCGCCATGCCGGCGCTGAAACGAAGTCCGTCCGGCGTCATCGTCAACGTCACGTCGGTCGCCGGCGTGCGACCGACCGGCAGTTCGATTCCGTACGCCGTCTCGAAGGCCGCGATCAACCACCTCACCCAGCTCCTCGCCAAGGTCTCTGGCCCGGTGCGCGTCAACGCCGTGGCGCCGGGGTTGGTTGCGACGCCGTGGACCCAGGACTGGGCCGGGCTGCACGCGCTCGTCGCACAGAACGCCCCGCTCGGACGCTCGGCGACCGGCGAGGACATCGCCGAGACGATCTTCGGCGTCATCCAGTCGCGCTACATGACCGGCGAGATCGTCGTCGTCGACGGCGGACTGGGACTGGTGAGCTAGCATCCGGGGCTCTGTGATCAGGGCTCGAAGGAGAGGACGATGCGACGCGGACTGATCCTCACCGCCGGCTCGGCACGCGGCAACCTGACCCTGGCACAAGAGGCCGAGCGAGCCGGCTTCGACACCGTGCTGACGGTCGAGTTCTTCAACCAGCACGCCTTCGCCGTCCTCGGCGCCATCGCCGCCACCACCTCGCGCATCCAGATCGGCACCGGCATCGCCAACGCCTTCACCCGCGCGCCGCTCGTGCACGCCACGGCTGCGATGGACCTCGATGAGCTGTCCGGCGGGCGGATGGTGCTCGGGCTCGGCAGCGGCACACGGCGCATGAACGTCGACTGGTGGGGCGTGCCGTTCGAGAAGCCGGCCGGCCGGATGAAGGAACTCGTCGAGCTGCTGCGCGCCGCCTTCCGCGCCGCCGCCGGCTTCGGCTTCCGTTTCAAGGGCCGTTTCTGGGACCTCACCATCCCCGTCTACATGCGTCCCGGCGCGCGCCCGGACCTGCCGCTGTGGGTGGCGGCCGTCAACGAGCCGATGCTGCGCAGTGCCGGCGCCGTCGCCGACGGCGTCGTCGGCCATCCGATTGCAACGCGCCGCTGGCACCGCGAGGTGACGCTGCCCACCCTGCGCACCGCCGAGGCCGCCGCCGGCCGCCCGGCCGGCGCCTGCCGGCTGGTGCCCTACGTGCTGACCTCGATCAACTCTGATCGCGCCGTGGCGCTACAGGATGCCAAGCAGCAGATCGGCTTCTACTACACGGTGAAGGTTTACCACACGATCCTGCGCCTGCATGGCTTGCCGCAGGTCGCCGACGCGTGTCGAGCGGCCCTGGCATCCTTCGACGTCGCGGCGATGGCGGCGGCTATTCCCGACGCGATGGTCGATGAGATCGCCATCGCCTGCACGCCCGACGAGGCGCGCGATCGGCTGCGCCAGTGGGAGGGCCTCTGCGACGAAGTGCTCTTCTACGCGCCCTCGGTGGGCGTGCCCAGCGAACGCGTGCGGGAGAACAATGAGCGGATCCTGTCGGCCTTCGCGCCGTGAGCCGAGACGGGACTGACACCGCGCGAGCGCCCATGGATATCATCGAGCGCGCCGGCCGCTTCGCCGCACGGCCGGCGTTGATCGCGCCGGACGGGACCTGGGACTACGCGCGCCTGCTCGCGACCTCCGCGCAGGTCGCGGCAGGGCTGCTCGACGGCGTCGCGGACCTGTCAGAAGCACGCGTCGCCTTCCTGGTCGGGCCGAGCTGCGCGCATGTGACCGCGCAGTGGGGCATCTGGCGCGCCGGCGGCGTCGCGGTGCCGCTCTGCACGACACATCCGGCGCCGGAGCTGGGCTACGCCATCGACGATTCCGACGCCGCAATCATCGTCGCCGACGCCCGCTACGCCGCTCGCATCGCCCCGCTGGCGCGCCAGCGGGGTCGACGTTTCGTCAGCATCGAGCACCTGCTCGAGCGCGCGCCGGCGCCGCTGCCCGAGGGGGCCAGCGAGCGCCGCGCCATGATCCTGTACACCAGCGGCACCACAAGTCGTCCCAAGGGTGTCGTCACGACCCACGCCGGGCTGGCGGCGCAGATCGCCTCGGTGGTCGAAGCGTGGGAATGGTCCGCCGACGACCGCATCCTTCATGTTCTGCCGCTGCACCACCTGCACGGCATCCTCAACGTCCTCTGCTGCGCCCTGTGGGCCGGCGCCGTCTGCGAGTTGCAGGAGGGCTTCGACGTCGACGCCGTCTGGACGCGCCTCGCCGCCGACCCCAGCCTGACGCTGTTCATGGCCGTCCCGACCATCTACGCGCGGCTGCGCAGCGCTTGGGAGGCAGCGCCCGAGCCGCGTCGTGTGGCGCTGAGCAGTGGGGCGCGACGTCTGCGGCTGATGGTCTCGGGCTCCGCCGCCCTACCCGTCGCGCTGCTGGAAGCCTGGCGCGAGATCAGTGGGCACACCCTGCTCGAACGCTACGGTATGACGGAAATCGGCATGGGCCTCGGCAATCCACTGCACGGGGTGCGGCAACCCGGGCATGTGGGGGTTCCATTCCCCGGCGTCGACGTGCGGCTGGTGGACGAGGCCGGCCAACCGGTCGACGACGGCTCGCCTGGCGCGATCGAGGTGCGCGGCCGTGGGGTGTTCCAGGAATACTGGCGCCGGCCCGCGGAGACCCGAGAGGCATTCACCGCCGACGGGTGGTTCCGCACCGGCGACGTCGCCGTGTGCGAGCACGGAAGTCTGCGCATTCTCGGCCGCGCTTCGATCGACATTATCAAGACCGGCGGCTTCAAGGTCTCGGCGCTCGAGATCGAAGAGGTGCTGCGGACTCATGCGGCCATCGCCGAGTGCGCCGTCGTCGGCGTCGCCGACGAGGAGTGGGGTCAGCGCGTCGGCGTCGCCGCCATCCTGGTACCCGGAGCGACGCTCGCCATCGACGAGCTGCGCGCCTGGGCCAAACAGCACCTCGCCCCGTACAAGGTCCCGACCCTCTTGCGCATCGTCGACGACCTGCCCCGCAATCCGATGGGCAAGGTCCGCAAGCCGGCGGTGACGTTGCTCTTCGCCTGACCCACTCGGCGCTCGATTGCCGGCACCGCCGCTGGTACAGTCCGCCGATCGTGGACGACAAGGTGCTCTTCGTCATCGGCCCGCCGCGCTCCGGGTCCACCCTGCTGGCGCGCATGATCGGCGCCCACTCGCAGATCATGGGCCGCCCGGAGCCACACCTCCTGACCCCGCTCGCGCACCTGGGTTACTACGCCAAGGTCGACAGGGCGCCGTACGACGCCGTCTTGGCCGCCGAGGCGCAACGCCAGTTTGTCGCCGGCCTTCCCGGCGGCGAACAGGACTACATCGACGCGTGTCGCGCCTACTGCGACACGCTGTATCACCGCATGCTGGCGACCCGACCCGAGAAGCGCCTGATACTCGATAAGACGCCAGCCAATGGCCTGATCCTCGACTTCATGGCGAGAATCTACCCGCAGGCGCGGTACGTCGTCCTGACGCGCCACCCACTCGCCGTCTTCAGCTCTTACGCCGAGTCGTTCTTCAACGGCGACTACCCCGCCGCGCACGACTACAACCCGCTGCTCGAGCGCTACGTGCCGGCGATCGCACGATTCCTGCGCACCCGGCCGGTACCGATCTACCACGTCGTCTACGAGCAGATGGTCGCCGACCCGGAGCGCGTGTTGGGCGAGATCTTCACCTTTCTCGGCGTCCCGAACGAACCGCAGGCGGTCGAGTACGGCCAGCACGAACCCGCCGCGGCCGGCCTCGGCGATCCCATCGGCGTCAAGCAGCACTCGCGCCCGAGCACCGTGTCGGTCGACAAATGGGCGGTCGAGATCGCCGCGCAGCCGGAGCGGCTACGCCTCTGCCAGGCAATGATCGCCCGCCTAGACCCCGCCGACCTCGCCACCTGGAAGCATCCGCTCGAGGGGCTCTGGGCGCCGCTCGAGGCCGCCGACGCGGCCGGAGCGACGCCGGCGCGGAAAGCTCTCGATCGCTACCGCCTCGAGCGGCTGGCGATCGTCAAGCTGCGCGGGGTGGTGCAGCGCTCGCCGTTGCTACGCCGCTGGCTCGGCACGCTGCGACTGGGCACCGACGTCCTGCTGCGCGACTGACCCTACGACTCGTCGAGCAACTCGACCGGATGGACGACGCGCACGGTTGAGCCGCGCGCCGCCAGGCCGGCGCGAATCTGCAGCGCACAACCGGGATTGGCCGCCGCCACACACTCGGCGCCGCTGGCGAGGATATGATCGATCTTGCGCTCGCGCAGGCGCCGCGCCATCTCCGGCTCCGTCAGGTTGTAGCTGCCAGCGCTGCCGCAGCATACGTCGGACTCGCCGAGTTCTACCAGTTCCAGTCCTGTGACGCCGGCGAGGAGGCGCCGCGGCTGATCGCGGACGCCCTGCGCATGCGCCAAGTGGCAGGCGTCGTGGTAGGCAACCCGCAGCGGCCGCGGTCGCGTGCCGGGCGCAACGCCGACCGCGTCGAGCACCTCGGTGACGTCGCGGACGCGGGCGGCGAAGCGGCGAGCCCGCTCGCCGTACCCCGGCTCGCCGTCGAGTAGGGTCCCGTACTCCTTCATCGCCGCCCCGCAGCCGGCCGCTGTCACCACGACCGCGTCGACCTCGTCCGGGAAGGCATCCAGATTGCGCCGGGCGAAAGTGCGCGCCGACTCCCGATCACCGGCGTGCAGATGCAGCGCGCCGCAGCATCCCTGCCCCGGCGGCACGACGACGGCGGCGCCGGCGCGGTTCAACACCCGCACCGCCGCGGCGTTCACCTCCCCGAACAGCTCCCCCGCCACGCAGCCCGTCAGCAGGCCGACGCGCAGGCGCTCGCCCTCGTGCGCCGGATGAAAGGCTCCGTCCGGCATGCGCTGCCGCGCCGCCGGCAGGAGGTCGGCCCCGGCGACGAGGCGCGTCACCAGCGGCCAGACGCCGATAACGCGCGCCAGGTCGGAAAACCAGAGCGCGACGCGCATCCGCCACGCATACGGGAACAGCGCCAGGATGGCCTGCCGGCGCAGCCGCTCGGGCCACGGACGCCTGGCGTGCTCTTCGACGTAGCCGCGCGCTTCTTCGATAATCTCTCCATATCGAACGCCGGAGGGACAAGCGCTCTCGCAGGCTCGGCAACCGAGGCACAGATCGATGTGGCGCACGACCTCGGCATCGAGACCGAGCGTGCCGTCCTCGAGGGCGCGAATGAGATGAATGCGGCCACGCGGCGAGTCCGCCTCGGTCCCCAGCTCGAGGTAGGTCGGGCAGGCCTCCAGGCACAGGCCGCAGTGGACGCACGCACGCAGGAGCGCGGCATCGGCCACCCGGCCGCTGGGCCGTGGCGCGTTCAATGTCGCCGGTCGCGCATCGCGTAGTTCCCCAGCCATGTCAGATGCCACCGACAAAGCGGCCGGGACTGAAGCGGTCGCGCGGGTCCAACGCCGCTTTCACCCGCCGCATCAGAGGTAGCGCCGGGCCGTCGAAGCCCCACGGGTCGAGTCGGCCGCGCAGCTCGGCTGGCATCGCTTCCACCACCACCCAGGCGTCGGCACGCCGCGCCGCCGCGCGCAGCGCCTCGACCAGCGCGGCGACCAGCTCAGCATCCTGCGCCCCGAGCAGTTGGCACCAGGCGACGCCGTTGCCGGCGTGCGCGGCGATCTCCGCCACCACTCCGGCCGCGCCGGCCGCCGCCTCGAGTTGCGCCAGCAGCTCCGGCAGTACCGTCGGCAGACCGCTCAGGCGCGCCACCAGCGCGCCGTCGTCGGCCGGCTGCGAGAACTCGCGCAGCGCCCGCAGGAGGGCGTCGGCCCGCTCCGGCACATGCCGCGTCGCCTCGCCGGCACTCAGGTGCGCGATGCGCCGCGTCTGCTCGTCGAGGTGCCCGGCTCCGCCGGCACAAGCGAGGATCACGCTGGCGCCGCTGTCGAGGCCGAGAGACTCGGCCGCCGCGTCGTTGAGTGCCTCGAGCATCAACGGCTGCACGTCCGATCCGCGCACGCGCTGGGCGCGCGCCAATGCGGCGGCGAGATCGGGCGCCGTCCACTCGAACACCGCCCAGCCGGCGGGGCGTGGCTGCACCTTGAACGAGGCCTCGACCAGCACGGCCAGGGTTCCATACGAACCCGTGAACAGCTTCGGCAGGTCGTAGCCAGCGACGTTCTTCACCACTTGTCCGCCGCCGCGCACCAGCGCCCCGTCAGCCATGACGGCGCGGACGCCGAGCAGCTGGTCGCGCAGCGTCCCGTAGCCGAAGCGCAGCGGCCCGCTGCGATCGGCCGCGACGGCGCCGCCGACGGTCATCGCCTCGGGCCGCGGAGCGTCGAGGGGCAGCCACTGCCCGGCCTCACCGAGTACCGAGTCGAGCCCTGTCAGCGTCAACCCAGCCTCGACCGTCACCGTCAGATCGCCGGCATCATGCGCCAGCACGCGCTGCAGCCGGCGCGTGCTGAGTGCGACATCGTAGCGACGCGGCGCGGCGCCGACGTGCAGATGCGTCCCGTTGCCGGCCGGCACCACGGCGAGGTCGAGGGCCGCCGCGGCCTGCACCGCCGCCACCACTCCGGCCAGATCGGCCGGTTCGACGACGCAGGCAGGCGCCAGGCCGGCCGCGGCGAAGCGCCAGACGATGTCGCCCGCGCGCACCACGTCCTCACCGAGGCGGGTGCGCAGCTCGCCGATCCAGGCCGCCTCGACCGACGCGCTGGCGCCGTCGCTCACAGCGCCACCTGGCGGTGCGGTCGCGACACCTCGACGCACGTCCCCGGGGTCGGGAAGATCTTGCCCGGGTTGCTGCGTCCGAGCGGATCGAAGGCGCCGCGCAGTTGCTGCATCACCAACAGATCGGCGGGACCGAAGAGCAGCGACAGCTCCTGAATCTTCTCGACGCCGATGCCGTGCTCGCCGGTGATGCTGCCGCCGAGATCGACGCAGGCGCGCAAGATCTCGTGGCCGGCGGCAATGACGCGCCGCACCTCGTCCGCGTCGCGCTCGTCATAGAGCAGAATCGGATGGATGTTCCCGTCGCCGGCGTGGAAGACATTGGCGATACGCAGGCCGTGCCTGGTGGCGATCGCGCTGATGGCGCGCAGGATGTCGGGCACCTTCGTGCGCGGCACGACGCCATCCTGCGTGCAGTAGTTCGGCGCCAGGCGGCCGACGGCCCCAAAGGCGCGCTTGCGGCTCTTCCACAGGGCGGCGCGCTCGGCGGCGTCGGCGGCGAGGCGCACCTCGCGCGCGGCATGCGCCCGGCAGATCGTCTCCACCGCGATCGCCTGTTCGTCGAGTTCGGCCGTCGCGCCGTCGAGCTCGACCAACAGCACGGCGCCGGCGTCGACCGGAAAGCCGACGTGGAAGGCGGCCTCGACGGCCTGGACGATGAGCTGATCCATCATCTCCAGGGCCGCCGGCACGATCCCCGCGGCGATGATGCCCGACACCGCGGTGCAGGCGTCGTCGACCGACTCGAATACCGCCAACAGCGTCCGTACACCCTCCGGGACCGGCGTCAGGCGCAGCGTCGCCCGGGTCACAACCCCCATCGTCCCCTCGGCGCCGATGACGAGGCCGCGCAGATCGTAGCCCGGCACGTCTTCCGCCGCTCCACCGAGCTCCACGACCTCGCCATCCGGCAGCACCAGTTCGAGCCCGAGGACATGGTTCGTCGTGACGCCGTACTTCAGCGTGTGCGGCCCGCCGGAGTTCTCGGCGATGTTGCCGCCGATGGTGCAGGCCGATTGGCTGGACGGGTCTGGCGCGTAGAAGAGCCCCTGCGCCGCCACGGCGCGCGTCACGGCCAGGTTCACGACCCCCGCCTCCACCACGGCGCGGCAATTGGCCAGGTCGATGTCGACGATGCGCTTCAGGCGGCTGGTGCAGATCATCACCGACGCGTCGAGCGGCAGCGCTCCCCCGGACAGCCCGGTACCGGCGCCCCGCGGCACGAAGGCGATGCCGCGCGCATGCAGCAGCCGCAGCACCGCCGCCACCTCAGCCGCCGTGCGCGGCAGCACCACCGCGTCAGGCGCCCGCCGTTCGAGCGTCCAGCCGTCGCACTCATAGACGCGCGTGTCTGCCGGGCGGGTGATCAGCCCCTCCTCGCCGACCAGGTCGGCGAGCGCGGCGGCGAGCGGTGCAGCGAGCATACGGGTCGCAGAAAACACAGATGGCGGCGGATGGCCATCCGCCGCCATCTGTGTTTTCCGTCCTGGCCATGACGACGATCTCTCCGCCGCCCCGCGTTCTGCTCGGCCCCGGCCCGAGCGCCGCTCACCCCCGCGTCCTGGCCGCCCTCGGGGCGCCCCTGATCGGTCATCTCGATCCGGTCTTCGTCGCCATGATGGAGGAGACCAAGACGCTGCTGCGCGCCACCTTTCAGACCGCCAACACGCTGACCATTCCCATCTCCGCTACTGGCTCGGCCGGCATGGAGGCGTGCCTGGTCAACCTCCTGGAGCCGGGCGATACGGCCATCGTCGGCGTCAACGGTGTGTTCGGCACGCGCATGACTGACATCGTCGAGCGCTGCGGGGCGCGTTCGGTCGCCGTCGAGGCGCCGTGGGGCCGGGTCATCGAGCCCGACTCCATCCGCGCCGCGCTACACAACCACCCCGGTGCGAAACTGGTAGCGGTGGTGCACGCCGAAACGTCGACCGGCGCCTGGCAGCCGCTCGAGGAGATCGGCCGCGTCGTCCGCGAGGCCGGCTCACTATTCGTCGTCGACACCGTCACCTCGCTCGCCGGCTGCCCGGTACGCGTCGACGAGTGGCTGATCGACGCCTGCTACAGCGGGACGCAGAAATGCCTGAGCTGCCCGCCAGGGCTGGCGCCCCTCACCTTCGGCCCGCGCGCCGTCGCGGCGCTGCGCGCCCGCCGCAGCAAGGTGCAGAGCTGGTACCTCGACCTGACGATGATCGAGAAGTACTGGGGCGAGGAACGCGTCTACCACCATACCGCGCCCATCTCGATGAACTACGCGCTGCTCGAAGCGCTCCGCCTGGTACACGAGGAGGGCTTGGTGGCGCGCTGGGCGCGCCACCAGCGACATCACCAGGGGCTGGCGGCCGGACTCGCCGCACTGGGGCTCGAACTGGCGGCGCAGGAGGGGCGGCGGCTGTGGATGCTCAACAGCGTCGCGATTCCGGCCGGGGTCGATGATGTGGCGTTGCGGAAGGGATTGCTGGAGGAGTTCCAGCTCGAGATAGGCGGGGGACTCGGTCCGCTGAAGGGGAAAGTGTGGCGGATCGGTCTGATGGGCGAGTCGAGCACGGTGGCCAACGTGCTGCTGGTGTTGCACGCACTCGAGCGGTTGTTGCCGAGCTGCGGGTACGCAGTGCGACCCGGGGTGGGCGTCGCGGCGGCCAGCGCCGCGCTGGCGTAGCCAAGGCGGACGGCGCGGCGGAAGCCGCCCCCTCCGTCAGCCCTGCAGCTGCTTGATCAGCTGGCTGGCCAGCTTGCCGTCGAACTGACCGGCATGGCGAGCCCGCAGTTCGGCCATCACCGGGCCGATCTGTGCGCTGCCGAGCTCGGCGGCGATGGCGCGAATGGCGGCCTCGAGACCCGCGGCATCCATCTGCGCCGGCAGGTACGCTTCAATGATCGACTGCTCGGCGGCGGCCTGCGCCACCGTCTCGTCGCGCCCGGCTTTGCGGGCGAAGTCGGCAATCTCCGCCCGCTTGTTGAGCTCTCGGCGCAGCACGGCGAGAATCTCCGCCTCCGGTACATCGGACAGCTGCTTCTCGACCTTGGTGTGTTTCACCGCGGTGATGACACCGCGCAACACATCGAGGCGCACCCGGTCGCGGGCGCGCATCGCGTCCTGCAGATCCTTCTGCAGGCGGGCCTCGTCGACCACCTCACGCGCCGCCGAAGATGCGGTGCGCCACGGCGCTGCTGTCCTGGGCGGAGACGACGCCGTCGCCATTGGCGTCGACGCCTGGCGTCGCGGCGAAGCCGCTGCCGAAGCCGATGCCTTCCACCTGGCGACCGTCACCGTCCATCACTTCGCGACCGACCGCCACCAGGTCCGCCGCCGAGCGCGCCGTGTCACCGTTGCCGTCGCCGCGGCGCGCCGCCGCGCCGGCCGGCCCGGGAGAACCAAACGGGTCACAGCCGACGTCGCGAGCGCAATTGTACAGCACCGAGACGTTGTTGGCGCTGGGATCACTATTGGCGCTGGTGGCATCGTAGCGTCCGTCGCCGTCGAAGTCTCCGGCGGCGATGGCGATCGGCATGCGACTCACCGCGTCCGGCTGGCTTCCCTGGAAGGCCGGACTCGGGTTGCCGGTGCCACGGAAAACGCGCAGGGCGTTCGATGTCTGGTTCACCAGCCCGAGATCGACGATCTGATCGCCGGTGAAGTCGCGCGCCACCAGGGCGGACACCAGATCGCCGGCGCGCAGCGCCGCGAGCAGCGCGAAGCCGCCGTCGCAGACACCACGGAAGACGCGCACACTCGGCTGGCTGCCGGGCACGACGGAATTGCTGACCGCGAAGTCCCCCACCCCATCGCGCGTGAAGTCCGCGACCGCGATGCCGATCGGCCCCTGCCCGACCTGCGCCTCGGCCAGGGTCTGCACGATCGCAAAGGTCCCGTCGCCGTTACTGCGCAGCACGCTGACGGTGTTGGTCGCCTGATTGGCGATGACCAGATCGTCGCGCCCATCGCAATTGGCGTCGACCGCAGCGATGCCGAGCGGGGTCTCCTCGCCTTCGAGCAGGGTGCTGCGCGCCGTCCCGAACGAGCCATTCGGTTGCTGTAGGAGCACCGACGCACGCCCCGGAGGGCCGATGGCGGACACCGCCAGGTCGACGCGTCCATCGGCGTTGAAATCACCGGTCGTGATGCCGCCCGGTCCTTCGGCCACCGGATAGAGCTGCGTCGGGCCGAACTGGTTCGGCCCGGTCGCCAGCAACACCGCGACGCGGTTGGTTTCGTTGTCGACGACGGCGAGGTCCGGACGCGCATCGCCGTTCAGATCGCGGGCGGCCAATGCCAGCGTGCGCCCGCCAACGCTGGTTGTCACGGGCGCTCCGAAGGCGCCGCCTCGGGCTGGGAAGATCAGCACCTCGCCGCCATCGCCGGCGACGATCAGATCGGCGACGCCGTCGTCGTCCATGTCGGCCGACGCCACCGCCGACGGGCCGTTGCCGGCTGGCAGATCTTCGACCGCCTGCAAGATCCCCTCACCGCGATTACGCAGCACGGCCACCGTGGCGCCGCCGTCGCCCCCCTGGGTGGCGGCGATCGCATCGAGCAGCCCGTCGCCGTCCAGGTCGGCGATCGTCAAAGCCTGCGGCTCGGCGTCCGCGACGAACGTCCGCGCCGCACTGAAGGCGCCCGCGCCATCGCCACGCAGCAGGCTGACATCACCGCTGCGACTGTTGCTGGCGAGGATATCAAGCGTCCCGTTGTCGTCGAGGTCACCGACCGCCAGTCGCGTCGGCACAGTGCCGACGGCATACTCGGCCGCCGCCTGGAACGTCAGATCACCATTGCCGCGCTGCACCGTCACCGCGTCTTCATTGCCGGCGGCGATGATCAGATCGAGTTTGCCGTCGCCGTCGAGGTCGACCAGCCGCAGGTCCTGCGGCGCCGCTCCCGTTGGCAACGTGCCGGCAGGGACGAATGCGCCCTGGCCGTCGCCGCGGAACAGCGTCAGGGTGTTGGCGCGCAGATTCAGCGCCGCCACGTCGACACCGGGCACCGCGTCGAGGTTGCCCAGTGCGACGGCGCGCGTACCGAGGTCGGTCGCCAGCGCGCTGACCTGCTCGCCAGGCTCGGCGGGGTCATCCTGCAGGATGATTGTGAACGTGCCGTCGCCGTTGCCGGCGAGAAAGGACACTGACCCGGGCGCCCCGTCGCTGCCCTCGTTGGCGACGACGAGGTCCAGCTGGCCTTCGCCGGTGAGGTCTGCCGCCGCCATGCCCGCCGGGCTGGTGCCGACTCGGATGGACGCAGCGGGCAGATCGAAGAAGTCCTGGTCAGCCCGCCCCTTGAGGAACGTCACGGCGTTCTCGTTGGCCAGCGCGACAATCAGATCGTCGACGCCGTCGCCGTCGAAATCCGCCAGCACCAGTCCCGAGGGAAAACTGTCGATGGGCACCGTCGGCTGCGCCGACACCAGCGTGCCGTCGCCGAATCCGGTCAGCACATTGAGTTCGTTGCGCCCAAGGCCTGCATTCGACGTGACGACGTCCGTACTGCCGTCGCCGTCGAAGTCGCCGACGGCAATGCCCGTGGCATTGCCCGACGAGGTGAACTCGGTGAACGCCGAGCGGAAAATTGCGCTGTTCGCGCCCGCCACCGCCGGGAGCATCACCGCCACCGCGGCCACCGCCGCCATACTGGGAATACGCATCAAAGCCTCCGTAGTTTACCGTGATTCTGGCAACCGCCGGAGTCGCGCTTCAGCGCACGAACTGCCCCAGCCGCTCCCATCGTACCCACCCATCATCCGCATCCATCGACCAGTAGACCAAGGCGGCTTTGCCGCTCACATCGTTGGCGTCGACGAAGCCCCAGTGACGGCTGTCGACGCTCTGATCACGGTTGTCCCCTAGCACGAACACCTGACCCGCTGGTATCGCTACCGGACCGAAGGTATCGCGCGGACCGCTTGATTGCACGCGCTCGACCCCCTCGATGAAGGTGGCGCCGGGGAGCGCGCGCGGGACGCCGTCGACCAGCACCTGCTTGTCGCGAATCTCGACCCGTTCGCCACCGACGGCGACCACCCGCTTGACGAACGTTTGACCACTTTCGCGCGGATTGGAGAACACGATCACGTCGCCGGGGCGCGGCGCGCCCCAGCGCACCAACCATCCGCGCCCCAGGGGCGAGCGCAC
This sequence comes from bacterium, assembly GCA_031401035.1. Lineage (GTDB taxonomy): Bacteria > Desulfobacterota > Binatia > HRBIN30 > CADEER01 > JANNRA01. The sequence goes on along the minus strand of JANNRA010000032.1, from coordinate 60,330 downwards.
GCCATAGCGCAGCGGGTTGATGACCAGATGATCGCCGATCTGCAGCGTCGGCAGCATCGATCCGGAGGGGATCTTGAACGCCTGCACGGCGATGCCGCGCAACAGCACCGCCAGCAGCAGGGCGATGGCGATCGCCAGGCCATACCCGCGCGCGATCAGGCAGGCACCTTGAGGACGGCGAGAAAGGCTTCTTGCGGAATCTCGACGCTGCCGACCTGCTTCATCCGCTTCTTGCCTTCCTTCTGCTTCTCGAGGAGCTTGCGCTTGCGCGAGATGTCACCGCCGTAGCACTTGGCGGTGACGTTCTTGCGCAGCGCCCGCACCGTCTCGCGGGCGATGATCTTGGCGCCGATCGCCGCCTGCAGCACGACCTCGAACATCTGCCGCGGGATCAACCCCTTCATAATCTCGATGACGTCGCGGCCGCGCTGGTAGGCGCGGTCGCGGTGGACGATCAGCGACATGGCGTCGACCGGTTCGCCATTGACGCGCACGTCGAGCTTGACGAGGTCGCCGGGGCGCAATTCGATGAACTCGTAGTCCAGCGATGCGTAGCCTTTGCTCACCGACTTCAGGCGATCGTGGAAATCGAGGACCACCTCGTTGAGCGGCAACTCATACTCGAGCAGCACGCGCGTGACGCCGAGATAGCGCATCCCCTTCTGGCGACCGCGCTTGTCCTCGCACAGTTTCAGAACGCCGCCGAGGTAGCTCTCCGGCACGTGGATGGACGCCAGGATGTACGGTTCCTCGATGACCTCGATCAGGCTTGGGTCGGGCAGCTTGGCGGGGCTGTCGACCAGGATGTACTCCCCCTTGATGGTCTTCACCCGGTAGGCAACGGTGGGCGCGGTGGCGATCAGCGACAGCGCAAACTCGCGTTCGAGCCGCTCGCGGACGATGTCCATGTGCAGCAGGCCGAGGAAGCCGCAGCGAAAGCCGAAGCCGAGCGCCATGGAGTTCTCCGGCTCGTAACTGAAGGCCGAGTCGTTCAGGCGCAGCTTCTCCATCGCGTCGCGCAGCGGTTCGTACTGCGTCGACTCGGTCGGATACAGCCCCGAGAACACCATTGGCTTGACCGTCTTGAAGCCAGGCAGGGGCGCGGGCGCTGGCCGCACGGCGCCGGTGACCGTGTCGCCGATCTTGGCGTCGTGGATGTCCTTGACGGCGGCCATGAAGAACCCGACTTCCCCCGGTCCGAGTTCCTCGGCCTTGACCGGGCGCGGTGCGAAGACGCCGACCTGCGTGACCAGGAACTTGGCGCCGTTCGACATCAGCAGGATGCGCTCGCCGGTGCGCAGCGTGCCGTGGAAGACGCGCACCACCGCCACGACGCCGTGATACGGGTCAAACCAACTGTCGAAGATCAGCGCCTGCAACGGCGCCGCTGCATCGCCGCGCGGCGGCGGGACGATCTTCACGACGCTCTCCAGCACCTCGACGATGCCAATGCCCTGCTTGGCGCTGGCCAGCACCGCCTCACTGGCATCGAGGCCGATGATATCCTCGATCTCCTGCTTCACGCGCTCCGGGTCGGCGCTCGGCAGATCGATCTTGTTGATCACCGGGACGATCTCCAGGTTGCTGTCGAGCGCCTGGTAGACGTTGGCGAGTGTCTGCGCCTCCACACCCTGGGCCGCGTCGACGACCAGCACGGCCCCTTCGCAGGCGGCGAGACTGCGCGAGACCTCGTAGCCGAAATCGACGTGCCCGGGCGTGTCGATGAGATTGAGCAGATAGTCCTGCCCATCCTTGGCGCGGTAGTGCATGCGCACGGCGCTGGCCTTGATGGTGATGCCGCGCTCACGCTCGAGGTCCATGCTGTCGAGCAACTGCGCCTGGCGCTCGCGCTGCGTGATCGTCCCGGTCGCCTCCATCAGGCGGTCGGCGAGCGTCGACTTGCCGTGATCGATGTGGGCGATGATCGAGAAATTGCGGATCTGCGCCAGCGGGGTCATCGCGGCAGACCCCCCTGCGACGGGTTCACGCCGCCCGCCGGGCGCGGAAAAAGGCGACGGCGCGAGCCAACCCGTCGGTCAGCGATACTTCGGGACTCCACCCGAGCACGGCCCGGGCCTTTGCCGGATCCAGGGCGCTGCGCGACTGCTCGCCCGCCTTGGCCGGGCCATGGCGCTCGCCCGGGTGCGCGCCGGTGGCGTCGCAGAGCAGAGCGAACAACCGCGCCACGCTGGTCTCGATACCGGTGCCGATGTTGATCGGCCCGGTGTAGTCGCTGTCGAGGGCCAGCAGATTGGCGCGCGCGACATCGCCCACGTACACGTAGTCGCGCGTCTGGTCGCCGACGCCGTTGATCACCGGCTGGCCTCCGTCGAGCAGGAGGCCGCTGAAGATCGCCACCACCCCGGCCTCGCCGTGCGGATCCTGGCGCGGCCCATAGACGTTGGCATAGCGGAGGGAGACCGAGCGGATGCCATACAAATGTGCATAATAATGGAGATAGCGTTCGCTGCTCAGCTTGGAAACACCATAGGGGCAGACCGGCTCGGTCGGATCGTCCTCGCGCGCCGGCAGGCGCTGGCTCTCGCCGTAGACGGTGCCGCCCGACGAAGCGAAGAGAATGCGGCCTAGGCCGTGTGTGCGCGCCTCTTCAACCAAGTTCAGCAGGCCGATGAGATTGATCTGGGCGTCGTAGACGGGGTCTTCGACCGAGCGGCGCACATCCAACTGCGCCGCGTGGTGGCTGATCACCTGCGGTGTCTCCGCCGCGATGACCGCGGCGACCGAGGCACGGTCACGCAGGTCGGCGCGGTGAAACCGCACGCCAGGGGTCAGGTTCTCGACGTGGCCGGTCGACAGGTCATCGACTACCGCCACGTCGTGGCCAGCGGCGACGTAGGCCTCCGCCACATGGCTGCCGATGAAGCCAGCGCCGCCGGTGACGAGTATCTTCACGCGCCGTCCTCGGCAAAGCGCTTCTTGAAGTAGTCGATGGTCCTGCGCAGGCCGTCCTCGAGCGCCACCTGCGGCTCCCACCCCAGCTGCGCCAGTGCGCGACTGATGTCCGGTTTGCGGGTCGTCGGATCGTCCTTGGTGCGCTCGTCGGTGGGGACCAGGAACTCGATCCTCGACGCGGTCCCGCTGAGGGCCTGGATGATCTTGGCGAACTCGAGGATGGTCATCTCACGTGGATTGCCCAGGTTGACCGGATCCGCCTGGCCACGCGTCCAGAGCCGCATCATCCCCTCGACGAGGTCGCTGACGAAGCAGAAGCTGCGCGTCCGCGAGCCGTCATCATAGACGGTGAGGGGCTCGCCGCGCAGCGCCTGGGAAATGAAGTTGGTGACGACCCGGCCGTCGTCGGGGCGCATGCGCGGTCCGTAGGTATTGAAAATGCGGAAGATCCGCGAATCCACCCCGTGGTAGCGGTGGTAGGCCATCGTCATCGCCTCGGCGAAGCGCTTCGACTCGTCATACACCCCGCGCGGACCGACCGGGTTGACGTTGCCCCAGTAGTCCTCCGGTTGCGGATGCACCTGCGGGTCTCCGTATACCTCGGAGGTCGAGGCGAGCAGGAATGTCGCCTGCTTGGCGCGCGCCAACCCGAGCGTCTTGTGAGTGCCGAGGGCCCCGACCTTGAGGGTCGGAATCGGTTTCTTGAGGTAATCCACCGGGCTCGGCAGGGAGGCCAGGTGGAAAATCACGTCCACCGGTCCGTCGACGTAGATGTACTCGGTGACGTCGTAGTGAATGAAGGTGAAGCGCGGATTGCCGAGCAGGTGAGCGATGTTGCGCCCATGGCCGGTTGAGAGGTTATCGAGCGCGATGACCTCGTGCCCCTCTCCGACCAGTCGATCCGCGAGATGCGAGCCGATGAAGCCGGCGCCGCCAGTGACCACGATCCGTCCCATCGCTACTCCGGCCGCACGGCCGGGCGGCCGACGGCATAATAGGTGAATCCGAGCTGCTTCATCGTACCGAGCTCGTACAGGTTGCGCCCATCGAAGATCACTGGGGCGCGCAGCAGGCTCCGCATGCGCTCGAAATCGGGTTGCTTGAACTCACCCCACTCGGTGACGATGACCAGCGCGTCGGCCTCGCGCAGGGCGTCGTAGGGGGCGTCGCAGTAGGTGATGCGGTCGCCGAAGATGCCCTCGGCAACGGCCCGGGCGACCGGATCGTGCGCTTGCACGGAGGCGCCGGCCGCCAACAGGGCCTCGATCAGCGTCACCGCCGGCGCTTCGCGCATGTCGTCCGTGCGCGGCTTGAACGAGAGCCCCCAGACCGCGAAGCGTTTGCCACCCAGGGCGTCGCCGTAGTGCGCCGCGAGCTTGCGGTAGAGCAGCGTCTTCTGGGCGGTGTTGACGTCGTCCACTGCGCGCAGCAGGCGCGGCGGAAGTCCGTGCGCCTCGGCCATGGTGATCAGCGCTTTGACGTCCTTGGGAAAGCACGAGCCGCCGTAGCCGACGCCGGGGAACAAAAACGCCGGCCCGATGCGCTTGTCGAGCCCGACGCCGCGCCGGACGTCCTCGACGTCGCTGCCCAAGACGTCGCACAGATTGGCGATTTCATTCACCAGCGAGATGCGTGCCGCGAGCATGGCGTTGGCGGCGTACTTGGTCATCTCGGCGCTTTCCGGACTCATGAAGATGATCGGGTTTCCGGTCCGCATGAAGGGCTTGTACAGTTCCTCCATAATCGCCTTGGCTCGCTCGCCGCGGTGTCCGATGACGACGCGGTCGGGCTTCTGGAAGTCCTCGATCGCGGCTCCCTCCTTGAGGAACTCCGGATTCGAGACCACGTCGACCGCATGGCTGGTGCGACCTCGGAGAATCGCGCTCACCCGTGCCGCCGTGCCCACCGGCACGGTACTCTTGTCAACCACGACCTTGTAGTCGTTCACCGCATCGCCGATCTGCTCCGCCACCTTCCACACCGCCGAGAGGTCCGCCTCGCCGCTGGCCCCTTCCGGCGTGCCCACGGCGATGAAGACGATCAGCGACCGCCGCACCGCGTCGGGCAGATCGGTCTGGAACGTCAGGCGCTGCTGCGCCACGTTGCGTTTGATGAGTTCCTCGAGACCCGGCTCGTAGATCGGCACCTCGCCCCGCTTGAGGGCGGCGATTTTCCGCGCGTCGACGTCGACGCAGACGACGTCGTTGCCGCTCTCGGAAAAACAGGTGCCGGCGACCAGCCCGACATACCCGGTACCGACCACGCACAGCTTCACTCGCGCTCCTCCACAGGTTCCTCCGCCGCCGCCCTCGTCGCCACGGATGCGCAAACCCGCCGTTTTGTTGCCGCGCTGCGTCGAGCGATATCGGCGGCGGAAATCGAAGTCAATTCAGGTGGTCGCCCAACCGCCGCCTGCCGGCCCGGCGGAGTCCAAGGCCAGCGTTGGCGACACGGCTAAGGCGCGGAGGTTGCACCCAGCACGCGATCGACGCGGTACACCGGCTTATTCTGTGACTCATGGTAGGTGCGGATGAGCAGTTCCCCGAGCAGCCCCATGGTGACGAACTGCAGCCCCATCACCATCAACAGGATACCCAGCAGCACGATGGGCCGGCCGCCGATGGGAATGTCGAGGACGACGCGCTCGAAACCGAGCCAGCCGATGATCAGCGTTCCGGCGGCGGTCGCGAGCAGCCCGGCGACGCCGAAGACATGGATCGGACGAGTCGCGTATATCGACAGGAACTTCACCGTCATCAGGTCGAGCAGGACGCGGACGATGCGCGAAATGCCGTACTTCGACACACCGGCGACGCGCGGTCGATGGTTCACCGGCAGCTCCACCACACTGCCGCCGAGGTCGTCGACCAGGGCGGGGATGAAGCGGTGCATCTCGCCATACAGCCGCAGGCTGCGCGCCATGTCGCCGCGCAGCACCTTGAGGGTGCAGCCGTAGTCGTGCAGGCGCACGCCGGTAATCGCGCCGATCAGCCAGTTGGCGACTTTTGATGGCAGCGTGCGGCTCAACCAAGCGTCCTGGCGGTCAACCCGCCAGCCGGCCACCAAATCGGCGCCGGCGCGCCGCGCCGCCAGCAGGCGCGGAATGTCGGCGGGATCATTCTGGCGGTCGCCGTCGATCAGCACCACATCGTCACCGCGCGACTGCGCCAGGCCGGCAGACAGCGCCGCGGTCTGGCCGAAGTTGCGGCTGAGCTTGATGGCGATGACGTGCGGATCGCTCTGCGTCAGCGCCGTGAGGCGGGCGAAGGTCGCGTCGGCGCTGCCGTCGTCGACGAAAATCAGCTCATAGGCCAGGCCGCTCGCGCGCAGGACCGCGTCCAACTCCGCGTGCAGGCCGTCGACGTTGTCCGCCTCGTCGTACACCGGCACGACGACCGAGACCTCCATGCTCACCCGCCGTCGATATCGGTCAGGCTGACGAACTGACGGTAGCGCCGGTCGATGTCGGCGCGCTCCAGTTGCAGCAGGCGACGGGGGCCAAAGTCTTCCACCACGAACGAGCCCATGACGCTGCCGTAGATGATCGCACGGCGAATGCCCGCCGCCGAGGTATCTGCCGAACGCGTCAGCTCCCCCATAAAGCCGCCGGCGAAACAGTCGCCGGCCCCGGTCGGATCGGTGACCTCCTCGAGCGGGAAGGCGGGCACCGCGAACACCGAGTCGCCGGAGAACTGGATGACCCCGTACTCGCCCCGCTTGATCAGCACCGACGTCGGGCCCATCGAGAGGATCTTCGCCGCCGCCTTGACGATGTTGCGCTCGCCCGACAACAGGCGTGCCTCCTCGTCATTGATGACCAGGATACCCACCCGCGCCAGGAGCTGTTCGAGCGCCGGCCGCGATTCGAGGATCCAGTGATTCATCGTGTCGCAGCCGATAATGCCCGGTGCCGGCAGCTGGTCGAGCACCGAGGCCTGCAGCACTGGATCGATGTTGGCCAGGAAGACGTTGCGCGAGTCGCGGTAGGTGTCCGGCAGCTTGGGCCGGAAGGTGGCGAAGACGCCGAGGTCGAGATGCAGCGTGTCGCGGACGTTGACGTCCTCATGGTAGCGCCCGGTCCAGCGAAACGTCTTGCCGGGCGCTTCCTCGACGCCCGCCAGATCGATGCCGCGCGTGCGCAACTCGTCCAACGTGGCGCGCGGGAAGTCGGCGCCGACGACGCCGACCATACGCACCGGCGTGAAGAAGCTCGCGGCCAGTGCGAAGTACAGCGCGGCACCGCCAAGGGCGTCATCGACGCGGCCGCGTGGCGTCTCGACCGTGTCGAGCGCCACCGATCCAACCACCACCAGGCTCATCAGGGCTCCAGTCGGTCCGTCACAGGTATTTTCGAATCAGCGGGGCGAGTGCGGTGCGCCGGTGCTCGGGAATGCGGGCACGGTCGGTGATGATGGCGTAGCGCAGCGCCTCGGCGCAGGCACAGGCGCGCTGACCGGCAAGCCGCTCGGCGACGCCGGCGACGGCCCGACGGGCAAGATCGGCGTTGGCGGCGAGGATGCGCAGCACGTCCTCGATGACCACGTGCGCCTCGTCGGTTTTCCAGCAGTCATAGTCGGTGACCAGGGCAAGGCTGGCGAAGCACAGCTCTGCCTCACGCGCCAGCTTGGCCTCCTGCCAATTGGTCATGCCGATGACGTCTGCGCCCCACTGCCGGTACAGGTGCGACTCGGCCCGAGAGGAGAACTGCGGCCCCTCCATGCAGAGGTAGGTCCCGCCGCGATGCACGGCGCCGCCAGCGGCGCGCGCGGCAGCTTCGACGCTGTCCGCGAAGGCGGCGCACACCGGATCGGCGAGGCTGACGTGCGCGACGATGCCGTCACCGAAGAAGGTGCTCGGTCGCCCCACCGTCCGATCGATGAACTGGTCGGGGACCACCACATCGCCGGGCGGCAGATGCGCGCGCAGCGAGCCAACCGCGCCGATACTGAGCAGCGCCTGCACGCCGAGGTGTTTGAGGGCAAAGACGTTGGCGCGGTAGGGCACTTCGGTCGGCAGCAGGCGGTGCCCACGGCCGTGCCGCGGCAGGAAGATCACCGCGACGTCGCCGAGATAGCCGCGCACCAGTTCGTCCGATGGCCGACCGAACGGCGTGTCGACGTGCACCGACTCCGTCGCGCGGATGCCGGGCAGGTCGTAGAGTCCACTGCCGCCGATGACGCCGAGGATGTGTTCGCCCACCCTTACCTCCGAACGACGCGGACCAAGGGGCCGAGCGCCACGTCGAGTCGCGTCGTCGGCTCCATGATATCGCCGTCGACCATGTAGAGCGTCGGATCGCGAAACTCAACGCACAGCCGGGCGGTGAGCGTATCGAGGACGCGCGACGAGCGCGTCGCGCGACCGAGGCGGATGGCCGGCAGGTTGCGCACGAACTCGCGCGCCCCGATGGCTCCGGCGAAGACGTGGAACTGCCCCGTCTGTTCGCGCGCCCGATAGGTTGGGCGAAACCCAAGGCCGATATCCTCGATGGTGCTGGCGTAGACGACGCTGTAGGCGTCGAAGGGGCCCGGGCGCCCGTCGCATGCCAACCGCGCCGGCAGCGGCCGGAACAGCGCCTCCCCCTCGCCACGCCCGGCCAGCGCCGACGCCCCGAGGGTCGCCAGCAGGCGCAGCGCGCCAGCCGCGCCGCGACGGCCGATGGCATAGTAACGGCGCAGGAATTCGACCGGCACGCCGGCGCCGACCATGAAGCCGAACTGACCGCCATTGATGGACAGCAACTGGTGCTCCGTGTGCTCCAGGGTTCCGCGGCGCGACTCGGCCACCACCTCGGCCAACATGCGCTCCGGATGCCACGCCGAGCACCCCATCGCCCGCGCCACGGTATTCATCGTCCCGGCGCGCAGCGGCAGAATGCAGGGAAGTGCGTCGGCGCCATAGGCGCGCACCAGGGCGGTGAGCGTGCGCGCCAGCGTGCCATCCCCGCCGCAGACGCCGAGCAGGTCCACCCGCTGCGCCTGGCATTCGCGCGCCACGTCGGCGAGCTGCTCGAGTGAGCGCGTCTCGCGCACCCAGCCCTCCCCACCGAGTACGCCCGCCAAGCGCTCGACGCGTGCGGCCACGCCCCGATTGCGCCCGGCGCTCGGATTCACCACTACCGCGATCGACCCCATCGCCGTCTCATAGCGGGTTAGGCGGGCCGCCGCATCATGCCGCGCGCAACTTGGCCCGCGGCAGCTGGCGCGCGGTTCGGGACGGGTCAGCTTGACGCGGACGCAGCCGGGGCCGCGGCCCTCCGCCCGAGCCGCGCCTGCGCGCTGGCCGCGAGCTGGCCGCAGGCGGCCTGTATGTCGCGACCGCGTGTGGCGCGGACGCTGGCGTTGAGACCGGCGGCGAGGAGGCGGTGCTTGAAGCGGTCGATAACGTCGGCGGACGGGGGGGCGAAGGCGGTCCCGGGAAAGGGATTGAAGGGGATGAGATTGACCTTGGCGGGGATTGCGTGGAGCAGCTTTATGAGGCGGGCGGCGTCGGCGGCGGCGTCATTGACGCCGGCAAGGAGGACGTACTCGAAGGTGATGCGACGACGCTGCGCGATCGGTAGCGCGCGGCAGGTGGCAAAGAGCTCCCCGAGGGGATAGCGGCGGTTGACTGGCATGAGCCGATCGCGCAGCGCGTCGGTGGTGGCGGTCAGCGACACCGCGACACTCACCGGCGTGTCCCGAACCAGCCGCTGCAGCTGCGGCAGCAGGCCGACCGTGGAGACGGTGATGCGCCGCCCCGACAGTCCGAAGCCCCACGGTGCGGTGAGAATCTCGATCGCCTCGACCACCGCGTCGTAGTTCGCCAGCGGCTCGCCCATGCCCATGAAGACGACGTTGGAGAGGCGCTCCCCGGGGTCGAGGATACGCCGCACCGCCAGCAGCTGGCCAACGATCTCCGCCGCGTCGAGCTGGCGCTGCAAGCCGAGCGCGGCGGTGGCGCAGAACCCGCACCCCATGGCACAGCCGGCTTGCGAGGAGATGCAGGCCGTGAGCCGCGGCGGGTCGGGAATGATCACCGCCTCGATGGCACGCCCCGGCTCGAGGGTGAACAGCAACTTGCGGGTGTGATCGCGGGCGCGCGACACACTCGGCGCCGATAGGCGGGGCAACGTGAATGCCGCCGCCAGCTTGGCGCGCAGGGGCGCGCCCACGTTGCTCATGGCATCGAAGGAATCGACGCCATGCTGGTAGACCCAGGCGAGGATCTGCCCGGCTCGAAACGCCGGCACACCCTCGCCGCGCAGCCAGGCGCGCAGGGCGCCTGGCGTCAACGTCGCACGTGCGGACGTGTCAGGCGTCGCGCAGCTCGAGTTCGCCGAAGAAGAAGGCGATTTCCCAGCGTGCGGTATCGGGGGCGTCCGAGCCATGCGAGGCATTGCGCTCCACGTTGGTGCCGAAATCCTTGCGGACCGTGCCGACCGCCGCCTTGGCCGGATCGGTGGCGCCCATCAGCTCGCGCCACTTGGCGATGGCGCCCTCGCCCTCGAGGACGGCGGGGAACACCGGGCCCGACGACATGAACGCGCACAGGTCGGCGTAAAACGGCCGCGCCTTATGGACGACGTAGAACCGACCCGCGTCGGCCGGGCTCAGGTGCAGGAGCTTGCCGGCGACGACGCGCAGGCCCGCCGCTTCGGCGCGGGCCAGGACGGAGCCGACGACATTCTTCGCGACTGCGTCGGGTTTGACGATAGCGAGCGTGCGTTCCTTCATGATCCCTTCCGTTCGGCGAGCAGCGCGACCATGGTCGCGCCCATCTCGGCGGGGTTGCGCGCGACGCGGACACCGGCGGCCTCAAAGGCGGTGATCTTGTCAGCCGCCGTACCGCGTCCGCCGGCGATGATCGCGCCGGCATGCCCCATGCGGCGTCCCGGCGGCGCCGTCTGGCCGGCCACGAAGGCGACCACCGGCTTGTTCATGTGGTCCTGGATGAACTCGGCCGCCGACTCCTCAGCACCGCCACCGATCTCGCCGATGACGATCACCGCATCGGTGTCCGCGTCGTCCTGGAACAGCCGCAGCGCATCAACGAAGTTGGTGCCGTTGATCGGGTCACCACCGATGCCGATACAGGTCGACTGCCCCTGCCCGAGCTGCGTCAGCTGGTGCACGGCTTCATAGGTCAGCGTCCCACTGCGCGAGACGACGCCGATGCGGCCGGGGATGTGGATATACCCCGGCATGATGCCGATCTTGCACTCCCCCGGCGTGATGATCCCCGGGCAATTTGGCCCGATCAATCGCGTCGAGCGCCCTTCCAGGTAGCGCTTGACGCGCATCATATCGAGCACCGGAATGCCTTCGGTGATGCAGATCACCAAGGGAATGCCGGCGTCGGCCGCTTCGAGGATCGCATCGGCCGCGAACGGCGGCGGGACGTAGATCACCGAGGCGTTGGCGGTGGTTGCCGCGACCGCCCGTTCGACAGTGTCGAAGATCGGGATGCCGTCGAACGCCGTGCCGCCCTTGCCGGGAGTCACCCCGGCGACCATCTGCGTGCCGTAGGCCTTGCACGCGGTGGTATGAAACTGCCCGGTCGTGCCGGTGATGCCCTGCGTCAGGACGCGCGTGTGTTTATTGACCAGTACGCTCACGAAGCCCCCGTCGGTGATGAACCGCGGACCCTAACGGCGCCCGTTTCGCGTGTCAATTCAACCGGCCGTCATCCCCGCCACTGACTCCTAAACCAGTCGTACGTGCGTCGCATGCCCTCGTCGAACCCGACTGCCGGGCGGAACGCGAGCCGCTCGGTGATGCGCTCGATCGAGGCCTGCGTATGTCGCACGTCACCGCGCCGCGAGGCGACGTGGTTGAGGGTCAGCTCGCGCCCGTGCAGGCGCCCAATGGACCGGGCGATGTCGAGCAGCGAGTGCCGCTCGCCGCAGGCGACGTTGAATACCTCGCCCGCCACGCCCGGCGTGGTCAGCGAGAGGCGGTTCGCGAGGACGACGTTGTCGATGTAGGTGAAGTCGCGCGACTGCTCCCCGTCGCCGTGGATCTCGAGCGGCACGTCCTGAAAGGCGGCGCGCAGGAACAACGGCACGACGGCCGCATACTTCGATTCGGGGCTCTGCTTCGGCCCGAACACGTTGAAGTAGCGCAGGCTGACGGTTTCCACCCCGTACAAACGGCTGAAGACGCGGCAGTAATGCTCAGCGGCGAGCTTGGACACGGCATACGGCGAGATCGGCGCCGGGGTCTGATCCTCGCGTTTGGGCAGCGCCTCGGTGTCACCGTACGCCGAGGACGACGACGCATACACCACCCGCGTGACCTGCTGCTCACGGGCAGACTGCAGTACGTGCAAGGTGCCCTGCACGTTTACCGCATCGCTACTGAGCGGATCGTCCACCGAGCGCTCGACCGAACGCAGGGCGCCCTGGTGAGCGACGCGCGTCACACCCTGCATGGCGCGACGGACGGCGTCGAAGTCGCGCAGGTCGCCCTCCACGAATTCGATCTGGTCGCGCACCGCGGCCAAATTGTCGAGCCTGCCGCTCGAGAGATTGTCGAAAATCCGCACCCGTTCGCCGTCACGAACCAGGGCCTCCGCCAGGTTTGAGCCGATAAAGCCCGCGCCGCCGGTAATCAGATACAGGTCGCTCATGTCCCTCACATCTCCGAGGCGCCGCTTGCGCGCGCCCCCCCGTTGGTCCGTTCGCCGTCCGCAGCGGCTGGCCGTCTGCCACCGCGCTCGACGCGCTCCTCGAGAGCCCGGACACGCGCTTCGAGGTTCCCCCCACCGTGGCCGCCGCGCGTCAGTGCCTGCCGGCCGCCCTCCAGGAACAGGTTGCGCAGCTTGTACGCGGTCGTGTGGCTGACCCGGTAGTGGACGCGGATTTCGTCGAGGGACCGTTCGCGCTTGATGAGCTCGAGCGCAATCGCGACTTTCTCCTCGACGGTCAATTTCTCTCGCAGTCTCATGTCTCCTCCGCGGGTCCCATTTGCGGCGGCCCCTGCTCCGGCGTTCGCCAGCGACCGGCGAACGTAATCAATCCACTCAGGAATCCGGTCCCCCAGGCGACGTGGACGCAGACCAGTGCCAACCCCGTCGCCATCACCGCGGACAGCCCGCGGCTGCGCGAGACACTGACCGCGGCCGCCAGGACCGCCACGACGTAGACGCTGACGACCGCGCGCAGCAGCAACGCCGCCCCGGGAATCACCGACTGCGCCAAGAAAAGGGCGATCAGGCCGGCGACGAACGCCGGCGGCACGAAGTGCCGCCAACTCATCTGCCGGGGGTGTTTCTGCAGGACCCGCACCTTCCACTGCCCGTACTGGTAATACTGGCGCAGCAGGTGCGCGACGTCCTGCCGGTTCTGGTACCACGACCGCATGGCCGGATTGAGGACGACGTGACCGCCCGCCTTGCGCAGTCGGTAATTGAACTCGTCGTCCTGATTGCGCATCAGCTCTTCGTCGAACAGCCCGACGCGCCTGAACAGCGCCTTCGGCCACATCCCGAGGTAGACGGTGTCGACCTCGCGCTCCTCGGTGCCGAAGTGGAAATACGAACCGACGCCGAAGCGAGACGCCGTCGCGTCCGCGACCGCGTCGCCGAACCATCCGCCGCCGACGGCGTCCATGCGTCCGCCAACGTTGTCCGCGCCGGTACGGCATAGGGTGTCGACCCCAACCCGGACGTAGTCCGGTGCCAGGCGGGTGTGCCCGTCGACCCGGCAGATGATCGCGCCACGCGCGGCACGTATGGCAACGTTGAGCGCCGTCGGGACGATGCGGCGCGGATTCGCAAGCAACCGGACGCGCGCGTCGCGGCGCGCGTATTCCTCGACCACCCGCGGCGACGCATCTGATGATTCGCCGTCGACGACCAGGACTTCGAAGCGGTCGGTCGGGTAGTCCTGCGCCAGCACGCTGTCGAGCAGTGATGCGATGGTCGCTGCCTCATTACGCATCGGGACGACGATCGACACGAAGGGGTAGTCGCTCACGCCGCCCGCCCCGCCAGCGCCCGTACGTAGACCGCCTCGGTCGCCGCCACCATACGCGGCACGCTGAACGCTTCCGCACGGCGCCGCGCGGCTGTGCGCATGGCGGCGAGCCGCCCCGCGTCGGTCAGGATGGCGGCCGAGCGCGCCACCAGGGCCTCGCAGTCGCCGGCCGCAATGAGCGCACCCTCGACATCCGCTGTGAACAATTCCGCGGTGCCGCCGACGTCGGTCGCCACCACCGGCAGGCCAGACGCCATCGCTTCGAGGACGACGTTTGGCAGGCCCTCCCAATCGGAAGTCAGCCAGAAGAGGTCGGCGGCACGCAGCAACTCAGGGACGTCGCTCCGTTCGCCCAAGAGTTCCACACAGTCCCCCAGCCCGGCATCGGCAATCCAGCGTTCCACATCGGGCCGCAGTGGACCGTCGCCGACGAGGTGGAAGCGCGCAGCCGGTAGCAGGGCTCGCAGCCTCCGTGCCCCCTCGACGAACAAGCGCGGATTCTTCTGCATCACCAATCGACCGATCATGACGATGCGTGGCGCTGACCCTCCCCCTGCCCCCGAATCCGCACGCGGATGGAAGCGGTCGAGGTCAATGGCGTTGTAAACGAGATCGATGCGCGCATGCGGGGCACCGTATTCGCGCTCGATGTAACGCCCGACTCGCTCGGAGTTCACCACGATCGCGCTGCTGGCGCGGAAGGCGCGTCGATTGACGGCGTCGAGCATGCGCCCGGAACGCTTGCAGTTGCGCGCCGAGGCGACCAACGCCGGCCCGCCACCCCGCGTCGCCGCCCAGGCATAGGCATTGGCGATGAACAGCCACGCGTGCGCCACCTGAATATCGTCGGCGATCAAGGCGCGTCGCAGATCGCCAACGCGGCCGATCCGTCCGCCTGCGAGCACACGCACCGCGACGCCAGCCCGTTGCAGCTGCGCACCGACCGGCGCCGTCTCCGCGCTCAGGCAATACACCGTCGGCGCGATCCGACACCGGTCAAACCCCTCGCAGAGCACTCGCAGCTGCCCTTCCGCACCGCCGGTTGACAGTTGTCCGATCACCAGGCCGACCCGCAGCGGCGCACTCGTCGATTCCGCCACGCCGCCTCAGAACTGGAAGTAGATGAACGGAATCTCTCGTTCACCGTAGAGCACCATGGCCAACAACAGCGCCGCATAGGTCGGCGACTGCACCCACCACGGCAGGCGCAGGAACACCGTATGATCGTCCGCCGCATTCTGCGGGATGTCGATGGCAAACAAGGCCACCGCCGCTACGACCGGCAGCCAGCCGATGTCGCTCACCCCCTGCCACGCGACGATGCCGGCAAGATAAGTCCAGAGATGTCCAAACGACGGTGCCGGGAAGACGATGAAGGTGATGACGATCAGATGGAACGTGATCACCGTGGCGCCGATACGGGCGAGCCACTGGGTCGCGGTTCTGGCCGTCCCCGGCGTTACGCGCCCGATGCCCAGCAGGCGCTCGACGCAGATGTAAAAGCCGTTCAATCCACCCCACAACACGTATGTCCACGCCGCCCCGTGCCACAGGCCGCAGATCAGCCAGGTGAGCATGACGTTCCAGTAGGTCCGCACCTCGCCCAGGCGGCTGCCGCCGAGGGGAATGTAGAGATAGTCCCGCAACCAGCTCGCCAGCGAGATGTGCCAGCGGCGCCAGAACTCCGTCACCGATTGCGACAGGTACGGCTGCCGAAAGTTCTCGGTCAGGCGCACGCCGAGCAGCTCGCTGACGCCGCGGGCGATATCGCTGTACCCAGAGAAGTCACAATAGATCTGGATCGTGTACAGATACGCGCCCTTGAGCAGCACACCGGTGCTCAGCCCCTCGGGATGCGAGTAGATGGCGCCGGTGATGTTGGCGACGGAATCGGCGATAAGCACCTTCTTCGTAAAGCCGACCATCATCAACATGAGCCCCATGTTGATACGCTCGGTGGTCACGCGGCCGGGTGATTCGAGCTGCGGCAGCAGGTCCGTGGCGCGCTGGATCGGCCCGGCGACCAGATGCGGGAAGTACGCCACGTAGAGCGCGAAATCGCGCAGGCGCGCGGCCGGGGCGGTGGTGCCGCGGTAGACGTCGATGACGTACGACATCGCCTGCAGCGTGTAGAACGAGATACCCACTGGGAGAATCAGCTGCAGCGTCGGCAGATTCGCCTGCATGCCCAGCCGCTCGATCAGCCCCGCGGCGGAGTCGATGAAGAAATTGAAGTATTTGAACAGACCGAGGACCGTCAGGTTGATGCCAATGCTGACCAGCAGCGTACTTTTGCGCAGACGCGGATTCGTCGAGCCGTGGATGATCCGCGCCGCGGTGTGATCGACCAAAGTTTGGCCCATGAGCAGGAAGAGAAACTTCCAGTTCCACGAACCGTAGAAGATGTAGCTGGCGGCGAGCAGGATCCAGTTGCGCACGCCGACGCGCTGGCGGCTGATCAGCAACAGGACGATCGGCAGGAAGACGACGAACGTCAGTGAGTTAAAGAGCACCGTCCACCTCTCCGACCTCTCCCTGGCGACGCGCCACCTCCTCTTCAAGCACGGAAGCGAACACCGGCCCCAGCTTGATCTGACCGATGTAGTTCACGTGGTGCCAGTCATTCAGGTCTTCGGCCGGCAAGGCGTCGTGCAGGTCGACGAATCGCAGGCGAGAATTGTCACGCGCCAGATCGCGGAAGAACCGCAGATAGCCGCGGTAGAAGTCGCTATCCGTGACGCCCGCCAGGAGCGGACTTTCGGGGGTGTTGACGAGCACCACGGACACCCCCGCGGCGGTCAACTCCTCTACCAGTGCGCGCAGTTCGGCAAACTCCCCGGTCGGTTCGAAGCGGCGCGCGCGCGTCGCCAGCTTGAAGTCGCGGTACAACCCGAAGCGGCGGGAGTACTCGGAGCCGTCCTGAAGCATCGCCTGCCAGGTGTCGGCGTACGCATCCCCGCGGGCAAACCCCATGCGCAGGAAGTCGTCGATATCGGCGGGGAGCTTCTGCGCATAGCGGAACGGCGCCTGACCGTGATTGAGCGAGATTGGTGGGGTGGCCCGCAACTGAACCCCGAGCAGGCGCGTATCGTTGCCGAGTCCCGCCGCACGCGGCGACCAGGTACTGTCGGCAATCCCCTGCAGCAGGCCTGAGCCGACACCGTCGAGCGGCAGCGATTTCCAGCCCGGGGTCGTCACATCGCGTGTCGCCAGAGGCCGTCCGTCGATGCTGAAGCGGAGGCGCACGCTGCCGCGCTGCTGCAGCCAGGCGGGATGGACGAAGTACTCGAACGTCGCCGACGCCGGATCCGGGACCGGCACAGCGAAGCGGTCGCGGGTAAAGCCGTCCTCGTACCAGCCGTAACCACGGCCGCTCCCGTCGTCGCTGAGCAGCCACCGATCGAGGGCCTTGGCGTTGTCCTCGAATGCCGATTGGATCGACTGGCGGTAGCGGTAGATGTTGCTCACGCCGGCCGCCACCAGTGAGAGCCGCTCACGCAGGTCGGAAATGTAGCGCCACCGTTCGCGCAGGGTCTGCCACGGTGGGAGGATGGCGCGGATGTCCGGCTTCAGATTGCGCTCGAAGCTGGGATTGAGGAAATCGACCAGATTGAACACGAACACCGCCACGTCGGGCTGCACCGCGTCGAGCTCGGCATGCCACACCAGGCGGTGGTCGGACGGCTTCGAACCCGGCTTGGTCAGGCGGCTGACCTCGACCGGGCCGGCGATGCCGCGCGCCGCGAGCAGGCCGCGCACCTGGTAGGGGTCGAAGGCGCTGCTCACCGAGCTGCCGAATGCCACAATGCGCGGCACGTCCGCCTGCTTCGTGCCGCGCAGATGCGCCAGGTCGTAGAGGTACTGGTACGAATAATCGGCCGCGCTGCCGGTGAGCTTCGGCAATCGCCAGAACCAGGCGTTGAACGACACATCCAGGACCAGCAACAGCAGCGGGATCGGCAGCCACACCTTCCACCAGATCGCATAGCGATCGGCGAGCGGTGGGCGAGTCGCGGCGGCAAAGCGGTCGCCCACGCTGGGCGGCGGCACGGAGGACATGGCAAGTGGCCGCTTGTCTCAGCTCAACTCGCGGTAGCGGCTGCGCAGGCTCTGGAACTGCCGCTGCGGAAACCACCCGCGGCGATGCGCCTCGTAGCGGGCGATCAACCAGAGGATGCCGAGGCCGTAGCGTGAACTGGCCAGGAAGCTCGCCGACGAGGCTTCCGCGAAGTAGCGCGTCGGCACCGGCACCTCGGCGATGCGATATCCAGCCTCGACCACCTGCGCCATGATCTCCTGGTCAAAGATGAACTGGTCGGCGTTCAGATTGACGTTCACCGTCTCCAGGACCTCGCGCCGGTAGGCCCGGTAGCCGGTGTGGTACTCCGAAAGGTGTAGGCCGAAGGCGGTGTTCTCGACCCAGGTGAGGAAGCGGTTCGACACGTACTTCCACCAGGGCATGCCGCCCGACAGCGCCGATCCGCTCGCCAGACGCGATCCCAGGACCACGTCCGCGCAACCGTCCTGGATCGGCCGGATGACTTCCGGGACCAGCCGCGGATCGTATTGATAGTCTGGATGCACCATGACGATGATGTCGGCTCCCGCCTTGAGCGCCTCAGCGTAACAGGTCTTCTGATTGGCCCCGTAGCCGTAGTTGCGGTCGTGCAGGAAGAGCTTGAGGTTCAGCTCTCGCGCCACCGCGACGGTGTCGTCGGTGCTGGCATCGTCGACGAGGATGACCATGTCGACGCTGTCGTGCGGCAACTCCATGAAGGTCATCCGCAGGGTCCGCCCGGCATTATACGCCGGCATCACCACGACGACCTTGGGCTTCACGACCGCCGCGCCGGGGCCGCTGCTGACGGTGCCGTTCATTTCTTCAACGCTACGCATGCCATCTGGTCTCCAAGGTTCACCGAGATCTGCAGATTCTCAAGCCCAAAGCGCCGCACGATCCCGGTCGCCACGCGTTCGAGCACGCGGCTGTACGGCGCCAACTTGAACACCCAGTGCCCGAGCGGGAAGACCCGCCCGAGGGCGGAGATCCGTTCGATCGCGAAGCCCTCGCGCTCGAGCACACGCTGCAACGTCTGGCGCGAGAAGTAAAAGTAGTGGTCATCGAGCAGCCCCCACCAACGCGACCCACACAATCGCGCCATGCCGCTGCCGACGTCGGGTGTGAGCAGGAGCAGCCGGCCGCCGGGCCTCAGCACGCGATGGATCTCGCGCAGCGTTGCGGCGGGGTCATACAGGTGTTCGATGACGTCGGCGAGCACCACGGCGTCGACGCTCGCCGCCGGCACTGCCGCCGATTCGAGACTCCCAGTATGGACGTCGAGCCCGTGCGTATCCCGCGCATGCGCCGAGGCCCACGCCGACATCTCGATGCCCTGGACCGCAAACCCGCGCTCGCGCGCCGCCACCAGCAGGAAGCCGCAGGCGCAGCCGATCTCCAGCAGGTGCCCCCCGGATGGAATGAGATTGAGCAAGCGGTGCGCGTTGGCGACACGCTGTGCTGCCTGGTCGAGATAATACGGGTCGGCGGCGTCTTCGTAGGACAGCGGCGGCGCGAATTCGATGGGCAGGCTGACCATTCCGCAGTCGGCGCAGCGGACGATGGCGTGCACCAGGCGACGCTCGCTGTGGGTGATGCGGTATCGCTCGGAGACCGGCGAGATCGGCAGCGGCCCGCCGCTGCGCCCGAAGTGCGGCACCGTATGTCTGCCGCCGCAGACTAGGCAGGCGGTCGGTGTCGGGACGCGGACGGCGGCCGGTGACTGGTCAATCGTTGCGGACATAGATTCGGATCTCGGGAGCCAAGCTGGTGATGCGGTTGCGCAGGACGCGCGGGTTCTGCTGGAAGGTAGCCGCGACGCGATAGGGCAGCCGGCCGGCCTGCAGGCTGGCGAGGAACACCTCAGCGGCCGGCTCGGCCTCCAGCATGTCGCGCGTCTCGCGCCAATCGGCGGCCCAACGGTGCGTGATGCTCTTGTGCGACGCGGAGCTGGTAACGATGACGTCCGGTCGACGCGCCGCGAGGCCGAGGAGATTGCGCTCGGCCAGCGGCACGTGTGCACCGACCACGGGAGCGCGAAGACGCGGCACGAACGCCGGCTTCTGATAGACCTCGGCGCGCGTACCGGGCGGCAGGGCGGCGGCCATCCATGCCTCGGCTTGGTAGCGCGCATCGGACTGCAAGAGCCAGTCGAGCTCGACGGCCCGAGCCAGGCTCAGCGCCCCCACCGCGAGCAGGAGACTGGCGCCGGCGGCGCGCGCGAGCGGCCTTCGTGCCGCCCGCCACAGCGCCGCCAGCGGCACGGCCGCCAGGATGCACCCGATCACCAACACCGGCAGCAGGTAGCGCAGGGCGATCAACTCGAGGCCGCGCAGCGACAGGTAGTACAGTGCCGCAACCGGCAGCAATAACCACGCGGCGGCGCCGGGGCGCCGGCAGACCGCGACCGCACCGAGCCCCACAAGCATCAGCAACACGGTGCCGAAAGAACTCTCGAGCCCGTCCCACAGCTGGCCGAGGTAGAGCCATTCCTTGGCGCCCTTCCAGAGCGAGAACTCAACCGGGGCGAGCCGGGCGCTGACGCCCGCGAGCGGATGGCCGAGCAGGTAGGCGATACGGCCGACGAACCCCATCGGATTCATCACGGCGTTGTTGGCCAGCAACAGTATCGCCAGACCGGTGGCGAGCATCACCCACGTCGGCCGTCCCAGCAGGCTGGCCCAACCGGTGGCCCGCGCGCGCGCGGCCCAGAGGAGAAACGGCAACGGCAACAGGAAGGCGAAGCCCTGTTCCTTCGTCGCCAGTGCCAGTGCCGCCGCCGCCCCGAGCGCCGCCCATGGCAACGGGCGCGTCGAGCGACTGGCAACGACGGCGGCGTACAGCGCCAGGATCAGCCAAGCGCAGTACGAAATGTCGAGGTTCGTGGTGTGCGAGTAGTACACCAGTGGGTACGATGTGGCGGTCAGGAAGGCGCTCCAGCGCGCCGTAGCGCGGTCGAACAAGCGCCGCGCGATGCCGTAGGCAAGCGCAACAAGAGCGACGCCGCCGCACACCGCGATCCCCCGGCCGGTCATCGTCAGGACGAACAGGGTCCGCTCCGGGTCGGCGAAGCCGTAGGGGTACTGGCTGCTCGGATGCGTCCAGCCCCCGGTCATATAGAGGAGGCCGAGATACGGCAGGAAGCTCAGCACCATGATCAGCGGCCACGCCGGCGGATACTTGAAGTAGAACCACCCAGAGTTCCACCCGCCGAAGGTGCGGCGAGCGACGCCGAGAGCGGTAACCGGGCCGATCGCGTCCGCGGCCCAGGACTGGTTACCATTCGGAAGTCCCCAGGTCAGATGCCAGCTATTGAGCAGCAGACTGAGCCCGAGGATGGCCAACAGATACCGATCCACACTGCGTACCGCGTCGAGGAGGGCGATGAGCCGTCGGCCGATCACTCGACCGCCGCGCAACGCGCCGCGGTCGGGGCTGCACCCACCGTCCCGTCGAGGCTGTGATCGCGCATCCGCCGCTCGGTGTCCGAAAGCGACGCATACGGCGCCTGGCGCAGCGCGTCGGCAGGCGCGGTGTGGGTGTCGATCTGGTTGCAGCGCCCGAGCTCGGCGTGCGACACGTAGGCTCGCTGCTCGTCCGAGCGCCAGACGACCTGCTCGCGCGCGCTGCGCACCGCCTTACCGCGCAGATCGCCGCTGTCTAGGCGATAGTGTTCAGCGAACGCCAAGCCCGGACTCGGCGTCGCAGCGCCGTCGCGCAACAGCGCCCTACCCTGCACGGGCGCGTCGGGCCCTGCCACGTCGACTAGGGCCAGCACGGTGGGCGCGCGGTCGCAGCCGGTCGTCGGACTGACCGCCGCCGCGGCCGAGAAGGCCGCTGGCCGGTAGCCCGGCCCGCGCAACAGCTCGGCGAGGGTTGGCGGACCAGCTGCCAGCACGCCGCTCTCCTCGGTCGCCCCGTGAGCGCGGGGGAACAGTCCGGTCAGTAGCGACGCCACGGCAGGCAGCGCGCTCGCCGCCGTGCGGCTGGCATTGGCGAAGCGCACCCCCTCGTCGAGAAACGGCGTCGTTTCCCCCTCGTCGCCGTAGCCGCGCATGTGATCGACCCACGCGCCCTCGAGCACGATCACCAGAACGTTCATCGTCTCCCCCGACATCGCGACGCCCCCCGCGTCAAAGTCTACAGAACCAGGACCAGAACTCCTTCATGTAGCGATCAGGCTGGCGCGCCAGGCGAACGCGGAAGGAGAGGATGATGTGATCCCAGACGTCGCTGCCGGCGACGCCGAGCGCCACCAACGTGTCGGGAATCGTGATGTGCAGGTTCCAGTCCACGGGCGCGCCCTGATGGACCCATTCGCATCGACGACGGAAGTCGATCGCCCATTCGCCGCCGGTGCTGCCGGTGACGGTCCACCAGATCGCCAGCCCTACCCGTGCCGGCGCACCGGGATCCCCAACCAGTTTGTCGGTGAAATAGGCATGAAAGCGCTCCCACAGATCCGCCGGTGCCGCCGCCTCGCCGGCGAAGTACTCGGCGCGCTGGGCGCGCGTGTCGCGGCTGAGCTGCTCGATCAGCTCGGCGCGGCGGCTCCAATCCGGAGCCGGCTTGCGCAGCAGGTGTCCTCCATCCGGCGTCCAGGTGTCGCCCGGATTCATCTGCAGTCCCTCGATCGCCGGCGCCCCTGCCGCCAGAGCGGCGATCGCCTCGGCCGGCGTGTTCCCGTACAGTGGCGTGTTGAGGAAGAGCTGGTCCTCGGCCAACAGGGCGTGATTACCTGCCGCCGGCACGGCGCGTCGGGTGCGCAGCAGTTGCGCCCAGTGGACGAACTCGTCGAGGTGCGAGTGCTTCGAGTAGAGAGCGCGTTCCATCTTCGACGCGATCGGAAAATCGAAGCAGCCCGGGTACTGGCTGGCACCGGTGAAGGTGAGAAACGCGAGGTCGATGCGGTAGGTCGCGCCGAGGCGGGACAACGTCGCCTCGTCGAGATGGCAGTCGTTGACGTTCACAACCGTCGTGGTGCCGTCGGTCACCACGATCGCACTGTCGTCCCATGGCCGATCCGGCCCGATCAGCCGCAGCGACAGCCTGCCGCCGCCACAGGCGTAGTCCTGCTCGAAGGGCAGCTCGGTGACGGTGCGAAAGCCCATCCCCGTCATGTGATCCCGGAGTCGCTTGTTCCTGAACTCGGCGACGAGCACGTGCACCGACTTGTCGAGCTGCCGCAGCGTCGGTGGATCGAAGTGGTCCGGGTGTTCGTGGGACAGGTACAGGTAGTCGATGCGCGGCAGGTCGCGCACCCCCACCTCGAGGGGTGGAAAGTGCCACCAGGTGCCATTGTAGCTCGGGTCGTTGAGCCACGGATCCATCAGGATCCGCTTGCCCCCCGCCTCGACCAGAATGGCCGCGTGTCCCAGATATGTGACGTGCATGTCCTCCCCCTGAGCCGGGCGCCTCACGGCGTCGCGGGCACGACTGCCCCAACCGGAACCCCCACAGATCGGGCGCCGAACAGGCGCAGATACAGCGCTTCCATCTGCCGCACCATGGCGCGGGCCGAGAATCCCGCCACAACGACCTCGCGCCCGCGTGCACCCAAGGCCTGCGCGGCGGGCGCATCGGCGAAGACACGTTCGAGCGCCGCCGCCAACGCACCCGGATCCTTGGGTGGAACCAAGTAACCGGTGCGTCCCTCTTGTACCACCTCGCCAGTTCCGCCCACGTCGGTCGCCACGACCGGGCGCTGCATGGCCATCGCCTCGAGAATCGCGTTCGACATCCCCTCGTCGTGCGACGACAGGACAAAGACGTCGAATGCCGACAGCACCTCGGGCATATCGCTGCGACGTCCGAGCAGGTGCAGGTGCTCGCGCAGCCCCGCCGCCTCAACCAGCGCGCGCAACTCGTCGTCGAGGTCGACCGCCCCGGCCACCACCGCCCGCACCTCCGGGCGCCGCCGACGCACCTCCGCCACGGCACGCAAGAACTCCTCGACGCCCTTGCGGACGCGCATGCGGGTCACGACACCGATTACCGGCGCGTCCGACGGCAGGCCGAGGCGCGCCTTGAAATCGGCGGCCGGCCGCGGTGCGAAACGATCGGTGTCTATACCGCTCGGAATGACCACCATCTTCTCCAGCGGACAGCCTTCGTTCTCGTGCACGAAGGCGCGCACCGCGTTGGCGTTGGCGGTGACACAATCGGCAAGTCGGTTGGACAAGCGGGCGCCGACCAGTTCCAGTCCACGGCGCTCATGGCAGCCGCGCTTGCTGGTCAGCACCAGCGGCACGCGTGCCGCCCGCGCCGCCAGAGTACCGATCACATTGGCGCGCAGCAGGTAATTGTGGACGATGTCGATACGCTCGCGCCGCATGAAGCCCCCAAGCCGCCCGAGCGCCGCCACGGCGCCCGGCGACTTGAGGCCACCGAGGCCCGCGCTCACTACCGTCGCGCCCGTCGCCCGTGCCGTCTCGAGCAACGCCCCCTGACCGGTCAGGCAACAGAGCAAGGGCTCGAAGCGATCGCGGTCGAGCAGGCGCAGCACTTGAATGAGGTGGGTCTGGCTCCCACCCACGTCCATTCGGTTGATGGTGTACAGGACGCGCAGTCGCGCCATCGGCTCACTCCTGCCCCAGCAGCAGCGCGTTCACGGCAGCGATCAGATCGGCGATGACGACAGTCTCGCCGTCGGCGCTCGCAGCGGGACAGCTGCTCGGCGTCGCGTTCCCCAGGGCAATGTTCACCGCCAGGATGATTTCATTGACCGTCACCGTACCGTCGCCGTCGCAATCGCCGCTCACCCGCCGCCCGCCGCTCGGGTAGTGGTAGCCGAGATCGACCAGGCCCTCGTCAGCGCCTCCGTCCGTGCGGGTCGTGCGAGAGGCCAGGCCTGCCTTGCGCGCGCTCACGTCGCTGAAGTCGACGGCCCGCGCCTGCCCGTCCTGGCCGGCAGCGCGCTGCACCAGACGAAAGCTGCGATCGAGCCGCCAATCGCCACCGAGGTCGACGCCGCGCGGATCGACGAACAGTGGCTCGAACGCGGGATCGATGAGCAGGTCGCCGACGCCGCGCGGCACTCCAACAGCGTAGCGGTCGGCGACGAGGTTGTAGCGGCTCGAATACCCGACCAGATTCGCCTCGCGCGTCTCGTCCCTGCCGACTTCGATGCCCCCGGCCCGCGTCGTAAGCCCATTCTCGCCCGTGATGTTGTACCGCACCGTGGCGCCCGTCGACGGACACACGCCTGCACCGATCAGAATGCCGTTGAAGCGGTTCGCGTGCGCCGTGTTGTGTTCCACGACGGCGCGCAGTGCTCCACCGTCGCCGCACTGCTCGACCGAGAGCGCGCCAGATCCCACCTGAATCCCACCACCGTTGTTGTCGACCGCGAGATTGTTGGCGAGGCGGACGTCGTCGCTGTTGATCACGCTGATGCCGCGCTTCGCGTTGGCGAAGACCACGTTGTTGCGCACCAGCGCGCCATCTGCCTGGCGCTGCACCTGGATTCCATCGTCGGACGCACCGGTGACGTGAAAGCCATCGATCACGGCGCCGCATACTCTGGCGAGATTGAAGCCCGTCTCGCCGGGCGTGAACTGCGCCTCGATCGGGTCGAAGTAGCACCGTCCCGCGTCGACCAGGGTTACACCGGGCGCGTCTCCGGTTCGCTCGCCGGCTGCGTCCGCAAGAAAGCCGGCGCGACCGCTGTCCGGCGGGGCGGTGATATCGCATTCGCGATAGATGCCTGGGCCGACAACGACCGTCACGCCGGCGCGGGCCCGCCGCGCGGCCGTGCGGATCGAGGCGAAGGCGGTCGCCGGCGCCATGCCATCGGCAATGTCGTCGCCGCCGGTGCGGACGAAGAGCGGCATGAAGGGTGTGTCGTAGGTCAGCACCTGCTCGGCGCTGGCGCCATAGTGAAACCCGAGGTCGACCTGGCCGACATCCGCTGCACCGCCAGCCGCGGTGGATCCCGTCAGCCCGAGACGTGCAGTGGTCGTCGCGCCCGCATTCACCAGTGGGCTGCGCGGCCCGTCGCCCTGGCGTAGCCGGAAGTCGTCATCCGCGGAACGATCGACAAACCGTCCATCGACGACCTCGCCGCCAATGACACCGTCCGGCCCTTGCGGATCGACAAACAGCGGGTCGGCCGCCAGATCATACGCATTGCGGGGGGTGTCGGGACCATACTCGTCGAGGACCGCATTGAACCCCGCCACGTAGCCACATACCGACGGCGTCCGGACCCGCTGTTGGCCCCGCTCGTTGAGCACGCCGACGCCAAGCCGGCCGTCTCCGTTGGCCCCGATGATGTTGTTCGTCAGGGCCGCTCCAGGCGATGCCGCGAACGGGTTGCCGACTTCCACCCCCCACTCGCCATTGCCGTAGAGGGTATTGTTGAACACGATCGCGTTGGGCGAAGCGAAGGCGGCCGGATCGATCGTCTCCTCCGGTCCGACGAAGCCGCTGCCGACCGCGAGCCCCTCTTCGCCGCTGCGGTAGACGAGATTGTTCACCACCAGTGCGTCGGGCACGCCGCGCAGGGTGATGCCGGTGAAGGCATTGGCGTACACCACGTTGTTCTGGATGACGGCGTCAAGGGCGTTGCGGACGAAGAGACCGTGCGCGCCGTTGCCGCCGCTGCGATTATTCGACACGATCGGCACCACCGGTAGGCTCGGCAGCCCGCGACAGGGACCGAACAGATCCGGCAGCGGGCAGCTGTCGATCGAGATGCCAGAGGCGGCGTTGCCGATGACGCTGTTGTGCTCGATGACGATCATGCCCTCCGCGTACACGTCGATGCCAGTACGGCACCCCTGAATCCGATTGTGCCGCACCGTCACGTCGCGGCTGTTCATGCCGCCGACTGTCGCCGAGCGGATCTGGATGCCGGCGTCGGCGAAGCCGCTGATCTCGAACCCCTCGATGACGACGTCATGCCGCCCGAGGATCCGAAAGGCTGCCCCCGGCGTCTCCTCCGGAGGAAGCCCGCTGGGCGGCGCGATGCGTACCGGGCCGGGAGGATCGTCGGTCGACGCCCCGCTCGCATCGCCGCGAATCGCGATCGGAAAGGTGATCAGTGCCGGCGCGCCGGGGGCGCCATCCTGGATCGGGGTGATGTCGCCTTCGAGGTACAGCCCCGGGCCGACGCAGACGACGTCACCCGCATTCTGCACGGCCCGCACGCCGGCCGAGATGGTGCCGAATGCGCGCTCGGGAGCACGGCCGTCGGCTGCCCCATCGGCCGGGTCGAAGCCGGCACGAACGAAGAAGGTGCAGTCGGCGCCGCGCGCCGCCGGGGCCGCAAGAGCAAGAGCAAGGGCGAAACCCAGTGTGGCGCTCAGCAGCAGTCGGTATTCACCCATCTGGCATTCCCGATCATCCCCCCGGCAGTAGTGGCCGAGCTCCGCGGCCCCCCGGCATCAGAACAGGGTATAAATGAATGGACCCAGCGCACTGCTCTGCGCTGTCACGAGCAGCCCGCCAACCGCGAGCAACATAATCACCATAGGTATGAGCCACCACATTCTCTGTTGCCAGAGAAACGAGAGCAGCTCCCCGGCAATGCCGAGGCGGTTCTTCAAACCTTCGCCGACCTTCATCGAGCCTCCATATCCGTCGCCGGCACCTTCGCGCTGAGGGCCTGCGCCATCGTCTGCGCCGCCAGGGCGTGGCCGGCGGCGGTCCAGTGTCCGTCGTATTGCCAATGAAGCCGCGGCGCGCCCTCGCGCACGGCGCGAAATGCGGGCGATAACGCGACGCAGCCAACCTGCTCGCGCGCGCACCAGCCGAGGACGCGGCGCTCGGGGCCGTCCAGGTCCCAACTGCTGGCACGCATGGCCGGGTACGTCGCCTGGAGCGCCGCCCAGTCGGCGGAGTAGACCTGTTCGCGGGAGGTGACCACCATGATCACCAGCTCCGCACCATCGGCGCGGACCGCGTCGCGCAGGGCACGCAAGATACCCTCGGTATGCCGCCAGGCCTCCTGCCAGTCCGGCGGCGGCGCGGTCGCAAACACCCAGTAGTCGACCGGCACCCCGGCCTGCATTGGCACCGGCCGCAGCGCCGTACGATCGACCAGCCCCCACTCCGCCAGGCGTGCGGCCAGCACCGGCTGGCGCGAGAGGACCAGCTTGCGCAGGTAGGTGTAGGCCTTCGACCAGCCGCCACCACGCACCGCCCCCTCCCCACCGCGGCCGCCGTCCACCCTCTGCAGCGTTCCATCCGGGCCGTACAGCGGCCGCAGCGCGGACTCGAGCGTCGGGCTGTTGTTGCGCACGTCGTTGCCCGGATAGAACGACAGCAGGACCAAGTCGGCGCCGAAGCGGCGCCCGACCTCGCGGTACCAGAGGTACTCGCTGGCGGAGCCATAGCCACTCACGCCCATGCTCACGACCTCCACCGTCGGCCCACCCGGGCGGGTCAGGGCGCGCTCAAGTCCACGCGCGAAGGTCGCCTCGATCGGCACCTGCAGCGCTTCGACGAACGAGTCGCCGAGCAGGAGGATACGAAAGGTCCCGGGCGCTTTCACACCGGCGCGATCGAGATCGCGCCGACCGGCGGAATTGATGGTCACCGGGACGAAGAACTCATGCTCCTCCTGGGTCCACCAACCGTCCGCATCGGGCACTAACGCGGTGCCGAGCAGCGGGTCGGGGCGCCAGAATCGATCCGGGACGAGGTGCAGGATACGGACGCCGGCTTCGAGAACAAGCAGCGCCATCCCGACGCCGAAGCTCATCAGGAGGAGGCCGCCGAGCAGCCGGCGGCCTCGTGACGGCTCGGTCACGCCTTGGTGACGATGCTGTTGCCGACCACCAGTGCGTCCATGCCGCTGCGCGAGAAGGTGCTGTGCGCCTGGGCCGGAGTGGTGACGATCGGTTCGCCCTTGAGATTGAAGGATGTGTTGAGCACGACCGGGACGCCGGTCGCCTGGCCGAAGCGCTCGATGAGTCCGTAATAGAGTGGGCTCTCTGCACGGTGCACGGTTTGCAACCGCGCGGTGTTGTCGACGTGCGTGATGGCCGGCAGCTTGTCGCCCTGCCCCGGCTTGACGTCGACGACATACAGCATGAATCGAGCGGGATAGTGGCGCGCGGGCTCCTCGATCTCGAAGAAGCGCGATGCCGCCTCGACGGTTACCGACGGCGCGAACGGACGGAAGGGTTCGCGAAACTTGATCTTGGTATTGACGATATCCTTCATGTCCTGACGCCCGGGATCGGCGATGATGCTGCGCGCGCCCAACGCGCGCGGGCCCCATTCGAAACGGTTCTGGAACCAGCCAATGACATGCCCCTGGCGCAGGTGATCGACGACCCGATCAAGCAGCTGGTCCTCGTTGCTGCAGCGCGTATGCGCAATATTGGCGCCCCGCAGATAGTCGCCGATCTGGCCGTCGGTGTACGACTTGCCCCAATACGCGTGCTCCATGCGGAAGCTGCGCGGCGCGCCGAGCACGCAGTGTTGCGCGAACAGCGCCGCGCCGAGGGCGCCGCCACCATCGCCGGCCGCCGGCTGGACGAACAGGTCGGTGAACGGCGTCTCCTTCATAATGCGACCGTTGGCGACGCTGTTGAGCGCCACGCCGCCCGCCATGCACAGCTTCGTGAGTCCTGTCTCCGCATGTAGGGCACGGGCCATGGCGAGGACGATCTCCTCGGTGCAATGCTGAATGCTGGCGGCAATATCGGCGTAGTACTGGTTGCGGTCCGCGATGCGATCGAAATCATCGGGCCGGTCGCCGAAGTACGGCGGGAACCCGGACCCCACGGTGAAGAACAGCCAGTCCGGGTCGCGCGGCTCGCCGAACAGATCGACGAACTTCTGATTGTAGGTACGGGTCGTCGAGTGGTGAAAGCAAAAGTAGCTCATGTCGAGCCACAAGCTGCCGTCCGCCTGGACCGTGTAAAGCTTCTCGACCTTCTCGACGTATTTGGGCTCGCCGTACGGCGCCATGCCCATCACCTTGTACTCACCCTCGTTGACCTCGAACCCGAGAAACGCGGTGAAGGCGCTGTACAGCAGCCCAACGGAATGGGGGAAGCGGATCTCGCGCATCAGCGACACCTCGCTGCCGCGGCCGCGACCGAACGTCGCGCACGCCCATTCGCCGACCCCGTCGACGGTGAGGATCGCTGCCTCCTCAAACGGCGAGCAGAGGAAGGCGCTGGAGGCGTGCGAGAGATGGTGCTCACTGAACAAGATCTTGTCGTTCGGCAGGCCAAGTTCCTGGCGAATGAAGTTCTTCACCCACAGCTTGTCGAGCAGCCAGGTCGTCATGGCATCGCCGAACACTTTCCACGAGCGCGGCACGGTTTGCAGCGATGTGGTGAGGATGCGCTCGAACTTCACGAACGGCTTCTCGTAGAAGACCACGTGATCGACGTCCTGAATGCCGATGCCCGCCTGCTCGAGGCAGAACTGAATCGCCAAGCGCGGGAAGCCCGCATCGTGCTTCTTGCGAGAGAAGCGCTCTTCTTCCGACGCGGCGATCAGTTGGC
Organism: bacterium; assembly: GCA_031401035.1. Classification (GTDB taxonomy): domain Bacteria; phylum Desulfobacterota; class Binatia; order HRBIN30; family CADEER01; genus JANNRA01. The sequence continues at coordinate 29,936 of JANNRA010000032.1, read as the reverse complement.
CGTCGACCAGCAGGGCGGCCGCGGCATCATGGTAGAAGCAGGAGATGCCGAGAATGATCATCAGTGGCGTGTCCTCGTAGCGTAATCGTAGATAGCGGCCATGTCGGCAACGTGCCGCTTGAGCGAGAAGCGATCCTGGGCCCACTGGCGCGCCTGCGCACCAACCGCCCGGGCCGCGTCGGGATCGGCGAGCACTGCCTCGAGTGTCGCCGCCAGGGCCCCGGCATCGCCGGGGGGGACGAGATATCCGGTATGCCCGTGCGTCAGCAACTCGGGCACGCCGCCGCCGTTGGTGGCGATGACCGGCTTGCCGAGCAGCATGCCCTCCAAGATCACGCGGCCGAATGGCTCTGGTCGCACCGAAGCGTGCACGACAACGTCCCAGCCACGCATGACGTCGGGGATGTCGGCCCGAAATCCGGCCAGGTGGACACGCGCGCTCAGCCCGAGTGCGACGACGCGGCTCCGGAGCGCCTCGGCATACGGTTCGCCAGCGCGATGCACGCCGCCGGCGACGACGCAGTGCACATCCTGCCGCGCCGTCAGCCGCCCCAACGCCTCGATCAGCACGAGCTGCCCCTTCCACTCCTGAATATTGCCCGCAATGCCGATACAGGGCGCGCCGAGTGGCACCCCGAGTTCGGCGCGAACCACCTCCGCCGGCCGCTGTGGTGCCAGCCAGGCCTCGTCGACGGCATCGTAGACAACATGCTCATCGGAACTGCGCAGGCCATGCTCGTGGCAGTACCGCAGGATCGCCTCAGTCATGCACAGGAGCGTCGTGCGCCGCGCCGCCCAGCGCTCGCGCGCGCCGTACTTCTCGAATCCCTTGACGTGACAGATCACAGGCACCCCGGCCAGCAGACCGGCAAGGACGCCGTCGAAGTTCGCCCGGACGCCGTTGCCGAGGTGGACCACGTCGACGCGCTCGCGCCGGATGATGCGCGCCAGTGCCAGCGCTGCCGGCAGCTCCTCAGCCAACAGCCGAGCCGTCTGGCGACCGCCGCGGAGCACGCTCCGCACCACACCGACGGACTTGGCGCGCCGATAGGAATCGGATTCGAGCAGCGCATGCTGCTTCGGGAGACGACGACGCGCCACGTGGTGGACGGTGACGTCGAGTCGTGCCAGTTCGCCTTCGATCGACTTCGGTTCATAGAGCGCCATGGCGGCGCCATAGCGACCGCGGTCCAGGCCGCGAATCAGGTGGTAGAGTCCGGTGAGCGAACCGCCCAGCACCCCGCCACTCGACGCCTCGACAAAGAGCACCGTGGTCCGCGCACGGCCGTCGCTCATGCTGGCGTCGGGGCCGCGGTCGCCGCCAGCGTCCGGCGCAGCGCCTCGGTCACAGGCACGCGCGGCTGCCAGCCCAGCTCGTCCTGGGCCCGCCGCGTTACAAACGTCGCACTGCGGAGGGTGCGTTCGACCTGATGGCGCGTAATCGGCGCGCGCCGCCCGACCAGCCGGAAGCCGCGCTCGAGCAACGTCGCGGCCAGCCGAACCAGGCGCAGCGGCGGATAGACCAGTCGCCAGCTGGCACCCGTGACACGACGATAGTAGCGAGCGTAGTCGGCCTGCCGGGCGTGGACGTCGACAATGGTGTAGGCGCGCCCACGGGCGCGGTCGCTCGCCACGGCGAGCGCGATCGCGTCGGCGACGTTATCCACGTACGCCAGCGGCAGCAGATAGCCGGGACTCGCGAGGACCAAGCGGAAGGGCCCGAGCGCCGCCGACTTCCGTGCCAGCGACGGGCGGCGCCCTGGGCCGTAGAGGAGACCCGGTCGCACCACCGTGACGGGCGCGCCCTGCCCAATCGCGGCCATCGCCGCCTGGTCGGCGAGCAGCTTCGAGCGCGCGTAGGACCCGCGTTCGCCACCGCCATCGTCGTAGGCGTCGTCTTCTCTAACCACGGCATTGTTGCGCGGCACTGCGTAGACGCTGAGCGAACTCACGTGCACGATCCGACCGACGCCAGCGGCGACAGCCAGCCGGATGAGCTCGCGCGTCGCCCGAACATTGGTCGATTCGAACTCCTCCCACGGCCCTGTCGTCCTGACGCGAGCCCCGGCGTGGATGACCCAATCGACGCCGGCGACCGCGCGCGCCAAGGCTGCATCATCGCACAGGTCACCCTCGCAGCGCTCATCCGCCGCGCAGGCGCGACCAGGGCGCACCAGCGCCCGGACCCGCACGCCATCGGCGCGCAGACGCGCGACGATGGCCGCGCCGAGGAATCCCGACGCGCCGGTGACCAGAGCCGTTGTCACGGTCAGCTGGCCAGCGCCTCGGCCGGCGCGACGATGCGTCCGTGCGCGAGGATCTCGTCATACCAGGCGACGACATCGAGCCCTTCGGCCGCGCTGACCGGCGGATCGCCGCCCGCCGCCACCTGCGCGTACAGCGCCTGCAGGTGTACGCCGATACCCGGGTAGAAGCGCTGCCGGCCGGTCGCGTAGGCGAGTGTGTTGCGGGCCGTCGCCGCCACCAACTGCATCGCTTCATTGAGATTCGGCCACACCTTCCCGACCAGCTTCGGAAGCTGGCGCGGTCGCCGCGCGATGAGTGTCATGTTGTTCAGATTCACTTCGATGCTGGCCGCGCTGCCGAGCAACGTCAGCCGATTCATGAATGGCTGGGCGCGCAGCGAGATGGTCACCGCGCCAAGCGCGCGCTCCCCATCGGCAATGAGTCGCACCTCCTCGAGGTGTCCTTGGCGGCTGCACCGCGTCACGACGCGCAGGCCGCGCGCCGGCCCGGCAAAACGCCGCATCAGGTAGAGCGGGTGCGACGCCAGGTTGTTGAGCACCCCGCCCGGCAGGCGCGCGCTCCAATGCTGCTCCGCCGCCAGCGCCTTGTCCGCCTCGCCGGCTTCGGCCCCCTGGAACACCTCGACGCCCACCAACTCGCCCAGCGCGCCGCTCTCCAGCGCCCGCGCTGCCGCTTGAATGACCGGGTCGAACCACCGGTTGTGATCGACCGTCACCCACCGCCCAGCCCTGCGCGCCGCCGCGATCACCTGCTCCGCGTCCCCCGTCGAGAGGGCCAGGGGTTTCTCCACCAACACATTGACCCCGGCGCGCAGCAGTTCGAGGGCGAGCGGTGCGTGCGTCGCCGGAGGCGTCAGCACGTGCACCACCTGCGGGCGGCCGCGCTCGAGCAGATCCCCCAGCGAGGTGAACTCCGCCAAGCCCGCCTCCAACGCGAATGCGCCGCGGGCGCCGGCGTCGGTATCGCAGGTGCCGATCAACTCGACCTGCGGAAGATCCCGCAGGTACGCGTGATGCACGCGGGCAATGCGCCCACAGCCAACGAGTCCAACCCTGATCGGCGCCGTCACGCAGCCCCTTGCAGACGGCCGGTGGCACTGAGCCACTTGGCATTGTGGAACTGGTCGTGGCGGAAGTCGGCGACCGCGCCGCTGGTCATCAGCCGCCCGACCTCGCTGATGGCATCGTCGACGGTATGCGCGCCGGCGAAGCCGAGGACGCTCTTGATGCGCTCGAAGCTGACCCGGTAGCTGCGCAGATCGTGCCCATTCGGGGCGTACTCGATGGCGGTGTTCGGCACTTGCTGGGCCACGCGCTCAGCGATCTCACCGACGGTGAAGTTCTGCTCGCTGGTGCCCACGTTGAATATCTTCTCCGGCCGCGGGGCCGCCTCCACCGCGCTCAGGAAGGCCCCCGCAGCGTCCTGTACGTGCAGGTGCGGCCGCCACTGTTTCGCACCGCTGACCCGGATTGCCCCCTGCGCGCTGGCGCAGGCCGTCATCGTGTTGACCATGAGATCGAAGCGCATGCGCGCCGAGACGCCGCAGACCGTCGCCAGTCGCAAGATGATCACGTCGACGTCCTGCTGGGCGAGCAGGAGCTCCTCGGACATGATGCGTGTCCGGGCGTAAAGTGAAACCGGATTCATGTTCGAGTCCTCATCGACCGTGTCGGTGCCATTGGCTCCGTACACGCTGCACGACGACGCGAAGACCAGTCGTTCCACCTGGGCGGCGCGACACGCCTCCAGCATGATCCGCGTCGAGTCGTAATTGATCGACATGGTCCGGTCCGGATCGAGATCACACGCCGCGTCGCCGACAATCGCCGCCAGCGCTACCACGGCACGCACGCCGCGAACGGCGCGCGTCACGTCGCGTTCCTGACAGATGTCGCCGGTCATCAGCTCGAGCTCCTGGTGCGACCCGAGTTCGTCCAGCCCCTGCGCGCCGTACACGAAGTTGTCCAGCACGCGCACGCGATGGCCGCGTGCCAGGAGCTTGCGCGTCAGATGCGAGCCGACATAGCCGGCCCCGCCCGTGACCAGAACCAGATCCCCCATTGGTGTCCCCCTATCCATGCTCCGAATGGTCATCTTCCCGAACTGAACCTACCCAGTCTCCCAGCTTCATGAAAGCCAATTCATTGCCGCGCGACCGCCATCGGGCCTGGTGTCAACCCCGGGCGCTCACTGACGGCTCGCTCAGTACCCAGCAGATCACTCAACGCCGGCACGATGCGATACTCCACGCCGGCCCGTTCGCACACCTCGACGACCTCGCGTGCCGCCGCGTCGCTGAGGTCAGACATGCATACGAAGACCGCCTGGATGCGATTCGCCGAGACCGCCAGGGGCAACTCGCTGGCACCCCCGAGGACGCGCACACCGTGGATTAGGGAGCCCCACCGTTCCGGCACCTCGTCAATGAAGCCCACCGGGCGGTACGCAGAAACCGGATCCTCAAGCAGCGTGCGAGCGATCTGCTCACCGCCCAACCCCGCCCCGACGACCAGCGCCTTTTGCCGCCGCTGGCCGCGCTGCCGCCAGCCGTGCCGCACCCAGGTGCGGAGGCAATAGCGGACACCGGACAGCAGGAAGAGGATGATCGTGCCATCGATGACAAACACCGAGCGTGGAAACGACTGCAGGCCGACAAAGAACGTCAGGCCGGCGGCGATGATCGCGCTCAGCGACACGGCCTTCGCCAACGCAGTGAGATCCCACAACCCGAAATAGGCGAACACCCCTTGATAGGCACCGAAGTACATCAGGGCCACCGAGCGGGCTCCGAGCGTGATAACGATCGGCAGGACGAGGAAGCGCGGATCGAGCGGCCATGTGAAGTCGTAGCGAATCACAAAGGCGAGGTAGAAGGATAGGGCGGTCAGCGCACAGTCGATGCCGAACAGTGCCACCCGGTGGCGGCGCCGCCAGAGGAACTTGGTCTTCACCGCCCCGCGCACAGTCGCCCAGATCCCGCGTGCCAGCAGACCCATGTCGCCCCAAAATGTCGCGCGCTCGACGTACTCGAGGTCGCGGGCGAGCTTCTCGGGGAGGATGTGGTCGACGTAGTACGCCTCGGTATCAGCCAGGCCCTCCGGATAGCTCTCGAGTTCATCACGGCCGAGAATCTGGCTCGGCCCCACCATGCCGGGGCGCACGGAGAGGACGGCGCGCTGGGACGTTGAGTAGACGCGAACGAAATGCGGATCCTCCGGACGAGGGCCGATCAGGCTCATGTCGCCAACCAGGACATTGATCAGCTGCGGCAGCTCGTCGATCTTGAACCAACGCAGGATCTGCCCGACCCGGGTGACACGCGGATCGCGCTTGGTCGTCAAGCGCGATCCCATTTTGTAGGCTCCATTGACCATGCTGCGAAACTTGAAGATCCGAAACAGACGGCCATCGAGGCCGACGCGCGGCTGGCGGAAGAACACAGGTCCCGAACCGTCCAGCTTGATGAGAAGTGCTACGAGCAATAGCAGCGGCAGCAGGATCAGCAGGCCAATGGAGGAGATCAGGAGATCGACGGCACGTTTCATCATGATGGTGATCTAACGGCGCTGGCCGCGCAGGATGGCGCTGAGGGCATCCGTGACGCGCGCCACGTCGGTCGTGGTCAGGCCCGGATACAACGGTAGCGACAGACAGCGCTGCCACTCGCGCGCGGCGATCGGGACATCCTCGGGTCGGGCGCCGAGGGTGTCCCGATAATAGCTATGCTCGTGCAGCGGGATGAAATGCACGCTGGTGCCGATCCCAGCCGCCGTCAATGCCTGGATGACCTCGTCCCGCCCCGCCCGCAGACGCTCGGGGCGCACGCGGACCACAAACAGGTGCCAGGCGTGCTCGACCTCGGGTCGAGAGGTCGGCAGTTCGAGAAGATCCTCGACATCCGCAAGACCCGCCCGATACTGCGCCACGATGCGAGCGCGGTCCGCTTGCATGGCCGGTAGGCGTCGCAGCTGGACCAGACCCAGCGCCGCGTTCATGTCGGTCATGTTGTACTTGAACCCGGGGTACGCAACGTCGTACCGCCACGACCCGTCCTTGCTGTAGCGCTTCCAGGCATCGCGCGTCATGCCGTGCAGGCGGCGGCTGCGGATGCGGTCCATCAGCTCCCCGTCGGCACCGGTCACCATGCCGCCTTCACCCGTTGCGAGGTTCTTGGTGGCGTAGAAGCTGAACACCGTGAGATCGCTGATGGTACCGATCATGCGACCGCGGTAACGTGCCGGCACGGCGTGCGCCGCGTCCTCCATCACCGGGGCGCCGTGCGCCGCCGCGAGCGCCAGGATGGCGTCCATGTCGCACGGGTGCCCGGCGAAGTGCACCGGCACGATCGCCTTGGTGCGCGCCGTCCACTTCCGGGCGGCATCGGCGACGCAGAGATTGAGGGTATCCGGCTCGCAATCGACCAGCACCGGCCGCGCCCCACGATGGATCACCGTCGCTGCCGTCGACGCGAAGGTCAGCGTCGGGACCAGCACCTCGTCGCCTGGACCGATGCCGAGCGCATCAAGACCGAGGTGCAGGCCGGCAGTCGCCGAACTGACGGCGATCGCCTGCGACGTGCCAACAGCCGTCGCGAAGGCATCCTCGAAGCTCTTCGTCTTCGGCCCCATCGTCAACCAGCCGGAACGCAGTGTGTCGACGACGGCGGCGATCTCCTCCTCGGCGATGCTCGGTCGGTGGAAAGGCAAGAACCGCGCCTCGGCGGCCGGCTCCGGCGCGCGGAGAGGCGAGAGCGACTCGGGCCGCAGCGACGCGGTCATGTGCCCTCCTGCACCGACGCGCGGAGGTCGCCCCCCGCTTCGGCGAATCGCAACAGACCGAGCGCCTTCTGCCAGAACCCGCCGCGCGCGCCGCGACCGTCGGCCCAACGGCACACCAGCGCGCGCACGCCGACTTGGCCGAGGACCGCGCGCAGAACCGGGTGGAAAACCACCCGTTGGCGGAGCGGCGCCTGCCGGAACCCCATGCCGAACTTGAACTGGTCGAGCGCTCCGACGTCTTCGAGAGACTCCAGCCCGAAGGTGATCTGCCGCACACGCCGCTCGCCGAGCATGCGCCGCGCGATCTCATAGACCAGGGCATTATTCGGGTAGGCGTCGAGGCAGTCGGTGCGCGAACGGGCGAGAAGGAACTCGACGCAATCGTCGAGCTGCACCGTCACCAAGAAGGCGGCCAACCCCCCGTCGACGAATGCACCCCAGCCCTCCATCGTCGAGGCGGTGGCGGCGGCGCACCAGTGGCGGTCCCACGCGGCACCCTCGAGCCGAACTCCGCGTCCCTGCCGCACCAGCGTATCGCGGTCCGCCGCAAGCCCCGCGCTGGCGATGGTGTCAAACGACACCGCCGCAATCTCGCACCGACGCAGACCGCGCCGCACCTTACTGCGCACGTTGGCGCTCAGCCGATCCAGACCGTAGTCGCGGTCGTCGGAGACGATCTGATAGCTGAGCTTGCCCGACCCTTCGAGGGGCGCTGAAAAACGCAGACCCGCGCAGGGCTGCATGCGAAACAGGGCACGGATCTCTTCGTCCGAGGGCTGCAACAGCCGGTGCGACGGTACCGCCAACAGGAAACCACGGCTGGCCTCGTACCAATACGTGCCGGCGCCGCGCAGGATGCGGTGCCCGGTCGCCTCCAAGAAGTGCGCGAACGGCTCGATCGGCGCAGCGGCAGCCGGGCGACCAGTGTTCGGGACGACAGCGAGTGCGTCCATGACGCTCTATGCCGGCTCCGGCGCCGGCTGGTCGACGAACGGACCGTACCGCTGAATGAGCACCGCGGCGATGCCGAACAAGAGGTACGAGAAGATCAGATCCCAGAGATCCCCGAAGAACGAAAACACCAGGAAAGACGACAGCGCGATACGGGTGGCCGGCACCAGCCACGCCAACCCGTCCTTGCCGGCACGCGCCATCGCCGCGGGCGCGCGCTCGCAGCTGACCAGGGCGCGCAGGGTCACGATGAACAGGACGACATACAGCGCCAGGGTGATGAGGCCACCCTCCGCGAGTGCCTTGAGGAACGAGTTGTGTGGCGCCGCGGCCGAGCGCAGTGGATCGGTCATGAAACGCACGTACGGCCAGTTGCCCGGGCCGACGCCGACCAGCGGCCCCTGCTGCCACACGTCGAAGGCGACCCCGTACGTATACGCGCGCCGCTCGGCCGACCCGCTGCCTTCGCCACCGCTCTCGCCGCCGAGACCCGGCACGTTGGCGATACGCTCAAGAATCTGTTCCGGAACCACCTGGCCGATCAGCAACGTCGCTAGCACGACGACCGCGATACCGAAAAGCAACCGCGAGCCGCCGGCGCGCCGACGACTGAAGAGCAGCAACGCGGTGAACCCGAGCACCAGCACGCCGCCGCGTGACGCCGACAGAAACACGGTCAGCACCAGCATCAGGATCGCCGCCCCTGACGCCCAGCGCCAGCGTCGCAGCGCATGTGCCTGGCTGAACTCCCAGATGAAAATCATTGCGAGGGTCGAGATCATGGCCAGCCGGTTCGGGTTCTGGGTGCTCTGGATCAACACCTCCATGCCACCGGCGCGATAGTCGGCGACCTCCGCGCGGCCGGTGCCGGCGAGGCCGGCCGAGGCACCGCTCCAGGCGGTCAACAGCACCAGTGCGACGAACAGCCAGACAATCATCCGCAGGTCCTGCGGCTTCCGCACAAAGAAGACGAACAGCACCAGGAAGAGCGCGCGTGACACCAACAGACGGCTGGGATCCTGGCCGCCACTCAATCGCACTCCGAGCTGAATCGCATCGCCAGCCGCGATCTCGCTGACGAATCCCGAGAACGCCAACACCGCCGTGATGGCGGCGACGAGCTGCACCTGGCGGTTGCGCAGGAACGACCAGTCGCCGTCCCGGTAGACGTGGTAGACGAGCAACAGGGCGAGAAACAGCCCCAGCATGTTGTTGACCGTTATCAGCCCGCTACCGGCCGTGATCAGGCTGGCGATGCCCGCGACGCCCTCGCGTTCGTAGCGCCGCGACCCGTACTGCACCATCAACATGACCAGCAGCGTCGCCACCCCCCACTGCGGGCGCAGTGCGACGAGGATCATGCCACCGAGACCGAACACCGCCACGGTGAGCGCCTCGGGTCCGAGCAGCGCGGCAAACACCGCCGCAACGCCGAGCGCCAGCAACGGCAGGATCGGGGGCAGCCGATCGATGCTGGCGGCGACCGCGCCGCGCGCCGACATGCCTGCCATCAGAGCAACGCCTGTAGCGTCGCGGGCACATACGAGCGCCGCCGATTCAGGACCACCCCGAAAATGCGCGCGCCGACGCGATCGAGACTCTTCTTCGCGCTCTCGGCGTCGACCACCGGGGTGCGGTCGGCCTCGACGACGAGAATGACACCATCGACCTTGGGGGCCAGAATCGACGCATCGGCGTAGCGGTTGACCGGCGGCAGATCGATGATGACGAAGTCGAACTGCTCCATGACCTCGGCCACTGCGCCGGCGACCGCTTCACAGTCGATGACGGCTGGGCGGAAGCCCGCACTGATCACCGACAGATTCCAGTCGCGCAGCGGCACGACTAACGACGCCGCAGTCGCCTCACCGGCGAGGAACTCCGCCAGGCCTGGTCCCTTGCCGATCGGCAACTGCTGCGCGAAGGACGGTGTGCGCAAATTGCCCTCAACCAACAGCACCCGGGTGTCGCCCTCACCGGCCAGTGCACGCGCCAGTCCAACCGCGACCCGCGTCGCTCCCTCACCGTGGCGCGTGGCGCTGACGGCGATGGTACGCACGTCGGAATACGCCGGGGCGAACAGCAGACTGGCGCGCAAGCGTCGGTAGTCGTCCTCCTCCTGCTGGCCGTCGCGCGCCGCACGCGGTTCCTGGGCGTGGCCGTTGTCGCGACCACGCGCCGTTTCGCGCTCCTGTTCCGCACGCTTCAGCGCATCGTAGATTTTGCTCACGGCTCCCTGCCCTGGCTCCCAGTCGCGATTCAATACCCGAGTTGGCGCAGACGTTCCTTGGTCGACTGATCGACATCGACCGCAACCGTCGACCCCACCGACACCTTGTCCCCGAAGCGCGCCAACAGACCTCGCAACTCCCCTAGTTCGTTGTCGCGCACCGGATCGGGATTTTCCAGTAAATTTCGCTCTTCAGAACGATCAGTAGCCAAATCGTACAGTTCGGTATGTTCCTGCTCTCGTCCAGTCTGACGGGTCTCGGTCAACTTGAACGCGCCGCGCTGCACCATGCGGGAGGAGTAGGTGCCGCCTTCCATCCACCAATGCTCGGCGAACGCCAGCGGGGCCGGAGCATCGCTGGCCGCGAACAGGGCCCGACCGTCGAGGCTGTCGCCGCTCGGCGCCGATCCGTCGATCATGCCGACCAGCGTCGGATAGATGTCGACGATCATCGCCAGGTCTGGACGTCGCGCGGCGGGCAGGCGCCCTGGCAGATGGAACAGCAGCGGCACATGGACGACTTCGTTGTAGAGTTGGTTGCCGTGCCGCCAGTTACGGTGCTCATAGAATTCCTCGCCGTGGTCCGCTGTGACGACGAGCAGCGTGCGCTCCAATTGTCCACTGGCACGCAGGGCATCGACAATCCGCCCCAGTTGCGCGTCCGCGAAGGCGATGGCGCCGTCGTATTGCGCGATTAACGCCGCCTGCTCTACGTCTGCCAGCGGCGCCGCCGACTCGAAGACGGTTTGCACACGTGCCGGCGGCTTGGTCGGCCCCTTTACACCGTCCCAGTTGGCCTCGCGAAACGGCCGCACATACTCAAGAGGCGGATCGTAGGGATCGTGCGGTCCGATCAGGTGGAGGTAGAGAAAGAACGGTTGCGCCGCCTGCTGGCGTCCGATCCACTGCACCACCGCGTCAGTGAGCAGGCGATCGCGAGACGAATTGTCGACATTTCCGCTGCTGCCCCAGAACGCCGCAGCGGCGAGATTGGTCCGCCGTCCAACCGTTACCAGCAGGCGGTCGACCCGGCGCAGCGTCTTATACAACACGGTGAGTTGCGGGCCCATCGCCCGTCCGCCCTCGAACTCAGCAAACCCCTGATCGAAACGGAACTCCGGCGTGATCCATGGATTGCCCGAGAACGCCGCCGTCTGGAAGCCGCGCGCCTGCATGCGCTCGGCCAGGGTGACGAAGTCGGCCCCGAGTGCGTCTCGGCTCGAGACGACGCCATGCTTGTGCGGGAATCGGCCAGTCATCAGCGATGCGATCGACGGCTTTGTCCACGGCGCCTGCGCCACCGCGCGCTCGAAAAGGACGCCCTCGCTCGCCAGCGCATCGAAGTGTGGGCTGGTCGGGCGCGCGTAGCCGTAGGCACCGAGGTGGTCGGCGCGCAGCGTATCGATCACCACCACCACGACATTGAAGGGGAGCGCCGCCTGACCGGCCGGTGCCGGCCCGCGACGCTCGCCAGCATCGGCAAAGAGCCCCCAGGTGTTCGCACCGACGATGACTGCGGCGGCCACCCACGCCACCGCCCGCCGCCGGCGCAGCAGCAGCGGCACCAGGACAGCCAGCCCGGCAATCGCAGCGAAGCTGCCGAGGACGGATGCGGTACTGCCGGCGCGCGGGAGATAGGCGAAGTTCAGCCACGGCAGCACCACGGTCGCAACCAGCGCCGTCGCCGCAACCGTCAGGGCGCCTCGCCGCAGCGCCAGCCGGGCAACCGCAAAGCTGCCAAAGGCGATCAGACCGTATGCAAACCAGAGGGCGGCGCGCAGCCCAAGTCCCGGCGGGGCGATTCCGCCGAGCTGCAGCCGAAGCACTTCGAATGTTTCGGCCGCGCCGCCGCCCAGGAGAGCGAACAGCAGGCCGGTCACCCAAGTCGGGCGTCCGGGGTCGGACGGACCGGAAGCGGGCACTGGACCGTTTCCTTGCACGGGATCCTCACCGGCGCACTCCCCCGCGAAGCACGCCGCTCCTGATGGGCAGCGCCCTCCCCACGAGGGAGCGCTGCGGTCGCCGGGACGGCGGCCTACTACTTCTTCGCCTCGGCGACCGTCCCCAGGACCGGCAGGCCGAGATAGCGCTCGACGTCACGCTCGAAGCGCAGCGTCCGGTTCAGATACTCGAGACCAAAGGCACCGCCGAGGCTCACCGCCAAGCCCGAGATGATCGCCAGCATCAGTGGCACCTTGCGGTCGTCGGTACGCTCGAGCGGCAACGCCGGACGCTCAACGACGGCGACGTTGACCAACTTGCGCTGGTCCATCGCGTCCTCGAGCTGTGCCTGCTGACCGCGCTGCACATACAGGTCGACGGCCGCGCGCTGGCGATGCACTTCCTGATCAAGGCGCTCAAACTCCAGCGCCCGCTGCTTGAGCGACACGAGTTGACGGCGCGTACGCGCCAAGTCCTCATCGACGGCTAGCGCGCGGGCGCGCGTCTCACGCAACTTTGCCTCGAGCTCGAGTAGCGCGCTGAGGCGCGCCTCGTATACCGGATTGGCCGCGAAAGTCTCGCTGCTCACCGACATCGGCTCGTGTATGGACGCCGTGTCCAAGCGCGCCTCGAGGGCCTCGATCTCGTTCATGTTGTCCCGCACGTGGCGGGCGTTCTCGGTGAATTTCTGCAGCAGCGCGATGCGGTCGACCTCCCGGTCGACGACGTGTTCGCGCAGTTGCCGAACGACCGGATTCACCTCCATCTGTTGCACGCGGCGGATGGTCTCGGGCTGCGCGGCAAGCTGCTCGCGGACGACACGCACCTTCTCTTCGGTACCGGCGATTGCCGACGTGCGCTCGCGCAGCTCCGCCTCCATGGCGGCGACGCCGCCCACCGCAGCCTGGATCTCCTCACGCGGCGAGACGATCCCCTCGCGCAGCGAATATTCACTGAGCGAATCTTCGGCGCGGCGCAGATGCTGCATGAGGCCGGCACTCTGCTCCTCATAGAAGCCGCTCAGTCCCTGCTGCGAGTGCACGATGGCATGGTATGCCATGTACTCGTCGATGATGCGGTTGACGACCTGCGCCGCCTGCGAGGGGTCGCCCGACCCGAAGCGGATCTCGATGACGTTGGAGTTGCGAATCGGCGTGACCTTGAGCCGATTGGCGATGCGCATGGCACGCTCGCTGATTACCTCGCGGTCGTCGGCGGCATTGGCGATATTCATCACGTTGCCACCGGCACGCGCCAAGGCCAACCCACGCACAACCTGCTCCAGCAGCTCACGGCTGCGAATGACGTGCACCTCGGAGTTGACCGAGGATTCATTCAACTTCAGCAACGCCAGGCTGTCGACCTCGGTCGGCTGGATGGTGACATCGGCGCGCGAGCTCGTGATCAGGACCGTCCCGCGCGCCGCGTACTGCGGCCCGCGCGACACCACCGCCAACAAACCCGAAAGCGCAACGACGGCGAACAATCCCGCAATCAGACGCCAGCGCTTGAAGACCACGTGCATGATCTCGAAGAGCTGCTCCTTGGCGGTCGCACTGCGTGGATCCTGCGGTCCATTTCCATTGCCATTACCATTGCCGTTGCCGCCGTTGCTTGAGTATCCGTTGCCGTTCTCGTGCGACGCCTTGTAGCCGTTGCCGTTGCCGCTGGCGTGGTAGCCATTCCCGCCCGCTGCCTGGTAGCCGTTGCCGCTGCGCGGGCTCCCCGCGGGCCCGCCGCTGCGGCCGCCGGATGTCAACATCGCACCTGCCCGATAACCTGCCATGGCGTTCCCTCTTCCCCCGCCCTACGGATTCAACCCGACGCCGAAGCGCGGCAGTGTCGGCATGAGCCCCCGAATATACAAACGCACGAACGCGTTGGCGTCGCCGATGAAGGTGCGGGGCACAAAGATGACGTCGTTGACCGCCAGTACCTGCAACTCCGGTGAGCCTCTTTTGATCTCATTGCTGAAGTCCAGCCGCGTTGCGTCAACCGTATTGCCCTGACTGCTCACATGCAAGACGCTGTCGATGCGCGCAACCTCGGTGAAGCCGCCGCGATCGAGGATGGCCTGCATCGGCGTCATGCCGACGCGGTAGAGCACCGGGCCGGGCAGTCGCACTTCGCCGCCGACGTAGACCTTGCGCGGCCCGAGCTGCGCCACAATCACCGTCACTTCGGGATCGCGTAGATTGCTGCTCGACAGGGTTTCGATGTCGGCGGCCAACTCCTCAGCCGTCTTGCCGCGTGCCTGGATCTCACCGACGCCCGGGATGGCGACGTTGCCGTCGGGGTCGATCTCCAGCTTCACGTCCATCTCCGGCTGGTAGGTGAACTTGACGCGCAACACATCGCCTGGTTCGAGGCGGTACTGCCCGCTGTCGACCAGGCTCGGCGAGAGCGGTTCGCCGACCGGCGGCAACGGCGCCTCGGTGGGCGTCGCGCTGCAGCCGGCGAGCAGAGCGACGAACAAGGCGCCGATGAGGCGCACGGCGCCGCGCCGGCGCGACTGGACGCCGTCGGTGTGCCGCCGCTCGTGGCGGCCGATTGCTGCGGACCTGTCCGTCATCGCCTGCTCCATGTTGCCTCGAGGGCGACTCAGCCGCGGTCGACCGCGACCCGAGCCCTCGACTACCTGTTCATACACTTGCACCAGGTTATTCAAGACTTCATTCATACTGAAGCGGTCCCGGGCAACCGCTTGCGCCTGGCGACCGAGCTGCGCACCGAGGGCGGGGTCGCGCGCCACGCGCAGCAGGGCCTTCGCGAGGCCGCCGGCGTCGCCGTCGTCGAAGACGAGCCCGGTGCGCTCATGCTCGACCGCATGGGCGCTGGCGCGCGCCTGCACGATCGGACGCCCCATCGCCATGTAGTTGAGCGCCTTGATCGGAAATCCCGACCACGATCCACGCGGGCAGACCAGGATGTCGGCACGCGCCAGGGCGCGATTGGCGGCGCCGAACGAGTTCACCTCCCGGACCGACACACCAGGCTGGCGTGCGACGTCCGCCGCACGCCGCGCCGTGTTCGGGTGCACGGCCCGATGCGTGATCAGCTCCAGACGCGCCTGTGGCTCCAGGGCCCGGAAGCGCAGGAACCCCTCGAGCAGACAGCCGAGGTCCTGGTACGGATCGAGGTTACCACCGTACATGACCAGCGGTCCGCATTCGCGATCCGAGCGGGGCGCCGCTGCCGCCCCGAGGCGTGGGGCCGCCGGTGGAATAACCGCGACCCGCCCCGCCGCGCCACGCGCCGCCAGGTACCCGGCGAGCCGGTCGGACAGGGCGATCACGGCATCGGCGCGGCGCGCCAGTGTCGCGTCGATGTACGCCCCGAGCACACGGGCGACGCGGCGAGCACCGTTCCGGTGCATGTAGCGCGGCAGTTCGTCGGCAAGCGCATTGTGGGCGTGGTAGACGACCGGCACGCCGGTCCACCAGCGCACGAGGAAGGCGATCAGCGGCGCCTCGATGTTGTGCGCGTGAATGACGTCGATGCGCTCGCGTCGCACGACGCGCAGCAACGTCCAGATGAGTAAGAGGTCCAGTACGGGCTTCTGCCAGCCGAAGGGCCGTGCCGTCCACAGGCCGGGAAGTTTGCGGACACGATGGATCGAGATGCGCTCGACTGGAACCAGGTGTTGCGCGGTCGGATAGGTGACGACGTGTACCGTGTGGCCGGCCTGCGCGAGCCCTTCGGCGGTCTCGCGGACCAGCACCTGCGAGCCACGCAGGCTCGGGAACGGACACGCGGCGACCACCGCCACCCGGTACCGCGTCGCCCGCGTCATGGCAGATACCCCAACTGCGCGAGACGTCGCTCCAACTCGGCCGACTCGGCGGCGCCATACGCGAACTCATCTGCCGGCACGGGGATCTCGGCGCGCGCCGGCTCCAAGTCGGCGCCGAGCGCCAGCGCCCGGCCGTCCCAATCCGCCGGCGCCGCGACGCCGCACAGGGCCAGGACGGTCGGCGCCAGATCGACCATCTGGACGCCGATCATCCGCGCAGCGGCAATGCCCGGCCCGTGCAGGGCGACGATCCCGTTCGGGCGGTGGCTCCCGCTCATACCAGCCAGCTTACCGCCCAGTGCGCTTGCCTCGATCGGCGACACGGCCGGCGTTCCGCCGCCGCCACTCGCCAGCCCGACGAACGAGTAGCCAGCCGGCGTCTCGTACTCGATCACCAGATCGGGGGCCATGGCGACGCAGGGACCATGGTAGAGTTCGTCACGCTGCCACACCCGCCGGACGACGCGGCCACCGCCAACCGGATCGCGCCACGCCAGCAGGCGCGTCCGCACCGCTTCGCAGGTGGCACGGTAGTCGCGCACGGGGACTTGGCCGCGCCTGTCGCGCCCCTGCACGTTGAGCCACACGGAGGGGAAATAGTTGAGCTCCTCCGAGAACGCCCGTGTTCCATCCCAGTCGATGCCCCCGAAGCGGACACCGCTCTCGATGCGGCTCGCCAGTCGGCCGCCAGCGACCCGGAAGCAGCGCGCCTGCCAGGCCTCGGGGATGGCACGCACCGCGACCCCGCGCAGGGCCGCCGCCGCGCGCGCCACCAGGCCGCCCGCGCGCGAGAAGCGCAGGAACCCCTCGTCGGCGAGCCACCGGTTGAGGCGTACCCCCGTCGTCCCGGCGCCGCCGAAGCCGTGGTCGGAGACGAGCAGGACCGTAGCGTCAGGACACGCGGCCATCAACGCGCCGACCGCGGCGTCCAGCGCCTGGTAGACGGTGCGCAACGGATCGCCCAAGGCGGCCGCGGCGGCGGCGTCATGCCGTGGGGATGCCGCATCGTGGAGCGCCCAAAAGTGATGAGCCGCGGTGTCCGACTCGCCGAACAGCACCATCAAGCAATCCCATGCCTCACGATCGATCAGGCGCCGCGCCAGGGCGACCTTACGGCCGATGCCATCGCACAGGCGGCGGCACGCCTCTGCATGCCAGCCCGGGCCGATGACGAACTCCTGGAAGTCGGCGAACGGAAAGCCGCCGATCGCGTCAACGTCGGCAGCAAACCCTGGAGGCGAGACGAAGCTCGCATCGGCCCGGGTCGTCACCGGCGTGTCGAAGCCGCTGACCATGCAGCCGTTGATGGGTTCGGGCGGATAGGTGCCCGGTAGACCGAGCACACTGACCCGGCGCCCGGAATCGCTCAGGATGCGCCAGATCGTGCGCGCCTTGCGATAGGTGGCGTTGACGAACCGCACCGCATACTCGCCGCCGTCGCGCCGCGTGAAATCGTAGACGCCGTGGCGCCCGGGGTTGACGCCGGTCATGAACGTCGTCCAACTCGGCAGGGTCGCCGCCGGTACCGTCGACCCGAGCGGCCCCCATGTTCCTTCGCGCAGCAACCGGCCGAGATGCGGCAAGCTGCCATCGGCCGCCCACGGCTCGACGAGGTCAAGCGTGGCGCCGTCAAGCCCCAGGATCAGCAGCATGCGCCCTCGCCGTACTCGCCGTCGGCCCGGGACTGCGCGCGACGCGCGCCTTCATCTGTTGCATCTGCGCCGCGAGTTCGGCGGCCCGACCACTCTCGGTCATCGCGAGGTTGTTCTGCTCGCGCGGATCGACGGCCAAGTTGTACAGTTCCTGCGGCGCCAGTCCGCGCGGGTTACCGGGGTTGGCGACGATCAGCTTCCAATCGTCGCGCCGGAACGAGGTCAGACGGTTGCCTTCGAGATCCTCTTCCGCCAGCAACGGCTCCTCGACAGTACCGGAGAACAGGTCGATGCCCTGGAACGACCCCGCTGCCGGCAGATCGGCCGCCGCCAGCAACGTCGGCCCGATGTCGAGCGTCCGCGCCAGGTCGGTGCGCCGTGTCCCGGCCTGCGGCTCCTTTGGCCGCTTTATCTTCAACGGCACGTGCACCGCTTCCTCGTACAGCGTCGTGCCGTGCCACCACCCCCCGTGCTCGTAGAACTCCTCGCCGTGATCGGCGGTCAGCGCGACGATGCTGCGATCATAGACGCCGGTCGCCCGCATTCGACTGAGCAGCTTCTCCAGGAAGCGGTCGTGATACTGCACGTTGGTCTTGTAGAGGTCGTGGAGGGCTTGCGCCTGCGTACCCGGCGGATTCGGCGTCGAGACGCGTGCGATGCCGCGGCCATTGTACGGGATCTCGAAGAAGGGGTCGTGCGGGTCCATGTAGTGCACCAGAAGGAAGAACGGCTCCGGCGGTTTACTGCCGAGCCATGCCTCGACCGCGCGATCGACGACGGCGGCATCTTGGTAGAAGTTTTCCACCCAGATCTTGCTCGACACCTTCTCGCGCGCCGCGCGCAGCGCCTTGTAGACGGCGAGTTTGGTCGCCGAATCGGTGGCGCCGAAATAAAAACTTGGCGCCAGGTAGTGAAATTCGTCGAAGCCCTGCTGAAAATTGAAGATCGGAGCGACGTTGATGTTGGTCGTGAACGCCGCCGTCCAGTAGCCGTGCGGCTTGAGTTGCTCGGCGAGGGTCTGGGCACCGCTGGGCAGGATATCCATCTTCTGTTCGACGCCATGCACGGATGGATACTGCGAGGTGAGGATGGTCGCCACCGACGGACGCGTCCACGACGATTGGGAGTATGCGTTCGCAAACGTCACCCCGTCGCGTGCCATCATCGCGAAGCCGGCCCCCTGCTCCATCGCCCAGTCGGCGGCATCACTGCGCAGGGTGTCGACGATGATGAGGACGATGTTCGGTGTACCCCCTGGCGCCGTCGCCGCGCGACGCTCGGGGGCCGGCGCGTTGGTGCGGTCGGTGGCAACGCCGATGCCCCACGCCAGCGCCACGAGCGCGGCGAAGACCAGCCCCGGACCGAGCGCCCCCAAGCGGCGACTGGCGGCACGCGCAGCCACCATGCCGACCACCCCTGCCAGCACCGCCCCGACGGCGAGGGCGCCGTAGGTCATCGCGCCCAGACTCGACGCAAAGGACAGGCTCTCGTCGAACAGGCGCTGATTGACATGATAGCGCCCGACGACGAACGCCGGCAGCAGGACGGCGACAAACCCGCCGACCTGCGCCAGCGACTGCTCCGTCGCGTGCCCGCCGCGCACCAGTTGCCACACCACCCCGGCCGCCAGCCCGAGTCCGGCGCCCAGGGCGCCGTAGGCCAGAACGCCGAACAGCACCAGCCAGTACTCGTCGTTGGCGGCGGTGGTCCAGGTGACCAGCGCCGTTTCCGCCGCGGCCACCAGCGCCCCGCCCAACGCACCGGACAATCCGGTGCTGAGCAACCATCGTAAATGTCGTAGCAACCCGTGCATGCCTGATGCGCTGCGCGCTGACCTTTCTGAGGCGTCCGTGGCTCCGCCCTCTCGACCCCGAGCGATGTTCCCCTGCGTTCTGCGTATGTGAGCGGGCCGCCGCAGCCAACTGCGACCAGCGTCGGACGCATCCGCCCGGCGCCGCCTTCCCCGCTTCTCCGCTGCCGACCTTGCCCGTCGGACCGCGGATCTCGACTCTCAATCGTTGCTTCGTATGGATATGCGCACCGCGTCAGGCGTGCGCGACGTGCTCCAATAGCCGCGCCGGTACGCTCACCTGCGTGTGCCGGCGCAGCAACGCCATGAGAACCCGCACGCGCGCGTCGCCATGCACGTGTCCTTCGACGACACCGATCAATCCGCTCAACGGCCCGTGCGTCACCCGCACCCGGTCGCCGTCATCGAAGCGGCGCGCCACGCGCACGACGCCCTCGCGACCGCAGCGCACCTGCAGGAACTCAACTACCGCCGCATCGACCGGCGCCGGCACCTCCCCGAACGCGACGAAGCCCCGCACGCCAGGCGACCAGATGACGCTGTTATGCTGCGCCGCGAGGTCGATGCGGGCGAACAGATAGCCCGGGAACAGGGGCGCGATCACCGCGACGTCGCGCAGCGGCGCCAGCTCGAGAATGCGCGGCAGGAAGGTCTCAACGCCCCGCCGCAGCAACTGCTCCTGGGCGTAGCCTTCGCGCCGCGCCTTGCTGCGCAACACGTACCAGCGCTTCAACTCGCTCATTCCCGCCTCACTCCGCCATCTGCGCGATACGCGCATCCTCACGAAACACGCGCTGCAACTGCTCACCGACGGCGCGGGCCGCCTGCCTGTCGGGCAGGTCGCCGATCACCACCCGCCAAACCTCTCGCCCGCGGCCGAAGTCGGCCTTGCCAACGCGCGTGTCCAGCCCATGCCGCCGCAAGGCCCTGCCGATGTCGCGTGCACGGCCCTCGGCCGGCGTCGAAAGCAACAGCAGTGCGTAACGGCCGTCGGGCTGCTGCAGCACCGCCAGCCCCTCGTCGAGCTGCGGCAGCCGCAACTCCTGTCCAACCGATATGATGTCGAGGTTGCGAATCGACGGGTTGGCCATCTTCATCATGTCCAGCACCGTCGGACTCGCTTGGCCGTATGTGTCGCTGGCGATCTGCGAGATCGAGTCACCCGGTTTCACCATGAGCCGCTCGTAGTTGGGCACCACCAGACGCAACTCATCGACGCCGGCGGGCGCTGCAGTCGCCGCCAACGCAATCTCGATCGGCGTCGGGGGCACCAGCACCGCCTGGACCGGCTGCTCCACGGCGGCGTGCGGCGGGGCCGGGACCATCGCGGCGGGCTCCGGCACGGGCGCATTCCCAACCTCGGCGTCCACCACATCGGGCCTGGCTTCGACCGGAGGCGGCACCGCCGCCACCGTGATCCGCGCGGGCGTAGCCAGCGGCGACCCTTCGACTGTGGCGAGGGCGGCCACGACGGGCACGCCAGCGTGCTCTGCGACGGCGACCTCCGGCCCGATCGGCGGCGCCGCAGGCGCATGCGCAGCGGGCGGCGCCGCCGGCCGCGGCGGCACACCCTCTGCGTCCAGTGCCGGCGCCGCCGCGTCGCGCCCATCGACCGGCGCGGCCACGGGCGCCGCGGGCGCCGCGGGCGCCGGCTGCTGCAGCCGACCGGGCTGCACCACCTCCAGCGGCGGCCGCGCCGCCGCGGTCCGCTCGCTGCCACCGTCGCTGCGCAGCAGGCTGCGGCCGACCGAGAGCAGTCCGATGAGCAAGGCCGCCGCCACCACACCGACGACCGCGATGCGCGACACGCGGCGCGCGCGCGGCGCGCTCTCGACCGCGACCGGCGCCGCCGCATCGGTGACGGTGGAGGTGGCGCCGTGCGGCTCCACGGTGAGTAGATCCGCCGCCGCTTCGTTCACCACGTCGGCGCCGATGCGCTTCTTGCCCAGCGCGTAGCCGATCACCAGGGCATTGTCGCAGACAATGTTGACCAGGCGCGGAATGCCGGCGGATATCTCGAAAATACGCTCTTCGGCATCCCGCGCGAACAGCTTCGGATCCGCCGCGCCCGCCGCCGTGAGGCGCGCCTGAACATACTCGCCGAGCTCCTCGCGATTGAGCGGCAGCAGGCGGCAGTTCACCGCGACGCGCTGACGCAACTGGCGCAGGCCCGGATTGCCCAGCTTCTGGCCCAACTCCGGTTGTCCAGAGAGAACGATCTGGAGGATCTTCTCCTTCGCGGTCTCAAGGTTCGACAGCAACCGAAGGTCCTCGAGCACCGAGTAGTCGAGATCCTGGGCCTCGTCGATCAGCAGCGCGACGTTGCGCCCCTTGGCCAGCTCTTCGAGCAGGAACTGATTGAGGCGCTGCAACATATACAGGCGCTTGCCGTTGTGCACCGGCAGGTCGAACTCGCCGAAGATGTACTCGAGGATCTCGTCGAACGAGACGTTGGTGTTGAAAATAAAAACCGTGCGCGTCGTCTGGTCGAGATCGTCGAGCAGCTTCTTCAACAGCGTCGTCTTGCCCGTGCCCGCCTCGCCGATCAGGGTCACGAAGCCTTTGCGCTGCGAAATGCCATAGTGCAGCGACGCCAGTGCCTCGCGATAGCGGGCATTGAGGTAGAGGAACTTGGGATCAGCCGTGACGTTAAACGGCCGCTCGCGCATCTGGTAAAAGTCGCAGTACATGCGTCAGTGCACCCGGCCGTTCTGGCGATAGTCGTCGGCGCGAAGGCCATGCGCCTTGATCTTGCGATGCAGCGTCGCTTGGTCGACCGACGCGTGACGCGCGCACCGGGCGATGCCGCCGTGGTACTGCGTCAGGAGTTGCGCCAGATAGTCACGCTCGGCGCCCTTGAGGAACTCGCGCAACGGGAGGTGAAAGTGCCCGGCGGCGCCACGGCGGCCGTCGTGCTTACCGCTCGTCGGCACGTCGACTTCACGTACCGTGTCGCCCTTGGCGCGCAGCACCGCCCGTTCCATGACGTTGGACAGTTCCCGGATGTTCCCCGGCCAATCGTACGCCATGAGCTGGTTGACGGCGCGCTCGGTGAGTCGGTTCAGACCCTTCTCTTTCGCCAGCGCATTGCTGCGCAGGAAGTCCGCCACCAAGAGCGCCACGTCCTCGCGGCGTTCGCGGAGCGGCGGCAGGACGATCGGCACGACGTTGATCCGATAGTAGAAATCCTCGCGGATGCGCCCCTCGCGCACGAGCTTGCCAAGGTCGACGTTGGTGGCAGCGACGACGCGCATGTCGACCTGGATCCGGCGGTTGCCGCCGAGTCGCTCGATGGCGCGCTCCTCGAGCACGCGCAAGAGCTTTGCCTGCATCGGCAGCGGCATACTCTCGACCTCGTCGAGAAACAGCGTGCCGCCGTTGGCGAGCTCGATCTTGCCGACGCGCTCGGTCGTGGCGCCGGTGAAGGCACCGCGCTCGTAGCCGAACAACTCGCTCTCCATCAGCGCCTCGGGCACCGCGGCGCAGTTGATGGCCACGAAGCGCGCCGTCTTGCGCTTGCCCTGGAAATGAATCGCGCGGGCGGCCAGTTCCTTGCCGGTACCCGACTCGCCGGTGATCAGCACGGTCACGTCATTGCGCGCCAGCATCTCAAGCGTCGCGAAGATTTCCAGCATGGCCGGATTGCGGCTCACCATGTTGGCGAACGAGTACCGGTCTGACAGTTGACCGCGCAGGTACTCGATTTCGTCGATCAGCCGCCGGCGCTCGAGCGCCTTCTGCACCGAATGCAGCAGCTCCTCCGGCTGGAACGGCTTGGTGATATAGTCGACCGCGCCTTGGCGCATCGCCTCGACGGCGTTCTTGATACTGCCGTACCCGGTGATCATGATGACGTCGACGTCCGGCCAATGCTCGCGAATGTCGCGCGTCAGGGCGATGCCATCACCGCCACCGATCCGCACATCGACCAGGGCCAGCGCAAAGTCACGCTCGCCGAGCCGTTGCATGGCCTCGGCGACGCTCGGCACGCAATCGACGCCGTAGGGCTGAACGGCGAAGAGCGACTCGAGCTCCTCGCGGATCAGCGGGTCATCATCGACGACCAGCAGGCGCTGCTCGTACTCGGCCACTGCCGTCATCCGGCCACCGGCAGCACGATCGTCGCGGCGCCGTCCGCGGTGCGGCCCAGGCTGCCGCCGTGTAATTCCACCAGTCGTGCCGCAACGGCCACCGCCAGCGCCGCGTGTGGCGGCGCGGGGGGTGTCACACCGCCGATGCAGACCGTGAACTCGACACGCTCGCCGGTCGCATCGTGCCGGATGGCGATTCCCAGTGTCGTACCGACGTCCCACGCCGCGGCCGCCGACAGCAGCTGGAAGCAGCGACTGAGGTGGCGACCGTCTGCCAACACCTGCACGGTGGGTGCAACCGCCACCGTCACCGTGGCGCCCTGGCCACTCGCCTGGGCGGCCAGGCTCTCCGCCACGCGCGCCGCATCGGTCGGTCGCAGGTCCAGTTCGACCGGCGTGACGTAGTCGAACAACAGCTCGAGGACGCGCTCGAGATCTCCCAGCGCCGTCTGCAGACGCTCGCCGGTCGCCGCCGACTCGGCGCGCGCGCCGCGGGCGGCATGATGCAGTCGCTGCAACAGGTTGCCGACCGCATGCTCGGCATCATGCAACACGTCCTCGCGCAGGGCGACCAGACGCTCATCCGTCCGCTCCGCGCTCCGTGCCGACACCTGTGCCGTCATCTGCAGTCGTTCCCCTTGAGAATTGGTTTCGAGTTGGCCTTCATGCACGGCGTTTTTGAGTCTGCCCACGGCCCGAGACAGAACTTCGACGCGACACCTCGGCCGCCCGCTGCAACTACGTATTCGCCCCGTACGACTCTCGCAAATCCGTCTGACCACCGCCGCAGTTCTGCAATGGCTCAGACTTCCCGGGTACCATGCACTCCTAAACATTTTCAAGAAAAAAGATCGTCACCAGCCGCTGCGACCTCCTCCCGGTAAACAAAGGCACAAATCCATTGACATCTCGTGGGTTTATTCACTATGTCCATTTTTGCGCGGGATCCGGGACGGGCACCGGACGCGAGGGGTGGGGAGGGAAAGCAGGCGTGGCGCTTCACCGGGTATTGGTCGTGCACGACTCCCCGGCCGTTCGCGAGACGGTCGGAATCCTCCTTGGTGGGGATTATGACGTGCAGGCTGCGTCCGTGGCCGACTACGTCTCTGGCCGGGCGGGCGGCGAGTTGCCGCAGGTGCTCATAGCGGCGCCAAGTCTCGGCAGCCATCCACTGCCCGTGGGCATAGCAGTCCTCTGGGTGGACGACGGCCGCCAACCGATACCGCCCGGCCCCTCGCTGCGACGACAGTTTTCGCCTGGTGACCTGCGGCGCGGCGTCCGCGCCGCCCTGGATCGACCAGCGGTGGCGCCCGCGGCCGGGCCAGCACGGCGACTCGCTCCCCCTTTTGTCCCAGCCGCAGCAGCGCGCGTCCTTGCCGAGGCGACCCGCAACACCCTCCCATTGCATCTGGTCGGCGAGGCGGGCGTCGGCAAGCGTGCCTTGGCGCGCGCCGTACACTCCGTACGCGGCGGCACCCTGCTGGTTGTCGACGGCGGTGATGCCGGCGCTGTCGAGGCGGCGCTGAGCGCCCTGCCCGCCGGCACGACCGGTTTGGCCATCGACCACGTCGAGGCGCTCGCGCCGGCGCTGCAGCAGCGTCTGCTGGCTGCCCTGCACCCATCGGGCAGCCTGCAGGCAGCCGACGGATCGGTGGTGCGCGTGATCAGCACCGCGCCCGCCGACCTCGATGACGCGGTGGATCGCGGCGAGTTCCCGCCAGAGCTCTTCTACCGTCTCACCGTCCTTACGGTGCGGCTGCCGCCGCTACGCGAGCGCGCTGCCGACCTGGCGCCGCTCGCCTTTCAACTGGCGGCCGACCTCACCGCCGTGCTCGGCCGGCCGCCGGTGGTGCTCACCGACGCCGCCGTCGAGCGCCTGCGCAACTACCTGTGGTTCGGCAACTTGGCGGAACTCGAGGCGGTGTTGGTGCGCAGCATCGCGCTGGCAGCCGGCAGCACGATCGACGCGGCCGATGTGCTGTTCGACGGCGCGCGGCTGCGCGGCAGCGGACCCGTCACCGACGTCCACGACGGCAGCGAGCTGCAGTCCATGGGTCCGCAGCAGCTCGATCTCGTCATTCACGAACTCGCACACGAGTTCAAGAATCCCCTCGTTGCCCTGAAGACGTTTGCGCATCACGTTCAGCAGCAGCCGAGCGGCGGCGATGACCAGGTCGCGCGACTGACCAGCGAGGCGGTCGAGCGCATCGACCGGACACTGGAGAACCTGCTCGAGTTCACCCGACTCGATACGCCGGCGCCGCAGGCCGTGCCGCTGGCAGCGCTGCTGGATGCGGTGCGCGATGAGTGCATCCCGGTGCTCAACGCACGCGGCGTGTGGCTCGAGCATGACGCCATTCCGGCCGTAGCCGTGTCGGGCGACCCGCAGCAGCTCGCTTACGCGCTGGCCAACCTGGTGCGGTCGCTGGCGCGCGACCTGGCGCCGCAATCGGTCGTGCATCTCGGCTTCGCGACGCCCGCATGCCTCACCGTACGCCTGCCGTCCGGGGCTGATCCGCTCGGCAATCATCTCGCGGCCGTGCTCGAACGCGAGTCCGGTTCAACTCCCGCGACGCCCCTCGGCGTCGCCATCGCCAATGCCGTCCTCGGCCGCAACGGCGCCCGTGTCGCCATCGACCCCGAGAATCCCACCCTGGTCGTCGTCCGCTTCCGCCCCGCCGCCGACGACCCCCGCCTCAGCCTAACGAATGGAAGCCATGGATCATCCCCGCGTATTGGTGGTTGACGACGAACCAGGCGTGCGCGAGTCGCTGCGCCTGATCCTCAAGGAGAGCGCGACCGTCACGCTCGCTGACTCGGGAGAGGCCGCGCTGGCGCGCCTCGAAGAGCACCCCTTCGACGTGGTCCTGGCTGACCTGCTGATGCCAGGCATCGACGGCCTCGAGCTGCTCGAGCGTATCCGCGCACGCACCGCCACGACGCAGGTGATCATGGTCACGGCGACCAAGACGGTGAAAACGGCGGTGCAGGCGATGAAGCTCGGGGCGTACGACTACGTGACCAAGCCCTTCGACATCGACGAACTGCAGTTGCTCGTCGGGCGCGCCGCGCAGGCCGCCGCCCTGCTGCAAGAAGTCACGACGCTGCGCCAGGAAGTTGGCCAGCGTTACAGCTTCGACAACGTCATCGGCAGTTCGGCGCCGATGCAGGCGGTGCTGCACACGGTCAGCCGCGTCGCGCCGCTGCGCACCACGGTCCTCCTCACCGGCGAGAGCGGCACGGGCAAAGAAGTCATCGCCAAAGCCATCCACTACAACAGCCCGCGCGCGGCAGCGCCGCTGGTCGCGCTCAACTGCGCCGCCATCCCCGACACCCTACTCGAGAGCGAGTTGTTCGGGCATGAGCGCGGGGCCTTCACCGATGCCCACGCGCGCAAGGTCGGCCACTTCGAGAGCGCGCACAAAGGCACCATCTTCCTCGACGAAATCGGCGAGATGAACCCCGGAACGCAGGCCAAGCTGCTGCGCGTCCTGGAAACCGGCACCTTCACCCGCGTCGGTGGGTCGCAGCCGGTGACGGTCGATGTGCGCGTCGTCGCCGCCACCAACCGCGACCTCGACAAGGGCATGCAAGACGGCAGCTTCCGGCCCGATCTGTACTTCCGACTGAACGTCGTCGCTATCGAACTCCCGCCGCTGCGCGACCGCCGCGACGACCTGCCGCAGCTGATTCACCACTTCATCACCCTCAAGGCCAAACAAGTCGGCGTCCCCGAGAAGCGCTTCGCGCGCGACGCCTACGAGTTGCTGCTCCGTCATCACTGGCCCGGCAATGTGCGCGAGTTGGAGAACGTCATCGAACGCGCCCTCGCCCTGTCGCCCGGCGAGGAACTCACCATCGACGATCTCCCGCCGGCCCTTGCGGCCGCATACGATGCGGCTGCGGCACGCATCGCCGCGCACAGCGCCAGTGCCAACGGCACACACGGCGCCAACGCCTCCCTCGCCGACGCCGTCGACCAACTCGAGTTGGTGCTCATCACCGAGGCGCTGGTGAAGGCCGAGAACAACCAGACCCGCGCCGCGGAGATCCTCGGCACGACGCGACGGATCCTCAAGTACAAGATGGACAAGCTCGGGATTGTGAGTCAAGACAGCAATGAACTCAGCTAGTTAGGCCGTCGCCAACCGCCGCAGTCACCATTGAGTCACCACGGAGGGGGAGAATCGCGCTGGCGATGTCGGCCATCGCCCCCACCGAAGACAAGCCCTCGAACCAGTGCGCGTACACTTCGAGGGTGATGCCAGCGCTCTTGTGACCGAGCAGGTCGGCAACCTGGGTGGGCGGCAGTTTCAACTGGCCGATCGCGATGCTGGCAAAGGTATGCCGCAACCCGTGGAGATCGACCCGCGGCAGGCCCGGACAGGCGTCGAGCGCGCCCCTGAGCCCCTTGTGGAGAAACGAGCGGTGTAGCGGTTTCCCGGTCTGGTTCGGGAACACCAGCGCCCCCGTGGCGCCCTCGTCCGCGTCCAGCACCACGGTGCTCGGCGACGCTTGGAGCTTCCATGCCTTGAGAGCCCGGACGAGATCGGGGGCGAGGTCGAGGGTCCGATAGGAGGAGTCCGTCTTAGGCGGGCCGAAGTGGTAGCTCGCCTTGCCGTAGCCGGGTGTTGTCCCCTTCTGCCATGACAGCGACCGATTGACCTGCAGCGTCCGCTTGTCGAGGTCGATGTCATCCCACACGAGGCCGAGCAACTCTCCCGATCGGCACCCGGTCAGCAGCGCCGTCTGAATAAACGTGCGGTACAGTCCCGGCGCTGCCGCCGCGATGACCCGCTGCGCCTGCGCGGCCGTCAGCACATCGCGGGGGGCGACCGCCGTCGCGCCCGCCCTGCCCGCCTTGCGCTGGCGCGGAACTCGGTCCACCAGCTCTCGCGCCCCGGCGTTGCGATGCACTAAGTCGTGCTTGAACGCATAGCCGATGATCGCCCCGGTGCGCTGCAGGAGTTGGTTGACGTACGAGCGCGAGAGCCCCGCGTCTGCACTCCACTTCTGGTTGCGGAAGTCCTCGATGCGGGCCGGCGTCACGAGATCGATCCGCAACGGGCCGAACGCCGGCAGGAGGTGGTTGCGGACCTGCCCTTCATAGTTCTCGACGGTGCCGGGGGCCTTCGCCCGCTTCCCCGTGAGCCACCGCTCAGCGATCTCCGCGAACGTCGGCAACTCCGCCGGAGCGACATAGAGGCCTCGTTTCACCTCGGGGATAACCTTGGCGAAGTGGTCGGCGGCCTCGCGCTTCGTGGCGAAGAACTTCGCGCGCCGCGTGCCGTACTGGTCACGGAAATCGACGCACCACTTGCCGCGCCGTTTGACGACACCAGCCATCAGCCCGCCCCCTCCCGCGTCGCCCACCACCCGACCAGCGCGTCGACGTCGGCCCGCTCGTAGCTCTGCGCCGCCTCGATGAGCAGCACCGGCACGCCCAACCGCTCGGCGATGGCGTGGAAGGTCTCGCTGCTCTCGATCCGTAGCGCGCCCAAGTGCGCCGCCGCGTCGAGCGCAGCGAACACCCCGTCGAGGTAGTCGGGCGACCGCTTCGCCTGCGTCGGCCGCTTCACCTTCGCCTTGCTCGCCATCACGCCACCGCCTTGCGCGGCATCAGCGCCTCGGCCCACTCGCGCCACTCGTTGAGCAGGTCGAGGTTGATGCGCGTCGTGTTCTGCGCGGCGTCGATCCACAACGCCGGCACGCCCAGCTCCTCGGCGATGGCGTCGCGCTGCTCGGGCTGCAGGGGTCCGTCGAGCGCCCCGGCGCTGCAGAGCGCGCGGATCGTGTCGGCGATGGTGTGGGCGCGCAGGACTTCCGGCGCGGCGTCGGGGATCAGGCGGCTGATCGCGGTCGGCTTCTTCGGTCGCATGGTGCTCCTCCATGTGGTTGCCCGCCGGCCCATCCGGCGGGGTTGTCATTACGTGTGATGTGTGTGACAAATCACACCATGACTGTCAATCGCAGAGTGACAACGAAGAGGGTGCGTGGTACCGAACCGGTCGGGTTCGGGGGGCGGCGGATGCCACGGAAAGCGATGGAGTCGGGAGCGTCTGACGCGGCACTGTCGATCCGTGTTCCCGCGCAGTTGCTTCAGCGCGCCGACGCACTCATCCCAGCGGTAGCCGCCGAAGGCATCAAGCGTGGCCAGACGCACGCAAGCCGCAGCATGGTCATCAAGGCTGCGATCGAAGAGGGCTTGAAGGTGCTGGAGGTTCGGCACGGCAAGAAGCCGCCGCGCTGACCGCGTACACCGTCACGCTCGCCAGCGGCGCTCATGCCGCCACAGCAGGGCGCCGCACGCCGAACGCCGTCGCGTCACACGTCGGGCAGCGCCAGCGATACTCTTTGCGGTCGAGGGCGGCGAACGTCCGCGCCGTCAGCACCGCGTGCGGGTGTGCGGAGTCCCGCCCGCA
>JANNRA010000031.1:0-21753 GCA_031401035.1 bacterium | reverse complement strand
CGCAGCGTAGCGCGCTGCGCTGCGGGCGAGACGCCCGCGGTCCCGGCCACTGGCCCTTTCCAGGCGCTGCGCCCACTCACGGACAGCCCGACAGGGCGCTGTTGACGGCGCCGATCAACTCGCTGATCGAAATCACGGTGTCCTCCTGTACGTTGGCGGCGGCGCAGCGATCGAGGCCAGCGCTGCCGAGCGCGATGGTCACCGCCGTGATCAGCTCGTCGACGCGTACCGTGCCGTCGTTGTTGCAGTCGCCGGCGCAGAACCCGCCGGTGATCGGCGCAAGCGTGTCGGCGGCGGCCGCGGCCGCGCACAGGAGGCTCAGGAGTATGACGATCCGTATGGTCACGCGAGCAACAGGCCCAACACGGCACCGGCAAGGATGACCCACAAGACATCGACGTGAAACCGGAACAGCGCCACGCAGGCGGCGACGGTGAGCAGCGCGGCGCGCCAGTCAGGACCGCCGTCGTGCCAGATCACCGCGGCGCCGAAGACCAGCGCCAGGTTGAGCACCACCCCGACCACGGCGGCAGTGACGCCCGACAGTGCCGCCGCCACGCTGCGGTTGCCGCGCACCTGTTCGATGTACGGCCCCCCCACCAGGATGAAGAGGAAGCATGGCAGGAAGGTCGCCCAGGTGGTGAGCAGGGCCGCCAGCAGTGCGCTCGCCGCCGGCGTCAGCCCCTGCGGCTGGTTCCATCCGGCGATGAACCCGACGAACTGCAGCACCATGATCAGCGGCCCGGGGGTGGTCTCGGCCAACGCCAGGCCGTCCATCGCCTGTGCTTGGCTCAGCCAGCCGTAGGACGTCGTCGCCACCTGCGTGACGTAGGCCAGCACCGCGTACGCGCCGCCGAAAGTGACCAGCGCGGCGCCGCTGAAGAAGCGGTAGACGCGCGCGTACAGGCTGTCCCAGCCAAAGCGCAACGCCACCAGCGCCAGCGGCAGCGCCCACAGCGCCAGGCCGACCGCGAGCGTACGCGCGGCGCGGCGGGCGTCCGGGCGCGCGTGCGGCGGCAGCGGCGCCTCGGCGGCACCCGGCGCCGCGGCGGGCGCCGCCGGCAGTGCCAGGCCGATCGCCGCCGCCAGCACGACGATGAGCGGAAACGGTACGTGCAGGACGTAAATGGCCACGAAGGCCGCCGCGGCGATGGCGTAGTGCGAGCGGCGTTTGAGGGCGCGGCGGCTGATTTTGACCACCGCCTCGACGACGATCGCCACCACCACCGGCTTGATTCCCGCCAGCACCGCCGCCACCGCCGGCATGCTGCCGTAGGCCATGTAGACGTAGGACAGCGCCAGCAGGATGAAGATCGACGGCAGAACGAAGAAGCCGCCGGCGACGAGTGCGCCGGCGGTGCGGTGCAGCAGCCAGCCGATGTACGTTGCCAGCTGCTGCGCCTCCGGTCCGGGCAGCACCATGCAGTAGTTGAGCGCGTGCAGGAAGCGCTCCTCGCTGATCCAGCCGCGCCGCTCGACCAGCTCGCGGTGCATGATCGCGATCTGGCCCGCCGGTCCGCCAAAGGAAATGAAGCCGAGCTTCACCCAGAATCGCAGCGCCTCGGAGAACGATGGGGGCGGCGTCAACGCTCACTTCTCCTGCGCCGCCCAGCTGCTGACGCCCATGGCGCCGCACGCCGCGGGCGCGGCGAACAGCAGAAGCGCACACCAGACACGAGCCATGGCCGCGGCTCACCACACGATGCCGATCGATGCAACCGCGGCCGCTTGCCTCTGATCCGATGGCGATGACATACACGAGGCTCCCGTGCGCCTCGCTGTGTTCATCTTCGCCTGCACGCTGGCCTGCACGCTGGCCGGCGCCGTCGCGACGCGCGCCGACACGACCAGTGAGCGCGGCGCGTCGATCCTGATCTTCCCGAAGGTCGTCGCCGACGCCAGCTCCGACACCCTCATTCAGCTCGCCAACATCGCCGAGGGGCGTATCGATGCCTTCTGCGCCTACGTCGACGGCCGCGTCGGCTGGCAATCGAGCGGTTTCACGCTGCGCCTGAACGCCGAGCAGCCGGCCCTGTGGAGCGCCGCCGCCGGTCGCCCGGCGGGCGACGCCGGCGCGGCGATCCCGGCCGCACCCGAGGACTTCCGCGGCGAGTTGCTGTGTGTCGAGGTCGACCCGACCGGCACGCCGACGAGTCTCAATCGATTGGTCGGCCGGGCCACCCTGCTGCCCGCCGACGGCGCCGTCGCCGCCTATGCCGCGATCGGCGTCAGCGGCTCGGGATTCAACGACGGCGACGACGTGCTGTGCCTCGGCGATGCGCAATCCGACACCTGCTTCCTCGGCGAGTACGCTGCCTGCCCGGCCACCTGGACGCTGAGCCACCGCGCCGAGGGGGCTGCCGACGAGCAACTGGGCACCGGCTCCGCCGTCGCCACGCGCATCACCGTGGTGCCGTGTTCACAGAACGTGCGCGACGGCGACCCGGCGACGGTGCAGGTGCGCTTCGACGTGACCACCGAATTGGAGCAGCGCTTCAGCACGACGACGCTGGTCACCTGCTGGGCCGACCTGGCGCTCGCCGACCTCGGCGACGGTCTCTTCGACCGCGCCATGCTCGGCACCGACGTCCTGCAGACACAGCTTTCCCCTGTCGACGGGAGCGGCGGATTCGTCGTCATCGGCGAGGTCGAGCGGCGCGCCACCGCCACGGGGCCGCTCGCCAGCCGCGCCCTGCCGCCGCTGCACCATCAGGGCGAAGCGGTCGCCGGTGACGTCATCACCCTGCCGATGGGGCGACCGTGAGCGCGGCGCGAATCCGGGCGACCATGAGCACCCGGCGAAAGCGGCCCCCCCTGCGCGCGGCGCTCCTGGCGATGCTCCTGGGCGGCGTCGCGGCCGCGCCGGCGGCGGCGGTCTCGTCGGGCGCCCCTGCCTCGTTACTGGTATTCTCGCAGATCAGTGTCGACGCCGAGCTCAATCTCGACACGTACATCGAGCTGACGAACACCGGCGCGACGACGCAGGCGGTGCGCTGCGTGTACGTCGACGGGAGCCTGGCGTCCGGATCGGCGGTGGGGTTCCGGATCGTGATGAAGGCTGGGCAGCCAGTCGCCTGGCGTGCCAGCGTCGGCGCCGCGGCGCTGCCACGCGACGGCGGCGCGGTGCCGGCGGCGCCGGCACCGCCGTTCAGCGGCACGCTGCGCTGCGTCGCCACCGATACCGACGGCGTCCCGGCCGCCGCCGACGTGCTCATCGGCATCGCCACCATCCAGCGCGGGGCACCGACAATCGACGCCGCCGCCTATGCGGCGACTGGGTTCGCCGCGACCGGCGCCAGCGCCGACGAGCCCGACGTGTTGGTGCTCGGCGGCGCGCAGGCCGAGTATGCCGCCTGCCCCGCCGGGCTCGCCCTGCAGCCCTTCCTCGACGGCGCCCGTGTCGGCCTCGGCAGCGCCCTTGGGGAACGCGAGACGACGACCCGCATTGCCATCGCCACCTGCAGCTCCGACCCGGTCGGCGGCGCCACGGCGACGGTCGACCTGCGTGTCACCAACGAATTCGGTCAGTCCATGACGCATCGCCGGGCGCTGCGTGAACACCTCGTCAGCGACCTGTCGAACCTCGACACGAGCGTCTCGAGCCAATCGATCTTCAGCGCCGCTATCGCCGGCTCGCCGACCGGCAACGTGCGCATCGTCCCGGTGGGCTCGGGTAGCGGCGTGCTGGCCATGGCGCTGACGACGTTCGCCGATCCGCGTGGCGGCCCCGGGCCGCAGACGGCGGTGCAGCCGCAACTGCTGGGCGAGCGCGCGGCGCAGGCCGACCTCGTCGATCTCACCGTGCCGGTGTCGCCGGCCGCCTGCGCCGGTGACTGCAATGCCGATGGTGCGGTGGCGATCAACGAACTGATCAGCGGCGTCAACATCGCGCTCGGCACCGCGCCGCTGTCATCCTGCGCGGCGTTTGACAGCGGCGGCGACGGGTTGGTGGCGATCAACGAGTTGATCGCCGCGGTGAACGCGGCGCTGATCGGCTGCCCCTGAACGGCGTCGTCTGCCTGAATTCGTTCTGCTGGAAGGGGCCGCTACCGACGAGCCTCCACCGCCCAGCCCCCTGGAGGGCGCCCCCCCGTGGGCGCCCGTTGCATTGAGCATCTGCAGCCCGATGCAACCGGCGCCGACGGAGCGGCGCCCTCCACAGGTTCCACCACGCGCAGAAGCACCCACGGGCGGTCGAAGCAGGACGCGGGACTCAGTGCAGCGTCACCAGCGGGCGCATCTCACGCAGCGTCGCGTCGCTCAGGCGGAGCGTGCTGGTCGCCGGGTGCAGGCTGACGACGCCGTCGGCGATCAGTCGCTCAATGGCGCTGCGCACGATGGCCGGCGGGGCGTCGATCAG
Source organism: bacterium (assembly GCA_031401035.1). GTDB lineage: Bacteria > Desulfobacterota > Binatia > HRBIN30 > CADEER01 > JANNRA01. The sequence continues at coordinate 17,393 of JANNRA010000031.1, read as the reverse complement.
CCCCGACAGTGAATCGAGCGACAGGCCGCCGCCGGCCGCCCACAGCATGTGACCGCGCAACAGGGTGCGCAGGACGTCGAAGGCGGCTTCGGCGTGGGTACGTCGGCGGCGGGGCTGATCGGCTGGCGCAGGCAGCATCATGGTGAAAGGGAATTGCAACGCCTATGCCAGCCGGAGCGCGCCACGCAGCGGGGTTTCCACGTCCCGCCGTTCGGAATTGGAAGGCGGCGCGCCAATGGCGTGACACCGGGTGCCGCGCTCAGCGCAGCAATTCGTACAGAGCCTGCAGGTCCTGCCGCAACTTGACCAGGGCGTTGCGGTAGGTGCGTTCGCCGAGCGGCAGCGGTAGTTGCGGGCGCGGATCGGGCGCCGCCGCGGCCGTCAGCGGGCCCTTGGCCACCGTCTTGAGCCGTCGCTTGGCCCCTTCGATGGTGTAGCGCTCGTTGTGCAACAGGCGCTTGATCTCGAGCAGCGCCTCGACGTCGCGGCGGCGGTACAGGCGGTGCTGCGAGCGCGTCTTGCCGGGACGAATAATGGAGAACTCGGTCTCCCAATAGCGCAGCACGTAGGGTTTGACGCCGACGATCTTCGCCACCTCGCCGATCTTGAAGTACAGCTTGTCGGGCAGATCGGGCGCGCCGGCGGGCATGGTGATCAGCCTTCGGGGTTCATGCTCTTCTTGAGCATCGGACTGGCCTTGAAGCCGAGTACGCGACGCCCGCGGATGGTGATGGTCTCGCCGGTCTGCGGGTTGCGCCCCTTGCGCGGGCGCTTCTCGTGCACGACGAAGTTGCCGAAGCCCGACACCTTCACCTTCTGCCCGTGCTCGAGCTGGCCCTTGATGACCTCGAAGACGGAGTCGACCACCTCGCTGGCCTCCTTCTTCGAGAACCCGACGCGCTCGTGAATGCGCTCGACGATGTCGGCTTTGGTCAGCGCCACCGACCACCCTCCCGAATCAGCAGAACTCGACGCCGCTCACTCGCGCAGGGTCACGCCGAGTTCGCGCGTCAACATGGCGCGCAGGCCGTCCTGCAGCGCGTTCACTTCGTCGTCGGTCAGCGTCCGATCCGCCGCCCGGTAGGCGATGGTGTAGGCCAGGCTCTTGCGCCCAGGCGGAATCGGCGCGCCGGTATAGGCGTCGAACAGCGCCACATCCTCCACCAAGGTCGGCTGCCACTGCCGCACGCACTGCACCACCTGCTCCGCTGCGAACGCCTCATCGACCAGAACCGCGATATCCCGCACCACAGCGGGAAAGCGCGGCAATCCAGTAAAAACAAGTTGTTGCGGACAGTAGGGAAGCAGTTTCTCGATGTCAATCTCAAACACCCAGCAGGCGCCGTCGAGTTCCATCTCGAAAGCCGTCTCGGGGTGCAGGGTACCGACGACGCCGATGAGCTGTTCGCCGCAGCGTAGCGTCGCCGCCTTGCCGGGGTGGAATGGCGCCGCCTCGCAGCGCCCCCAGGCGACGCGATCGAGGACGCGGAGCTGGTCGAGCATCGCTTCGACCGCCCCCTTGGCGTCGGTGAAGTCGACCGGGCGCGCGGCGCCCAGTCCGAGGCGCGGCGGCACGCCGGCGAGGATCCCGGCCAGGCGCCACGCCTCCTGCGGTCCGCCGGTCTGCCAGAAGACGCGTCCGATGCTGAAGGCCATCAGACCCGCGGCGCCCTGATTGCGGTTGGTGCGCCAAGTCGCGAGCAGGCCGGGCAGCAGGCTGCAGCGCATCTCCGGTTCGTCGCGGGTCATCGGATTGGCCAGCGCCACGGCGTCGCCGTCGAGCGCCAAGCCCGGGAACAGCACATTGACCCGCGCCGAGGCGAAGCTGAGCGTCACCGCCTCGTAGAAGCCCATGCCGGTGAACAGGCCCTTCAGTTCGCGCTCGCGCCGCAGGCGCTCCGGCATGACGCCGCTCTCCAGCGGCGCCGCCGGCATCGTCGCGCTGAAGCGCTCGTAGCCAAGCACGCGGCCGATCTCCTCGACCAGATCGATCTCGCGCGTCAGGTCGCGCCGCCAACTCGGCGCCGTCACCAGCAGGGCCCCCTGCGGCGCCGCCGCGACACCGGCACCGAGCGCCTTGAGCGTCGCGGTCATCTCGCCGCGACTGATCGTCCCGCCGAGCAGTTCCTCGGCCCGCTTCGGCCGCAGGTGGATGGCGGTCGGCGCCGGCGCCGCCGGATACGCCTCGACGATGCCGGGCGCCACCACGCCATCGGCGACTTGCTCGAGCAACGCGGCGGCGCGATCAAGGGCGGTCGGGACGCCGTCGATGTCGACGCCGCGCTCGAAGCGATACGACGCCTCCGAGCGCAGCTCGGTGCGGCGCGCCGTGCGGCGGATGCTCGACGGGTCGAAACAGGCCGACTCGAGCAGCACCGTCGTCGTCTCCGCCCGCACCTCGCTGTCGGCGCCGCCCATGACGCCAGCCAGCGCGATCGGCGCGTCGCCGGTGGTGATCAGCAGGTCCTCCGGCGCCAGCCGTCGTTCGACGTCGTCGAGCGTCCGTAGCAGGGCCGTCGCGCCAGCGCGCCGGACGGCGATCTCGGGCCGCGCCAAGCGGTCGTAGTCGAAGGCATGCAGCGGCTGGCCGCGTTCGATCATCACCAGGTTGGTGACGTCGACGACGTTGTTGATCGCCCGCAGGCCGACCCCTTCGAGCCGCCGCACCAGCCAGGCCGGCGACGGGCCGACACGCACCCCGCGCACCAGGCGCGCCGCGTAGCGCGGGCAGCCCGCCGCATCGTCGATGCGCAGCGCCATCGCCGCGGCCGCCGGTGCCCCCTGCTCGCGCAGGGGGCTGCGCGTGCGCAGCAGCTTGGCGCCGGTCAGCGCCGCCACCTCGCGCGCGATGCCGAGGATGCTCAGGCAGTCGCCGCGGTTCGGGGTCACGTCGATGTCCAGGCGCGTGTCCTCGAGACCCAGGTAGGCGCCGACGCGCGCGCCGAGCGGGGCCTCGCCGTCGAGAATGAGGATACCCTCTGCCGCCTCGGCGGCCTCGGCCAGGCCGAGCTCGGCGGCCGAGCACAGCATGCCGGCCGAGGCGACGCCGCGGATGGTGGCCGCCTCGATGCGTTTCCCGCCCGGCAGGATGGTGCCGGGCGAGGCGTAGGCGACGCGGTCGCCGGCGGTCATGTTGCGCGCCCCGCAGACCACGCGCACCGCCGGCTCCGGCCCGGTGCGCACCTCGCACAGCGTCAGCCGGTCGGCCTGCGGATGCGGCGCCGTGCTGAGCAGCTCGCCGACGATGACGCCGCGGATGTCGGCGCCGAGCTCCTCCACCGCGTCGACCGCCAGCCCACCCAGCGACAGCTTCTCGCACAACGCTGCCGTGTCGATGTCGATCGGCACGAACTCGCGCAGCCAGCTCAGCAGAACTTTCATCTCATAAACCCTGCGAGAAGAGCTTCACCACGGGGGCACGGAGACACGGAGGGGGAGCGAACCTCTCCGCGTCTCCGTGCCTCCGTGGTGAAATCCGTTTCAGAACTGGCGCAGGAAGCGGACGTCATTGGCGTAGAAGTTGCGGATGTCGTCGATGCGGTACTTGAGCATGGCGATGCGCTCGATGCCGAGGCCGAAGGCGAAACCGGACACCGCCTCGGGATCGTAGCCGACGGCGCGAAAGACGTTCGGGTCGATCATGCCGGCGCCGAGGATCTCCACCCAGCCGGTCGCCTTGCAGACCCGGCAGGCGGCGCCGTCGCGCGCGCAGGCGAAGCAGCCGACGTCGACCTCGGCGCTCGGCTCGGTGAACGGAAAGAAGCTCGGCCGCAGGCGCACCGGCAGGCCGGCGCCGAAGATCGCCTGCAGGGCGTGCGTCAACACCCCCTTGAGATCGCCGAAGGTGACGCGCCGGTCGACCATGAAGCCCTCGATCTGGTGGAACATCGGCGAGTGGGTGGTGTCGCTGTCGTGTCGGTAGACGACGCCCGGCGCGATGACGCGCAGCGGCGGCCGCCGCGATTCCATGACGCGGATCTGGACCGGCGAGGTGTGCGTGCGAAGGACGTGCCCGTCGGCGGCGAACAACGTGTCCTGCATGTCGCGCGCCGGATGGTCGGCGGGAAAGTTCAGCGCCTCGAAGTTGTGGTAGTCGTCTTCGATCTCCGGCCCCTCGGCGACGCTGAAGCCGAGGCCGAGGAAGACGTCGGTGATGTCGTCCATCACCCGCAGCAGCGGATGGCGGCGGCCGAGTGGCGGGCGGCGGCCGGGTTCGGTGACATCGAGGCGCTCACTGGCACTGGCGGCACGGCCGGCGGCGCGGGCACGCGTCAGCGCCTCGGTCAGGCGGCCTTCGACCTCGTCTTTGACCGCGTTGAGGAGCGCGCCCATCGCCGGCTTGTCCGCCGCCGGCACCTCGCGCATCAGACGCACGACGGTGGTCAGCTCGCCCTTGCGGCCGGTGAAGCGCACGCGCAGCGCCTCGACCGCCGCCTCGTCGGCGGCGGTCGCGAGGGTCGCCAGCGCCGCGGCGCGGATCGACTCGAGCGCGTCCTTCATACGCGGGCCCGCCGCCGCGCCGACGGACGGGCGCGGCGGGACGGCTCAGGCGGCGAGCTGTGCCTTGGCCACCTCGGCCACGGCATTGAAGCCGTTCGGATCGCGCATCGCCAGGTCGGCCAGCATCTTCCGATCCATGGTGATGCCGCCGCGCTTCAGGCCGTTGATCAGCTGCGCGTACGTCAGACCGATCCGGCGCGCCGCGGCATTGATGCGCACGATCCACAGCGCCCGGAACTCGCGCTTCTTCACGCGCCGGTCGCGGTAGGCGTAGGTGAGCCCCTTCTCGACGGTCTCGCGCGCCTGCCGGTAGAGCTTGCGGCGGCCGCCGACGTTGCCCTTGGCGAGCTTGCGGATCTTCTTGTGCTTGGCGAGTCCCTTGGTGCCTCTTTTGGCGCGTGGCATGGCGTGTTCCTCTCTTGGTGTGTCGGCTTACAGGTACGGAATGAGCTTGCGGATGTTCTTGTGCTGGGCCGCGTCCACCAGCGCCGAGCCGCGTAGGTGGCGCTTCTGCTTGCGCGTCTTGCAGGTCAGCTGGTGGCGCAGGTAGGCGCGCTTGCGCACGATCTTGCCGGTGCCGGTCACCTTGAAGCGCTTGGCGGCACCGCTGTTGGTCTTGAGCTTGGGCATGGCGGACTCCTCGGGGGTTGGGCGCTCAGACGGCGCCGCGGCGGGCGACCTCGCTGCGCAGGGTCGCCAACAGGGCGTCGAGCGGCAGCGGGTCACTGTTGCCGCCGCTGCGCGAGCGCGGCGCGACGGTGTGGTCGGCGGCTTCCTTGTCGCCGACGACCAGCATGTACGGAATCTTGGCGAGTTGCGCTTCGCGGATCTTGTAGCCGAGCTTCTCGTCGCGCGCGTCGAGCTCGCCACGCAGGCCGGCGGCGCGCACGGCGGCACACACCTCGCGCCCGTAGTCGACGGTGCGCTCGGTCAGCGTCAGCACGCGCACCTGCTCGGGCGCCAGCCAGAGCGGGAAGGCACCGCCGCAGTGCTCGATCAGGATGCCCATGAAACGCTCGATGCTGCCGAGCACGGCGCGGTGGATCATCACCGGGCGCGCCTCGCTACCGTCCGGGCGCACATAGTTGAGGTCGAAGCGCTCGGGCAGGGCGCCAAAATCGAGCTGGACGGTGGCCAGTTGCCAGGCGCGCTTGAGGGCGTCGACGACCACGAAGTCGATCTTCGGGCCGTAGAAGGCGCCGTCGCCCGCGTTGATCGCGTAGGGCACCGCGGCGCCGCGCAGCGCCGCGGTGAGGGCGCCCTCGGCGCGCTCCCACATCTCGTCGCTGCCGATCGAGTTCTCGGGCCGTGTCGACAGCAGGACGCGCCGCTCGGTGAAGCCGAAGGCGGCGTACACCTCGTCGACCATGCTCAGAAAGGCGGTGATCTCGTCGCCGATCTGCTCCGGCATGCAGAAGATGTGCGCATCGTCCTGCGCAAAGCTGCGCACGCGCGTCAGCCCGTGCACGGTGCCGGAGCGCTCGGCGCGGTGCAGGCGGCCGAAGTCGGCGTAGCGGATCGGCAGATCGCGGTAGGAGCGCTTGCGGGTGTTGAAGATCAGGCAGTGCGAGGGGCAGTTCATCGGCTTCACCGCGAACTCGCGCTCCTCGATGGCGGTGAAGAACATATTGTCGCGGTAGTGCTCGTAGTGCCCTGAGCGCTTCCACAACTCGACATCCATCACCTGCGGCGTGATGACCTCGTCGTAGCCGTACTTGCCGTAGAGCCCGCGCACGTAGGCGACCAGTTCGTTGTACACGGCGGCGCCCTTGGGGTGGAAGAACGGGCTGCCGGGCGAGACCGGGTCGAACGAGAAGAGGTCGAGCTCCTTGCCGAGCTTGCGGTGGTCGCGCTTCTTCGCCTCCTCGATGTTGGCGAGATGCTCGGCCAGGGCATCCTTGCTCGCGAAGGCGGTGCCGTAGATGCGCTGCAGCATCTCGTTGCGCTCGTCGCCGCGCCAGTAGGCGCCGGCGACGCCGGTGAGCTTGAAGGCCTTGTGCAGGCCGGTGCGCGACACGTGCGGGCCGCGGCAGAGATCGACGAACTCGCCCTGGCGGTAGAGGCCGACGCGCGCGTCGGGCAGGCCGGCGATGATCTCGGCCTTGTAGTGCTCGCCCTGGTCGCGGAAGAAGGCGGTGGCCGCGTCGCGGTCCATCTCCTCGCGCACCACCGGCAGGTCCTGCTTGGCGATGGCCTTCATCTCGGCCTCGAGGCGTTCGAGGTCCTCGGGGGTGAAGGGCGTCTCCTTCTTGATGTCGTAGAAGTAGCCGTCCTCGATGACCGGGCCGATGGTGATCTGGGTGTCGGGAAAGACCCGCTTTACCGCCTGCGCCAGCAGGTGCGCCGAGGAGTGGCGCAGGACATCGAGGCCCGCGGGCGACTCGAGGGCCACGCCGGCAAGGCTGCAATCGGCGGTCAGCCGCCGCGACAGGTCGACGACGTCGCCGTTCACCTGCGCGGCGATGGCGCCCTTGAGATCGGCGGCACCGGCAGCCTTGAGTGCCGCCACGGCGCTGATGCCCGCCTCGACCTCGTGTCTGCTGCCGTCGCTGAGTGTAACCGTGATCCCCATTGCATTGGTCGAGACGGCGGAGGCGCCGCCGCGACGGCGCCTCCCGCGTTGTGAATGGTAGGCACGGGCGGATTTGAACCGCCGACCCCTTCCGTGTCAGGGAAGTGCTCTCCCCCTGAGCTACGTGCCTTCAACGTCGCCGCGTTCGTCCCGCTCCGTTCCCGCCGGCGGATCGTCGAAACGTCGTTTCGTCGAACCGCGCTCCGGCGATGCAAGTTCTTGATTCAGCCTGAATTCGTCTTGGTAGCAACTCGCCGTTTGGGGGTCAAGAAAGGGGTCTCTCGGGGCCAGTGCGTTGACCTCGCCAGACGGCGCTGGTAGCCGCCCGTCATGTCTGCCCCCCCCATGGCCGCCGTCCGCACCCGCTTCGCCCCCAGTCCGACCGGCTACCTGCACCTCGGGGGCGCCCGCACGGCCCTTTTCAACTATCTCTTCGCCCGCAGCCAGAGCGGCGCCTTCGTCCTGCGCGTCGAGGACACCGACCGCGAGCGCTCCACCGATGCCGCCACCGCGGCGATCGTCGACAGCCTGCGCTGGCTCGGGCTCGACTGGGACGAGGGCCCGTTCTTCCAGAGTCAGCGGGGCGCCCTGTACCGCGACGCCGCCGAGCGCCTGCTCGCCAGCGGCCACGCCTACCGCTGCACCTGCACGCCGGAGGACCTCGACCGGCAGCGCGCCGCCGCCCAGGCCGCCGGCCAGACGCCGCGCTACGACCGGCGCTGCCGCGACCGCGCCCTGCCCGCCAGCGGCGACTTCACGGTGCGCTTCAAGGCACCGCTTCTCGGCGAGACGCTTGTCCACGACCTGCTGCGCGGCGTCGTGACCTTCCAGAACACCGAGATCGACGACCTCATCATCCTGCGCACCGACGCCTCGCCGACCTACAACTTCTGTGTCGTCGTCGACGACGCGCTGATGGCCATCACCCACAACATCCGCGGCGACGACCACCTCGCCAACACGCCCAAGCAGGTATTGCTCTATGCGGCGCTCGGCTACGCGCCGCCGCTGTTCGCGCATCTGCCGCTCATCCTCGGCCTCGACCGCTCCCGCCTCAGCAAACGCCACGGCGCCACCTCGGTGCTGGCCTACCGCGACGATGGGTATCTGCCGGCGGCGCTGAACAACTACCTCGCCCGCCTCGGCTGGTCGGCCGGCGACCAGGAGATCTTCACGCCGGCCGAGCTGATCGCCAAGTTCTCGCTCGACCACGTCGGCGCGTCGGCGGGCGTCTTCAACCCAGAGAAGCTCACCTGGGTGAACGCCCAGCACCTCAAGGCGACGCCGCCCGAGACGCTCGCGGCGCTGCTCGAACCGTTCATCGCCGCGCGCGGCTGGACGGCGCCCGGCGACGCCGCCTGGCTGGCGCGCATGGCGGCGACGCTGCGCGAGCGCGCCACGACGCTGGTCGAGCTGCTCGACCAGGCGGTCTACTACTTCGTCGACGAGGTGACGATCGATCCGGCCGCGGCGGCGAAGCATCTCGCCAAGACCGACCGCGCGGCGCTGCGCGATCTGCGCGAGGCCCTGGCGGCGGCGCCGCAATGGTCGGTGGCGGCGATCGAGGCCGCCTTCCAGGGCGTCCTCGCCCGCCACGGCCTGGCGCTCGGCAAGCTCGCCCAGCCGGTGCGCATCGCCCTGACCGGCGGCACCGTCAGCCCGGGGATCTACGAACTCGCCGAGGTCGTCGGCCGCGAGCGCACGCTTGCCCGCCTCGACCGCGCCCTGCCGCTGACCGCGGCGCCGTCCGCCGCCTGAGGCCCGCTCAGCGCTGCTTCTCGATCTTCGCCCAGCTGTCTTTCAACGACACGGTGCGGTTGAACACCAGCGCCCCCGGGCGCGCGTCGTCGTCGACGGCGAAGTACCCGTGCCGCTCGAACTGCACGCGGGCGCCGCGATCGAGCGTCGCCAGCGATGGCTCGAGCTGGCACTCGTGCAACACCTCCAGCGAGGTCGGGTTGATCAGCGCCGTGAACGGCGTGCCGTCGACATCGACGTTCGGGTTCTCGACGGTGAACAGCCGATCGTAGAGCCGCACCTCGGCCGGCACCGCGTGCGCCGCCGACACCCAGTGCAGGGTCGCCTTCACCTTGCGGCCGTCCGGCGCGTCGCCGCCGCGCGTCGCTGGGTCGTAGGTGCAGCGCAGCTCGACCACCTGCCCCGCCGCGTCCTTCACCACCCGCTCGCAACGAATGAAGTAGGCGTAGCGCAGGCGCACCTCACGCCCCGGCGCCAGGCGGAAGAACTTCGGGGGCGGATCCTCGCGGAAATCGTCCTGCTCGACATAGAGGACGCGGGCAAACGGGACGCGCCGCGTGCCCATCGCGGCGTCCTCCGGGTTGTTCACCGCCTCCAACTCGTCGACCTGGTCCTCGGGGTAGTTCTCGATCACCACGCGCAGCGGCCGCAACACCGCCATGGCGCGCGGCGCGCGTTTGTTGAGGTCCTCGCGGATGGCGTGCTCGAACTGCGCCAGGTCGACGATGCTGTTGCGCTTGGCGATGCCGACGCTGGCGCAGAGGGCGCGGATCGCCTCCGGCGTGACGCCGCGCCGACGCAGGCCGGCCAGGGTCGGCATGCGCGGGTCGTCCCAACCGCTCACGTGCCTGTCAGCGACCAGCAGCAGCAGTTTGCGCTTGCTCAGCACGGTGTGGGTCAGGTTGAGGCGCGCGAACTCGATCTGCTGCGGCCGGTGCGGCACCGGCAGGTTGTCGATGCACCAGTCATAGAGCGGCCGGTGGTCCTCGAACTCCAGCGTGCAGATCGAGTGCGTGATGCCCTCGATGGCGTCCGAGAGGGCGTGCGCGAAGTCGTACATCGGGTAGATGCACCATGCCGCGCCGGTACGGTGGTGCGGGGCGCGCTTGATGCGGTACAGCGCCGGGTCGCGCAGATTCATGTTCGGCGACGCCATGTCGATCTTCGCCCGCAGCACGTGCGCGCCCTCGTCGCACACGCCGGCGCGCATATCGGCGAACAGCGCCAGGTTCTCGTCGACCGCGCGGGTGCGGAAAGGGCTGTCGCGACCCGGCTCGGTCAGCGTGCCGCGGTAGGCGCGTACGTCGTCAGGCGACAGGCTGCAGACGTAGGCCTTGCCGGCGCGGATGAGCTGCACGGCGTAGTCGTGCAACTGCTCGAAGTAGTCGGAGGCGTAGAAGAGTTTGTCGCGCCAGTCGAAGCCGAGCCAGCGCACGTCGCGCTGGATCGAGTGGACGTACTCGACGTCCTCCTTGGCCGGGTTCGTATCGTCGAAGCGCAGGTGGCAGACGCCGCCGTTCTCGCGGGCAATGCCGAAGTTCAGGCAGATCGACTTGGCGTGGCCGATGTGGAGGTAGCCGTTCGGCTCCGGCGGGAAGCGCGTCGTGACGCGGCCGCCGTGCTTACCACTGGCCTGGTCGGCGGCGACGATGTCACGGATGAAGTCGGACGGGGGAGGCACCGCGGTTTCCATAGATTGCCAGTAGTACACCGCCCGCGCCGACGCTGTGAAGCTGGGGGCGCGTGCTATGCAGACGCGTCGCGCCGCCCCACCTGCTTGTCGTCTGAACCGGCGCCCACGCCTTGACTCACCGCGCACGGCTGAGCGTACAGTTCCGGCCATGATCCCGCCTCGTTTCGTCGCCGGCGCACTCCTCCTCGCCGTCCTGGCGCTGCCTGGTTCGGGCTGCTCCGACTGCGACCTCGAGGTCAGCACCGCCGCCCTGCCCGACGGTCTGATCGGCGCCTCGTACAAGGCCAATCTCAGCTCGCGCTGCGGCGGCGGCTTCTGGTTCATCCAGGCCGGCTCGCTGCCGCCCGGCATCGGCCTGCAAGGGGACGGCGATCTGCGCGGCACTCCGACCGTCGTCGGCCTCTATCCGTTCACCGTCGGCGTCATCGACTACGGCACCGACGAGGTCGCCTACAAGGGTCTGGCGATCGAGGTGCTGGAACCGTAACCAGCTGAACCGCCGCGGCGCGCGCCGGCCCGGTTCAAAGGGCGAAAAGACGCCGCTCAGCCGTCACGGCCCAGCAACTCATCGAGGGATTTGGCGGGAGGTGGCTGACGTGCATCGGTCCCAGGCGCCAGGGCATGGTAGGTGTGGCAGTCGGCACAATCGGTCGCGACGGACTGCGGCCCGGCGGCGGCATGACACTGCAGGCACATCTCGAGGCGAGGCAGGGTGACGTCGGATGTCAGCACGCTGTCGGCGGAGCCCGCGTGGCAGGTGTCGCACGGCATGAGCCCGTGCTTGCGATGCGAGAATCCGCCCCGCCGCAGCCACCGCTCCGGCACGGCCGGGTCGACCACCACCGGTAGGCCGCCCTCTCCCGCGCCCTGCACGTGGCAGAGGAAGCAGTGCTTGTTATGCTCGAGCAACGGGGCCTCGTCGACGAACGGCGCGAACAGGGCCGCCTCCAATGTCGCCTGCCACTTGCGCTGGAAGTCGCGCAGCGTGCGCGAACTCCGCTCGCTCGCGCACATCGTCGATATGCACCATCTCACCAAGGACCCCGAGGTCTTCGCCGGGGAGTGGCAGCCGACCAGCGCCTCGTCGATGCACTTCGAGCTGACGCCGTTCGAACTCGAGCGCTACCTCGACTACTGCAGTGAAATGCTCGCCGTACTGAGCAAGGTCGCCGCGCTCTACGTTCAGCACTTCCAGGACGACACGGTGCCGCGCGCCGTTGATGAAGTCGAGAACCTCGCCTCCGGTCTCTCGCGCAAGATCTGGCAGAAGATCACGATCCTCGATCGCCTGCGGCACACGCAGCGCCGACCGGCGTAGGTCGCTGGGAGATCCACGTGCCACCGCGCCAAGGCGCGACCGCACGCGACACAGCGAGGCGCGCAGGCGATCGAGCCCCGCGACGATGAATCCATCGCGTCATGGAGCAGGGCCGATTGCGCCCGCCGCGCTGGTCGGATAGACGATCCGACCATGGGTGTGAAAGTCAAAGTTTCAGTAACGATCGACCGGCGGCTGCTGGGCGAGGCGGAGCGCCTAGCCGGTACGCGCAGCCGGAGTGAGGTCTTCGAGCGCGCGCTCGGCGCCTGGGTTCACGGGCAGGCGAGAGCGGCGCTCGACGACGCGGTGGAGGCGTACTACCGGGCGCGTAGCGAAGCCGAGCGTCGCGAGGATGAACAGTGGGCCACGATCGGCGACGACCGCCTGCGCAAGAGCGCCGGGGAGTGAGTCCGTTCGACACTCCGCCGCGCCGCGGTCACGTGTACTGGGTGCGGATCCCCGACGAACCCGGCGGAAAGCGGCGGCCGGCGTTGGTGGTCTCGCCCGACGTGCGCAATCGATTGGCGACGGACGTGTTGGTGGTGCCGATCTCGAGCGTCCTGCGTGATGCACCAACCCACGTCCGGCTCCGCCCGCGCGAGGCCGGGCTGGCGCGCGCAACCGTCGCCAAGTGCGAACAGATCACCACCCTGCGACGGGACCGCCTCAGCGCCGAGTCGATCGGGGGGGCGCTGTCGGCGACGCGCATGCTGGACGTCGAGAAGGCGATCCTGCGGGCGATCGGCATCCCGATTGCCTGAGTTCAGCACCTCCGCGGGACGCAGTTGCGGGAGCGTTTTACCCGGGTAGCCGAAGGCAGCGTCGGGGTCGGCGTGCCGCTTGATCCCCGATCGGCGTCCACGATCGCCCCCGCCTGCGCTCACCCAACCCAACCTAGACGTTAGCCATTACATACAACCGCCCGTCGGGGTCTCGATTGGACGCCGAAATGGGGCATTGCGCTCATCGACAGCACACCGTTTGCAGTCGCTCGGCAGCGCGTACCCGTGCCATGATCCCGGCGTCCGCATTGACCTGGTACACCGACGCGGCTACGAAGTCGGTGCATGAGTCACCCGCGGGTCATCGTCCCCCGAATTGGGGTGTCCTTCGAGGGCACACGGGAACTCTTCGGCCTGTCAGCGAGCGCCGCGGCACGGGCGTCACGTCTGGCTGACCGCGCCTTCGAGCAGAGCCAGGTGCCGGCGACTGCTCGAGGGCGAGTCAAGCGCAAGGCTGCCGCCAAATCGGCGACTGGTGTCATCGTTCGCAGGGTCAAGAAGGTCAGCACCGCAGCTCGCCGGAAGTGATGGCCCGGCAACCGTCGCGCTCCCGAAGGCGGCGGCCGACGGCGGCGGGAGCGCGCCGGCCTTCCGACGGTGACAAACGCTACGACGTCTTCCTGAACGTCCCGTTCGACCCGTCGTACGAACCGCTGCTGCTGGCCCTGATCGCTGGGCTCACCGGGTTCGGACTTACGCCGCGTTCCGTGCTCGAAATTCCCACCCAGCAGGACCGACTGCGAAGGCTCTTCCACTTGATCGAAGAGTGCGAGGCCTCGGTCCACGATCTCTCGCGTACCGGCAGCTACGGGCAGGCGCCGCGCTGCGCAAGGTTTAACATGCCCTTCGAGCTGGGGCTGGCCGTCTCGAAGGCACTCTGCGATCGCTCGCACTCGTGGGTCGTGTTGGAGTCTCGACCGTACCGCGTGCAGAAGTCGCTGAGCGACATCAACGGCTTCGACCCGTTCATCCATCACGGCACGGCACGCGGTGCGCTCAGGGCGGTGGCAGAAGCATTTGATCGACCGAGTGGCAGCCCACCGATGTCCGACTTGGTTCGGATCTACCGCACGCTACGCGCGATCGCGCGCGAACTGAAGGCGCAAGACGGCTCACACACCGTGTTCAACCGCCGGCACTTCGGACAGCTGGTACTTGCCGGCCAGCAGACGGCCGTCCGCCTCGGGCTGATACCGCAGCGTTCGTGAGGATGAACACCCGCGCCTCAACTCGACACTCGACCATTTCCTGCGCCGGGACGGTGCTCTAAATGTGGTCGAAGGCCGCGCGCGCCCCGCGCATGTGAATCGGCGGGAGGTCAGACCTCCTCTCGGGCGCGCTGGACGCCCTGGCGCTCATCGAGCCGGACCCCGGGGAGGAATGCCCCCCGGAGTCCGGTTCGACTGTATTGCGAAGGTGGTCCCAACGGGAATCGAACCCGCGCCCGCCGATGAGCACAGCACCGCCAAGAACGCAGGACACCCAAGTGGCTCAGAGGCTAGCGGCACTTCTGGGCCACCGTACTTGCGTCCCAGAATATCCCGCAAACGGCCGTAGCGACCCGCGCAACCGTCAACCGTTGACGGTTTTCGGAGGGGCGCCCTCCCCGCTCACCAGTATCCGTCGTCCACGAACGAGACGTAGCGCCCGCGCCCGATGATGATGTGATCCAGCACCCGGACGCCGACCAGGTCGCCGACCTCGCGCAGCCGGCGGGTGATGTCGAGGTCCTCGCGGCTCGGGGTCGGGTCGCCGCTCGGGCGGGTAGTCGGCATTAACGGGTGAATTGACAGAATCGCCAGATCTCGGACGTGCCCTTCCGGTGCCGCCCCTTTCGTTCCCTCCCCCTGCGACCCCTTGATACGGCGTGCCGTCCGAGACGCCGTTCGGATCGGGCTCGCGACCGCGAAATCTGAAGCACCGCGTATGCGAGAAGTAAAGGAGAAGGCTTCGCCGCATCCTCGTGCAATGCTCTCCGTCGGGCCTCCTCCATGGGTCGAGACCGAGCGGATCTTCGTGCTGGCCGTTGCGCACCTTCGGCGGCGGCCGGGCTACTTCGCGGGGTTCTGGCTTGCGTCACGAGAAATCGCTTTGAGTTTCGGGGGCCGTGACATAGGGATTCGCGGCCCACACCCGCGCACCCGGAGAACACGACATGATCGACCGCACCCGCCGCTTCCAGCCCCTGACCACGATCGCCGCCGTCGCGCTCGCGCTCTGCGCGGTGCTCGACGTCGGCGCCCGCCCGGCGCACGCGCAGACGACCGAGGAGAACTTCCCGTGCTCGCTTCGACGCGACGCACAAAACTGCATGACTGAATGCAGCACAGGCACTTTTTTCTCCCAGTGCCTCTGCATGTGGGACCCGCGCCAACTCCTCCCGGAGGGCGGTCAGTGCCCCAACGGCGAGGTGTGCTGCTGGAACATTCCGTGTGAGAAAAACACCGACGAGGTCGCCTGCGTGCGCGGCGGCGGTTCAACCGACGGCGTCACCCCGAAGAACTGCTCGTGGACCGCCGACGACGAATGCGTGTGCACGCCGCCGCTCGTCAACGCCGGCTACACGGTCATGGACTTCGACATGGACACGGGGAAGTTTTTCGCGGCGCCGTTCGACTGCCTCTGTCCATTCACCACGGTGGAGCAGTGGCTGCGCCTCGACGTGTGCAACCCGCCCGCCGTGAGCAAGCTCGGCATCAAGTTGAACTTCGCGAAGCCGGCAAACGACCGCATCCTCCTCAAAGGGACCCTGGCGGTGCCGGGTGGCTTCGCGGTCGACGGGGCGACGCTGGAGGTCAGCATCGGCGGCGTCGTGAAGACGTTCACGCTCGACGCCA
Organism: bacterium; assembly: GCA_031401035.1. Classification (GTDB taxonomy): domain Bacteria; phylum Desulfobacterota; class Binatia; order HRBIN30; family CADEER01; genus JANNRA01. The sequence continues at coordinate 1,933 of JANNRA010000031.1, read as the reverse complement.
AGGGCAAGGCCACGGTCGGCACGGACCAGGCGAAGCTCACCGTCACGGCGAAAAAGGGCGTCGTCGCCGCGCAGGATGCCAAGCTCAGCATCAAGCTCACCAAGGGCGCGTTCGCGTCGTCGCTCAGCGACGACGGGCTCGTCAACGCGACGCTCACCGATGTGGCGCTGTCGGTGCCGGTCGAGATCGAGCTCAACGGCACGATGTACGCCAAGACCCACGCGCAGACGTACACCGCCAAGACCGGCAAGAGCGGGGCGACGAAGAATCCGAAGTAAGGTCCGTGGCCGGCGTGCGCGGCCAGCGCATGTTGGCGAACGGCGCGCCCTGGGGGCGACGTGGACCTCGCCCACAAGACCATCACGGTTCGCCGTTCACGCTACCAGGGAACCGAGAACGCGCCGAAGACGCGCGGCAGTCATCGCACGGTCTACATGGTGAAGCCGGTGCGCGAGGCGCTGCGCGCCATGATGCCGCTCCACGCCCGGCCCGACGACTACGTATGCGCAAACGAGGTGACCGGCGGGCCGATCGACCAGGGCGAATGGGCGCGAGAATTCTGGCACCGGCCGCTGCGCGCGCTGAGCATCCGGGCGCGAAAGTTCTACGCCACCCGGCACACGTTCATCTCGATCGCGTTGACGGCCGGCGTCAACCTCAAGTGGCTGGCGGAGCAGTGCGGCAACTCCGTGGCGATGATTGAGCAGCACTATAGGCGCTTCCTAGCGGGCGAGGCTGAAGCCCAGCTGCGCCTGCTCGAAGGAAACGCGCAGCCTCTACAGCGCGCCACCGCGCAACGGACTTGAGTTCGGAAACCGGCAACCCTCGGTCGAAGGTTGCCGGTTTGGCCCGAATTCTCCTTGCAAAGTGGAGTGGTCCCAACGGGAATCGAACCCGTGTTCCCGACGTGAGAGGCCGGTGTCCTAGGCCGCTAGACGATGGGACCGTATGGAGGTTGTTTGGCGCCGCTGCCCCGACAAGCAATGAGCCGGGTCGGAGGCCCGGCTCATCACCCTGCGTCGCGGCTCAGCGCGGCGGCGACGTTTCCTATCGAACTGAGGAGGTAGGACTCGAACCTACAATCGCCTGATCCAGAGTCAGGTGGCTTACCAATTAGCCGACTCCTCATCACACATGCGAGGTAAATTACCCGCAGGCCTATCGAAGTCAACCCGGCGTCCGGCGCACGGGGCGGCGCGCAGCGGGGCGCAGGGCGGCGCTCTGGTCGACGGCATGGCGCACGGCAGCCGCGGCGCGGGCGGCGTCGCCGCCACCGCCGGCGAGGGCGACCGCGACGACGCCGACCGTCACCGGGACGGCCTTGCGCAGGCCATCGACGAGCGCGCGCAGGGCCTCGTTCACGACGGCGGCGATGGCGTCCTCGGCCGCCGCCGCCTCGATGACGACGATCAGGCTGCCGTGCCCCTGCTCGCTCAGCGCCAAGGCCGCGGCACGGCCGATCATCCAGGCGCCGCGCAGCGGACCGGAAAGGCCCGAGTGCCAGGCGGCGCGAGTCGGCAGACGACCGGTGGTGGTACGGCGCGACGCGAGGCGCGGGGCGAGGACGACGACGTCGAGGCCGCCGAGCGCGCGCTGCGCGCTGGCGACGGTGCGCGCCGCCGCGGCTTGCGCGGCGGCGGTGCTCAGGGTGGAAGCCGGCAGAGACGCACGGCGCAGGGTCCAGGCTGCGTCGCTGAGGGCAGCGGCGATCGGATCGGCGGCGGTGCGACAGTACAGGGTGCGCATGGGTGTGGGCATCCGGGATGGAACGGGTCGGGGTCCCCTCACCCCTACCCTCTCCTATGAGGAACGGAGTCAAGCAGCGCGTGCAGGAGCGGTGCGGTAGGCGCACGCGGGCGGCGCCGTCGATCCGTGGGATCGGCAGCGGGAACGAGCCGGCGCGGAGGGACCACTCTCCTATTCGTGCGCATCC
>JANNRA010000030.1:0-8246 GCA_031401035.1 bacterium | reverse complement strand
CAGGAAGTCGCACCACAACTCGTCGCTGTCGCCGTCCAGCAGCGTGTGGTCGAGGTCGAAGAGTGCGAGCTTCAAGCCGAGCGAACGATCAAGGCGAGCGCAGATGCCAGGCCTTGGGCCGCGTGAAAGCCAGGATGCCGTGGGTCGACAGGGTCAGGCCGATGCCCGAATCGCCGTGCCCCGACCAGGGCAGGCGCGGGCTGACGCGGTCGCAGCAGTTCCAGTACGCCGAGCCGACGGGGAGCCCGGCGAGCAGGCGCTCAGCGCGGGCGCGCTCGGGCGTGTAGACGGCGGCGGTGAGGCCGTAGGCGGTGTCGCGCATCAGCGCCGCTGCCTCGGCATCGTCGGCGACCACCTGGATGCCGATCACCGGGCCGAACGACTCGTCGCGCATCACCGCCATGCGGTGATCGACGCCGGCCAGCACGGTGGGCGCAAAGTAGCGCCCCGCCCCTTCGATGCGCGCGCCGCCGGCGAGGACGCGGGCGCCGAGGCGGCGCGCGTCGGCGACCTGCGCGTCGAGCACCTCGAGCTGCGCGGCGCGCGTCAGCGGGCCGATGTAGGTCCGCTCGTCGAGCGGATCGCCGACGACGAAACCGCGCACCTGGGCGACGAAGGCGTCGATGAAGCGCGCCGCGACGGCGCGGTGGACGTAGATGCGCTCGACCGCGCAGCAGCTCTGGCCGGTGTTGTAGAAGGCGCCGTCGGCGACGGCGGCGGCGACGACGTCGATCGGCGCGTCGTCGCAGACGTAGACCGGATCCTTGCCGCCGAGCTCGAGTTGCACGCGCAGCAGGCGCGGCGCGGCAGCCTGGGCGATGCGCACGCCGGTCGGGTACGAGCCGGTGAAGAAGATCGCGTCGATGTCGGCGGCGACCAGCGCCGCGCCGACCTCGCCGCCACCGATCACCGCCTGCACGGCGCCGGCCGGCACGCCGGCGCCGTGCAGGCGCTCGACGATGGCCAGGCCGGTCCGGCTGGCGAACTCCGATGGCTTGTAGAGCACCGCGTTGCCGCCCAGCAGCGCCGGGGCGAAGACGTTGACGCCGACGAAATACGGGTAGTTCCAGGCCGAGACGTTGGCCACCACGCCGAGCGGCTCCCAGGTGATGCGCTCGGTCATCCCCTCCGCGTCGAAGACCACCTCGTCGGCGAGCACCGCCGCCGCATGGGCGAGAAAGAAGTCGAGCCGCCCCTGCGTGGCCGTGATCTCGGCGCGCGCCTGGGCGATCGGCTTGCCCGTCTCCTCACTCAGCAGGCGGGCCAGTGGTTCGACGTCGGCGCGCAGCGCGGCGCCAAAGCGCGCCAGCGCCGCGGCGCGTTCGCCGAGCGGCGTCCGCGCCCAGGCCGGTTGCGCCGCCCGCGCCGCCGCGATCTTACGCCCGATGTCGGCGGCGGTGTCGACGGTCAGCTCGGCGAGCAGGGCACCGGTGGCGGGGTTGGTGACGCGCAACATGGGTGGTCAGTAGCGCACGCCAAGCGCAGCGGTCGAGTGCCCGGCGCGATGTGTCAAAGGGGCAGCCGGCTGGGACCGCGGGCGAGACGCCCGCGGTCCCAGCTACTGCCCGAATCCAGCTACTGCCCCGATCCACCCCTATCCACCATGGCGCCGGTGCTCCACGGCGCGCCCTCCATCAACCTCCCCGCCGTGGCGGCAGGCCGCCGCCTTTCACCGCCTCCGTCGCGATGGGGAACTCGAGCAGACGGCACTCCAGGGCCCCGTTCCACAGCGGGAGGCGGCGGCTCGGGCGCAGGCCGATGCGCTTCGCCAGCGGGTTGCTGGCGGTCAGCACGTAGCCGGTCCAGCCGAGGAAGCGCTGCCGCAGGACGTCGCCGAGCTGCGCATACAGCGGTCCGAGCTGCTCGACTTCGCCGAGGCGGATGCCGTAGGGCGGATTGGTCACCAGCACACCCGGCGCGGCGCCCTCGGGCGGCGCGCACTCGCCGAGCGCGCGGCACGCGAAGCGGATGCGGCCGCCGACGCCGGCGCTCTGCGCCGCTGCCTCGGCGGCGCGCACCGCGCCGGCGTCGGCGTCGCAGCCGGTGAGCTGCGGCCGCCGCGCTCCGCCGGCCCGGCTGCGATCCTCGGCCTCGCGGCGCAAGCGCGCCCACAGGCCGGCGTCGTGACCGGCCCAGCCGACGCACCCGGCGTGGGCGCGACGCAGCCCGGGGGCGATGTCGCCGGCGATCAGCGCCGCCTCGATCAGCAGCGTCCCCGAGCCGCACATCGGATCGAACAGCGGCTGGCACGCGGCGGCGCGGCGCGGCCAGTCGGCGAGCAGCAGCACGGCGGCGGCGAGGCTCTCCTTGAGCGGCGCCGGCGCGCCCTTGGGGCGGTAGCCGCGCCGGTGCTGGCTCTCGCCCGAGAGGTCGATCGACACCGTGGCGCGGTCGCGGTGCAGGTAGACGTTGACGCGCACATCGGGCCGCTCGACGTCGACGTCGGGGCGCGTGCCGCGGCGGGCGCGCAACTGGTCGACGATGGCATCCTTGGTCTTCAGCGCCGCGTAGTGCGAGTGCGTCACCGTCGACTGCGACAGCGTGCAATCGACCGCCAGGGTACGCCGCGGCGCCAGGTGCGCCTGCCAGTCGATGGCGTGGACGCCGGCGTAGAGCTGCTCGGGCGAGGCGGCGTCGAACGAGGCGATCGGCAGCAGGACGCGGCTGGCGACGCGCGACCACAGGCAGGCGCGATAGGCCGCCTCGAGGCCGCCCGCGAAGGCGACTCCGGCGCGGGTCGGGGCGATCTCCGTCGCGCCGAGCGCCGCCAACTCCTCGGCGAGGAGCGGCTCGAGGGCCTTCGCGGTGGTGGCGAAGAAGCTCATGCGAAGGCGGCGCACCGCGTCATCGCGGCCGGCTCCGCCGGGCTCCGGCGACAGCGCCGTCGGCGTGCAGGCGCGCCAGCTCCTCGGCGCTCGCCAGGCGCCAGCCGCCCGGCGGCAGATCGGCGAGGGCGAGCGGGCCGACGGCGACGCGCAGCAGATCGGTGACCTGCAGACCGACCATGCGGCAGCAGCGGCGGATCTGGTGCTTCTTGCCCTCGACCAGCACGAAGCGCAGCGTCCGCTCATCGACGCGGCCGACGCGCATCGGCCGCAGGGCGCTGCCGTCGAGTTGCAGCGGGCCGTTCAGCTTGCGCAGCTGGCCGTCGCTGGCGGGCGCGTTGGTGGCGACGCGGTACTCCTTCTCGACGCCGTTGCCGCCGATGATGCGCCGCGCCACGGTGCCGTCCTGGGTCAGCACCAGCAGCCCGCGGCTGGCACGGTCGAGCCGACCGGCGACCGACAGCTCCCACGGCGCGGCGAGCAGCGCGCGCTCCGCCGCCGCGTCGATGGGGCCGCGCCGGGTCTCGGCGCGCAGCAGCGTCCACGCCGGCGTTTGACCCGGCTCCGGCTGCGTGCTGACGATGCCGATCGGCTTGTGCAGCAGCACCGTCGCGCGGCCGCCGAGCAGCGCGCCGCCGCCCTCGCTGATGCGGATATCGGCCTCGGGCAGGGCCTTGGCGCCCTGCGCCGGCACCACCACGCCGTCGACCAGCACACAGCCGGCGTCGATCAGACGCTCGGCCTCGCGGCGGCTGCAGAGGCCGCGCGCGGCCATCAGCTTGGCGACCCGCTCCATCGGAGCGCGATCTCCTAGCAGCGATCAGGCCTCGGCGCGACGCGGCGCGGCCGCCGCCGGCGCGGCGCCGCTGGCCAGTTCGTGCCGGTGCGCCAGGGCGGCGGCGATCTCGGCATGGCGGGCGGTGGTGATGCGGTAGCGGGACAGCACGACGATGGCGGCGACGGCGATGATCGCGATGCCCGGTCCGTAGACGATGCCCAGCGCGTTGGTGGTCTCAAGCGGCACCGTGCCCGGCGTCGCGCGCAGCGGGAAGTCGATCAGATCGAGCGCCAGGCCGGCGGCGAACTGACCGAGGCCCGAGGTCGCCTTCACCGCGAACAGCAGGGCGCCGAAGAAGATGCCCTCCTGACGCTTGCCGGTGTCGAGCTCGTGCTCGTCGGCGATGTCGGCCATCATCGATCCTGAAGTCACCAGCCCGGCCGCGGCGCCGAGCGAGGCGAGCACGGCGATCGCCGCCAATAGCGGCACGTAGGATGCCGCGTCATGCGACGGGAACCAGCCGAGGATCTTGGCCAACGGCGGCAGCACCGTCAGGACGGACAGCAGCGTCACCCCGGCCAGAAATGCCGGCCGCTTGTCGATGCGCCGCGAGGCCAGCACCCACAGAATGGTGCCGGCGAACAGCCCGGCCATGCTGGCCCCCTGCACGACCAGGATCTGCGCCGGCGCGATCAACCAGAAGTGCGTGAACATGTAGATGCCGAGTCCCTGCTCGACGCCGCGCGTGATGAACAGCAGCACGATGCCGAGAAAAAGGGCGCGGAAGGACTCGTTCGACAACGCCTCGCGCATCTCCTGGCGCAGGCGGGCGAGCGAGAACGGCAGCGGCTCGTGGCGTGGCTGCAGCAGGTGCGGCACGTGGGCGTGCGTGCCGAAGGCCGTGGCGAAGACGCTGACGGCGGCGGCGATGCCGCAGCAGAGTCCGAAGAGCGGGTACTCGGCGGGGTTGAGCTGGCCGTTCGGGAAGCCCGGTTGGGCGCGGAAGAACCAGCCCCACCCGGCGGCGACGACGAAGACGCCGCCGAGGAAGCCAAAGGCGTTGCGGTAGGCGACGACCTCGGTGCGCTCGCGGTAGTCGGCCGACAGTTCGGCGCCGAGCGCCATGTGCGGCACGCCGTACAGGGTCATGGCCAGGCGCACGAAGATGGTGGTGGCGAGCAGCCAGGCGAACAGTCCGGTCTCGCCGAGCCCCTCCGGCGGCATGAACAACAGCGCGAAGCCGATGCCGAGCGGCAGCGCGGCGACGTACATGAACAGGTGCCGGCGGCCCCAGCGGTGCCGGAAGCTGTCCGAGACCGACCCCATGATGGGATCGCTGATCGCATCGACCAGCGTCGCGATACCGAGCGCCAGGCCGGTCCAGGCGCCGGGCAGACCGAGCACCTGGTTGTAGTAGAAGAGCAGGAAGACGCTGAAGGCGGTGCTCTTGAGCCCCTCGGCGAGCTGGCCGACGCCGTAGTAGAGCTTGATCGAGAGCGAGAGCCGTCGCGTCGTCATCAGCTGACAGCGGGCGCCTGATCGCATAGGGTCGCCGCCATGGCGGAGACGATTTTCGGCACGACCATCTTCGGCCGGATCTTGGCCGGCGAGGTGCCGTGCCATCGCGTGTACGAGGACGAGCTTGTCCTCGCCTTCCTCGACGTCTTCCCGCTCAGCGTCGGACACACGCTGGTCATTCCGAAAGAGCCGGCGATCACCATCGATGCGCTATCCGACGAGTCGGCGGCGGCGATCGGGCGCGTCCTGCCGCGCCTGGCGCGCGCCGTCATGCGCGCCAGCGGCGCCGAGGCCTACAACGTCCTGCAGAACAACGGCAGCGCCGCGCACCAGGTGGTGATGCACGTGCACTTCCACATCATCCCGCGCCACGCCGACGGCTCCGGCCTCGGCATCGGCTGGCCGGCGGGCAGGCTGGACGACGCGCGCGGCGCTGCCCTGGCGGCGGCGATCGGCGACGCGCTCAGTCATCGAACGTGAAGACGGTGATGAGGTCGATCGGCCCGGCGCCGTGCACGGCCGGGATGGCCAGCACCAGCCGACCGGGGCCGTTCTCGCTGTTCCAGGCCTGACAGGAGAAGTTCTCGCCGCGCGCGTCGTGCGCGAAGACCACGTCGGGCACGGCGTTGGCATCGATGATCGTGGCGCGCGACAGGGCGCTGGTCAGACCGAAGATCGTCGAGGCTGGCGCCTGGTGCGTGCCGCACGGGCCGGGCTCGAACGAGATCTCGGCCGGCAGGCCCTGCGTGGCGAAGCGCGCGTCGGGCGCGATGAGCACGGCGCCGACGCCCGAGTCGGGTTCGGGCGACGCGTCCACATCGACCGGGCTGAAGCAGGTGCCGGGATGCGGATCGCCGGCGCCCTCGACGGTACCGCCGGCGGCGGCGCAGTCCGCGGCGGTGAAGCCCTCGACGCCGACGATGCCGATGTCGTGGTCCTGGCTCGAGGTGACGCCGAGGTCGATGCCGCCGGCGCAGGCGACAACGCCGGCGTCGAGCACCGGCACCAGCGGGCGGATGCAGAAGGTCAGGTCGCCGACCGCAACCGAGAGGAACTCCGACGCGCCGATAATCGCCAGGCGCGCCAAGCCTCTGTTCTGCGCGTCGGGCACGCCGACGGCGAAGTCGAGGTAGCCGGCGAAGTCGTCGACATCGACCAGGTCGGGCAACAGCGTCAGGCGGCTGGTGTTCGGGTTGAGCGAGAAGCGACGCGGGCCGAGGCCGGGCGTCGCGGTGGCGGTCGGCGAGGCGGTCGCCGAGGCGCTCGGCGTCGCCGTCGCCGTGCGCGTCGGGCTGGCGGTCGGCGTGCCGGTGCGGGTCGGCGTCGCGCTGCGCGTCGGCGTCTCGGTGCGCGACGGCGTCTCGGTGCGCGACGGCGTCGCCGTGCGCGTCGCCGTCGACGTCGGCGTCTCACTGGCCGTGCGCGTCGGCGTCAGGGTGAAGCTGGCGGTGGCGCTCGCCGAGGCGGTGCGCGTCGCCGTGGCGGTGCGGGTCCCCGTGGCGGTGCGGGTCGCCGTGGCGGTGCGGGTCGCGGTCGCGGACCCGGTGCGGGTCCCCGTCGCCGGCACGGTCGCGCTCGGCGGCGCCGTGGCGGTCGGCGCGGCGCTGGCGGAGGGACTCGCACTCGCAGTCGGCGTCACCGACGCGAGCGGCGTGGTGGTCCGGCTCGCCGTCGCGGTCGGCGGCACCGTGGCGGTAGCCGTCACGCTGGCCGACGGCGTTGCGGTCCCGCTGGCCGACGGCGTTGCGGTCCCGCTGGCGGACGGCGTCGCGGTCAGGCTGGCCGATGGCGTCGCGCTCGTCGTCGCGGTCGCCGCCGGGGTGGCCGTCGCCGCGGTCGTCGCCGTCTGCGTCGGCGGCGCGGTGAGCGTCGCCGTCGCACTGGGCAGCGCCGCGGTATCGGTGGCTGCGGCGGTCGCGGTCGGGCTGGCGGTAGTCGCCACGGTAGCGCTGGCCGTCGGCGTCGGCACGGCAGTACCGCTCGGACTGGCGGTTGCGGCGACTGTCGCGGCCTCGGTCCGGGTGGCGGTGGCGGTCGAAGTGGCGGCGGCCGTTGCCGTCGCGGTGGCGGTACCGGTCGGTGCCGGCGGACAGCCCTCGAGAGCCGCCGCCACGGCGGCAACCAACTCGTTGATGGCGATCGTCCCGTCGCCGTTGACATCCCCGGCCGGGCAGCGCTCGACGCCGCCGCCGCTCAGGCCGACGTCGACCAAGGTGACCAGCTCGGCGATCGACACCTCGCCGCCGCCATCGCAGTCGCCGACGCAGGCGGCGACCGGCCGCGCCATTGCGAACACGGCGGCCGCCGTCAGCATCAGTCGGATCACCCCGCCGACTGTGCAGCCTCGCCGCTTCTGACGCAACCTGGGGATCGACGTCGCGGTACTCCCTGCTGGCATCTTCGGACCGCCGGCTGCATCTTCGGACCATCCGGCTGCGGCGTCGGACCATCCGGCTGGAGGGCGCCCCCCCGTGGGCGCCGGGTGGGTGGCGCCTCTGGCGCCTCATGCAACAGGCGCCCACGGAGGGGCGCCCTCCAGGGCCCGTCGCCGCGATTGCCGGGCTCAGCGCCTCAGAGCTTACCGAGCAGCACCGTCGGACCGGCCGGCTTCGGCACGCCGCCGGCGGCCTCGATCGTCACCGCCGCAGCCTGCAGGGCGCCGGCGTCGGTCGGCATGACTGCCTCGACACGGCCGAGGCCGCGCTCGTCCGGATGGAAGATGCCGGCCCGCACCGGCCCCTCCTTCTCGGTGATCCACCACAGCTCGTACACCTTGTCATCGGGCACGCGCGGCAGGTCGAAGGCGTAGAACAGCGCCTTGCCGGTCGGTGGGCTGAGCAGGACGTGGCCCGCCGCCGGCGGCGCGTCCTTGGTCTCGCGCAGCGACACCATCTGCAGGCGCGGCTGCTGGACGACCGCCAACGCTGCTTCCGCCTGCGCCAGAGCGGCGCGCAGTCCGCCGACATCGGCCTCCCGCTGCGCCAGCGCCGCCCGGCCGGCGGCGATCTCTCTCTGGCCGGCGTCGAGCGCCCGGCGCAGCGCCGCCACCGTCTCGACGGCGCGGGCCCGCTCGGCACGGAAGCCGATCTCGCGGTAGCCGGCGATGGCGAACAGCGCCATCGCCG
>JANNRA010000029.1:0-5280 GCA_031401035.1 bacterium | reverse complement strand
ACCCCCCGCCGCGGGCGGGCGCCCCACTCCTGGGTCTTTTAATCCAAAAATCCCGCCCCCCCTCGGTCCCCCACGCCCGGGGGCCCCCCCCCCCCCCCCCTGGGCGGGCGGCGGCCCCCCCCCACGCCGCCCTTGAGCGGCTGCGCCGCCTCGACGCGCGGCGTGTGCTTTGCCCACCACTGCGGGAAGGTCTCGCGGTGGTAGGTCGGCATCAACTTGTCGCGGTGGATGCCGACGACCCCCTCCATGACGGCGCGGTTGGCGGGGTTGTGCAGCGCCCAGTTGGTCAGCGCCGGCGTCAGGCTGGCGACCTTGCCGATGGTTGCCGTGTCGCGCATCAGGCGCGTCTGCAGCGACACCCCGTCGCGGCGCGTATTGTGCGCCTTCCAGCGCAGCAGCAAGCGCGGGAAGTCGAGGCCGAAATCGTGTGGCGGGGTGTAGGGGCAGTTGGGGTAGCAGAGCTTGCACTGGAAGCAGAGGTCGACGACATGGTCGATCTCGGCGCTGGTCAGGTCGCGCGCATGCCCCTGCAACTCGGGCAGCTCGTCGCCGTACGTGACGCCCACCTCGACTCCGTCGTGGGGCGCCGGTTCGACTGGCGCGGCGGCCGCCGCGGCGAGGCGCTTGGCGTCGGCGGCCGCCCCGACCTCGGGGTGGGCGGCCAGGTAGTCGGTGCGCTTCGCCTCGCTCTTCGCGTCGATCATCTCGAAGAGCGTCGGAAAACTGCCGCAGAACTTGAAACAGAGCCGGCAGCCCCAACAGATGTCGAAGATGCGGTCGACCTCGCCACGCAGGTGCTGGGCGTCCCAGAACCGCGGGTCGTCCACCTTGAGTCCGATTGCCTCCGCCATCGCTGCCTCCCGTCGTCGCCGCACTCTAAAGGACCGCGCCGGGTCGTCAACGTCGCGTCACTTGGTTCTCGCAGGCGGTGTGCGACGTGCACCAGCACCTCGCCGATCAGATGGATCGGCAGACGGCACCGCACTATTCCGTCACTTTGCGCCCTTTTGGTGGATGTTCGACCGACACTTCTGTCACGTACCCGTGCCTCCCGGCCTGGACCGTCGCTTCCGTGACGCTGGCATGCGTCATGCTTCAACCATCCCTCCGTGGAGGGAAGTCACATGGTTCGTGGACGGATACTCACCCCGCAGATCGACACCCGCAGCCTGATGTCCGAGGAACTGCTGATGCTGGCGGTGATCGAACAGGCCTTCGCCGACCTGGAAACTGGCTGCCCGGCCGTGCGCGCCGACGCCGAGGCCTATTTCCTTGCGTACGACGCCGAGTCGAGCGCCTTCAGCCTCGACGCCGTCTGTATTCAGTTCCGTCTCTCCACCAGCGCCATCCGCGGCGAGGTGCGCCGACGCCTGAAGCAGCGCCCGATCGCCAAGGGCAAGGCCCTGCGCCAGGCCGCGTGAGGAGAGAGCGGGCGCCCGACGCCCGCCCCTCACTCGACCAGGTGCGCGCGCCACAGCCGCTCGACCTCGGCCCGGAGGGCGTCGAGAGAGCCGCTGTTGTCGATCACCACGGCGGCCCGGGCGGCGCGTTCGTCGTCGCCGAGCTGGGCGCGCATGCGTGCCGCGATTGCCGCCGGCGCCATGCCGCGCTGCGACATCAGGCGCCCCTCGATCACCTCGCGGCGTGCCATCACCACCCAGACCGCGTCGACCAGGGCGTCCCAGCCCGCCTCGACAAGCAACGCCGCTTCGACGACCACCGGGGCCGTCCCGGCCGCGACCGCTGCCTGCAGCCGCTCCCCGACCAGCTCGAAAATGAGCGGGTGGACGATGGCGTTCAGCCTCGCCAGCGCGACCGGATCGGCGAAAACGATCGCCCCGAGCTGCTGGCGATCGATGGCGCCGTCCGCGCCCACCACCCTGTCGCCGAACGCCTCGACGACGCGCGTGAAGCCGACCGTGCCGGGAACGTAGGTCTCGTGCCCGACCCGGTCCGCGTCGATGACCGTGGCGCCGAGGTCGGCGAGCACCCGGACGACGGCACTCTTGCCGGATCCGATGCCGCCGGTGACCCCGACTGTGCGAATCGTCAGCTCGCCGCCCTCATCGTTGGAGGCTCGGATCTGGGCGGCTCGGATCTGGGCGGCTCGACCTTCGATGCCGCGCGGGCCGCGGCTACCGTCGGTCGCGCCCCAACCGGCGATTCCTTACGCCACGAATCGAGGCCGCGGCGGAGGTACTCAGGGTTGATCTCGAGTGTCTCGCAGATGTTCTCATAGGAGAAGAACCAGCCGCGGTCATTCGAGGCGATCCAATGGTTCGCCTCGTCAAATAGCTGCTGCCCATGCCCGTCCGGTGAGACGGCGTACTTCTGGTAGCAGTCGAGCGCGTCCTCGAGGACGGCCAGCATCAGCCGTCGCTCGCCACGCACCCCAGAGCCACCGCGAAAGGCGGCGTAGAACTGGGCTGGTAGCAGCGCATCAGGTTCAAACAATCCGAATGAGCGGTCGGCCATGTAGACGTCCCCCACCTCCGCAACTTGAATTTCCCGCCACCCTACAGAGGACCCAGGACGGAACCGAAATGAAAAAACTGCGCGGCGCGCGCGCCGCGACCTTATGGATGGCTGTGCGGAATCAGCCTCACGACAGATCGCGGCCGCGCTGCAGCGCGTTCCGTACCGTGGGCGCCCTACTTCTTGGCGCCCAGGACTTGCTCCTTGAAGCTCTTCGACACTGTGAAGCGGACCTTCTTGCGGGCTGGGATCTTGACCGGCTCGCCAGTCTGTGGATTGCGACCCATGCGCGCCTTGCTCTGCACCTTCTTGAAGGTACCGAGGTCGGGGAGCTTGATCGGCTCACCCTTCTTCACCGAGCTGACGACGGTCGTGACCAACCCCTCCATGATCGCCTGCGCCTGCTTCTTCGTCACCCCACCGATCTTGGCCAGCCGTTCAACCAGCTGCGACTTCGTCATATGACCCCCACCTTTCAGTTGAATAGAGCGCTGTTGTAACTGCGCGAAAAAGTTGGTCACTAATTGCACCGACGACGGTCCACCTGTCAAGAAAAATCTTTGCCTTGACGCGCGCGCCGGCTCGGCACGGACGGCTTGTCGCCGTAGGGGAAATCAGCGCTCGGCCGGACGGATGAGGACGGCGCGCGTCGGTTCGCGCCCAACACTCTGTGAGACCAGCCCGTAGGCGTCGGCGAGTTGGTGCTGCAGGCGGCGCAGGTAGGCCGGGCGCGGCGCCAGCTCGACCGGCGCGCGACGCGCGATGACTTCGATGACGGCGCCCTCGGCTTCGCGCAGCGCCTCGTCCTGGTCGGCGCGCGGCGCATCGAGCGCGAACATCTCGCGCAGCGCCTCTTCGATCCGGCCCGGACTGTTCGCGGCGACGGTGTGCACCCGCACGCCGGGTCCGAAGTGCTCGCGCAATCGGCGCGGCTGCTGCTTGGCCACCGCGCGCAGGGTGAGCACGACGTCGGCATGGTTGGGCGCATCGGCGATCACCGCCGGCACCTGCAGGGCGCGGATGGCGCGCTCGACGCGCTCGCGCCGCAGCGCGTAGGGGAAAATGCGCGTCGGGCGTTCGGCGCCGTCGACGTCGACGTCGCGGCCGCCGCGCGCCAGCGCCGGCGGGGCGAGGGCGGCGGGCGGTTCGACGTCGACGCCGCCGTCGTCGCGGCGCACGCGCCATTCGGGTGCGATCGACTGCTGGCGCAGCAGGCGATCGATCGTCGCCGCAACGTCGAGGTGCACCGCGAAGCGATCGCGCTGGTGGATCTCGACGATCACGTCGAAGGTCGGCGGCGCCTTGCGCTCGAGCACCGTCTTCTGCGTGCGCCGGCGCCGCGCCTCGTCGTCGCCGAGCGTCACCGCCTGGATGCCGCCGACGAGATCGGCGAGCGTCGGGTTGGCGACGAGATTCTCGAGCGAGGTGCCGTGTGCCGTCGCGATCAGTTGCACGCCGCGCTCGGCGATCGTGCGCGCCGCCAGGGCCTCGGCCTCGGTGCCGATCTCGTCGATCACCACCACTTCGGGCATGTGGTTCTCGACCGCCTCGATCATCACCGCGTGCTGTCGGTGCGGCGCCGGCACCTGAATGCGGCGGGCATGGCCGATGCCGGGATGGGGGATGTCGCCATCGCCGCCGATCTCGTTCGAGGTGTCGACGATCATGACGCGGCGCTGCAGGTCGTCGGCGAGCAGACGGGCGGCCTCGCGCAGCAGGGTCGTCTTGCCAACCCCCGGGCGGCCGACGAGCAGGATGCTCTTACCGGCTTCGACGACGTCGCGGATGACGTCGCTGGTGCCGTAGACGGCGCGGCCGACGCGGCAGGTGACGCCGACGAGCGCCCCGGCGCGGTTGCGCAGCGCCGAGATGCGATGCAGCGTGCGCTCGATGCCGGCGCGGTTGTCGGCATTGAACTGGCCGATGTGGGCGGCGACGAAGTCGAGATCCTCGCGCCCCACCGCTGGCGCCGCGAGCACCGCCACCCCGTCTGGAAAGCGCGCCTCGGGCGGGCGGCCGAGATCGCAGACGACCTCCAGCAACGTCGGCAGGCGCGCGTCGGCACGCAGCGCCTCGACCAGATGCGGCGGCAGCACCGCCAGCAACTCGTCGAGGTTGTCGGTCACCTCGACCTGTGTGTCGTGAACTCCAGCCGCTGTCATCGACCGCACACTGATTTTCTACAGGATGGGCAACGCAAATGCGACCAGCGGCCTCATGGCACGGGAGCGTCGTCTGGCGTCGCCGGCGCCGGCGCGGCGCGGGCGGCGGCGGCGAGCAGTTGGTGGACGAGGCTCGACTCGCGCTTGAAGAATCCGTCCGTATGGAACGAGTCGCCGAGGCGCAGCAACTGATAGTCGAGGTGGTGCCCCATCTCATGCACCAGGGTGCGGAGGAAGGTGCGGTACTTCACCAACTGGCCGCGTTTGGCGGTGAGCATCCAGACGCTGATCAGCTGCGTGCGACCGGCCGACTCGTAGAGGCCGTGCAACTCGCCGCGCGCGTCCGAGGGGCGCGTCGCCTTCACCTGCACGCGCAGCGGCGGCACGCGCAGAACCCCGCACAATTCGTCGCAGATGACCTGCGCGACGCGCTCGGTGCGCGGCCGATCGCCGTGCGCGAGCGGCCATTCGAGCAGCGCGACGGCGCGCCCCAGGCGCGGCGTCGGGCGCAGCGGAATGCCGCCGATCCCGTTGCTGCGATCGTAGATGCGTTGTTGCGGGCGGGTCAGGCGGTGGCGGAAGTTGGGCATCGCGCCGGGCGCCGCCGCCGCCGCGTCACGCCGCCCGCGCCGGCGCGCCGGCC
>JANNRA010000028.1:0-1576 GCA_031401035.1 bacterium | reverse complement strand
CGAGCCGCCCGCGCTCCCGGCCGCTGCCACTATGAGCAACTGACGCGAAGGCGGAGAGTCTACTCCTTGTGGCCCATCATGAGGCCGCCTCTGCTCTCGGGCTCCTCCTCGAGGGCGCGGCGGGCATCGTTCATGGCGGCGCGGTAGATGCCCTGCGCCATCAGGGCGGATTCCTCGCTCAGGCGGCGTTCGTAGACGTCGCGTTTGAGCTCCTGCGCGGCGCGGTGAGCGGGCGCGGCGCGGCTGGCCCACTCGGCGGCGTGCGCGGCGAGGGTGCTGTCGCCGGCGGCGAGCAGGGCGCGGCCGCGCGCGATCAGCGCCTCGACGCCGCCGGCGAGCGCGGCGATCTCGGCGGCCTGCGCCTCGTGCGTCGCCGGCAGCAGGTCGGCGGCGTTGCCGTTCCACCAGCCGCCCCACAGGCGCAGCAGGTTGCGGACGATGAACTTCGGGTGGTCGTAGTTGGCCTGCAGGTAGGGGCGTGTGGCCAATTCGGCGTCGGGTTCGACGGCGTGGAAGATCTCCTCCGGCGTGCGGCCCTCGTTCATCAGCGTCAGCACCTGATCGATGATGACGCGCAGGTAGCGGGCGGTCTCGGTGAGCACCGTGCGCACGGCGTCGCGGCCGTGGATGGCGAGGCCGTGGCCGGGGAAGAGGTGCTCGGCGTTGCAGCCGGCCATGGTCTCGAGCGCGTCGGCCCATTCCGCCGGGTAGCGCTGCACCTTCTGCGGGTTGCCGCAGTTGGGCGCCTGCCAGATGATGAGGTCGCCGGTGAAGAGCAGCTTGCGCTCGGGGACCCACACCCAGCAGGCGTCGTCGGTCTCGCCCTTGGCGGCGTGGAACTGCACCTCGAGATCGCCGAGGCGCTGCGTCAGCGCCGCGCGGAAGGTCAGCGTCGGCCAGTCGAACTCGCTCGGGAAGAACGGCTGCGGCAGGCTGAACTGGCGCTGGTTGATGCGCGCGTTCCAGCCGTTGGTCATGGCGTAGCGGCGGAAGCGGCCGAGGCAGTTCTCCTGCGCGACGATCTGCGGCGTGTCGCCGGCCTTGAGGAAGGCGCGCAGGCCGAAGGCGTGGTCGACGTGGCCGTGCGTGTAGACGGCGGTGTGCAGCGGCGCCTCGCTCCAGGCGCGCACGGCGTCGTGCATCGGCCGGCTGGCGTGCCCGAAGCCGGGGTCGATGAGCAGCAGGCCGGCCGGCGTGCGCAGCGCGTAGGTGTTGACGAAGGCGGGGAACATGAAGACGTCGGGGGCAACCTCGAACGGGTCGCCCCAGACGCGCGCCTGCGCGTGCAGGGGGTCGGTGGTGAGCATCGGATTGTCTGCCATGGGCGGGAGCCTGACATTCCGGCGGCGGGGCGGGCAAGCAGTGGCCCTGTACATGGCAAGCAGCGTCCGGGAGCGCGGGCGGCCCGCCCGCGCTCCCGGACCGCTGCCCTGGTGGAGCAGCCGACCAGATCGCTCAGGCCGGGGCGCCCATTACGGCCTTGACCTCGAGGAACTCCTCGAAGCCGAAGTCGCCCCACTCGCGGCCGTTGCCGGACTGCTTGTAGCCGCCGAACGGCGCCGCGAAGTCCGCCATC
>JANNRA010000027.1:0-4115 GCA_031401035.1 bacterium | reverse complement strand
GGCGCTTCCGATGCGGAAGCGCCCCTTTCGCCCCTACGTCCCCTTTTGGCGGTCCTCGTGGCCGCACGCCGCGCTCCGCGCGGCTCGGTTCACCGCCGCTGCGCCGGCTTGACCAGCCCGTCGAGCCAATTGCGTGCCTCGCAGGTGCGCAGGCGCGTGTCGAGGACGCCGGCGCCGACGCCGAGGCGGTCGGCGAGGTCGCGGCGGCCGCGATCGGCGTGCAGCGCCTCGACATCGGCAAGGTAGGCAGCGGCGTCCGCGGTATCCGTGAACCCCCCCTGCGCGATCAGTTGCGGGGCACGCAGGATGCCGAGCCGGGCGATGTCCACCAGATCGTACTCCGGATGGTACTGCACGGCCCAGAAGACGCCGCGCCGGTGCGCGACGTGGACGGCCTGCACGGCGGAGAAGTCGTTCGACGCCAGCACGGTGGCGTCGGGCCCGAGTTCGACCACCTCGTCCTCGTGGCTGGTGAGGGCGTCGAAGCGCGTCGGCTTGCCGACGAACATCGGGTGGGCGCGGCCGGCGTCGGTCAGCGCGAGGTTGCGGGCGATGCCGAACTCGCGCCCGCGCGGATTGGCGGCGCAGCGTCCGCCGGCGGCGGTGACGGCGATGTGCACCGCCCAGCAACTGCCGAAGCTGGGCACGCCTGCCGCGAAGGCGGCGCGCGCCAGCTCGAGCTGCCCGCGCACCGCCGGCGTCGCCCGGTGCACGGTCAGGTTCGAGCCGGTCCAGGCGATGCCGTCGTAGCTGTCCAGCGGCGCCGGCGGCGCAAAGCCGGCGGCGCCGCTGGGCGCGATGTCGATCGTCGCCGCCGGCTCGAGGTGGCGCAGCAGCCGCTGGTAGAGTTCGCCGGCCACGGTCGCGCCGGCGCCCCGCAACGCCGCCCGGCCGGCGTCGTCGTAGGCGTCGAGCACCAGCAGGCGCAGGCTCACCGCGGCCGGTCTCCGCCGATGGTGATGCGCTCCATGCGCCGGTGCGCCGGGAAGAAGTCGTTCACCGGGCGGTGCAGCGTGGCGCGGTTGTCCCAGAAGGCGATCGCCTCGGGCGTCCAGCGGAAGCGACAGCTGAACTCGGGCGTTTCGAGGTGCTCGAAGAGAAAGCGCAGCAGCGCATCGCTCTCGGCCTCGCGCAGGCCTTCGATGTGGGTGGTGAAGAGGCGGTTGACGAACAGCGCCCGGCGACCGCTGCGCGGGTGCGTGCGCACCACCGGATGGCGCACCGGCGGGTTGGCGCGCACCGCCGCGCCGAGGCGCTCCCAGCCGCCCGGCTCGGCCAGGCTGTGGCGAAAGCCGTGCGCGAACGAGTGCCACGCCGCCAGGCCGTCGAGGTAGCGCTGCATGCGCTCCGAGAGTCCCTCCCAGGCGGCGAACAGGCTGGCGAACATGGTGTCGCCGCCGCGCGCCGGAATGATGCGACCGCGCAGGATCGAGCCCAGCGGTGGCGACTCGAGGAAGGTCATGTCGGTGTGCCAGGTGTCGATCCTGGTCGGGTGCTCGGCCGTGCTCTCGAGCACGTTGATCTCGGCGAAGCCGTCGATCGACGCGTAGGCCGGGTGCGGCACCGGCTCGCCGAAGCGCCGCGCCAGGGCCCGGTGATGGCTCGGCTCGATCGCCTGGTCGCGAAAGAACAGCACCTGATGTTCGAGCAGACCGGCCTCGAGGGCGGCGAAGAGCGCGTCGTCGATCGGCTGCCGCAGGTCGATACCCGACACCTCGGCGCCGAGCGCCCCCGCCAGCGGATGAAATGCGAGCCTCACGACGCCGCTTTGCCACGCTGGCGAATCGGCGACAACCTCTCTAGGAGGGAGGCGTTGGAGCCCCGCCGATGCCCCTCGCCGCCGACGCCCCGATCACCGAGGACGACGCCTTTCTCGCCGCCGCGCTCGAGCACGCCAGCATCGCGACACTGCTGCTGGCCGTCGTCCACCTGAGCGGCGACGCCAGTCTGCTGCGCGGCCCCCTGCGGCCGACGAAGCCGCTGCCGGGCGAGGTCGACGGCGGCCTCAGCGACGCCGACAGGACCGCCGTGCGCGCCCTGGCGCTCGACGCGCTGCGCGCCTACCGCGACCGCGGCTGCACGCTGCCGCCGCCGCCGCCGCCGGACACCATCCGCGAGATGATGAGCTTCGTGGTCGGCGAGGCGGTGGCGGACGAGTACGTGCCGATGTTCCTCGAGGAGATCGCCCTCGACGGCGGCGCCGCGCGCGCCGTGGCGTGGCAGGCGATCGCGGCCGAACGCCGCGGCGCGTTTCGCGTCGCCGTCATCGGCGCCGGCATGTCGGGCCTGCTCGCCGCCATCCGCCTCGAGCAGGCCGGCGTCCCCTACGTCGTCCTGGAGAAGAACGACGACGTCGGCGGCACCTGGCTCGAGAACCGCTACCCGGGATGCCGGGTCGACGTCGCCAACCACTTCTACAGCTACTCCTTTGAGCCCAACCACGACTGGCCGGAGTTCTTCTCGCAGCGCGACGAGCTGCGGCGCTACTTCGACCGCTGCGCGGATCGCTACGCGGTGCGCGCGCGCATTCGCTTCGCAACGGAGGTGGCCGGCGCGCGCTGGGACGAGGCGGCGCGACAGTGGACGCTGCGCCTGCGCCAGCGCGGCGGTGCCGAGGAGACCCTGACGGCGAACGCCATTATCAGCGCCGTCGGGCAGTTGAATCGCCCCAAGATCCCCGACCTGCCGGGCCGCGCGAGCTTCGCCGGGCCGGCGTTCCATTCGGCGTGCTGGCCGCACGACCTCGACCTGACGGGCAAACGGGTGGCGATGATCGGCACCGGCGCCAGCGGCTTTCTGCTCGGCCCGGAACTCGCCAAGCAGGCCGAGCGGCTGACGATCCTGCAGCGCTCGCCGCAGTGGATGGTGCCCAACCCGCGCTACCATTCGCGCGTCAGCGCCGCCAAGAAGTGGCTGCTGCGGCACGTCCCCTTCTACGCCCGCTGGTACCGCTTCCTGCTCTTCTACCCGGGCTCGGACGGCCTGCTGCCGACGCTGGTGATCGACCCCGAGTGGCCGCATCCCGAGCGCTCGGTGAACGCCATGAACGAATTCATGCGCGAGTACTTCACCCAGTACATGCGCGAGCAACTCGGCGACGACCCGGCCCTGCGCAGCAAGGCAATTCCCACCTACCCGCCCTTCGGCAAGCGCATGCTGCAGGACAACGGCACCTGGCTGGCGACGCTGCGACGCGACAACGTCGAACTGCTCACCGAGCCCGTCGCGGCGATCACGCCCGGCGGCATCCGCCTCGCCGGCGGGCGGCAGATCGACGTCGACGTTATCGTCTACGCCACCGGCTTCCACGCCAACCGCTACCTGTGGCCGATGGCCATCGTCGGCCGCGACGGCGCGGTGCTCAGCGAGCGCTGGGGGGAGGAACCGCGCGCCTATCTCGGCATAACGGTGCCGGACTTCCCCAACCTCTTCTGCCTCTACGGCCCCGGCACCAACCTCGCCCACGCCGGCAGCATCATTTTCCACTCCGAGTGCCAGGTCCGCTACGTCATGGGCTGCCTCGAGGCGCTGCTCGCCGGCGAGTGGCGGGCGATGGACTGCCGGCGCGCGGTGCACGATGCGTACGCCGAGCGCTTCGACGCCCGCCACCGGACGCTCGTCTGGTCCCACCCCGGCATGTCCAACTGGTACAAGAACGCGCACGGCAAGGTGCTGATCACCTCGCCCTGGCGCCTGGTCGACTACTGGGACTGGACGCGGGCGCCGAATCTCGACGACTACGACTTCCGCTGATCGCGCTGCGCGGCTTGCGGATCGCCGCCAGCGGACTAGCGTGGCCTCGCAATGGCGACCTCACGACGCACGATCTACGCCGAAGGGCGATGCGGCCGCTGCGGCACACGCGTGACGGTGCCGCGCGGCGACGACCACCACCTGCGTGACGGCGAGCGGTGCGGCCCGGTCGCCACCCACAATCCCTCGGCGGCGTCGAACGACCGGTCCGCCGATCACTGGAAAGCACCGCCGCGGTAGAGGGCAGTAGCTGGGGGAAAGCGGCAGTAGCTGGGGAAAGAGCAGTGGCTGGGACCGCGGGCGTCTCGCCCGCAGCGCAGCGCGCCGCACGGCGTCGTTGCCACGCAGCGCGGTGCGCTGCG
>JANNRA010000026.1:0-20701 GCA_031401035.1 bacterium | reverse complement strand
GATGGTGATGCCCGGAGACAGCGTGAAGTTGGTCGTGGAGTTGATCATGCCGATCGCGATGGAAGAGGGCCTGCGCTTCGCCATCCGCGAGGGCGGCCGCACCGTCGGCGCCGGCGTCGTCGCCAAAATTCTCGCCTGATCCGGGAATCGCTGACTGCTCATGAACGACAAGATTCGAATCCGTTTGAAGGCCTACGACCACCGGTTGCTCGACCAGTCCGTGCGCGAGATCGTCGAGACCGTCCGCCGCACCGGTGGGCGGGTCGCCGGCCCGATTCCCTTGCCGACGCGCATCGAGCGCTTCACGGTGAATCGATCGCCGCATGTCGACAAGAAGTCGCGGGAGCAGTTCGAAATCCGCACGCACAAACGGCTTCTGGATATCCTCGACCCCACCCAGCAGACGATCGATGCCCTTGGAAAGCTCGATCTTGCCGCGGGTGTGGACGTCGAGATCAAGCTGCAGTGATTCGGGGCGGGGCAGGGAGCAACGAGGCAGGACGATGGCGCTTGGACTGATCGGAAAGAAGCTGGGAATGACCCAGGTCTACACGCCGGCGGGGGAGCTCGTGCCCGTCACGGTGATCGAGACCGGCCCGTGCACCGTCGTGCAGGCAAAGACGGTCGCCACCGATGGGTACGCCGCGGTGCAGGTTGGGTTCGGTGCCAAGAAGCCGCAGCGGGCGACGAAGGCCGTGCGCGAACACTGTGTCAAGGTGGGTAAGGGTGTCTTTCAGGTGCTGCGCGAGTTCCGTCTCGACGAGGGCGATGCGGCGCTGAGCCCGGGCGATGAAATCAGTATCGAGGCCCTCTTCAAGGAGGGAGACAAGGTTGACGTGACCGGCGTCACCAAGGGGCGCGGGTTTACCGGCGTCGTCAAGCGCCACGGCTTCAGCGGCTTTCCCGCCAGCCACGGCACGCACGAATACTTCCGCCACGGTGGCTCGATCGGCAATCGATCGTTCCCGGGGCGCGTGTTCAAGAACAAGCGCATGGCTGGCCAGTACGGTAACGATCGGATCACGACGCAGAACATCGAGGTCGTCGCGGTACGTCCCGCGGAGCGCCTGTTGCTCGTGCGAGGTGCTGTTCCCGGATCGCGTGGTGGCGTCGTTATCGTCCGCCTGGCGATCAAGGCTCGGGCGACGGCCCAGAAGTAGGCGACACATGGCTGAGCCCCTTACTATTTCAGTCGTCACCCAGGCCAAGCAGCCGGCCGGCGAGTTGGCGTTGCCCGCGGATGCCTTTGCCGGACCCGTCCGCCGCCACCTCCTGTACGAAGTGGTCAATATGCAGCGCGCCAATCGGCGCGCGGGGACTTCGGCGACGAAGACGCGCGGCGAGGTCCGGGGCGGCGGCAAGAAGCCGTGGCGTCAGAAGGGAACCGGCCGCGCCCGCGCTGGTAGCAGTCGGTCACCGATTTGGACCGGTGGCGCCGTCATTTTCGGCCCACAGCCGCGAGACTATTCGTACCGGCTGCCGGCGAGTGCGCGCCGTAGCGCGCTGCGTTCAGCGCTGGCGATGAAACTGAAGGAGGGGCTGCTCGTCGTTGTCGATGCGCTGGAGATCCCCGACGGCAAGACGAAGTCGCTCCTGCAGGTGCTGCAGGGCCTCGGCCTCGAGCGCGCCCTCATCGTCACCGACGCGGTCAACCCCCTGCTCGAACGGGCGGCGCGCAACCTCCACAAGGTCAAGGTCCTCCGTGCCGAGGGCGCCAACGTCTACGACATTCTGCGCCACCGTCACCTGGTGTTGACGCGAGCGGCCGTCGACGCGTTGCGCGGGAGGATCAACAAGTGAAGAGCGTCTTCGACGTCGTCACCACGCCGCTCATCACCGAGAAGGGCACCATGGTGAGCGAAGCGGCGAATCAGGTCGTGTTCCGGGTCCACCGCGACGCCACCAAGGAAGCAATCCGCCACGCCGTCGAGCGGCTGTTCAAGGTCAAGGTCGAGAAGGTTCGCACCCTGAATCTGCTCGGCAAGACTCGTCGCGTCGGTAAGCACAGCGGACGTCGTCCGGCCTGGAAGAAGGCCTACGTCACGCTGGCCGAAGGCCAGCGCATCGACTTCTTCGATAACGTGTAGGAACGCACCATGCCCATTCGTCAGTACAAGCCGACATCGGCTGGTCGCCGAGGAATGTCGGTCGCCGACTTCAGCGATATCACGAAGACCGAACCCGAGCGTTCGCTGCTCGAGCCGCGCCCTCGCACGGGCGGTCGCAACGCCCGAGGTCGTATGACCATCCGCCACCGCGGTGGTGGTCATAAGCGTCGCTATCGCGTCATCGACTTCGCTCGTGCGAAGGACGGCGTCCCCGCAACGGTGGCGGCCATCGAGTATGACCCGAATCGTTCGGCGCGCCTTGCCCTGTTGCACTACGCGGATGGCGAGAAACGCTACATCCTCGCGCCGGTCGGATTGAAGGTCGGCGCGCTGGTGGTTGCCGGTAAGGGGTCCGACATCAAGCCGGGGAACGCGATGCCGCTCAGTGGCATCCCGCTCGGCACCACGGTGCACAACGTCGAGATGCGGCCGGGTCGTGGTGGGCAGCTCGGGCGCGGCGCCGGTTCAGCCATTCAGCTCATGGCCAAGGAGGGTACGATGGCCCTCCTGAAGTTGCCGTCGGGCGAGTTGCGACTCGTCCAGGCGGCATGCCGCGCCACGATCGGACAGGTTGGCAATGTTGACCACGGCAACATTTCGATCGGCAAGGCGGGTCGCTCGCGCTGGCTCGGCCGGCGCTCGTCCGTGCGCGGTGTGGCGATGAATCCGGTCGACCACCCGCACGGCGGAGGCGAGGGCAAGTCGAAGGGTAACCATCCGCAGTCGCCGTGGGGACAGCCGACCAAGGGCTATCGCACCCGCCACAACCCGCGCACCGACCGCTATATCGTTAAGCGGCGCGGCTGAGAGGAACGCTCGTGGCACGCTCAGTAAAGAAAGGGCCGTTTGTCGACGGCCATCTGGTCCGGAAGGTCGAGGCGCTGAACACCTCGGGTGACAAGCGCATCGTGCGCACCTGGTCCCGCCGATCGACGATCACACCGGAGATGATCGGGCACACATTCGCCGTGCATAATGGCCGCAAGTTCATCCCGGTCTACGTTTCGGAGAACATGGTCGGGCACAAGCTCGGTGAGTTCTCGCCGACGCGAACCTTTCACGGTCACTCGGGTGATCGCAAAGCCGACGTGAAGGGTAAGTAAGGGGACGTCATGGAAGCGCGCGTCGTACATCGCCATATGCACATCTCGCCCCGCAAGGTGCGGCTCGTCGCCGACCTCGTGCGTGGCAAGGGTGTCGGCGACGCCATCGGGATGCTGCAGCACGTCCGGAAGAAGGCCGCACCGCTCTTGGCCAAGGCGCTCCGGTCGGCCGTCGCCAACGCCGAAACAACGCAACGGGTCGATGTGGACCGTCTCTACGTCAAAGTCATCACCGTCGATGGCGGCCCGACAGCGAAACGATTCCTGCCGCGCGCCCACGGGCGTGCGACGGGACTGCGCAAGCGCACCGCGCACGTGACCGTCGTGGTCGACGAGCGGGCGCGTTAGGAGCGGGTATGGGTCAGAAAGTCCATCCGCGGGGCTTCCGCCTCGGCGTCATCGATAGCAGCGATTCCAAGTGGTACGCGCGTCGCGACTACTGCGAGTTGCTGCACGAGGACCTCAAGCTACGAAAGTTTCTCAAGGAGCGCCTCTACCACGCCGGTATCTCGAAAGTTGAGATCGAACGCGCCGCCAACAAGGCAAAGATCAACATCTACACGGCGCGTCCTGGCATCGTCATCGGCAAGAAGGGCACCGAGATCGAGAAGCTCAAGCTCGAACTCGCGCGCCTGACGAACAAGGAAACGTTCATCAACATCCACGAGGTGCGACGTCCCGACCTGGACGGACAACTGGTGGCCGAGAACGTCGCACTGCAACTCGAGCGACGCGTCGCTTTCCGTCGCGCCATGAAGGAAGCGGTGAGCCGGGGCATGCGCATGGGTGCGCTGGGCATCAAGGTGTACAGTGGTGGTCGCCTGGGTGGGGCCGAGATCGCCCGCTCTGAGTGGTATCGCGAGGGGCGTGTGCCGTTGCACACGCTGCGTGCCGATATCAGCTACGGGGTGGCCGAGGCGAAGACCACCTACGGGGTCATCGGTGTCAAGGTGTGGATTTTCCGCGGCGAGATTCTCTCCCGTCGCGAGGAAGAGGCACAGAAGGCCGCGCTGGGCGTCTGATCGCCGGCCGGAGATTTTCCCATGCTTTCACCGAAGAAGGTCAAACATCGCAAGGTCCAGAAGGGCCGACGCCCGGGAACCGCGCACCGCGGTTCGACGCTGGCATTCGGCGACTACGGACTCCAGGCGACCGATCGCGGCTGGATGACGGCGCGGCAGCTCGAGGCGGCCCGCATCGCCCTCACCCGCTACATCAAGCGTGGCGGACGTGTCTGGATTCGCGTCTTCCCCGACAAACCGCTCAGCAAGAAGCCGGCGGAGACCCGCATGGGTAAGGGGAAGGGCAATCCGGAGGTCTGGGTAGTCGTTATCAAGCCCGGGCGGATTATTTTCGAGATGGAGGGCGTCACCGAGGACGTGGCGCGCGAAGCCATGCGCCTGGCGGCGCACAAGCTGGCGATCGCAACCCAGTTCCTGCAGCGCCACCGGCAGGGGATTCGCCATGCAAGCTAAGGAGATACGCGACTTGAGCGACCAGGAACTGGCGCTGCGCGAGGAGGAACTCCTCGAAGCCCAGTTCCGTCTGCGGTTGCGGCGTGGCACCAACCAGCTGGAGAGCCCCGCGGCCCTCGGGCAGACGCGCCGCGATATCGCGCGCATCAAGACGATTCGGGCCGAGCGGGCGCGGGCCGTAGTGGCGCCGGGGAAGTGAGCGGGATGGAACGCGGCAGAGCGAAAACACGCGAAGGCGTGGTGGTCAGCAACAAGATGGCGCAGACCGTCGTGGTCGTCGTCCAGCGGCTCGTCAAGCACCCCCAGTACAAAAAGTATGTGAAGCGGCGGGCGCGCTACAAGGCTCACGACGAGCAGAACAGCTGCAGTGTGGGGGATCGTGTCCTGATTACCGAGACGCGCCCGCTCAGCAAGGACAAGCGGTGGCGCGTCCGCTCGATCGTCGAGAAGGCGAGCTGAGGACGCCATGATTCAGACCGAGACCGTCTTGGACGTCGCTGACAACTCTGGCGCCCGCCGGGTCCTGTGCATCAAGGTGCTCGGTGGCTCGCGCCGGAGGTACGCCTCGCTCGGCGACATCATCGTCGTGTCCGTGAAGGAAGCGAGCCCGAACTCCAAGGTGAAGAAGGGCGACGTGATGAAGGCCGTCGTTGTGCGGACGGCCAAGGAAGTCGGGCGCGCCGACGGTTCGTACATCAAGTTTGACAGCAACTCCGCGGTGCTCATCGACAATCAGCGCGAGCCGGTCGGGACGCGCATCTTCGGGCCGGTGGCACGCGAGCTGCGCGCCAAGGCGTTCATGAAGATACTGTCGCTGGCGCCCGAGGTGCTCTGAGGAATTCGTCATGCGGGCGCAGATCAAGAAGAACGACACAGTGATGGTCATCGCCGGACGTGAGCGTGGCAAGACCGGCAAGGTCCTGCGCGTACTCCCGGCGAAGGATCGGGCGCTGATCGAACGGCTCAACATGGTGAAGCGTCACCAGAAGCCGCGCGGCCCGCAGTCCGCCTCTGGAATCATCGAGAAGGAAGCGTCGATCCACCTCTCGAACCTCATGATCATGTGCGACAAGTGCAATGCGCCAGTGCGCATGGGCAAGCGCCAACTCGACGACGGCCGCGGCGTGCGCATCTGCCGCCGTTGTGACGAACAACTCGATCGGTGAGTGCGATGACGCGATTGCGAGAAAAATACCGCACGGACGTGCTGCCCCGCCTGATGAAAGAGCAGGGGTACACCAACGTCAATCAGGTGCCGCGCCTTGAGAAGGTCGTGCTCAACATGGGGCTCGGCGAGGCGATCCAGAACGCCAAGGTGATGGACTCCGCTGTGGCCGACCTCACCGCTATTACCGGGCAGAAGCCCGTCGTGACGAAGTCGCGCAAGGCGATCGCCAATTTCAAACTTCGCGAGAACATGCCCATCGGCTGCATGGTCACCCTGCGCGGCGCCCGCATGTTCGAGTTTCTTGACCGCTTGCTGAACCTCGCACTGCCGCGCGTGCGGGACTTCCGCGGCGTTTCGGACCGCGCCTTCGACGGTCGTGGCAATTACTCGCTCGGTGTCCGCGAGCAGATCATTTTCCCAGAGATCGATATCGAGAAGATCGACAAGGTACGGGGCCTGACCGTGTCGATCGTCACGACGGCCAAAAGCGATGCTGAGGGCCGCGCCCTGCTGCAAGCGCTCGGCATGCCCTTTCGGGCCTAGGAGGAAGCGTGGCGAAGACGTGTTTGCGGATCAAGGCGCAGCGGCCGCCGAAGTTCAAGGTGCGGGGCTACAACCGCTGCCCGCAGTGCGGACGGCCGCGGGCCTTCTACCGCCGCTTCCACCTGTGTCGGCTGTGCTTGCGCGATTTGGCGCGCAAGGGGCTGATTCCGGGCCTGACCAAGGCGAGTTGGTGAGGGCGCGACCATGTCAATGACTGATCCGATCGCCGATCTGCTCACCCGCGTCCGCAATGGCGCCCACGGGCGCAAGGACTACATCGATTGCCCCTGGTCCGTCATCAAGGAACGCTTGGCGCGAGTGATGGTCGCGGAAGGCTTCCTTCGCGACGTCAGCTTGGTCGAGGTGGGGCCGCGCAAGAAGGATCTGCGCGTGTGGTTGCGCTACGACGCCGCCCACAAACCAGTCATCACCGGCATCCGGCGCGTCAGCCGTCCGAGTCAACGCATTTACGTTGGCGCGGAGGAGATGCCGCGGGTTCGTGGCGGTCTCGGTATCAGTATCATCTCGACGCCCCTGGGCGTGTTGGTCGACCGGGACGCCGCTCGCCGCAAGGTTGGCGGCGAAGTCCTCTGTTCGGTTTGGTAGGCGAATCATGTCGCGAATTGGCAAACTCCCGATCGCTGTGCCCGCCGGGGTGACGGTCACTCAGCAGGGCACGACGGTGCAGGTAAAGGGTCCCAAGGGCGCGGCGCAGCACTCGCTGCCGCCGAACATCAGCCTCGCCGTCGACGGCGGCAACGTCACCGTCACGCGCGGTGGGGAGGACCGACGCACGCGGGCTCTGCACGGCCTGACGCGCAAACTGATCGCCAACTGTGTGACCGGCGTCAGCACCGGCTTCACACGTACGCTCGAGATCGTCGGCGTCGGCTACAGGGCGGAAGTCAAGGGGCGCGCCATCCAGTTCAGCCTCGGCTACTCGCACCCGATCGTCTACCAGCTCCCGCCGGGCATCGAGGCAAAGGTCGACAAACAGACTGTCGTGATGCTCGAGGGCAGCGACCGGCAGCTGATCGGTGAAGTCAGCGCCCAGATCCGAGCCCTGCGACCGCCGGAACCCTATAAGGGCAAGGGCGTGAAGTACGCGGGCGAGACAATTCGACGCAAGGCGGGCAAGGCCGCCGGCGCCGGCGGGAGATAGATCTCATGGCGACCCAGAAAAGCACCGTTGCGCGCGAGCGCCGGCAGGCGCGCGTGCGGCGTCGCGTGCGCGGGACCGACGCCCGGCCGCGCCTGTGCGTGTTCCGCAGCAACAAGCACACCTACGTCCAGGTGATCTCAGACGAGAGCGGGCGTACGCTGCTCGCGGCGTCGACCTTACATGTCGACGGAGCGGCGACGGGCAACAAGGCCGCCGCGCGCAAGATCGGTGAGCGCATCGGCGAGCTGTGCAAGGCGAGCAACATCGCGCAGGTAATTTTTGACCGCAACGGCTTTCTGTACCACGGCCGAATCAAGGAAGTAGCCGACGGCGCACGCGCCGCCGGGCTGCAGTTCTAGGAGATCCTATGGCCATTGGTCGAGGTCGCGAACGCATCGAGATTCAGGGCGTCGAGTTCAAGGAGAAAGTCGTCCACATCAATCGTGTCGCCAAGGTCGTGAAGGGCGGCAGGCGCTTCAGCTTCGGCGCGTTGGTGGTGGTCGGGGACTCGAACGGCCGCGTCGGTTTCGGCCTCGGCAAGGCGAAGGAAGTGCCTGAGGCGATTCGTAAGGCGATCGAGGCGGCGAAGAAGTCTTTGATCTCGGTGCCGTTGATCAACGGGACGATTCCCTTCGGCGTCGAGGGCCACTTCGGCGCCGGGCACGTACTGCTTCGCCCCGCGAGTGACGGAACAGGCGTGATCGCCGGCGGCGGTGTGCGTGCGGTGGTGGAGCTTGCCGGCGTGCGCAACGTCCTGACCAAGTGCCTCGGTTCACATAACCCCCACAACATGGTGAAGGCGACGCTGGCGGCCCTCCAGGAACTGCAGACGGCCGAGCAGGTCGCGGCGCGGCGCGGCAAGACCGTGGCCGAGTTGACGGCGTGAATACGATGACTGACGCGAAGCAGATGACGGTCACCCTGACCAGCAGCCCAATCGGCCAGACTCAGCGCCAGCGTCAGACGCTGCTGGGCCTCGGACTCAAGCGGCGCGGCCGCTCCGTTACCGTGCGCGGCGATGAGCCGACGCTCGGCATGATTCGGAAGGTTGCGCACCTCGTGAAGGTGGAGGCCTAACGCCATGGATCTGAGTGACCTCAAGCCGGCACCGGGATCGCGTCAGCGCCGTAAGCGTGTCGGTCGCGGCGTCGGGTCCGGGCTCGGCAAGACATCCGGCCGCGGGCACAAGGGCAAGGGCGCCCGCTCGGGCGGCAACACGCACCCGCGCTTCGAGGGCGGCCAGATGCCGTTGCAGCGCCGCCTCCCCAAGCGCGGCTTCCACAATCCGTTCCGACGCGAGTATGCCGTGATCAATCTGAACCGCCTCGAAGCGGCCTTCGAGGCCGGCGCGGTGGTCGATGTCGAGACGCTCGCCAAGCGCGGCTTGGTGCGAGCCGGACAGCCAGTCAAGGTTCTCGGCCAGGGCACGTTGAGCAAGGCGCTCACCGTCAAAGCGCACGCGTTCAGCGATGCCGCCAAGGAGCGCATTGGCGCAGCCGGCGGTAGCGTCGAGGTGATTGCCGGTGCTTGAGGGGTTCGCCAACGCCGGGCGCATTCCGGAACTGCGCCGCCGGCTGCTGTTCACCTTCGCCATGCTGGCCGTGTTCCGCGTCGTGGTGGCGATCCCCACGCCTGGGATCGACGGGCGCGCGCTGGCGGAGTTCTTCGACCAGATCAACAGTTCGGTTCTCGGTATGGTCAACCTGCTGTCGGGCGGCGCGCTGGAGAGGTTCTCGATCGCGGCACTCGGCGTCATGCCCTACATCAGCGCCTCGATCATTCTGCAGCTGATGACCGTCGTCATCCCTCACCTCGAACGTCTCTCGAAAGAGGGCGAGGCTGGGCGCCGGAAGATCACGCAGTACACCCGCTACGGCACCATCGTTCTCGCCGTCATCCAGGGGTTGTTCATCAGCATCGGCCTCGAGAAGTTGCAGGGGCCGGGCGGGGCGCAAGTGGTGATCGCACCGGGCTGGGCCTTCCGCGTCATGACCATCATCACGTTGGCGTCCGGCACGGCCTTCCTGATGTGGATCGGCGAGCAGATCTCGGAACGCGGCATCGGGAACGGCATTTCGATGCTCATCTTCGGCGGTATCGTCGCGAGCCTGCCGTCGGCCGTGCTGACCACCTTTCAGTTCGTGCGCGAGGGCGAGCTGGGTATCCTGATGCTCCTCCTTCTCGGCGTCGTCATGGTGTCGATCGTCGCGCTGATCATCTTCGTGGAGCGCGGCCAACGACGTATTCCGGTGCAGTACGCCAAGCGCGTCGTCGGGCGCCGCATGTACGGCGGCCAGAGTTCGCACTTGCCACTCAAGCTCAACACCGCCGGCGTCATCCCGCCGATCTTCGCCTCGTCTCTGCTCGTTTTCCCGGCCACGGTCGCGCAGTTCTCCGACCATCCCTGGGCGCAGGCGGCACAGGATCTGTTCAATCAGGGTGGGCTGCTGTACGACGTGTTGTTCGTCGGCCTGGTGATTTTCTTCGCCTATTTCTACACGGCGGTGACGTTCAACACCTCTGACGTCGCCGAGAACATGAAGAAGTTCGGCGGATTCATCCCGGGGATTCGGCCGGGTCAACGCACCGCCGAGTTCATCGACCGAGTCCTATCGCGCCTGACGCTGGTCGGCGCACTGTACATTGCGGCGGTGTGTATCCTGCCGACTATTCTCATCGCGCAACTGAACGTGCCCTTCTACTTTGGCGGCACGGCGCTGCTGATCGTCGTGGGTGTAGCGCTCGATACCGTGGCGCAGCTCGAGACGCACATGTTGACGAGGAGTTACCAGGGATTCATGCGTCGCGGTCGGCTGCGCGGCCGTCGGGCGACGTGAGTACTGGGCGCAATTCGGCGCATTCGCGGACGTGGGACGGGCAGTGGAGCTCGCCCGAGAGGCGCAGAGGGAAATGCGCATCGTACTGTTGGGACCGCCCGGCGCAGGCAAGGGCACGCAATCGAAATTGATGCACGAACGAACCGCCATGACACACATCTCGACCGGCGATCTCCTCCGCGCCGCCGTTTCTGCGCGCACCGAGCTCGGGGTGGCGGCAAAGGGCTATATGGATCGTGGCGAACTCGTCCCGGACAGCTTGGTCATCGGCATGATCGATGAGCACCTCCAGGACGACGGTGCGCCGCGCAGCTTCATGCTGGACGGCTTTCCGCGTACCGTCGCCCAGGCGGAGGCATTACAGCGGATGCTGGAGACACAGCGTATGCCGCTCGACCACGTGGTAAGCATCGACGTACCACGGAACGAGCTCGTGCGCCGGCTCAGCGGGCGGCGCACCTGCCGCCAGTGCGGGGCGATGTTTCATCTCGCCTTTGATCCGCCGGGGCGTCCGGGGGTGTGCGACCGGTGTGGAGGCGAGCTGTTTCAGCGAGAAGATGACCGTGAGGAGACCATCCGCGCCCGCCTCGACGTGTACGACAAGGCTACCGCCCCGTTGGTGGCCTTCTTCCGGACGCGCGGGATGCTGCGCGCCGTCGACGGCACGGGATCGACGGCGGCCGTGCTGGACCGCATTCTGGCGGGCATGGGCGTGCCGGCGTCCGCCGACGCGCCGGTGAGGAGTGAGCCGTGAAAGTCAGGGCATCGGTCAAGAAGATCTGTAAAGACTGTAAGGTGATCCGTCGCGAAGGCGTGGTGCGGGTCCTGTGCAAGAACCCGCGCCACAAGCAGCGGCAGGGTTGAGCAGGCAGGAGTTCTAATTATGGCGCGTATCGCAGGCGTAGACCTGCCCCGCAACAAGCGGATCGAGATCGCTCTCACTTACCTCTTCGGGGTGGGCCGGGCGCTGTCGAAACAGATCTTGGAGCGGGCGGATGTCGATCGCAACAAAAAGAGCGACGAGCTCAACGATGACGAAGTGGTGCGCATCCGCCAGGTCCTCGACCAGAACTTCAAGGTCGAAGGGGATCTGCGTCGCGATGTCGCGATGAATATCAAGCGCCACATGGACCTCGGCACGTATCGAGGGCTGCGCCATCGCCGCAATCTGCCGGCGCGCGGCCAGCGCACCCACACCAACGCCCGCACCCGCAAGGGACCGCGCCGCGCCATCGCCGGCAAGAAGAAGGCGCCGACGAAGTGACCCGGGCGCACTGAGGAACCCCCATGGCGAAGAACTCAACGACCGACAAGCCGACGACGACGGCGAAGAAGAAGAAGACCAAGCGCATTGTCAGCGACGGCGTCGTGCATATCCACTCGACGTTCAACAACACGCTCATCACCATCACCGACCAGGTGGGGCAGGTCCTCGCGTGGTCGAGCGCCGGTGCGGTGGGCTTCAAAGGCTCGCGCAAGGGCACGCCCTTCGCGGCGCAGCTCGCGGCCGACACCGCGGCGAAGAAGGCGATGGACAGCGGCGTGCGCAACGTCCAGGTGCATGTCAAAGGTCCGGGGGCCGGCCGCGAGTCGGCGCTGCGTTCGCTGCAGAGCGCCGGCTTCCACATTACGGTGATCCGCGACGTGACGCCGATCCCGCATAACGGCTGCCGCGCTCCGAAGCGGCGGCGCGTCTAAGCGGCGACCAGGGAGGGATTGGCCAGTGGCTCGTTACATCGATTCGGTATGCCGGCTCTGCCGCCGTGAGGGACTGAAGCTCTTCCTCAAGGGCGAGCGCTGCTACACGGACAAGTGCGCGATCGAGCGCCGCAACTACCCGCCTGGCCAGCACGGCCAGGGGCGCGTGAAGTTCTCCGAGTACGCCCTGCAGTTGCGCGAGAAGCAGAAGGTCAAGCGCATGTACGGCGTCCTCGAGGGACAGTTCCGCCGCTACTTCACCATGGCCGAGCGCACGCGCGGGATCACCGGCGAGATCCTGCTGCAGCTGTTGGAACAACGCCTGGACAACATGGTCTACAGGATGGGCTTCGCGACCTCGCGCGCCGAGGCGCGCCAGCTGGTCCGGCATGGCCACTTCCAGGTCAACGGGCGCAAGCTGAACATTCCCTCGGCGCTGCTCAAGGCAGGCGATGTCGTCACCGTCCGCGAGAAGAGCCGCACGGTGATGCGCCTGCAGGAAGCGCTGGCGCAGGGCGAACACCGCGGCTGGCCGAGCTGGATCGAGGTCAACCGCGAAGGGTTGACCGGGCGCGTTAAGGCACTGCCGAGCCGCATCGAGCTCACCATGCCGATCAACGAGAAGCTGATCGTCGAGCTGTACTCGAAGTGACGCCGAGCGACGTCCGATTGGAGGCCTACTGATGCAGCTGCAACGCAACTGGCGCGATCTCCTCAAGCCACAGACCCTCGAGACCGACGAGAAGAGCCTCGGAGGCACCTACGGCAAGTTCGTCGGTGAGCCCTTTGAGCGCGGCTTCGGGACGACCATCGGCAACGCGCTGCGGCGCGTCCTGCTGTCGTCGCTGCAGGGTGCGGCGATCTCGGCCGCCAAGGTCGAGGGAGTCCTGCACGAGTTCGCGACCCTGCCGGGCGTGCGCGAAGACGTCACCGACATCGTTCTCAACTTGAAGGAAGTGCGCCTCAAGCTGCATGACGGACTGGTCGCGCACGCCCACATCGACAAGAAGGGCGAGGGGATCGTCCGGGCGGGCGATATTCAGGGCGGTCCGAACCTGGAGATCCTCAACCCCGAGCACCCGGTCGCGACGCTGTCGAAGGAAGGCGTGCTGAAGGCCGACCTGACCATCAAGATGGGGCGGGGCTATGTCTCTGCCGATCGCAACAAGGATGAGGAAGCCCCCGTCGGCACAATCCCCATCGACGCCATCTACTCGCCGGTCCGCAAGGTGAACTATACGGTCACCAACGCGCGCGTCGGTCAGCGCACGGACTACGACAAGTTGACGGTCGAGGTGTGGACCGATGGCAGCGTGCGGCCGGAAGATGCGGTTGCCTATGCCGCGCGCATCCTGCAGGACCAACTCAGCATCTTCGTGAACTTCGAGGAGACGGCCGAGATGCAGGCCGAGGAAGAGGCGTCGTCGCCCTCCCTCAATGAGAACCTGTTTCGACCGGTCGCTGAGCTCGAACTCTCGGTGCGCTCCGCCAACTGCCTGCAGAACGCCGACATCAAGTTCATCGGTGAGCTCGTGCAGCGCAGCGAAGCGGAGATGCTCAAGACCAAGAACTTTGGCCGCAAGTCGCTCAACGAGATCAAGGAGATCCTGCGCGAGATGGCGCTCGATTTCGGCATGAACATCGATAACTTCCCCGGCCGCGAAGAGCTCGACAAGCGGCTGGCGCGTGAGAAGGAGAGCGCCTGAGCTTCTCTCCCTTCGGGAGAGGGTTGGGTGAGGGGATCATAGGGCCAACGCCATGCGACATCTGAAAGCCGGACGAAAGCTGAACCGCACGGGCGAGCACCGCCGCGCGCTGCTTCGCAACCTAGTCACCTCGCTGTTCAAGCACGAGCACATCGAGACGACCGATGCCAAGGCCAAGGAGATGCGCCGCTGGGTGGATCGCATGATCACGCTCGGCAAGCGCAACACACTGCACGCCCGCCGGCAGGCGGCGTCGTTTGTGGTCGGGCACGGGGTCGTCAAGAAGTTGTTTGACGAGATCGCGCCTCGGTTCCTGACCCGCCCAGGCGGCTACACGCGCATCACCAAGCTCGGAATCCGGCACGGTGACAACGCCGCGATGTCGATGATCGAACTGGTCGAGCGGGGCGACCGTGCCCGCTCGGAGGCCGAGAAGAAGAAGGAACGTCGGCGCCGCACTGAGCAGAAGAAGGACGAAGCAGCCTCCAAGGCCGCCATGCCGCCGGTCTGACGACCGGCGGCCGCCGCTGCGGCTGAGGCGAGGCCCTGAGCCGGGTGCCTCCGCCCTGGCGTCCCTACTCCCGCGACAGGATCGTTGCCGCTCCTTGGCCCATGCCGCCGCAGATGGTGGCCAGTCCGTAGCGCGAACTGCGGCGACGCATCTCGAGCGCCAGGGTGCCGACCAGGCGCGCACCCGAGGCGCCGACCGGATGACCGAGCGCGCAGGCCCCGCCGTTGACGTTGATCCTCGCCGCGCCGTCATCGCCCATGCCGAACTCGCGCAGCAGCGCGATCGGCGCGCAGGCAAACGCCTCGTTGATCTCGACCACCTCCATGTCCGCCATGCCGAGTCCCGAGCGCTCGAACGCCCGGTGCGTGGCGGGGATGGCCGAGTAGATCAGGTCGCGCGGATCGCAGGCCCCACTGGCGATCGTGTGGATGGTCGCCAGTGGCGCCAGGCCGCGCCGCGCCGCCTCGCGCCGCGACATGACCATGCAGACGGCGGCGCCGTCGGCCTGCCCGGAAGCCGCAGCCGCCGTGATCTTGCCGTCGGTGCGGTAGACCGGCTGCAGCGCGGCGATGCGCTCGAGCGTGGTATCGGCGCGCGGACCCTGATCCCGGTCGAAGAGGCGGCGCTCGCCCTCGGGTGTCACCCCCTCCACCGCCACGATCTCGTCTGCGAAGCGCCCGGCCGCCTGGGCGGCCACGGCGCGCTGATGGCTGAGCAGCGCCCAGGCGTCGAGTTCCCGACGCGTGATGCCGTAGCGGTCGCAGAGGAGTTCGGCGCCCTGTCCGCCGTTGAGCTCGATCGGGTTGATGCGCGCCATCATCTTCGGATTCGGGTTCATCGCGGCCAACATATGGCCGCCCTCCTTGATGATGGCGTCCATGTCCATCCCGTCCTTGATCATCGGGATGCGGAAGTGGGTCATGCTGTCGAGCCCGCCGGCAATGTACACCTCGCCGAGCCCGCACTGTACGCTCATCGCGGCGATGTGCACCGACATCATCGCGGTGGTGCAGGCGCGCTCGACGCTGAGCCCGGTGACGTGCGGGGGAAACCCGGCAAGGAACGGCACCGCCGTGCCGGGATGGGCCTGCTCGCCCATCATCTCGACGGCGCCGAGGATGACGCCGTCGACGTCGCCGGCCGCGACGCCGGTGCGCTGCAGGACCGCGTCGAGGACGATGACCGCCAGGTCGTCTGAGCGCACGGCGCGGAACCAGCCGCGCTGGGCGTCGGCCTTGCCAAACGGGGTCCGCGCATAGCCGACCAGGACTGCCTCTCGCTCGTTGCCCATCGCGCTCTCCTGCCGGTGCCAGCCCGGCGGTCAAGAAAAGATCGCCCGTCTAGCGAAGCGGGGCGAGGAACTCCAACAGCTTGGCATTGACCAGGTCGGGACGCTCCTGGTGGAGGAAGTGGCCGGCGTCCGGCACCAGGAGTGTTTCGAGGCCGCCCGGAAAGAGGCTCGCCATCCCGTCGAGCAACTCGACGCCGATACAGCCGTCGCGCCTGCCATGCAGGTAGAGCGTCGGCACGGTGATCGGGTCGGACAGCAGCCGCTGCTGCAGTTCGGCCAGCTCGGGCCGCTGGCTTTGCGCATCGAAGGTCTGGCGATAGTAGGCGAGCGCCGCGGCGACGACACCGGGCTGACGGAAGGTGTCCTTCAGGGCCGCCAACTCGTCGGCCGGCAGTGCCCAGCCCGGCGACCAGTCGGCCCACAGCCGCTCGAGGAAGCGGAAGTCGTCGTGCGCCACCGCCATCTCCGCCAGCGGGGACTGAAAGAAGAACATGTACCAGGAGCGACGCTGCTGGTCGTAGCTGGACAGAAAGGCCGCCGGCAGCGCCGGGCCGTGCGGCACCGCCGCGGTGATCAGCCGCGTCACGCGTTCCGGTGCGGCGATCGCGACGCCGTAGGCCGCCACCGCACCCCAGTCGTGCCCGAATACCACCGCCTCGCGGTAGCCGAGCGCGTCGATCAACGCCGCTCCGTCCTTCGCCAGCGCCGCACTCTGGTAGGGGCCGTCGGCGGGCACCTCCGAGGGCGCGTAGCCGCGCATGAACGGGGCGACGGCGCGAAAACCGGCCCGCGCCAACGCCGGCAACTGATGCCGGAAGGAGCGTGCGTGGTCCGGGAAGCCGTGCAGGCACAGCACCAGCGGGCCATCGCCGGCCTCCAACGTGGCAAAACGGATGCCGTTGGCGCGCACCTCGCCGCGACGGAACTCAGTCATCGACGCTCACCTCCGAGCCCCCGCGCGTAGCATGCGCGGCCAGCCCCGGCGAACGCAGCGCGGGCGAGGCAGGGGAGCGGAGCGGGCGGGATTTGAACCCGCGGTACCCTTTTGGAGTACACACACTTAGCAGGCGTGCGCCTTAGACCACTCGGCCACCGCTCCGTATGCCGGTCTGCCTCGCCGATCGAGTCCTTACGCGATGCGCCGCAGCGTTGCAACGCCGCCTCCAGCTTGACCCTCCCACACCCCGCTGTTAGCGCGGACATCGTATGTGGAGCCTCGGATCGTGCGCGCGACGCGCTATGACGGCGGCGCTCGCGGCGGTTCTGCTGGTGGCGCCGGTGTCGGCGCTGTCCTACGCCGAGCGGGTGGTCGAGGCGACGTTGCCCAATGGTCTCGAGCTGATCCTGCTCGAGGATCACAAGGCCCCGGTGGTGGTCTTCCAACTGTACTACCGGGTCGGTTCGCGCAACGAAGCGCTCGGGCACACCGGCCTGTCGCACATCCTCGAGCACGTGATGTTCAAGGGCACAGAGACAGTCGGGCCGGAGGCGTACAGCCGCATCATCCAGCTCAACGGCGGCCGCACCAACGCCTTCACCTCGCAGGACAACACGACCTACTTCGCGACGCTGGCGAGCGACCGGGTCGGCGTCGTCGTCGACCTCGAGGCCGACCGCCTCGCCAATCTGAAGGTCACCAACGAACAGTTCCTGCCGGAACGCGACGTCATCATGGAGGAGCGCCGCCTGCGCGTCGACAACAATCCGATCGGCGCGCTCTTCGAGCAGCTGACCACGACCGCCTATACCGCCCACCCGTACGAGTTTCCGATCATCGGCTGGATGTCGGATATCGCGCAGACGACGCTCGACGACGTGCTCGCCTTCCATCGCCTGTACTACGCGCCCAACAACGCCTTCATCGTCGCCGTCGGCGACTTCGACAGCACCGCACTGACGGCGCGCATCGCCGACGCATTCGCCGCCATCCCGCGCGGTGAGGCACCGCCGCGGGTGCGCGCTATCGAGCCGCCGCAGCGCGGCGCCCGCCGCGTCGACCTGAAGCGCGAGGCGCAACTGCCCTTCGTTGCGATGGCGCACCACACGCCGAACCTGACCAGCCCCGACGCCGCCGCTCTCGAAGTGCTCGCCACTATTCTCGCCGGCGGAGAGAGCGCCCGCCTGCACCACGAACTCGTCTACCGCCAGCGCGTCGCCCGCGCCGCCGGCGCCAGCTACGATTACACCTCCATCGATCCCGGCCTCTTCACCCTCTACGTGCAGCCCCTGCCCGGCATCGCGGTGGCTGACGCCGAAGTGGCGCTGGGGCGCCAGATCGAGCGCCTGCGCCAGGAGCCGCCCAGCGCGCGCGAGATGGAGAAGGCGCGCAACGGCATCGAGGCGAGCTTCGTCTTCGCGCAGGATTCACTGTTCTACCAAGCCATGCTGCTCGGTCAGTACGAAGTTGCCGGCGATTGGCGGCGCATCGACGAGTACCTGCCCGCCGTACGCGGCGTCGGCGCCGCGGACGTCCAGCGCGCCGCCAGCATCTACC
The DNA here is from genome assembly GCA_031401035.1 of bacterium. GTDB lineage: Bacteria > Desulfobacterota > Binatia > HRBIN30 > CADEER01 > JANNRA01. The sequence continues at coordinate 2,605 of JANNRA010000026.1, read as the reverse complement.
TCAAGCCCGAGAACCGCACGACGGGGGTGCTCGTGCCGTACCCGGTGGCGAGTGGGCCGGGCGCCCCCGAAGCGCTGCCGATGGGGCCGATGCACTGATGCGCTGCGCCGTATTGATGTTGTGCCTTCTGGTGTCGCCGCTTGCGGCGCGCGCGCTCGGGCCGGTGGTGGTGCAGGAGACGCTGACCAGCGGCGCGGCGCTGCTAGTCTCCGAGCAGCGCAACCTGCCGCTGGTGCTGATCCGCGTCGTGGTCGATGCCGGTGCGCGGCGCGATCCGGCCGGGCAGGGCGGTCTCGCTCAGCTCACCGCCGACCTGCTGACCGAGGGCACGGCGACGCGCAGCGCGCAGGAGATCAAGGACGCCGTCGATTTCGTCGGGGCCTCCCTCAGCGTCTCCGCCGATCAGGACTACGCGATCGTCGCCCTGCAGGTGCTGCGCAAGGACCTCGATACCGGCTTGGCGTTGCTCGCCGATGTGCTGCTCCATCCCGCCTTCGCCGCCGACGAGTTGGCGCGCCGGCGCGAGGCGGTGCTGGCGTCGATCCGTGACGACGAGGACGACCCGACGTCGGTGGCGCAGAAGGCTTTTCAGCGCGCGCTGTTCGGCGACACGCCCTACGGGCACCCGGTCGAGGGAACCGCCGAGAGCGTCGCGCGCATTACGCGTCCGGCGGTGCGCGACTTCTTCGCGCGCCACTACGGGCCGGGCGGCGCCGCGATCGTGGTCGTCGGCGATCTGTCGCCCGGCGAGGCACGCGCCGCCCTCGATCGCGTCCTCGCCGGCTGGCGCGGAAACCCGCAGGCGCCGTTCGTCTACCCGCCCCTGGCCGAGGCCACGGCGCAGACGATTCGCATCGACCGGCCGGTGACGCAGGCCGGCATCGTCATGGGGCAGCTCGGCATCGCGCGCGACAACCCGGACTTCGAGACCATCGCGGTGATGAACTACCTGCTCGGTGGCGGCGGCTTTTCGTCGCGGCTGATGGACAGCATCCGCACCCAGGCCGGGCTCGCCTACTCGGTGTCGAGCGTCTTCGCCGCCGGCAAATCGCCCGGGCCATTCGAAATCGTCATGCAGACCAAGAACGCCTCGGTCGGCGACGCCATCGCGCGCGCGCGCCAGGAGGTGCAACGCATGCGCGACGAGCCGGTCAGCGTCGAGGAACTCGACGAGGCGCGCCGCTATCTCACCGGCAGCTACCCCCTGCGCCTCGACAGCAATGCCAAGATCGCCGACTTCATCGCCCAGACCTGGTTTTTCGGCCTCGGCACGGACTACGCGGACGTGTACATCACGCGCGTCAACGCCGTGAGCCGCGAGGACGTGCAGCGCGTCGCACGCCAGTACCTGCAACCGGAGCGCTTCATCGAGGTCATCGTTGCCGACGCGGCAGCGGCCGCAGCCCAACCCACGATCGCGCCGCCCGCCGCCGCGCCGCCCGGCGCGCCCTGAGCCCGTCGCGGGGCCCGATGGCCGCCCGATCGCGTCCGCACCCGTCGCCGCGCCCGCCTGCTGCCGCGGCGCCGCCGGCTCGCTCGGGACCGGCCTGGGGGGCGGCGCTGGCCGTCGCCCTGGCGGCCCTGGTGACGTACGCCAACAGCCTCGCCAACGGCTTCGTCTGGGATGATCCGATCATCCTCGAGCGGCAGCTGGTCGCCTTCCGCGGCATCGCCGAGGTGCTCGCCCCGCCGCGCGACATTCCGCAGTTCAGCCCCGACTACTACCGGCCGTTGACCATCGCGTCCTACCTGCTCGACCGCGCCGTCGGCGGCGAGCGTCCCTTCGTCTTTCACCTCTCGCTGGTGCTCACGCACGCGGCCGCCGCGCTGCTGCTGTGGGCGCTGGCTGCCCAGCTCCTCGCCGAGCGGCGGGGCGGACATGCCGGCGCGCTGGCCGCGGGGCTGCTGTTCGCGGTCCATCCGATCCACAGCGAGTCGGTGGCCTGGGTCGCCGGCCGCTCCGACGTCCTGGCGACCGCCTTCCTCCTCGCCGCCCTCGTCCTGCACGGGCGCATGCCGTGGTCGTGGCGCGGCGGCCTGGCCAGCGGCGTCGCCGCCGCCGGCGCGCTCGGCGCCAAGGAGGCCGGCGTCGCCCTGTACCCGCTGCTACTTTTGCGCGACCTGCTGCTGGCGCCGGCCCGCCGCTCTCTTGGTACCTGGCTGCGTGGCTACGCCGGCGTCGCCGTCGCTGGACTGGTCTATGTCCTGCTGCGCCGCCACGCGCTTGGCGAATTCGTCGGCACCGCGCCCGGCGTCGCGCCCGTGCAGCGGCCGCTGCTGGAGATCATCGCCGCGGTCGGCGTCTACGTCGGCAAGCTGATGTGGCCCTGGCCGCTCAACGCCTACATCGACCAGATAGCCGTCGGTCCGCTGTCGCTCAGCCTGGCGGCGCTGTTCGTCGCCGCGCTGGCGGTCGCCGCCTGGCGCTGGCGTGCCGGCGGCGACGCGCTGCCGCTCTTCGCGCTGGCCTGGGTGGGGCTGACGCTGGCGCCGTCGCTGGCCATTCTCTGGAAGATCCCCGACGCGCCGCTCGCCGAGCGCTATCTCTACCTGCCCTCGGCCGGCTTCTGTCTCCTGGTCGGCGCGCTGGCGGCGCCGGCCTGGG
>JANNRA010000025.1:0-11290 GCA_031401035.1 bacterium | reverse complement strand
CCCCCCGCGGCGCCGCGGCCGCCCGCGCCCCCCCGTGGGGGGGTGGGCCCGGCCCCGCGGCGGGGGGGCCGCCGCGGCGGGGGGGGGGCCGCCCCGCCCGCCCCCCCCCCCCCCCGCCCCCCCCCCCCCCACTCCACATCGGATCAGGGCGTCGGGGTCGGACTCGCCGCGCAGCCGTTCAGCGCGTTGTTCACCGCCATCACCAACTCGCCGATGGTGATCTCGCCATCGCCGTCCCCATCGCCGTTGCGGCAGGCATCGACGGTGTCGGTACCGAGGGCGACGTTCACCATCACGATCAGGTTGGCGACCGTGACCTCGCTCAGATTGGTGCAGTCACCGACGCAGCCACTCGGCGTCGGGGTCTCGGTGGCGGTCGCCGTTTCCGTCTCGGTCGGCGTCTGCGTCGGGGTCCGGGTGCGCGTGCCGGTGGTGGTGGCCTGGCCGGTCGGCGTCGCGCTCGGCGTCGGCGTCAGCGTCACCGTCGGCGCCGGCGTCTGCGCGCCGCCCTGATAGAAGCGGGCGTACTCGAGCAGGTTGTCGAGGGCGCGGCCGATCGAGTTCGGCTGCGCCGGCGTGCAGAAGGTCAGGGTGGTGACGATGACGCGGCCGGCACCGTAGTCGTACTCGACCAGCGACGGCTGGCCCGGAGCGTTGCGCAAGATCTCACGCGCGCCGGCCGGCAGGCCGCTCAGGAAGCCGCGCGCGGTGGGGCTCCACTGCGAGAAGGCGGCGCCGCTGAGCAACTCGCCGCCATACCCTTCGCCGGTGATGTACGGGTGCACGGTGTTGGTGATCGTCTGGCCGTTGCTCTGCAGCGACGGCGAGGCGTAGTCGACGCCGCCAGGGGCGATGTCGCTGCGCGGCGCCCCGCCGGCGCTGGCGACGTTGATCACGGCGACGCCGCCGAGGCGGACGAAGCTCTCGATGAAACCGCCGTCCTGCACCGTCGCCTGCAGGAACGTATAGTCCTCGTCGCTGAGACCGGGGGCGACGTAGACGCCGAGAAACTGCTGCAGGCGCGCTGCGCCGCTCTCGCGCACGGCGAGATCCTCGAAGGTGATGGCGATGTTGCTGAAGCCGAGTCCGACGGCGCGGTCGTCTGTGCACTCCCAGTTGTTGTCGCCCATCGCCAGGATGTAGTCGCCGCGCGGCGGGAAGGTGTTGGTCGGCGTCGGCGTCGGGCCGGTCGCGGTCCGCGTCGCACTGACCGTCGTCGTCGCGGTCAGGGACGGTGTCGCCGTGATCGATGGTGTCGCGGTGGCGGTGGCCGTCGGCCCCGGCGCCGTCTCGGTCGGCGTCGCCGTCTCGGTCGGCGTGGGTGTGTCGAGCGGCGTCGCCGTGATGGTGGCGGTGGCGGTGCCGGTGCGCGTCGCCGTCGGCAGTGGTGTCTCCGTCGCGGTGGCACTCGGTGTCGCCGAGCGCGTGGCGGTGCTGGTCGCCGTCGGCGTCGCCGTCGGCGGCGCCGTCGGCGTCGCCGTGCGGGTAGCCGTGCCGGTCGCGCTGGCGGTCGGGGTCGGCCCGGTCGGGGTGGGGCTGATAGTGGGGGTGAGCGTGACGGTCGGCGTCAGGGTTGGGGTGAGCGTCGCCGTCGGCGTGCGCGTCTGTGTCCGCGTCAGCGTCACCGTCGCCGTCGGCGTCGGCAGCGGCGTCGGCGGGTCGCGATCGTAGACCACTTCGAGCACCACCTGTGAGATGGCCGTGGTCTGCGGGTTCATGGCGTGCCGCACGCCGAACTCGGTGGCGGCGATCTCCTGCGGCGCCCAGGCGGTGCCGGTGACCGGATTGGTCTCGTCGAAGCGGCCGAAGCCGGAGAAATTGAGCCCGGCGTCGAACAACACCTCAGGGGCGCCGGGCGGATTGTTGACCCCAGCCGGGTTGTTGCAGCCGCCGCTGCGCAGGAAGATGCCACCCGGTGTGGCGATCTGGTCGAAGTCGCGCGCCCCGACGATGGTCTTGATGCCGAGGATCGGGCCGTCGACGCCGCGCGCGACCGGATCCTGCTGGTAGCAGAAGCTCTGCAGGGCATTGCTGATCGACGACTGCAGCCAGACCGCGGAGTCGGGCGGCCGGCTCTGCACGCAGGTGAAGTCGGCCGGGCCGCTGCATCCCATTTGCGACCAGGCGCTGGCGGCGCCGGAATAGAAGCCATCCACCGTTGGCGCGAGAGCGACAAGACCGAGGTCGCCTGGCCACATGGCGACGTTCGAGAAGAGATGATCGTCCCAGCGCAGACGCGGCAGCAGCAAGGGTACGCCGGTCTCGTCTGGGCCGATGCGGACGGTGGCCACTTGGCTGGCGGACGAGTGCTCCTTGTCGATCTGTACCAGTCCGTCGAGCCGCAGCGTAACACGCTTTTCCGCTCCGTCGGCTCGATACTGGACCTCGAGGTGTGAGTACGCCTTGGAGCAGGCCTCGATGGGTGCGACGCTCTCGCCGATGAACTGGCCGCCCACCCGCAGTTCAAGGCGGCCATCGGCGAGCAGCCAGACCTCGACGACCGGTTGCTGGGCGACGCTTCCAAACCAGTGTCGGATACGACGCCGTCCGCTGATCGTGCCCTGGAAGCAGACACGAATGCTATCGGTGAAGGTCGACGTCGGGGTCGACAGGGTTGTGAACACATACTGAGCGGCGCCGGCCACGGCCGCCTCGAGGGCGAACTCGCCGCTGCGCGCCTCGTCGGTCATCGCGGCGTTCGCACCCTGCGGCACGACGCTGTAGTCGCCGGCCCAGCCGCCCTCGAAGCCGTTGACGCGCACCAACGAACGCAGGATCGGCGTCAACGTCGGCGACGGCGAGTTGGTCGCCGTCGCGGTGATGGTGACGGTGGCCGTCTGCGTCGGCGTCGCGGTCACCGTGCGGGTGAAGGTCGGCGTCGACGTGTAGGTCGCGGTGAAGGTGTGCGTCGGGGTCGGCGTGACGGTGGGGGTGAAAGTCTGCGTTGGCGTCAACGTCACCGTCGGCGTGAACGTCGGTGTCGCCGTCCGGGTCGATGTCGAGGTGGCGGTCGGTGTCGGCGTAGCGGTCGGCGTCGCCGTGAAGGTCGCCGTCGGGGTGAACGTCGCGGTCGGCGTGAACGTCGCCGTCGGGGTGAAGGTCGTCGTCGGCGTCGGTGTCGGCGTCACGGTCGGCGTCGGTGAGGCGAAGCCGGAGGTGTCGAAGGCGACCTCGCGAAGCACCTGGGTGATGCGGGCCGGACTGCCGCTGACGAACTCGGCGAAGAGGGCGCTGCGAGACAGACTGGTCAGCGTCCAGTCGTCGCCGTCGTTGGGATTGGTGAAGTCGACCCGACGCACACCGCCATACGCGGGCGGCAACTCCACCAGCAACGGGTCGGAGAAACCGAAGCCGCCGACGCTGCCGCCGCATCCGAACGCATTGGTGCGCAGGCGCAGGTCGAGGCTGGCCGGGGCGCCGGTCCTCCGCACCGTGGCGAGGCTCTTGACCGCCAGGATGGTGCCGAACACGCCGCTTGACGAGGGAGTCTCGAGGCAGAACATCTGCGCGGCGCCGGCGCTGCTGGCAGCGACGTAGGAGCCCTCGTCGTCTGGTGGCTGCTCATCGGTGCAGCCAACCGGATCATTGCATGAGCCGACACTCACCCAATCGTTGCGAAAGTTCGGGTCGGCCGTCGCCGGGCGCGGTAGCAGGCCGGCGATGCGGAACTCGATCGCGAAGCTCAGGCCGTTGACGAGGCCGTGGTCGTCCCAGATCAGCGACGCGCCGCTGGCGCCGCCGTCATCCATGCCGATACGCGTCGCATCGATAGCCTCGCTCGAGGGCTGGGCGCCGCTCTGTCCCAACCCGTTGACCCTCAGGGCGGCGCTGCCCCCGCTGGGGTTACCGGCCTGGTACTCGACGAAGATCGCGGAGAACTGCGGGCAGACGTTGAGCGCCGGGCTGGCGCTGCCGACGGGCTGGTCATTGATAAGCAACTCGAGTTGCCGACTCGGCAGCAACCGCAGCTCGGCGACCATGACGCCGCCGCTCGACCAACTTCGCACCCGGCGTGTGCCCGTCGTCGGCGCCGCCTCGACACAGGCCCAGACGGCGTCGGTGAAGCTCGTCGTCGGCGCCGACAGCGTCGCCTGCACATACTCGTTCTCGCCGCTCACCGCCGCGGTCTGCAGACCGAAACGGCCGGCGGCGTCGCTGCGATGGGTCATCGAGCCGAGCGGGGTGCCGGCGCCAATCGCGTAGTCGCCGGCGCCGCCGCTCTCGAAGCCATTGAAGCGATCGAGAATCGGTGTTCCCTGGCCGGCGACGGTGCGGGCGACCAGGGCGGCGGCGCCCACCGCGACAAGCACCGACAGCGCCACCAGCAGCGGCGGCATGCGGGTGCGAGCGGCCGTGGCCGGGGTGGTAGTTGGTCGAGGCACGTCCGTCCCGCTCCGCGCGTTTCCAAGCTGGTGCCAATCTCCACGAGCGTCGGCACTTCGTTGACTTGGGATACCCCCTTTGATAGCCGCTCGAACTTCTTCATTCAAGCGCTCCCACCTGCATGAAAGTCGCGTCAGTTAAAGGGTTTCATGACGTCCTGCCGGGCGAGTCGGCGCGCTGGTCGGGGCTCGAAACGACCGCCCGCGCGGTCTTCGACGCCTACGCCTTCGACGAGATCCGCCTGCCCATCGTCGAGCGCGCCGAGCTGTTCAAGCGCTCGATCGGCGAGACGACCGACATCGTCGAGAAGGAGATGTATGCCTTCGCGGACCGCGACGGCAGTGCGCTGACGTTGCGGCCCGAGGGCACCGCGGCCGTCGTCCGGGCCTATGTCGAGCACGCCATGCACGCGGTCGAGCCGGTCGCCAAGCTCTACTACTTCGGGCCGATGTTCCGCCGCGAACGGCCGCAGAAGGGGCGCCTGCGGCAGTTCTCGCAGATCGGCGCCGAGCTGCTGGGGCGCGACGATCCGGCGGCCGATGCCGAGGTGTTGTTGCTGCTGCACGATCTGCTCGCCGACTTCGGCGTCGCCGACGCCGCCGTGCATCTCAACTCACTCGGCTGCCGCGCCTGCCGGCCGGCGTATCGCGTCGCGCTGGTCGCCTGGGGCGCCGCGCATGCGGCGGCGATCTGCGACGACTGCACTCGCCGCCTCGAGCACAATCCGATGCGGCTGCTCGACTGCAAGCAGCCGGGCTGCGTCGCCATCCGCGCCAGCGCTCCACGCATGCTCGACCATCTGTGCGAGGCCTGCCGCGTCCACTTCGAGCGCGTGCGGGCGCTGCTCGACGCACAGGGCGTGCGGCCGACCCTGCAGCCGTACATGGTGCGCGGCCTCGACTATTACTGCCGCACGGCCTTCGAGGTGGTGGCGCAGGGGCTCGGGGCGCAGAACGCCCTCGGCGGCGGCGGCCGCTACGACGGGTTGGTCAAGGCGCTCGGCGGACCGGAGGTCGCCGGCGTCGGCTTCGCGCTCGGCGTCGAGCGACTGGCGATCGTGCTCGGCGCCGCCGCCGCGGCGAAGGCGGCGGCGCCGGAGTTCGTCGTCGCGCCGCTCGGTGTCGCCGCCGAGGGCGCCGCGGCGGTGTTCGCGCACCGGCTGCGGCGCGCCGGCGCGCGCGTCGAGGTGGAGCCGGGCGAGCGCAGCCTGAAGAGCCAGATGCGCCACGCCGGCAAACTCGCGGCGCGCTACGTCATCATCGTCGGCGACGAGGAGATCGCCGCCGGCCGCGTCACCGTGCGCGACATGGCGGCGCGGCGCGATCTGCCGCGCCTGGCGGCGCTCGACTGCGAGGTGGCCGAGCTGCGGACGGCGCTGGCGGCGGCCGCCGCGCTCGAGGTCACAATCAGCCCCAGCGGGGCGGGGACGGAGCGGCACGCATGAGTCTGGATCTGCTCGGCGACTGGCAGCGGTCGGTGTACTGCGGGGTGCCGCGCGCCGCCGACATCGGCGGCGAAGTGACGGTGATGGGCTGGGTGCACGGGCGGCGCGACCACGGCGGGGTGGTGTTCGTCGACCTGCGCGACCGCACCGGCCTGGTGCAGGTGGTGTTCAGCCCCGAGCACAGTCCGGCCGCGCACGAGCGCGCCGGCGAGCTGCGCAGCGAGTACGTCATCGCCGTGCGCGGCAAGGTGCGGGCGCGACCGGCCGAGACGGTGAACGCCAACCTCGCCACCGGTGAGATCGAGGTGCTGGCGGCCGAGGTGCGCATCCTGAACGAGGCGGAGACGCCGCCGTTCGTCATCGACGACGAGACCACCGTCGCCGAACAGACGCGCCTGAAGTATCGCTACCTCGACCTGCGCCGGCCCAAGGCGCAGCAGAATCTCATTTTCCGGCACCGCGTCGCGGCGACCATCCGCGGCTATCTCGACGAGCAGGGCTTCATCGACGTCGAGACGCCGATCCTCACCCGCAGTACGCCAGAGGGGGCGCGCGATTACCTGGTGCCGAGCCGCGTCAACCACGGCAGCTTCTACGCCCTGCCGCAGTCGCCGCAGCTCTTCAAGCAGATCCTCATGGTCGCCGGGCTCGATCGCTACTACCAGGTGGCGAAGTGCTTCCGCGACGAGGACCTGCGCGCCGACCGGCAGCCGGAGTTCACGCAGATCGACATCGAGGCGTCGTTCATCCAGCCGCAGGACATCTACACCCTCATCGAGGGGCTGCTGGCGCGGGTGTTGGCGCTCAAGGGCATCGAGGTGCCGAAGCCCTTTCCGCGCCTGACCCACGCCGAGGCGATGCGCCGCTTCGGCAGCGACAAGCCGGACCTGCGCTTCGGCATGGAGCTGGCCGAGATCACCGACATCGTCCGTACCGCCGAGCTGCGCGTCTTCCGCGAGGCGGCGGAGAAGGGCGGCCTGGTCAAGGCGCTGTTCGTGCCCGACGGCGGCAAGCTGACGCGCAAGGACCTCGACGGCCTGCCTGAAGCGGTCGCCACCTATGGCGCCAAGGGCGTCGCCTGGGCGCGCGTAAATCCAGACGGCTGGCAGTCGCCGATCGCCAAGTTCCTCGATGAGGCGCAGCGGCGCGCCATCGAGCAGGCGACCGGCGCGACGCCGGGGGGCATCATCTTGTTCCTCGCCGACCAGCCGCGCGTCGTGAACGACTCGCTGTCGCATCTGCGCCTCAAGCTCGCCGCCCAGCTCGGCATGATCCCGGCCGGCAGCAACGCCCTGCTGTGGCTGACCGAATTCCCGCTCTTCGACTACTCGGCCGAGGAGAAACGCGCCGTGTCGGTGAATCATCCGTTCACGGCGCCGATGGACGAGGACCTCGAGCGGCTCGAATCCGATCCGTATGCGGTGCGGGCGAAGGCCTATGACGTCATCTGGAACGGCGTCGAGCTCGGTGGCGGCAGCATCCGTATCCATCGCGCGGACCTGCAGGAGCGCGTCTTCCGCCAGCTCGGCATGACGCCGGAGGAGGCGCGCGGCCGCTTCGGCTTCCTGCTCGACGCCCTCGCCTACGGCGCGCCGCCGCACGGCGGCATCGCGCTGGGGCTCGATCGCCTGGTGATGCTGCTCTGCGACGCCCCGTCGCTGCGCGACGTCATCGCCTTCCCGAAGACGCAACGCGCCGTCTGCCTGATGACCGAAGCGCCGAGCGCCGTCGATCCGCGCCAGCTGCGCGATCTCGGCGTCAGGGTCGTCGGGTGAGGGCGGTGCGCCTCGTCGCCCTGGCGGCGCTGGTGGGGCTGGCGGCCTGCGGCGCCAGGCCAGACGAGCGCCCGCCGCTGCCGGTGCGGGTGCTGGTGGTGCTGCCATTCGAGACCGCGGCTGCCGCCGACCAGGGCGGCAAGCGCGGCGAGAGCACCCCGGGCGATGTGGTGACAGCGCAGGTCTACCGCGTCCTCGCCGAACAGACCGAGTACGATGTCGTGCCCGATCTGACGGTGGAGGACACCCTGACGACGCCGGAGTTGCGCCGCGCCGTCGGCCAGCTCGATCGCGCCGTCGCGCTCGGCAAGGCGCTCGGCGCCGAAGCCGTGCTGGTCGGCCGCGTGACGCGCTTCCACGAGCGCGTTGGCACTGCCTATGGGGCCAGCGAACCGGCCTCGGTCGGCGTCGAGATGGGCCTCGTCTCGGTCGCCGCCGGCGAGCTGGTGTGGAAGGGCGCGTTCGAGGACACGCAGGAATCGCTGAGCTCCAACCTCTTCGACTGGTGGATGTTCTGGGAGGCCGGGCCGCGTTGGCTCACTGCTGCCGAACTCGCCGGTCTCGGCGTCGAGCAGCTCTGGCCGCAGGCGCACGACGCCATGGTCATGCCGGAATGACTCTGCCGGACTGAGCCTTGCCGGAGTGATCTTGGCGGCGTGGTCAGTCGGCCGTGGCGCGGCGCAGATCGCTCAGCGTCACGCCGGCGAGCGGCATGGCGATCAGGCCCTGTAGCAGTAGGGTCAGGAACTGCACGGCGTTGAGCACCAGCCCGTAGGCCAGGGCATCCACCTGGCTGACGCCGAACAGGCCCAGCGCCAGGATGCAGGCGTACTGGTAGGGGCCGACCATGCCCGGCACATTCGGCAGCGCCGTGCCAAAGCCGATGAAGATGAACACCACCACCGCGGCGCTGAACGGGACCGGGAAGTCGAAGGCGCGGATCATGATCCAGCTCGACAGGATGGGCAGGAACCACAGCGCCAGCGAAGCCAGGAAGACGGCCAGCAGCAGCACCGGGTTGGGCAGCACGCGCATGCCGGCGACGATGGCGCTGACCACGCGCATGACGCCGGCGCGGAACCGCTCGGGCAGTATGCGCAGCGCGTAGCGATCGACGAACGCCTCGCCGCGCCAGTAGAGCAGCAGCACCAACGTCACCAGGATGGCGGCGCCGGCGGCGGGGAACTTGGCGCCGGTGCGCACCCACGGCGGCAGGTTGTCGATCAGCACCAGGCCGGCGAGGATGTAGAGCAGCGTCACCAGGGCATCCATGGTCTTCTCGACCACCAGGTTGCCGACGACGTTGGCGAACGACACCGACGAGCGGCGCGACAGCAACCACGGCCGCACCACTTCGCCGAGCCGCGCCGGCAACAGGTTGATGGCCAGATACGCGACGGCCGTCACCACCCACAGGCGGCCGAACGGCACGTGTTCGAGCGGCCGCAGCTCCAGCTGCCAGCGGAAGGCGCGCAGGATCATGATCAGGAAGCTGACCAGCACCGAGAGGGCCAGCCAGGTTGGGTCGACGCGGCCCAGCGCCGCCCCGAGGTCGGCGAGCGGTACGTTGCGGAAGGCGAGATAGAGGAAGCCGCCGCTGACCAGCAGGCTGAGGGCGGCGTTGCGCCAGGCGCGGGTAGACATGCGAGCGCCCTGTCTACGGCGCGCCGCCGTCGCCCGCAAGCCGCGCAGGCGGGACGCCATGCGTTCCGCGTGTGGGTGGGATTTCCGCTTGACCTGAGCCCCTCATGCGATAGTAACGACGCAGCATTTTTCTATCTGCGGCCGCATTGCTGCAGGGGTGGTCCAGCGGCAGCGCGATGAGCGGAGGTCTCAAGTGTCCAAGCGCGACGGAAGTGGGAAGCATCGGGCGTCGACAGTCCTTCGCCGCATCGGCGCCAGCGCTGCGGTTCTGGTCATCGGCTTGCTCCTGCTGACTGGCACCGCCCGGGCGGCAGAGGCCGTGCGCGCCATCGATGCCGCCACGGCCCTGGGTTGCTGCGTCTGTCGCGGCACCGCCGGCGGCGACGCGGGCGCGGTGCGCGCCTGCAGCGACGCCCGCACCGCCGACTCGTGTGTCAGCGCCTGCAAGGGCATGAACGCCGACTCGATCGCCTTCGGCTACCAGCAGGCCTGTTCGCAGGGCTGCGCCGGCTTCCCGACGCAGAACCTGCAGTGATGAGGCGGGGGATGATGACCATGACGAGATCCTTCGCTGCCATTCGCAGCTTGCTCCTTGCGGCCCCGTTGCTGCTCGCGATCGCGGCGGCACCTGCCGCGGCGCAGCCTCCGACCCCGATCCCGACCGGCTGTTGCCTGTGTCTCGACTGCCCCAGCTCGGCCGGCTTCTGCACCGACAGCCGCACCGTGGCCGAATGCTCGAGCGATTGCCTGGCGTCCCTGGGTTGCAACGCGCTGGTCTTCGGCATCAACGACACCTGCATGCTCGACGGCTCATGCGCCATGGTCGCCCTGCCAACATCGACGCCGACGCCGACCGCGACGGGTACGGCGACCTCGACCGAGACCGCCACCGCCACCGGCACCGCGACCGAGACCGGTACCGCGACCGAGACCGCGACCACCACGTCCACCCCGACTGCGACTGGGACGGCGACCGAGACCGGCACCGCGACGTCCACCGCCACGGGCACTGCCACCGCGACCGCGACGGGGACGGCGACGGAAACCGGCACCGCGACGTCCACGGCTACAGGCACGGCCACGGCCACCGCCACTGGGACGGCAACGGAAACCGGCACTGCGACGTCTACTGCTACCGGCACCGCCACCGCCACGGCGACGCCGACGCAGACCGGGACGGGAACGGCCACCGGAACCGGCACCACCACGGCGACGGCGACGGCCACCGGGACGGCGACAGCAACGGGTACGGCGACGTCGACCGCCACTGGCACCCGTACCGTCACTGCAACCGCCACGGTCACCAACACCGCGACCGTGACGAGGACCACCACCGCAACCCGCACGCCGACGTCGGCGGTGCCGAAGATCAGCGACGGCCTCGAGCCCGGCGACGACACCGTCCCGGGCGACGGCGAGCCGAACTGCGCCACCATTCAGATCTGTCTGATCGGCGGCGGCGGCACGACGCCGAGCGTACCGCCGTGCATGGCGCCGGACAGCGTGCTCGGCTCGGGGCCGAGCGACGCCACCGGCAACTTCAATATCGCCGTGCCGCCGCTGGTCGCGAACCAGTGCATCTACGCCTACGACACCTGCAACCTCCTGCTCGGCCCGACCGTCTGCGTCCGCGAGCCGGCCCCGGCCCCGGCCCTCTCGCCGCAGATGACCGCCGTGGCTATCGGCGTCCTCAGCCTGGTCGCCATGCTCGGCATGCTGCGCCTGCGGCGCGATATCTGAACCTGCGCGGGGCGGCTGCCGCACGGCAGCCGCCCCGCGGCGATCCTGGCGTCCGTAAGCGTGGGGGGCGGGTTGCCGCCGCGCCGCATCAGTCCCGACCCGGCGCCAGCCTCCCCTGCGCAGGCGGCTAGCCGATCAGCACGCCGGGATTGAGAACGCCGCGCGGATCGAGCGCTTGCTTGGCTGCGCGCAGGGCCTCGGCGAACAGGTCGGGGCGCTGGCGGTCGTACCAGGGCCGGTGGTCGCGGCCGACGGCGTGGTGGTGGGTGATGGTGCCGCCACCGGTGATGATCGCCTCCGCCGC
>JANNRA010000024.1:0-4715 GCA_031401035.1 bacterium | reverse complement strand
GAAGATCACGAACGTCATCGGGCCGCTCTGCTGTACCATCCCACTCACCTCGCCGGTCGGGATACCACAGCGCGGCACGGTCGGCGATCAGCCCTTCATGCCCTGCTGCTGGATGAGCTTCGCCACCAGGCCGGTCCAACCGGTCTGATGGCTGGCGCCGAGGCCGGCGCCGTTGTCGCCGTGGAAGTACTCGTAGAACAGGACGTGGTCGCGCCAGTGCGGATCGCGTTGCAGCGTCTCCTGGCCGCCGAACACCGGGCGGCGGCCGTCGGCGTCGCGGGTGAAGAGGCGGATCAGGCGCTGCGAGAGTTCGTCGGCGATCTCGTCGAGGGTCAGGAAGCAGCCCGAGCCGGTCGGGCACTCCACGGTGAAGTCGTCGCCGTAGTAGTGATGGAACTTCTGCAGCGCCTCGATGAGCAGGTAGTTCATCGGCACCCACACCGGCCCGCGCCAGTTGGAGTTGCCGCCGAAGGTGCCGCTGCGCGATTCCGCCGCCACGTACTCGACGCCGTACTCGCTGCCGTCGACGTGCAGGCGGTAGGGGGCGGCCTCGTAACACTTGCTCAACGAGCGGATGCCGTGCTCGCTGAGGAACTCGGTCGGGTCGAGCATGCGCTTGAGCAGCGCCTTCATGCGGTGGCCGCGCACCAGGGCGACGAGGCGGCGATCGCCGAGGCCGGCCTCGCGCCAGCGCGAGACCAGGCCGGCGAGTTCGGGGCGGTGCTCGAGGAACCATTCCAGGCGCCGGGCGAAGTTGGGCACCTTCGCCAGCAGCGCGGGCTCGATGGTCTCGACGGCGAAGAGCGGTGTCAGGCCGACCAGCGAGCGCAGCGTCAGGCGCTCGCGGTGGCCGTCGGGGTGATTGAGCACGTCGTAGAAGAACTCGTCGTCCTCGTCCCACAGCGACACGCCGTCACCGCCCATATGGTTCATGGCGCCGGCGATATACAGGAAGTGCTCGAAGAACTTCGTCGCGATGTCCTCGTAGACGGCGTTGTGCTGCGCCAGCTCGAGCGCGATGGCCATCAGGTTCAGTGAGAAGACGCCCATCCAGCTGGTGCCGTCGCTCTGCTCGAGGTAGCCGCCGGTCGGCAGCGGCGCGCTGCGGTCGAAGACGCCGATGTTGTCGAGGCCGAGGAAGCCGCCCTCGAAGACGTTGTTGCCCTCGGCGTCCTTGCGGTTCACCCACCAGGTGAAATTGATCAGCAGCTTGTGAAAGACGCGCTCGAGGAAGTCGTGGTCGGCCACGCCAGTGCGGCGCGCGGTGATCTGGAAGACGCGATAGGCGGCCCAGGCGTAGACCGGCGGGTTGACGTCGCCGAAGGCCCATTCGTAGGCGGGGATCTGACCGTTCGGGTGCTGGTACCACTCGCGGCCGAGCAACAGGAGTTGCTCCTTGGCGAAGTCGGGATCGAGCAGCGCCAGCGGCAGGCAGTGGAAGCCGAGGTCCCACGCCGCGTACCAGGGATACTCCCACTTGTCCGGCATCGAGATGATGTCGGCGTTGTTGAGATGCGCCCACTGGTGGTTGCGGCCGCGCTGGCGCTCGGGCGGCGGCGGCGGCTGGGCGGGGTCGCCGTCGAGCCATTGCTGCACGTTGTAATGATAGAACTGCTTCGACCACAGCATGCCGGCGAAGGCCTGGCGCTGCACGGCGCGCTGGTCGGCGTCGAGCCCGGGCGGCTGCAGCTCGGCGTAAAACGCGTCCGCCTCGCGCAGGCGGTCCGCGAACACCGCGTCGAAGTCGGCGAACGGCGGCGGCAGCGTGCCCGCCGTGGCGGTGCGCAGGCGCAGGCGCAGCACGGTGCTGCCGCCGGCGGCGACGGTGCGCTGGTACCAGGCCGCCGCCTTCGTCCCGCGCGGCTCGGCGCTGACGGCGTCGCGGCGGCCGTGCACCAGGGACTCGTGGAAGGCGTCCTTGACGTGCGGCGTGGCGTTGGCGCCGCCGAACAGGCGCGCCGCGTTGGTCTCGTTCTCGGTGAACAGCAGCGCGTCCGCGTGCTCGGCGCAGAAGGCGTAGTCGCCGAGCGTGTGGTGGTGGGCGTGCACGGCCCTGACGCCGTCGCCGGGCCCTGGATGGCGCCGCCCCGTCGGCGCCGGTGGGGCGGGCGCGGCGGTGAGGAGCGGCCGGCGGTCGTCGTAGCCCCAGGCCCAGGTGTTGCGGAACCACAGCGTCGGCAGCAGGTGCAGGGGCGCCGGCTCGGGGCCGCGGTTGGAGGCGGTGATGCGCATCAGCAGGTCGTCGGGGCCGCCCTTGGCGTACTCGACGGTCACATCCCAGTAGCGGTCGTCGGCGAAGACGCCGGTGTCGATCAGCTCGAGCTCCGGCTCGTCCTTGCCGCGGCGGCTGCCTTCCTCGACCAGGCGCGCGTATGGGAACTCCGCCTGCGGGTACTTGTAGAGCCAGCGCATGTAGGAATGCGTCGGCGTCGCATCGAGGTAGTAGTAGTACTCCTTGACGTCCTCGCCGTGGTTGCCCTCGGTGCCGGTGAGACCGAAGAGGCGTTCCTTGAGGATCGGGTCGCGCCCGTTCCACAGCGCCAGCGCGACGCACAGCCGCTGCTGGTCGTCGCAGACGCCGGCCAGCCCGTCCTCGTTCCAGCGGTAGACGCGCGCCCGCGCGTGCTCGTGCGGGAAGTACTCCCAGGCCGAGCCGCCGGCGCTGTAGTCCTCGCGCACCGTCCCCCAGGCGCGTTCCGACAGATACGGCCCCCAGCGCTTCCAGGCCGCCCCGTCCTTCTCCAACCGTTCGCGTTCGATGCTCATGCGCGGCGGCGAGGATAGGGGCGCGGCGTGCGGGGGAGCAAGCGAAACCTGCCGGGAATCGTTCCTCGTTTCCTTGAATTCACACGGAGACACGGAGTCACGGAGGGGTGCTGCCGAGCGGCCGACCTCTCCGTTCCTCCGCGTCTCCGTGTGAATCCTTCCGGTTGACGGAAGCGCTTTCGCTCTGGTTTGCAGGACGGCATGCGTGCAGTGCGAGTCGAGAACGGAGCCGTGACGGTGGTCGAGGTGCCGGCGCCGCAGGGCGACGGGGTGCGGGTGAAGATGAAGGCGGCCGGCATCTGCGGCTCCGACCTGCACATGATCGACCACGGCGCGACGATGGGCGTGACGCTCGGCCACGAGTTGGCCGGCGAGCTGGCTGACGGCACGCCGGTGGCGATCGAGCCGCTGGCGCCGTGCGGGCAGTGCGAGGCGTGTACGGTGGGCGACTACAACCTCTGCCGCGCGGCGCCGGCGATGATCGTCGGCATCATGCGCGACGGCGGCATGGCCGACGAGGTGCTCGTGCCGCCGCGCTGCATCGTGCCGCTGCCGCACGGCGTGGCAGCGCGCGACGCCTCGCTGGTCGAGCCGCTCGGCGTCGCCGTGCACGGCTTCCGCAAGGTCGGCCTGCACGGTGGGCAGCGCGTCGCCATCGTCGGCGGCGGATCGATCGGCCTCTGCGCGGTTGCGGCGGCGCGCTATGCCGGCGTCGCCGACGTCGGCCTCGAGGCGCGCTACGACGCGCAGCGCGCCGCCGGCGAACGCCTCGGCGCGCGGCCGATCGACGGCGAGTACGACGTCGTCGTCGAGTGCGCCGGCAGCGACAGCGCCGTCGCACGCGTCTGCGAGCTCGCCAAGCCCGGCGGCGTCGTCATTCTGCTGTCGAGCTACTGGGGCCCGCTCAATCTGCCCGGCTTCCTGGTCATGCTGAAGGAACTCCGCCTGCAGCCCTCGAGCATGTACAGCCGCCATTCCGCCGGCCGCGACATCGAGGGCGCCGCCGCCCTGCTCGCCGCCGACCCCGAGATCCCGCGCACTCTCATCACCCACCGCCTGCCGCTGGAGGCGGCGCCGGAAGCCTTCGCCATCGCCCGCGACCGCAAGTCGGGCGCCATCAAGGTGGTACTGGAGCCGTAGGGCGCCTGGCTGCGATGAGCGGCATCCACCACGTCTTCATCACCGTCAACGACATCGCCCGCTCGCGCGCGTTCTACGCCGAGCTGATGCCGCGGCTGGGCTACATCGGCTGCTGGGAGTTCGCCGATGCCGATCGGCCGAGCGTCGGCTGGCTGGGCGCCGGCGGGTCGTTCTGGATCAAAGCGGCCGATCCGCGCTTCGCCGGCGAGCGCTTCTGCAAGGATCGCGTCGGGCTGTGTGAGATCGCCTTCAACGCCGCCGACCGCGCCCAGGTCGACGCGCTGGCGCGCGAGGTGCCGTCCTGGGGCGGTGCCATCCTCGACCCACCGCGCGAGTACCCGGAGTATGCGCCGGGCTACTACGCGGTGTTCTTCAGCGATCCCGACGGCATCAAGCTCAAAAAATATTGATTTCCTTTCGTCGCAACATTTCTCCCACTTGTCTCATTTGATTTTAAACAGGAAATTCACATTGTAGATTTGTTTCATCAAAGAAAAGTTATGAAACAAATTCTACTGGTCATCTTCGCCGCACTAACCACAATAACAGCCAGCGCTCAGTTTCCTCCAGGTGGCATGGGCGGGAAAGCAGGAGCAGCAGCCCCTGCAATTGGTCATATTTATGGAAAATTGATTGATGCAAACGGGAAACCCATTTCCGACGCTTCGGTGATGCTGATGGGAAATAAATTAGATACCGTTACCAAAAAAAGTAAAGAAGTATTATTAAAAGGATTGACAACAAAATCTAATGGTGAATTCAGTTTCAGCGATCTCCCTATCATGGGTGCATTGAAACTGAAAATTTCG
>JANNRA010000023.1:0-5579 GCA_031401035.1 bacterium | reverse complement strand
ACCGCTACCGCGCCGCAGGGACGCTGGCCCGGGCCTCGGCACCCTTGTCAGTGCCTCGCGCCCCAAGATAGGAGCGTCATCGGCCGGTCGGGGACCCGGCCGCCGACCCGTCCGAGACCGGGAATTATGTCAAATCGCCAGCTCATACTGCCTATGCGCCGCTATCGACGTCGCTGTGGGAGCAAGCACAAGCGACCCGCGGCGAACGGTCCGCGGGGGGTCCGATAGGGGAGGGTCCGTCAACTCCTTCAGCTTGTCCGGGCTATCGACCGGCCGAAACGGGGCAACGTTCGGCGCCCATTCACACTCGCTCTTCACCGCGTCCCCTTGGGCTCAGCATCGCCTGCCCCCGCTGCCAGCACCTGTCAGCGCGACGGTCGGCGCCGATCCGGCAGCGACCAGGGGACCGCCTGGGCATCAACGCTGCCCACCCGCCAGATTCGCAGTCCGCCGTGCGAGGCGCGAACGACGGTGCCCAAGCGACGGGCGCGGACCCGAAGGGCGGGATGCCGCATGACTTCCCGCACGAACCAGGCCGTCTCGTGCTGACCGACGTCCAGCGTGACCAGACATGACCGGCGGTCGCACATCTGCGGTCGGGCCAACCGAAGGTCACGGGTGAAGAACGTTGCCCCTCCCTGCCGATGCAAGAGGGCGACCACCTCGGCATCCGGCAGCCCCGGTCGGCCGAGGTCCCGCCCGATCTGACGGCATCGAAGACGCCAACGTCGCAGCAGCTCGCGCTGGTCGGCGAGGATGTTTTCGTCCAGGACGATCAAGAGCTGGCGGCAGCATCGTGGCGCTCGCCGTCCAGCTCGACGAAGGCGTCGCGGGCCAGCCGCACCGCCTCGGCGATCGCCGCCGGCGGCACCGTCCCATCCCACTGGGCCGAGATGGCCTCCCAGGCCATGCCGCTCGCGACCAGTTCGAGAACATCGGCGACGAGAACCCGCGTCCCCTTGAAGGTCGGCTGCCCGTGACAGGTGCGCGGGTCAGTTACGATGTAGCGGCCAAGCACCTTTCGCTTCATGGGAATCCTCCGGGCCTGATGAGGGAGCCGGTAGCACCCGTACGGAGCGGCGCGCAACCTCGACACGTCGATCTAGCGAATCAGCGCATAGGCAGTATGAGCTGGCGATTTGACATGACTCCCAGTATCAGACGGGCCGCCGGCGGGGTCCCCGCGGCGCCGACTTGGGTGGTCCCCCGTCGCGCCGGACGTCCGCAAGGGTGAATTGGCCGTCATTGCGCTGACTACGGAGCACCGCGGCCGGCTCGCCGGTTTTACGGGCGACAACTTCCTCGCCGAGTTCCCGGCCGCGCGCGACGCCGTAGTGTGCCGAGACTAAACCCCTCACAGCGCTGCGCGACTTCTGCTTGGGGCGACCGCCGGCGGTGCGGCGACCTGACGTAGCCTTGCTCTCATGAGCAGTGTGCAACTCCAGCGGACTGCGCGTTGCAGTTGGTCACGGTTGATACTTCTGGCCCTGTCCACCTCGAGCTTCGCGTCTAGCGATCCGCGCTCCGCGGTCCGCTCGCGCGACGCGGAAGCGCTCGCCGACCATCTCCTCACTCTTCGCCCACAGCGCGTCCGCACGGGCGGGATCGAGGGCATACGCGCGCACCCCCCCGCGGGCGCTGGGATCTTCGGTGACTTCGGCGACGTGACAGTCTTCGCAGTAGCGCCCGCCCACCGCGTCCGCCGGCGCGACCACGGCGCTCCACACCGACGTCGCGGCTCCTTGCGGAACGGACTTGAGCACCATGGCCGGCGCGCCGCCGGCCGGCGTGATCTGTGCGATCAGCTCCGGCGTCAGATGCCGGCCGAGCTCGGTCTGGATGACGCCGGGATGCACCGCCGTCGCGCGCACGCCTCGGCCCTTCAGCCGGCGATCGAGACCCACCGCGTACAGCACGTTGGCCGTCTTGGACCGGCCGTAAGCGACGAACGGGTGATAGGCCGTGCGCGCGAAGCCCGGATCGTCGAGATCGACGTCGGCGAAGCGGTGTCCGCGCGACGATAGAATGACGATGCGCGCGCCCTGCTTCAGCAGCGACACCAGCCGGTTGATGAACACGAAGTGGCCGAGATGGTTGGTGCCGAGCTGCGTCTCGAAGCCGTCGGACGTCTTGCCTTGCGGACACGCCATCACGCCGGCGTTGGCGATGATCACGTCGAACGGCTTGCCGGCCGCGACCAACCCGTCCGCGGTGGCACGCACACTGGCAAGCGAGGCGAGATCGAGCTCGACCAGCTCGAGGCCGCCGCCGTTCGCCGCCGCCGCCCGCACCGGCTCGGTCGCCCGCTTGGCCTTGTCGAGATCGCGGGCGGCGCCGACGACCTGCGCGCCGTGCGCCACCAGCACTCGTGCCGTCTCGACGCCCAGGCCGGCGGAGGCTCCCGTCACTAGAATGCGCTTGCCGCGCAGGTCGACGCCCTCCAACACCTCGTCCGTCGTCGACTGCGCGCCGAATGTCTTGGCCATGGAATGTCTCCTGTTCGTCGCCATTGGGCGGGGGCAATGATTCTGGCGCGATTGAGTCGGCCGTCGTCCGCGACCTACTGGGCTGCCTCGGTGAGCGCCCCCGGGAGCGGGTGCGCACTCGACGGCGGCCGGCACGTTGGCCCGCCAGGACTCGGGGGTCGTTCCCGTCCAGCGTTGAAAGGCGCGAAACAAGGAGTTCGGGTCCTCGAAGCCGAGCAGGAAGCTGACCTCGGCCAGACTCGTCTCCGAGCTGCGGAGGTAGTGGCGGGCCAGACGCTCACGGGTCCCGTTGAGTACCTCGAGCCAGCTCGTCCCCTCCGCTGCGAGGCTTCGCTGCAGAGTGCGGGTTCCCATCCCGATCTCCTTGGCGAGATCCCGCATCTGGGTCCGCCCGCTGGGCAGGAGCTCAAGGAGCGCGGCCTCGACCCGCTCGCGTGTCGAGCGCTGCTCCCCGGCTTCGGCCATGCGCCGGCGCAGGCCGGGCTCGAAGGCTTCCCACATGCGTGCGTTGTGCGTCAGGAAGGGGCGGGCGGCGTCTCGCGCGGAGAAGACGACGGAGAAGGCGTCGCCCGGGTCCAGCGGACATCCGAGGAAGGCTTCATAGGGGGCGAGGTCTGTCGGGAGACGCTGGGCGGTGACACGCCGCGGCACAAGGGCGTGGCGCGTTGCCCGACGCGCGAAGGCGACGAGGAAGACCACTTCGGACAGACCGTGGATTCGCGGGACGTCCGGGCGGCTCTTGGCCCGGTAGACGAGGCGCGTCTCGTCGCAACCGATGTCCACGTCCAGGCTGAAGGGCCCCACCCGCCGCTTGAACTGGCCTAGCCGCGTGGCGGCGGTGTTGATGTCGGGCGAGCAGATGGCGGCGAACAGGGCTGGATCGAAGAGCTCGATGGACACCACCTGGCCTGCGCGCAGCGCGATGGTGGGGTCGTCGCACTCCGCCTCGATCGCCTCGTAGAGCGCGTAGTAGTCGTCGAGGGAGATGCGGCTGCCTTCGCCCTCGAGCAGGGTCGGCGGCTGCTTTGCGCGGCGGAGGATCGCGAGCTCGTCGAGTCCGAGATCGCGCATGATCACGCGCCAGGCCTGTCCAACGTGCAGGGTGTCGAGGGGTTCGTTGGACATGGGGCTCCCGGTTCAAGAGGCCTTGGTGAACGCCCCGTGGTCGATGAGCTGCTGGAAGTGGTCATGCAGGGTCTCTTCGATGGGTCGATAGTGCATTCCCAACTCGCGACGGCTCTTGGTGCCGTCCCCCCTCCAGGGATGCCCGATGTTCCGTGACACCATCCTCCGCGTCAGCGCCTTGTTAATGAAGGGGCCGAGCAGCCAGATCAGGAGCTTGGGCGCCACCATCTTCGGCAGCTTGTGGTTCGGGAAGCGCTCCCTCAGCACCTTGGCCATCTCCGGCATGCTGGTGTCGTGACCGGAGATGATGTGGCGACCCTGAGCACCGGGAAGGAAGGCGGCGCGCAGGTGCGCCTCGGCGAGGTCACGCACGTCCACGAGACCGAGCCCCATGTCCGGTGCCGCGGGCGACAGACTCCCGTCGCCGAGCTGGATGAGAATCTTGAAGCTCTCGGAGCCCTCGTGAACCCGCGTCCCCGGGCCAAACACGCCGCAGGGGTTGACGACGACCAGCCGCCACCGCTCCTGGGCATTCGCGATCTTCCAGGCCTCCTTCTCGGCGAGGGTCTTGCTGTAGGAATAGGGCTGGTGGGTCAGCGAGGACCGGGTGTTCCAGATCTCCTCGGTGAAGACGCCGCTCGGTGCATCGGCCAGATCGGCGTTGTCGCTGTAGATGGCGGCACAGCTGCTCGTAACGACGACGCGGCCGACGCTGTCGGTGCGATTGGCGGCCTCGAGCACGTTTCGCGTGCCCTCGACCGCGGGCTTGACGAGCTGCTTCTGGACGTCCTCCACCACGAGGACGAAGGGCGAAGCCACGTGGAAGACCGTCGAGCAGCCCGCCATGGCGGCATCGAAGCTGCCCTCGTCGAGCAGGTCCGCCTCGAAGAAGCGCAGGGAGCCGGGGCTGCCCTCTGCCAGACGGTTCAGGTGGGCGAGACCCTCGGTGCTGGAGGCGTCGCGGACGGTGGCGTGCACCGTCAGGCCTTCGTCCAGCAGTCGCTGGATGACCCAACCGGCAATGTAACCGCTGGCCCCGGTCACCAGCACGGGCCGGCTCTTGTCGATCTCCATCTTCATCATTGTGGCAACATAAGCGGGGCGCGACCGCGACGCACCCGCAGGACGCGCCAATTGACTTGCTCGATGTGCCACGCACGCAGGTCTGCACGTAGAACGCCGCCGCGTCGGCGCGGCGCGGCCGAGCGCATCGAGCAGGCACGCGCGCGCGGCGGCGTCGCCGTCGACGAGCATCTCCGCGCGCGCGACCACGGACGCGTGCACGCCCATCTCCGTGAACGCCATCCGCTCTATGCGCACGGCCCGGTCGAGCCGGCGTTGGCGGAGGCCGACGTGGTGCTCGTCGCCGGCTGCAACGCGCCGTGGCATCCGCCGCAGACGCCGCTGCGCGCGGAGGTGCGGGTCATCGTCCTCGACGAGGATCCGCTGCGGCCGCGGGCGCCGTTCTGGGGGTACCGCACCGATCTGGCGGTGGCGGGCGACGTCGGCGCCAACTTGGGCGCGCTGGCCGAGCAGGTCGCCGCGCTGGTGCCGCTGCCGGACGCCGCGCGCCGCCGCCGCGTCGAGGCGGCCAACGTCGAACGCCAGCGCGGCCTGGAGGCGGCGGCTGCGGCGGAGCAGGGCGACGGCGTGCACGCGACGGCGCTGTTCGAGGCGCTGCGCGCCGCCCTGCCTGCCGGGGCGACGGTGGTCGACGAGATCATCGCGCCGCTGCCGCACATGCTGCGGACGCTCTTCCGCGGCGGCGCCCTGCGCCAGGTGCGCGGCTGGTGCGGGGCGCTCGGCACCGGCATCGGTACGACGCTGGGCGTCGCCCTGGCGCGACCGCAGGCGCCGGTGGTCTGCGTCGTCGGCGACGGCGCCTTCCACTACACGCCGATCCCCGCCGCCTTCGGCTTCGCCCAGCAGTACGGCGTCGGCCTGCTGGTGATCGTCTGCGACAATCGC